>CAWKAR010000028.1:0-172833 GCA_963847625.1 candidate division FCPU426 bacterium | reverse complement strand
TGAGCCTGAATTCCATTGTAATAGCGGTGGTAACGCCGGTGGGCGGTTCGGTTACGATGATCACGGCGAGCCTGCTGAAAGGAACGACGGTTATATCCAGTTCAAACAGCTGGTCGGGCGGCCAGGTGGTATTGAACTTCAACGATTCACTGGGTGCGGGATTGACCTCCGGGAATTATCTGGTGACCTATAATTTCTCAGGTTCTTCGGCGACGGGCGTCTACTCGACGAACTTGCAGAGTTTGCAGGGAACAGATGGGGTATCCGGGGAGGCGGTGCAGGTAAGCGGGGTGCCCGCGGGTGGAGCGGTGATCACTGTGGCAAATCCGACCTTAACGCCGACGTCCACGCCCACGAATACCCCCACGAGTACTCCGACGAATACACCTACTAATACCCCAACAAATACACCAACGAATACACCCACCAATACATCCGCCCACGAACACACCGACGAACACACCCACGAACACACCCACCGCGACACCCACGCCTACTTCGACACCGCCGGTATTGTCGGTGATCACGGTGGCGGGAACCCCGCCGAATTCGACACAATTACCGGGTGCCATTGGGGTGCCGGTGTTGCAGTTCAAGGTGACAAACCCCAGTCCGGATACAGTGAGCCTGAATTCCATTGTAATAGCGGTGGTAACGCCGGTGGGCGGTTCGGTTACGATGATCACGGCGAGCCTGCTGAAAGGAACGACGGTTATATCCAGTTCAAACAGCTGGTCGGGCGGCCAGGTGGTATTGAACTTCAACGATTCACTGGGTGCGGGATTGACCTCCGGGAATTATCTGGTGACCTATAATTTCTCAGGTTCTTCGGCGACGGGCGTCTACTCGACGAACTTGCAGAGTTTGCAGGGAACAGATGGGGTATCCGGGCAGGCGGTGCAGGTAAGCGGGGTGCCGGTGGGTGGAGCGGTGATCACTGTGGCAAATCCGACCTTAACGCCGACGTCCACGCCCACGAATACCCCCACGAGTACTCCGACGAATACACCTACTAATACCCCAACAAATACACCAACGAATACACCCACCAATACTCCCACCAACACACCGACGAACACACCCACGAACACACCCACCGCGACACCCACGCCTACTTCGACACCGCCGGTATTGTCGGTGATCACGGTGGCGGGAACCCCGCCGAATTCGACACAATTACCGGGTGCCATTGGGGTGCCGGTGTTGCAGTTCAAGGTGACAAACCCCAGTCCGGATACAGTGAGCCTGAATTCCATTGTAATAGCGGTGGTAACGCCGGTGGGCGGTTCGGTTACGATGATCACGGCGAGCCTGCTGAAAGGAACGACGGTTATATCCAGTTCAAACAGCTGGTCGGGCGGCCAGGTGGTATTGAACTTCAACGATTCACTGGGTGCGGGATTGACCTCCGGGAATTATCTGGTGACCTATAATTTCTCAGGCCTTCTAGCTGACGGGCGTCTACTCGACGAACTTGCAGAGTTTGCAGGGAACAGATGGGGTATCCGGGCAGGCGGTGCAGGTAAGCGGGGTGCCGGTGGGTGGAGCGGTGATCACTGTGGCAAATCCGACCTTAACGCCGACGTCCACGCCCACGAATACCCCCACGAGTACTCCGACGAATACACCTACTAATACCCCAACAAATACACCAACGAATACACCCACCAATACTCCCACCAACACACCGACGAACACACCCACGAACACACCCACCGCGACACCCACGCCTACTTCGACACCGCCGGTATTGTCGGTGATCACGGTGGCGGGAACCCCGCCGAATTCGACACAATTACCGGGTGCCATTGGGGTGCCGGTGTTGCAGTTCAAGGTGACAAACCCCAGTCCGGATACAGTGAGCCTGAATTCCATTGTAATAGCGGTGGTAACGCCGGTGGGCGGTTCGGTTACGATGATCACGGCGAGCCTGCTGAAAGGAACGACGGTTATATCCAGTTCAAACAGCTGGTCGGGCGGCCAGGTGGTATTGAACTTCAACGATTCACTGGGTGCGGGATCGACCTCCGGGAATTATCTGGTGACCTATAATTTCTCAGGTTCTTCGGCGACGGGCGTCTACTCGACGAACTTGCAGAGTTTGCAGGGAACAGATGGGGTATCCGGGCAGGCGGTGCAGGTAAGCGGGGTGCCGGTGGGTGGAGCGGTGATCACTGTGGCAAATCCGACCTTAACGCCGACGTCCACGCCCACGAATACCCCCACGAGTACTCCGACGAATACACCTACTTAATACCCCAACAAATACACCAACGAATACACCCACCAATACTCCCACCAACACACCGACGAACACACCCACGAACACACCCACCGCGACACCCACGCCTACTTCGACACCGCCGGTATTGTCGGTGATCACGGTGGCGGGAACCCCGCCGAATTCGACACAATTACCGGGTGCCATTGGGGTGCCGGTGTTGCAGTTCAAGGTGACAAACCCCAGTCCGGATACAGTGAGCCTGAATTCCATTGTAATAGCGGTGGTAACGCCGGTGGGCGGTTCGGTTACGATGATCACGGCGAGCCTGCTGAAAGGAACGACGGTTATATCCAGTTCAAACAGCTGGTCGGGCGGCCAGGTGGTATTGAACTTCAACGATTCACTGGGTGCGGGATTGACCTCCGGGAATTATCTGGTGACCTATAATTTCTCAGGTTCTTCGGCGACGGGCGTCTACTCGACGAACTTGCAGAGTTTGCAGGGAACAGATGGGGTATCCGGGCAGGCGGTGCAGGTAAGCGGGGTGCCGGTGGGTGGAGCGGTGATCACTGTGGCAAATCCGACCTTAACGCCGACGTCCACGCCCACGAATACCCCCACGAGTACTCCGACGAATACACCTACTAATACCCCAACAAATACACCAACGAATACACCCACCAATACTCCCACCAACACACCGACGAACACACCCACGAACACACCCACCGCGACACCCACGCCTACTTCGACACCGCCGGTATTGTCGGTGATCACGGTGGCGGGAACCCCGCCGAATTCGACACAATTACCGGGTGCCATTGGGGTGCCGGTGTTGCAGTTCAAGGTGACAAACCCCAGTCCGGATACAGTGAGCCTGAATTCCATTGTAATAGCGGTGGTAACGCCGGTGGGCGGTTCGGTTACGATGATCACGGCGAGCCTGCTGAAAGGAACGACGGTTATATCCAGTTCAAACAGCTGGTCGGGCGGCCAGGTGGTATTGAACTTCAACGATTCACTGGGTGCGGGATTGACCTCCGGGAATTATCTGGTGACCTATAATTTCTCAGGTTCTTCGGCGACGGGCGTCTACTCGACGAACTTGCAGAGTTTGCAGGGAACAGATGGGGTATCCGGGCAGGCGGTGCAGGTAAGCGGGGTGCCGGTGGGTGGAGCGGTGATCACTGTGGCAAATCCGACCTTAACGCCGACGTCCACGCCCACGAATACCCCCACGAGTACTCCGACGAATACACCTACTAATACCCCAACAAATACACCAACGAATACACCCACCAATACTCCCACCAACACACCGACGAACACACCCACGAACACACCCACCGCGACACCCACGCCTACTTCGACACCGCCGGTATTGTCGGTGATCACGGTGGCGGGAACCCCGCCGAATTCGACACAATTACCGGGTGCCATTGGGGTGCCGGTGTTGCAGTTCAAGGTGACAAACCCCAGTCCGGATACAGTGAGCCTGAATTCCATTGTAATAGCGGTGGTAACGCCGGTGGGCGGTTCGGTTACGATGATCACGGCGAGCCTGCTGAAAGGAACGACGGTTATATCCAGTTCAAACAGCTGGTCGGGCGGCCAGGTGGTATTGAACTTCAACGATTCACTGGGTGCGGGATTGACCTCCGGGAATTATCTGGTGACCTATAATTTCTCAGGTTCTTCGGCGACGGGCGTCTACTCGACGAACTTGCAGAGTTTGCAGGGAACAGATGGGGTATCCGGGCAGGCGGTGCAGGTAAGCGGGGTGCCGGTGGGTGGAGCGGTGATCACTGTGGCAAATCCGACCTTAACGCCGACGTCCACGCCCACGAATACCCCCACGAGTACTCCGACGAATACACCTACTAATACCCCAACAAATACACCAACGAATACACCCACCAATACTCCCACCAACACACCGACGAACACACCCACGAACACACCCACCGCGACACCCACGCCTACTTCGACACCGCCGGTATTGTCGGTGATCACGGTGGCGGGAACCCCGCCGAATTCGACACAATTACCGGGTGCCATTGGGGTGCCGGTGTTGCAGTTCAAGGTGACAAACCCCAGTCCGGATACAGTGAGCCTGAATTCCATTGTAATAGCGGTGGTAACGCCGGTGGGCGGTTCGGTTACGATGATCACGGCGAGCCTGCTGAAAGGAACGACGGTTATATCCAGTTCAAACAGCTGGTCGGGCGGCCAGGTGGTATTGAACTTCAACGATTCACTGGGTGCGGGATTGACCTCCGGGAATTATCTGGTGACCTATAATTTCTCAGGTTCTTCGGCGACGGGCGTCTACTCGACGAACTTGCAGAGTTTGCAGGGAACAGATGGGGTATCCGGGCAGGCGGTGCAGGTAAGCGGGGTGCCGGTGGGTGGAGCGGTGATCACTGTGGCAAATCCGACCTTAACGCCGACGTCCACGCCCACGAATACCCCCACGAGTACTCCGACGAATACACCTACTAATACCCCAACAAATACACCAACGAATACACCCACCAATACTCCCACCAACACACCGACGAACACACCCACGAACACACCCACGCATACGCCTACCTTTACGCCGACGAACACGCCAACAAATACGAATACCCCCACGAATACACCGACATCCACCCCACTGCCTCCAACTCAAATTGTATTTCTCACCCCTTCACCGGCATTGACGCCTTTCATCGCGGGTGTAAACGGAGGACCTCTTGTGGTCGAAGTCCAAAACTCATTGGGCCAACCAGCCACCTTAATGGGAGTCATAACGGTTAATCTTTATTCCAACTCGAGCGGGGAATACTATTTCCTGGATTCATCGGGAAGCACCACGATTTCGGCCTTGACCATCTCACCCGGTTCCTCGGCGGCCACGATCAATTACCGTGACTATAAAGCCGGAGCCTGGGCCCTCACGGCTTCTTCCACATCCTTGACCCCGGCTGGTTTAACCGTCACGGTTGCGGCGACTTCCTACGCTCAACTCCAAGTGTTATTGCCGGGTGAAACGGCAGATCCGGGAAAACCCTCCACCGATCCCGCGGGCCATATCGGCAGTCCCAGCAATGTCCAGGCGGGATATCCTTTCGCGGCCACGGTGAACGCCGTGGACGCTTATTTCAACGTTTTCACCGGGGCCGCCGATCCCTTGACGTTCACCGTCAGCGACCCGAATTCGCCCGCGGAAGGAAGCGTTGTTCTCAACCAGGGAACTGCCACGAATAACAACATCGTGCTGGATACGCCCAGTAGCAGCCAAACCGTTACGGCAAGAGACTTGAACAACGGTAAAACGGGCATAAGCGATCCCGTCTCTGTGTTAGCCGGAAGCCGAAGCCTTATCTTGAATGTGACTCACCTCTCACCCACGCTTTCCACCGTGACAGGCGGACAAACCGGCATCGCCGTTCTCATTCTCGACTTCACCGTGAAACAAGGGAGTGATCCCATTTCCATCATGGGCCTGGTCTTTCACGCGGAGGATGCAAATAACAATCCGGTGGCCTTCGGAGCCGCTTTCCGGAACCTTTGGTATACGGCGGGGGGAGGGACAACTACATCGCTCAATGTCGCTGGTTCCACTTCCGATTTAGTGACCTTGGGAACCGCCCTCACGGTACCAGCTTTATCCTCCCTTCCTGTCACCGTGGGGGTGGATATGGCCCTCCAACCCACGGCCAAGAGTGTCAAGCTTTCGCTTGACGGACCTGGATCCTTCAACGCTGAAGACCCCGTGGCTCCCGCCACCGTGGCCGGTGTCACCACTATCGGCGATTCCACCGGATTTCCCATCCGATCCGAGACCATGGCTTTCCTTCCCCCGGATGTCGCGTCCACTTACGGAAACTATCCCAATCCCTTCCGGGCCGGGTTGGAGAGTACGACTATCGAGTTCAACTTGACCGTCCCCACAAACGTGTCTCTGCAACTTTATGATGTCATGGGAGCTAAAGTTGCCACTTTGCTGGAAAACCAAGTCCTCGCGGCCGGCCTTCAAAGAATTTCCTGGGACGGGCGTAACGGAAGGGGTTCTTATGTGCTCAACGGGGTTTACTACGCCCAACTCAGCGTCAACGGGAACAAATACCTGCTGAAAATAGCGGTGGTGAAATAATGACGACATCGATACGTCCGATTTTCATTCGTACCATTAGAATCCTGTGTTTCTGCGTTTTTGGGGCGATCCCGTCGCCTTCGATGGTTTCTGGACAAACGACGGATTCGGGGGGGATCATGTTGCCTTTCGAACTCGGCGGCTCCGCCAGATCCCTGGGTATGGGTGACACGTCGGTGGCTGTGACAGGGGACGGCAATAGTTTCTTCGCAAACCCGGCGGCTTTGGCAACTTTAAAGAACTATCAACTCCTTTCACTCCACGCGCCCCTTTTCCTGGATACCTCTTACGATGCTGTCGGTTATGTCCACCCGGTGAGCGGCCACGCCGGTTTAGGAGCCGCCTTCATCCAATTGGGGACCTCGGATATCCTGAAGACCCAGAACAACGTCCTGCCGATTTCGACCTTTTCTTCACAGCAGTTTGAAGGAATGGTGGGAGGCGGCTTCCGTTTGCCGGGGGGCCTCGATTTCGGGGCCGCCGTAAAGTACCTGCGCCAGCAAATGGATTCCTACCAAGGCAGCGGGGTGGGGGTTGATGTCGGGCTTTTATACCGCCTTTCGGAAACCCCCTCGGATTTCCGCCGGATCGGGCTCCGTAACTTGGCGCTTGGGTTATCCGCCTCCAATCTCCTACAACCCCAGGTCAAATTGTTCCAGACAGCGGATCAACCGGTCAGGGTTTACAGGCCGGCCCTCTCTTATTTTTTCCAGCCCTCGGAAGGGAATTCCCTCTGGCTGACAGTCGAAGGGGAAATGGTCCAGGGGGGTGAAAATCTTCTCAAGGCTGGAGTGGAGTACGGATTTAATAACGTAATTTATGGGCGCGGGGGGTTTGATGGAACCAGCCCCACCGCGGGAGCCGGCCTGCGGCTTTATGGCTTTGAATTCGATTATGCCTACAACCAAAGGGACTTGGGGGTTCTCCACCGGTTTTCCCTGAGCTATTCATTCGGGACTTACCGGGACCCCTTGCAGGCCCAAAGAATGGACCTTTTGAAATGGGTGGCCCGGAGTTATGCCAAGAGCGACGACTTCAGCCCGGCCATCCGGGCTTGGAAAAACGTCTTGAACGAGTTTCCGGACGATGAGGAGGCTCCCGGAGCCATCCGGAACCTCGAAAGACGCAGGAACGCCCTGGTGGCGGGCCAATTGGGAGTGATCCGCCAGGAAATCAAGAATGGGAATTACGACAGGGCCCTGCCGCTTCTGGGGAAGGTGCTCGCCCTGGATCCCGGAAATCCCGACGCCCAGACGCTCCTGAAGATGGTGGACAAGGACATGATGCTTTCCACGAATTACGTCCGGGGGGTGGAGGCGTACAGCCAGGAGGATTACACCACTGCCGTGGATAACCTGCAAGCCGTGTACCAGATTGATCCCGGGTACCGGGATGTCAAGTTCCTTTATCATGACGCCCAAAGCCATTATCAACCCTTGGAATCCATGACCAAGGAACTTACTACCCTTTACGCCAAGGGCGTGGAGGCCTACCTCGCGGGTAAATACCAGGAAGCGGTCACCGATTGGGAAAAGGTACTCGCGAAAAGTCCCAAGAACTTCCTCATCCAAAGAAACCTCGAGGAAGCCAGGAAAAGGCTGAAGGAATCCAAAACGACCGAGAAACCCTTGAGCGGCGGGGGAGGGAGCAACCACCCATGAAAACACCCCCTTATTTGATGAAACTTTATTCTTCCTTGAAAATACCCCCTTATTTCAAGGAACTTTTTTCCTCTTTCTCCTTCCAGACAAAAAGGCACATCCTGCGGCTGGAAGCGCCGGCGAAGGAAATCGAACTGCTGAACATTAAGAATTTCATTCAACGGGTCTGCGACTCTGCGGGGTGCACCACCAAGGAGGCCACCTCCGTCATTTTGGCCGTGGATGAGGCTTGCACCAACATCATCCGGCATGCCTACACCAACATCCGCAACGGCAAGATCGAGTTGGAGGTCGGCATCGGACTTTACGACATCAGGGTCAAAATCATCGACCATGGAAAAGCCTTCGACTTCGGCTCGGTGAAGGACCCGGACCTGGAACATTACGTGGATATCGGGAAAAAGGGGGGGCTGGGGATCTGGCTCATCAGAAAAGTCGTGGACCGGGTCACTTACCGGTCCTACGGGGACCGCAACGAAATGACCCTGTATCGAAAGCTTTCCAAGGCTCCCCCGAAGGAATTGGGCCTGCGGCAGGGGGCGGTGCCCATTTCCGCCAAATTCACCGTCGGATCGGCACTGTTGGTGACCGTCCTAGTCCTCTCAACCTTTTTCTTTTTAAGCTACAAGCAGGCATCCTTCGTCGCCCGCCAACAGACCGAGAAAGTGAACCTGATCATCGAGACGATCGCTTCCGAGTCGGGCCCGGCCGTGATCGGGAAGAACGACCTGGAATTAGATCGCATGATCCACCGCGTGGTATCCCAGGACCAATTTAAGGTCCTGGATTATCTTTTTATCGTGGGGGAGGACGGCAGGTACCTGTCCCATTCCGATTTGAACCAGCTCTTTAAAATTTACCAGCCGCCTCCCGGTACAAAGATGGTAAAGACCACTGGCATCCGGACCTTCCAAGTTTCCACTCCGCACGGCACCGTCACTGACTACACCTCACCCATCTTTTTCCGTGGCAAATGGGTGGGTGAGGCCCACACGGGGGTAAGCGACCGGGCCGTCGAGGCTTTGTCCAGCGCGGTAAAATCCGATTTCCGGAGGCTCATCTTTTGGATGTCCCTGATCAGCATTGCCGGCCTTTATTTCCTGTCCCGCATCGTCATCCGGCCTTTCCGGAAGATCCTGGAAGGCGTTCACGCCATGTCGACCGGGAATTTGGACGCGCGGATTAATTTGGACAGCCAGGACGAATTCGGTCAACTGGCCAATATCTTCAATGATATGACCAGCCGCATCCAGGATTCCCAGAAAGGGATGATGGAGCAGGAAAGAATGCAAAAAGAGATGCAAGTGGCGCAGGAAATCCAGCATACCCTGCTTCCAGCCGAATTCCCCCAGATTGAGGGTTATGAAATCGGGGCCACCTACCGTGCCGCCAAGGAGGTCGGGGGCGATTATTACGACTTTTTCTGGGTGGATCCGACCACCCTGGGGATCGTGGTGGCGGACGTTTCAGGCAAGGGAGTTCCGGGTTCCATGGTCATGACTATGATCCGGACGGCGATGCGTTTGGAAGCGCGAAACAACAAATCCGCGTCGAATGTTCTCGCCAAAGTCAACAATCACGTCACCTCGGACATGAAAAAGGGAATGTTCGTCACGATGTTTTATATCATCCTGGATTCGAGAAACCGGACCATTAATTTCGCCAGCGCGGGGCATAATCCGATGATCCTATTCCGGGGGGGCAGCAAGGAACTCTATTACCTCAAACCCAAGGGCTTTCCCGTGGGGATCGACCTGCCGGAAAAAGAGATGTTTGAAAAAAACATGGCCCCCCAGAAAGTCAGCTTGCAAAAGAACGATATCCTGGTGATCTATACCGACGGCATCACGGAGGCCATGAACCTCAAGAAAGAACAGTTCGGGGAAGCCAGGCTCAATGACGTCATCAAGGCCAACGCTCACTTAACCCCCCAGGAGTTCGTGGAGAAGCTCAATGAGGCCATCGCCCAGTTCACCAAGGGGGCGGAACAGCACGACGACATCACGGTGGTGGCCATCAAGGAAAAAATGAAGGCTGAGAACGCGGTTTTCCATTTCAGGAGGAAACTCCTGGACCTCGTGAAAAAGGAAAAGCTCTCCGTGGCGGAGGCCTGCAGGCGGATGAACATTTCCACCCAGGCCTATTACCGCTACCTGAAAATCATGCGCCGGAAAGGGAACGCGGGTTTGAGGCCCGTCCCTCCCAAGAACCGGATTCCTCTGCGGGAATTGTCTCAGCCGCAAAAAGAAGCGGTGACCGCCATCCTCGCGAAGAACCCCGAATACAGCCCCAGGCGCATTTCCGAAACACTACGAAAAAGCAAGAAACCGCCCATGAAGATTGAGCCCATCTTGATCTATGAGTTTTTAAAGAGGAAAAATTTGAGCACTGTGAAACTTAGAAAGGCATTCGCCTTGAGCGAGGTTGACACAGTATAAAAACCCGGGGATAATAAACACTCGTTTGGCCCCTTCACTTTGGAGGAAGAATGGAAAATATATCTATCAGCGTATCCGAGCACCCGAAAAATAAAAGTATCACTCTTCTCTCCGTCAAGGGATTCATTGACACCACGACCGCGCCGGAATTCGAGAAAAAATTCCTCTCGGTCCTCAACGACAAGAAATTTAAGCTGGTGGTGGATCTGAAGGACGTGAATTACATTTCCAGCGCCGGTTGGGGTATTTTTGTCAGCGAGATCAAACGCATCCGAAGCCAAAAAGGCGATTTGATTTTATCCGGGATGAATCCGGAGGTTTCAGAAGTGTTCGAGTTGCTGGAATTCAACACCATCTTGAAAGCATTTCCCAACGTGGAAACGGCTGTCAAACGAGGTTTCGGGGAGAACTAAAAAAAGGAAAATTGGAAATATCTAAGGATCTACGGCTTAAACACGAAGAAATACTTGTTTTTTATATATTAATCATATATGTCCTATGTCTGTTTATTGAAAAATTACCGTTTTTATCAAGCAGTTTCCTAGATATTAAAAGGTTCTGATAAAGGCGAAAATTTTTGGCGTTCTTTTTTTATGCCCTTTTCTGCCGTGATCCTGCTTACTGCGCGGAGAAAGACGAACATATTCGGGATTTGACGATCCGGAATTCGGATGGATATGGAAAAAATGTCGCTGAATTCCCTCATTGAAATTGAGGGGAAAAATTTTACAGTTGAAACCTCCCCCGTGACGGGGAAAAACCGCTTAACCTCCATCGTCCAGCTTGCTGGAAGGGCCATTTCCCAGAGAGAATTCGACCTTCCGGAAGGCATGGATGAAGGGGGCCTCAAACAGTTCCTCCAGGAAACCCACCGGATCCGCTCGGTTGAGCTTGAATCCATCTTCCGTTTAAATAAAAAAATAGGCGAAAAACCCTCGGCGGATGCCTGTTGGAAAATCGGGGTCATCTTCCTTTCCAATGGTTTTTACGAGGATGCCCGCCAAAGATTCCTGAAAGCCATGGAATTGGATCCACAACACCTACAGGCGGTCAAGAGTTACGGCATCACCTTGACCCTTCTGGAGGATTACGATGGGGCCCTGGCTATTTTGAACAAGGCCAAGGAATTGGGGCCCTCTTTCGCCGATATTTATTACCATCTGGGCAACGTCCACCTTTACAAAAGGGAAATAGACGAGGCCGTTCAATGTTATTTGCAGGCCCTCCAGATCAATCCCCGCTACGCGGACGCTCGTTTACGCCTGGGAACTTCCTGTGTCGGTTATCTCACCCAATCTTCTGGAGAACTTAACGACGGGAAAATCCAGGAGTTGGTGGAAAGGACAAAAGCCGAGGTTGAAACCGCGGCCACACTGAACCCCAAGGTCCGCAATCGCGCCTTCATGATATCCATGGATTACCTGAAGAACCGGAAGTATTCGCTCGCATTCCAGTCTTTCCTGGAGGTCCGGCCACGCTATGTCCCGCGGATCGGGGATGAAATTATCTTCTTTTTCACGTTAACGTTGCTTTATGGAACCGAAGGTATCGATTTGCAAATGACGGAACAATACATCAACAAACTCGCGAAAGTAATCGAAGAGTATCCCCATTACGCGGATCTCCACCACCATCTGGGGGTCGCTTACTTGATATTGTGCCGATTCGAGGTGAACAAAGCTTTGAAGGAATTTAAAAAGGCTTTGGAGATCAATCCTCAATTTCAAAAAGCCTTAACGAACGCGGTCGATGCCGAGGATTTGCACAAAAAGGTTTTAGCCAGCTTGAAAAAAGCCATCATTCCACAGAATTAATCCCACTCTTGGCCCTGGAAGGAAGGTCTTTCTCAAAAATTCGACTTAAAGAAAGATCCATACGAGATGCGGATAACCCTTTCTTTTCTACGGCGAAAAACTAAAAAGTGGTTATCCGAGGCACCCGCATATTTCGGCGGGGTTTATATTAAAGGATTAGATGGAGTGATGCTCAAGGAGTAGTTCGTTTCCAGGAACTTGATTTGTTCCGGGGTCATGTTTTCGAAATTGATCCCATAGACATACCGGCCCATGGATTTCATTGGGTTTTTTCGGACCCAAACGACCTTGCCGTCATAATTCACATTATGGCTTTTATCCAGGGAACCCAGTTCCAGGCGTATGGAAAAGTTGTTGTCCAAAACCTTGTTGGAATAGATCTGGCAACCGGTGGAGCTGACATTGATTAGCTGGACGCGGAAAGGCTTTCCATCACTAAAAGAATCCAGAATAAGACCTTTGATGGATTTAACCATGATTATCCGACGGTTGGTGCGTTTATTGCGAGGATTTTCAGGCTTATGGATTTTTCTCATGTTAGTAAAGCTCCCCTTTCCGGAATGTGCGCCTTTTGGAATGGAAAAGGCCATTCGGACAAATCATATTCTCATTGAGTAACTGGTAAAATGACTGGGTTCTGCAACTCCATTAGGATAACATTTTCGTTTGTTTTCTGGGAAAAAAACAAAGCCCGGGAATTTTTTTGGTAGGAAGGTTTTTCAAAACGTTATTTTATACGCTATCTTTGTGGCCTGCCCCGCGCAGACTCAAAGGTTTTGCCGTGAAGATTTTTGAACCACCGAATTAATGCTGGGGATTTTCTTCCAGATGGGAGCGGGCTCAAGGAAACGCAGGCGTTTTTCTTTAGCCAAAAAAGGATCCAAACCAAGCTTTAAAGGAAAAAAATGTCAACTGTTCGCGTGAGATTCGCGCCGAGCCCTACCGGTTATCTCCATGTGGGAGGAGCCCGGACCGCCTTGTTTAACTGGCTTTTCGCCCGTCACCATGGGGGTAAGTTTATCCTTCGAATCGAGGATACCGACCGCGAAAGGTCCAAGACGGAATATGAAGAGAGCATCATCCGGAACCTGCAATGGCTCGGCTTGGATTGGGACGAAGGACCCTCCATTGGCGGGCCTTATGGGCCCTACCGCCAAACCGACCGGGCCCCTCAATACCGGCAACAACTGAAGAAACTCCTCCAATCTGGCGCCGCTTATCCCTGTTATTGCACCACCAAGGAATTGGAGGCCGAAAGGGCAGATATCCAAGCCCTCGGCAAAAGCTACCGGTATTCCGGGAAGTGCCGTAACCTTTCGCCGGCGGATGTGGAAGAGCATCGAAAATCCCGCCATCCCTATTCAGTCAGGCTCAAAATACCCGAGGGGCGAATTGCCTTCTCCGATTTGGTTCGGGGGGAGGTGACCATTGAAAATTCCGAAATGGACGACTTCATCCTGGTGAGAAGCGACGGGGAGCCCACCTATAATTTCGTGGCCACGGTGGACGACGCCCTCATGAAAATTTCCCATGTCATCCGGGGTGACGACCATTTATCCAATACCCCCAAGCAAATCCTTCTTTACCGGGCCTTGGGGCTGGAACCGCCCATCTTCGCCCATATACCCCTTATTTTAGGCCAAGACCGCTTGCCCCTTTCCAAACGTCACGGCGCAAACTCGATCGGGGAGTTCAAACGCCAGGGTTACCTGCCTGAGGCCATGCTGAATTATCTTGCCCTCCTGGGTTGGTCCCTCGACGGAAAAACAGAGATATTCTCCAAGGATGACTTGGTCCATAAGTTCAGCCTCGAACGGGTGGTGAAAAGCGCGGCCTGCTTCGATTACGATAAATTGCAGTGGCTCAATGGCCAATACATACGGGCTGCGGACGACGAAAGAATATACCAACTTTGTCTGGAAACCCTTTGGGATGCCGATGCCATCAACGAGAATTTCATGCGTTTCGGAGGTGGCGCGTTAAAACGCATGATCGGAACCGTGAAAAACAGCTTAAAAACCATATCGGAAGTAGGGGACCAAATCACGTATTTTCTGGGGGAAGTCCATATCTATGATGCCGAGGGATTGGCCAAGTGGCGAAAACCCGAAACCATCAAAGTCCTGGAACAGGCCCTTTTCATCCTGGAGGAAACCGTCGATTTCAATGCCATGACCCTGGAGGAAAAACTTCGAAATGCGGCTACCGAAAGCGGCCGTAAATTCGGAGATTATGTCCACCCCATGCGGTTGGCCATCACGGGGCGAACCGCTAGCCCCAACTTGTTCGAACTGGTTGAAATCCTGGGAAAAGGCCGCTGCATCGTGCGATTGCTGAGGTTTGTCGGCATGCTCAAGAAGGATATCCCAAAAGTTTCATCGGCCGACCGATTGCCAAAGGGGGAGGACCTTGGATAAGTTGAGAAGGCGTGGAGAACAGAAAAAAACTAAAATGGAATGTGTGATTAGAGTTGCCAAAGAGAAGCTGTCATAGAAAATATTGAGTTCGTTTTTAATAGAGGCGGAAAAAAGGTGAATGAGGCCCATCCACCGCAAGGATTGGGGACAAATCGTGGGTTGGTAGAACGACCCTGAAGTACGGCGATTGTTTGATGTGCATTTCGTGGACCCAACCTTTTCGATTAACCGGGACGAATCCGTTTTTTAAATGGTTGTTGATCCAGGAAATTCGATTTTTCGCGGCAGATGACTTGTGCTACAATCCACCCTCTTCCGCAGTCCTTTCCTTTTGCATTCTTGGGAGATCGTCTAATGGTAGGACAGCAGATTCTGGATCTGCATATCTAGGTTCGAATCCTAGTCTCCCAGCCAATAAAGCCCAGTCTTCCTTTGGAAGACTGGGCTTTATTATTTGGAGGAGGATTCGAACCGTGAGAGGTATGTGGAACAGTTGGTCCCCATGATGTTCAAAGGGGTACACAGGGGGAAGTTCCCCTGTGAGCGAAGCGGTTCGACATTCAGTCTCCCAAAAGCCCAATTTCGCGGATTGGGAAGTTGGGTTTTGTTATATAGAGATGTAGGATTCGAACAAGGGAGGGTTTTTAGAAGCAGGAGTTTCCCCGCTGTTCAAAGGGACGATGCTTTATCTCAGGACAATGACTTTTCTTACCAAATTGCCGGAAGGCTGTTGAATGACGATGAAATAAACCGCGTTCCCCACCATGTCGCCAGAGCTGTTTCGCCCATCCCAGGAAAGCCGGTAGTTGCCGGCGTTCTCGTATTGATCCAAAAGCTTCACTACTTCCTCGCCCGCGATGTCGTAAACCAACACTTTTACCTCGCCCGCCGTATCCACACGCATTTCCATTCCCAGGGGCTGTTGGAGGGGGTTGAAGAAGTTCTGGTCCAAGTAAAGGGCTGCGTTCGGCGTGGGTGTTGCGGTGGGGGACTCCGTCGGTGTGAAAGCCGGCGTGATGGTAAGTGTAATGGTGATAGTGGGCGTATTCGTAAAGGTTGGAGTATCTGTGGACGTATCAGTCGTGGTGGGGGTCGAACTCCAAGTGGGCGTGGGAGTAAACGTTAAGATGCCGGTCGGAGTTGGCGTAAGGGTTGGTGTGTTTGTTGAAGTAATCGTGGGGGTATTGGAAGGCGTGGAAGTAGTGGTGTTGGTTGGGGAATTGGTAGCTGTGTTGGAGGATGTATAGGTAGGGGTGTTCGCCGGAGTGTCGGTGGGTGTCGGGATAGGAGTGTTTGTTGAAGTGGGAGTGTTTGTCGGTGTGTTCGTGGGTGTGTTTGTTCCGGTATTCATTGGAGTGTTCGTGGGTGATGGTGTAGCTGTTGGAGTATTAGAGGGTGTGCTTGAAGGAGTTTGCGTCAAAGTAAGCGTTGGGGTGGGTGTAATAGTCGGGGTGTTCGCGGGTGTAATTGTCGGAGTAGATGTATTGGTTGGTGTCGGGGAATTAGTGGGAGTGGGTGTAATCGTGGCCGTCGGGCTTTTGGTAGGTGTAATGGTTGAGGTCGGGGTGGGGGTATTCGGGCATGAGATCGACAAGGTCACCGGATTGGAAATACCCGTGGAGGCGTTGGCCGCAGTGATGATCGCGTGGTTCACGATGTGGGACTGGCACGGGGTGGAAACCTGCGCCACAATGCTGTAAGTGGCCCCACCCCCGAAAACCGTAGCCGTGGAATTCCACGAAACCAACGGCGAATGGAATGTGGCCAGAGGGTAAGAACTTACGTAAGTCATACCTGTAGGTAGGGTATCCTCCATGTTTAGGCTGACGGGCGCGTTGGGCACGTAAACCTGTAAATTATCAAACGAATTAAGTCTTGACATGGGGCTGCTGCCTCCGGCTAACCATCCCGTGTTGTAAGTATCGCTGGAGGATATGGGAGTGGTGTCGGTGACCGTCACTGCCCAACCCTGCGGCGGGACCTGACCCGGAGGCCAGATCTTGGCGTAAAAGGTTAGAGGGCTACCATTTACGCCGCTGCTGGCTACGTAAATCTCCAACGAGCACCATTTTCCCACCTCCACGGAGACAGGCAGGCTGGTGTTGTTCACCATCGCGAGGGTGGTCGGAAGGCCGGCACTGATTTTTTCAAGATAAAAATTCCCTGGACTGCCGGTTCCCGAAAGGGCCGCGATATAAGCGTTAGTAACGGCCGCGTCCGAGGCGACCACAATTCCTCCATTGGGAATGAGATTGGAAGGGTCCAAATAGATGTCACCCACCACGGCGTAATTTCCGTACAGGTTTACTGTGGGGGCGCTGCGTAGGAGACAGCCAGTGGCCGAGGGTGCGTTCGCCGAAAGGTAGTTATTCACGCTCGTCGCGACAATATTCCAGCTGATGGGCCCCGCCTCGGGAGTATAGAGAGTTCCGTCGTAACCGGTAATAGTCGTCGTTCCACCGGTTAGGGAGTCATAGGAATCGAAAAAGTCCAAGGTTTCTCCGGTGACGGTCCAAGGCAGGCTGTAAGTGACCGTATCCCCCAAGTATCCTGTGGATTCCGATTCCGTCTTGTTGATCTTGAGATTCGGCCCCACGACCGCCGTAGCCGCGGCGGAAGCAGCCGATACAACGCTAATGGCGGTACCTGTGACTGCGTTTGAGATGACGGTTCCTGTAGTGACAGCCGAATTAACGTTTAAAAGCATGAAAACCGAAATATCTTGTTGTGGGGTTGCGGTTCCGTTATAGACAACCCAGGTCACCGCGCTCCCGGCTCCACTCCCAGCGCTGCTTCCTGTAGTACTCAGCTCCACGAGGGTGGTATTGACTGGAACCGAAGAGGTGAGGGTCACCCCGATGCTATTCCCGAAGTTACAATCCACTCTGAACAAGAGCATGCCGTTCGCCGCAGCCGAGTCCGTGACAACGTTCTCAATCAGGGAAAGGTTGGGAGCCGGAAGGGTCGGGGTGGGAGTGACCGTCGAGGTGACCGTTGGGGTGGCGGTGGGATTGGTGTCCAAGGTGAACCGGAAAGTCAAATCCTGACTCGTGTTAGCGCCCCAAGAGCCGCCGGAATTCGTCGAGACCATGGCAAAGGAATTAACGGAATCGTAAGTGAGGCCATCATAATTATTAACGGCTCCGCCCGACTCGGGATCGCTGACATAGTAAAAATTGCCCACTGAACTCAAGGATGACTTCAAGTAAAGCAGGTAAGTGTCGGAGGAATAAAGGGTGTAACTCCCCGTCATGTTCACATCCACCCAGGCCCAGGAAAGGGGTATGGTGGTAGACGAGCCGACGATGCCGGAGTCGATCGTGACACCCTGAGTCGTGTCCAAGAGAACATAATTGAGGTTGTCGGCTGGAATCCCGGTGCGGTATACGTAAAAACCAACTTTGTTGACCTGTATGTTCGATTTGGGCGTGAAACTTTCACCGATATATTGGCCGCCGTAAATGTTTCCGTTCAGATTGTCAAAGGGGTTTCCATACTCGGTGGAATCACTGAAATCCAGCACGAATATGGGCGCGGCGCTTTGAGGGGACCAAACCAACCCGTTGTAATAAAGGACTTCCAACTGGTTGTCCTGGAATTGATCCAAGGGGATGAGATGGGTATTGGGTGTATCTCCAGGATTAAGAGAACCATAATCGTTACCATCCAGGGTCCCTGAGGAAAACTGCACCACAATATGGTAAACCGTGCTTGGAACAAGGGTGTAGGAGGAAGTCATGGGAAAGAGATTCCAGCCATAGCTGGAAGAAAAAGGAGAAGGCACGCTGTTGGCCAGGAAGGTTCCACTGGGATTGCCTAATCCGTCATCAGCCTGCAATCCAACAGTATAAAGAGGGCAGGTTCCATATCCTTGGGCCAGCAGGCGTATTTGGGTCAAGGTGTTTGAGTTACGGGCCGTGAAGCGCAGGGATGTTTGATAACTCGAACTGTTCATGGGCCTTGAAAGTCCCGAGGTGGCGGCGCTCTGGTTGCCGAAATAAGTTTGAGACAACGCGGCGGGCGGAAGAAATCCAAGCGTTAAAAAAGAAATCAGGAAGATTTCCTTTACCCATGATCCATTTTGAGTTTGGCGCCCAAAACAAAACTTATTCAAGTTCGTACCTTCACCGATTGAAATAGTGATTAGTAAAATCACTGCAATGTGTTAAATATTGTGCTGGAAAAAGGGTAATCAACGAAGATATCCGTTGGCAGAGAGTTGTTTTGTCATATATTTTAACGCTTAAATGAGGACTGGTCAAAGTTCCAACCCTTAAAGGGCAACAAATAGGGTGTTTCGGTTAACTAAAAAACTATTCATCATTTTATTCAATGACTAACTTTTAGATATTGTCGTCGTGTCGCGCTTACATGCCCAAACCTCTTCTAAACTTGATCTGCCGGGCAGCCCTTTCGGCGCTTGTGGAGGCCGAATAAGCGGTTTGATGATGCCTTTAGGATCAAAAAGAAAGCGCCAACGGGTTTCCCGAAGGGATATTTGGTATGATGGCGCGGTGAAAAAGCCATGAGAAAAAGCTATATCCCCCTGCTTCTGATCTGTTGGGCGGCACCCCTTTGGGCTGGAACCGACTTGAGGGCCCACCTGGAAAGCTTGTCCTATAAGGATGCCTGGGTGGATGTGGCGGCCTCCATTGGCGATGGGCACCTGAGGCTGGACTTCCAGGGGCCCTGGACCCATGGGTCCCTGATTTACGACCGGGAAACCTCCCAGTTGACGGTTGTGGACGATCTCCACAAGACTGTCCTGTCGCTCAGCCAGGGCGACCAAACCGCCCTTAAAATAATGGGCGCCATCGCATCCGGAAAGCTCAAGGGCGGGGCCGCCAATTATCCGCTTAGTGTCCAGAAGACCTATGCCATTGTCCAGGAAAACGCCAAGGCTTTTTTCAACGGAGTTCCGGCCTTAAGGGACAAAGGCGTCCGGAAAGCGGGTTTTACCTGCGATGCCTACCAGACCGATTTGAACGGGAAAAAGGCCCGCGAAGTATGGGTGACCCGCCCTGAAACGGCCGGCATGAGCGGGGAAGACTACAACACCTTCCGGGGCCTCATTCACCTGGCGGTGGACTTTTGCGGGGACGAACTGGCCCAATTGGGCGCGGATACGACGGCTTTTCAACTGGGCCTTTCCGATCCCCAATTGCCGGTTCGCGCAATCCTTTACGCGCAGGGAAAGCCCTCAAGCCAGTTCAAAATCCGCAGTATCCGTTCCCGGACCTTTGACTCATCGGCTTTCAACCCTCCCAGCGGTTACCAGAGCCTGAGTTTGCTGAGCCTCGGTAAAAATTGGATCAGTGGAAACCCCTGAAACATCTTTCACGCCTATTCATTCCACGCAATACTTATTCGAGCGCACCTTCCAGGGAAACTCCTTCCTGCTTGGCTTGGATGTCTTCCTTGGGTACTTCCACCGTCAATACGTTGACATTGTCCTTCGGGTCCTTGAGCGAGCCCCAAACTGCCTTGGGATAGGTCTGGCGCAATTTTTCCTGGAGTTCCGGGTATTCCGAAGGCGGGATGACGAAAAGCACGTTTTTCGTTATTTTCTGCCGGATGGGGACCGGAAAATAATCCCCGAGCCTGTTGAAGGTGAATAAATCGTGGGTCAACACGTAGACGGTGCTGGAACTGTACTCTATTTCCATCAATGCGTGGCATCGGGGGCATTGGGTCCTCAGGTAATCAGCCACTTGGATATGGTTGAAACCCAGGGCATCCCAATAATTGGGGCCCTCCACCTTGAAATTCCTGAAGGAAAAATAATAGATGTAAATGTTCCAGATAAGGGCGAAAGCAACCAACAAAGCCAACAAGCCCTTGCCCGTGCGTTTCATGGCCGGGTTGAAATCGGGAAAAACGCCGGCCACCCGGTCCAGGGTCCAAGCCGCCATGAAAAAAAGAAACGGGAAGACGACGAAATAGCGCTGGCCGTTGACGAAAGAAGGGTCGGGATTGGGGCCCTGGATGGCGAAGGTGTTGGCCACCAAGCCGAAGAAAAGCCCGCCCAGGGCGTACCAGCAGGCTCTCCGCCGCCAATGAGCCAAAGCTAAAAGAAGTCCGAATACCATCAAGCCCCCGGAAACCGGGTCCAACTGGGACGCGTTGGCGCAAAACCGCGGGTCAATGCCCTCGTTGTGGTTTAGAAAAGACAGGAAAGTCCAAAAGAACCTCTTGAGTATGAGGCTGTAATGCCCCGTCCGTTGGACTTCGGCGAGGAGGCTCAATTCCTTGGCCCGGCTCACAATGGCGGATGGGTTATGGATGCCGTAAACAATGAATGGGCCTGCCAGCCATAACATGGAGAGGATGCCCAAGGCCAGGTATTGGGCGTGGTTCTTCCAAAAGGCCCTGCCTTCCACGGCCCAGATTCCCAATAACGCGAAACCAGCCATGAAAACCACGAGCCGCCCCGGCAGGTATTCCAACTCGCAAAAGCCGATAAAGAGGCCCGCCCACAAGTAATCGGCTTTGCGCCCTTCCTTGAGGGCCTTGGACAGGAAGTAAATAGCCAGGATCTCCCAAAAAACCACCAGCATATTTTGGAACGGGGAAAGGCTGTAAAAGAGGTACCACCAGCCGATGGACATCAAGAAAACAGCCAGGAGGGAAGGGAGGAATCCGAAGAATAAGCGGCACCAGCGGTAAAAAACATAAAGGGCGCCCATGGAAACAACCGCCGAGAAGAGCCGGGCCGTAACCCAGGTTGCGCCGAAAATCCTCATGAACATCGAGAGCCACCAGAAATGGAAGGATTCGTTGCCGCCCCAACTCGTGACAAAAGGGGAATTCAGGGAGCCATCCAGGAAACTGTATGCGTCGCAGATGCAATTCGACTCGTCAATTTGCAGGCCGGTGATGTGCTGGCCAATGAATGGAAACCGCATGAGGGCGGCCGCCAGGAGGACCAGCGCGAGAAGCTTTTTTTCGGCTACCGGTCCCGGGGTCCAGGTTTTCGCGGGACCGGCCTTGGGAAGCTGCGAAAACATGAAAAGGGCCACCCCCCAGGACGCCAAGGCCAGGATGGTCAAGCGAAAACTAAAAAATAGTTGCCCGATTACGCTGAAAAGAAGGACTGATCCCAGGGGAAACAGATCATTCCAAGAGAGGCGTGATTTCCCCTTTTTTTTCGGGGGTTTTGGGGAGAACGACTCCCGGGCTTCCGGAAGGCGGGAATCCCGATTGGGAAAGGCTTTCCATATCAGGAATAAGGACAGGGCCTGGAAAAGAGCGCCTGAAAGCCAATGTTGGTCCTGGGATCCCGACCAGAGGCGGGCTCCCACGGCCCCCGAAATAACGCCCGTAACGCAGAAAGGCCAGTTGAACTTTTTGCCGATAGGGCCGAAAAGGTTGAGTATTTTTCTCATGTAAATTTATTATACTTATTAAAGGAAAAAACAAGGAAGAATTTCCGGTAGAGAAACTGAAAAGGACCAGAGTATTATGAAATGGAACCGATTGAAGGATCAAAAGGGTTTGAGCTTTTTGGAATTCCTGTTTTATGGCGCGTTGCTGGCCCTGGTGGCTTACGCCGGGTTTAAATATTTCTCCAACCCCGAAAGCCGGAATCCCGTGCGAGCCTACGAAAATCCCCTCGCCAAATAGTATTAGGAAGCGGATAAAACAATTCCTGATGAAAATAATAACCCTTTTTGTGAAAATCCTTTCACTGCATTCTGATAAACCGCTTGGAAACGGGTAAAATAGAAAAGAGTTTGTTTTATTGACCGGCTGGTTATCGTCTATGTGTGTGATTGGAAAAAAGCGTCGGGAGGGAAGGTATGAAAGCCATACGGGTACACCAATTCGGCGGTCCTGAAGTCATGAAATGGGAGGATGTCCCTGATCCTAAACCGGGTCCCGGCCAGGCCACGGTCCTAGTGAAAGCGGCCGGGGTCAATCCGGTCGAGACTTACATTCGGGCAGGCACCTACCCGGTATTGGTTCCTCTTTCCTATACGCCGGGGGCCGACGGCGCCGGCATCGTAGATGAAGTTGGAAAGGGAGTGAGGAGTGTCAAACCGGGGGACAGGGTTTATTTCAACGCGGCAATGGGTGGTTCCTACGCGGAAAAAGCCCTGGTGGCCTCGGACAACGTGCATCCCCTCCCCAAGAAAGTAACCTTTACGCAAGGAGCGGCCATGGGAATCCCCTATGGAACGGCCCACCGGGCGCTTTTCGGCCGGGGCGGAGCCCGAAAAGGGGAAACCATCCTGGTTCACGGAGCCAGCGGGGGAGTGGGAACGGCCGCGGTGCAATTGGCGAAGAGGGCCAAGCTCACCGTCATCGGAACCGCGGGTACCGACGGGGGACGGGCCCTGGTGAAAAGACTGGGCGCGCACCACGTTCTGGACCATCACGACCCGGACTTCGGGGCCAAACTTTCCAAAATCACGGACGGCAAGGGTGTGGACCTCATCCTCGAGATGATGGCCAACGTGAACCTCGGGAAAGACCTGACTTACCTCGCCAAGAGGGGAAGGGTGGTCGTCATCGGAAGCCGCGGTCCGGTGGAGGTCAACCCGCGCGAAACCATGGGCCGGGACGCGGACATCCGGGGAATGACCCTGGCCAACACCGCGCCCGTGGAACTGGCTAAAATCCACTCAGACCTGGCGAAGGGCCTCAAGAACGGTTCCCTGGTACCGGTCATTGGGCGGGAATTCGCGCTCAAGGACGCGCCCCTGGCCCATGTGGCGGTCATGGCGCCCGGAGCTTACGGAAAGATCGTCCTCATCCCGTGAGGGCATTCCATTGAAATACCAGGACAAGCGCCGAAAAATCCTGTTCCTTCTGGATTATGACGGAACCCTCACGGACTTCACGCACGACCCGGAGCGTTCCAACCTGACGCCCAAAAAACGGGGGCTCCTGAAAAAACTGATAGGGAAATACCCCGTCATTTTCATCACCGGGCGGCATGCCGAGGGGCTGAGAAGGGTTTCCCGGCTGGGTGAAATATCCATCGCGGGGACCCACGGGTTCGAGGGGTGGCGCCTTCCGCGGAATATCCGGCTGGCTTCCCCCGCCCACCAGCGCAGGTATCGGAAGGAAGCGGCAGCCCTCTGGAAGGCCATCCAAGTCCTGCCCGAACGTTATCCCGGAATCCATATCGAGCGCAAACCTTTCTCCTCCACCCTGCATTACCGGAGATTGAACCTGCCGCCGGAAAAGGAAAGGTCTCTCCACCGGGACTTCCGCCGTTTGTATATCCAGGCTGTGACCGGACGGTTTTGGACCTTTCAAGCGGGGAAAAAGATGATCGAGGCCATACCCCGCGGTTACACCAAGGGAAAGGCGGTCCGGAAAATACTTGAAAAATTCCCGGATCACCTGCCCATCTTCGCCGGGGATGACTTGACCGACCTGACGGTGTTCAAGGCCATGGGAAAAAGAGGGTTGAAGGTGGCCGTGGGGAACCGCATCCCGGACAGGTTTTGTGACCTGCGTTTCAAGCATCCGGAGGCCTTCCTGGAATGGCTTCGGATATTCGTTTGAGCCGCATGAAGGTCCGCGCGAGTAAAGACCGAAAATAATCATTAAGAAACCGCTTTCGGCGTTCCCCCCCTTTCATTCGAACCTTTGTCAGGCATGATTTTTTCAAACCTTGGTTTAGCTGTTTAGGGGCCTATTTTTGCGTTAAAATTAAGGGGATTCATCAATAAATTTTTTCCAACTTTTCGGCGGTTCAATCCATGGTGATCTCAAAATCCATTTTGTCCTTTAGAGCCGTTCGCGGCAGATGGGCGAGGTTTTTGTTTTTGCTGGTGGTTTGCTCACTGCCGGCCGTCCAGGCCCAAGCCCAACAAGGGGTCTCCATTGTCAGCGTGGCGATGAACCCGGCTAGCCCTGCGGCGAACCAGAACTTTACCCTTACCATCAACTATTGCATCAACGGTTACGGCAATTCCAAGTGGACGGTGGCTGTCAGCAGCCTGGCGACCACGGTGGGAAGCTGCCCCGTCAAAGGGCAGGAATTCCTGGTTGACAATGATGGTATCAATGTTGACGAAGTCAACCCTTCCAGTACCAGCAACATCGGGTACACGGGAATTGCGGACAACCCCAGCAGTAACAACTGGGTTTGCGGAAAGCAAATCGTTTGGAACCTGACCATGCCCTCCGACGCGGGTTACGGCGGCGCCTATAACCTGATCGTCGAGGGGGGGATGTACAACATCCAGTGCGGACAACAACCCCAGCAGGGTTATGGCGGGAACACCTCCGTTTCGGGGGAATACGCCCTCTCTTTCACCGTTCCGATTCCGCCCCCCACCATCCTCTCGGTCCAGAAGACCGCCGAAGGGGGAAGCGCGGCCAACGGCGATCTGGTGCTGTTCACGATCAATTATGATTTCGTGAACGACACCAGCGGGGGGACGGTCACTGATACGGTGCCCAATGGCGTTACGGTGGTTCAAATGGGGCCGGGGGCCCCCACGGGGACATCCATGTCCGGCACGACGCCCGGGTCACTGCTGACCTGGACGGTTCCGGGCGGTTCGACGGAAGTGCAGGGGCAGGCTTGGTTCCTGGCCAGGGTCAACGAAACCAGCGGGACCATCAGCAACACGGCGAATTTCAGCCTGAATGGTACGGTAGTTTCCCAAACCTCTAATATCGCCAACTCGACGATTGGCGGCGGGGGGTTCTCGCTGGTCAAGTCCCAGATCCCTTCCGGCGGCCAGCTCACGAGCGGTCAGGCCGTCACCTATGCCCTGGCCTACAGCGTCAACGGTTTCAGCCTGCAGTATTATGATTCTTACGATAACGACACGACCGGCACCGTCGAGGGGGGAACCACCTATGACGGGTTCGCCTACCAGGATATTCCCAGCCAGACGACCGGCGGTTTTACGGTCGAGTCCGACACCCAG
This sequence comes from candidate division FCPU426 bacterium, assembly GCA_963847625.1. Classification (GTDB taxonomy): domain Bacteria; phylum Oederibacteriota; class Muellerivitia; order Muellerivitales; family Muellerivitaceae; genus CAWCKJ01. The sequence continues at coordinate 147,243 of CAWKAR010000028.1, read as the reverse complement.
GGGAATCATTATCTTTTAGCGAATTCAAATTACGCCACGAACGGCGGGGATTATCCGCTTTATTTGCGGCCGGGCGGCGTTAACTTATGCCCCGGGACTTATGTTGAGGAAGGCGATATGCAGATTCCCGTGACCGCCCAAGGGGCTCAAGGAGCCTCAGCCGCCGCCGACGCTCATATGGTCCTGGCTTATAACATCAATGGGGGGGTGACCCAGGCCTATTTCGCGGGAATATCCGTGGACAACAACCCCGGTTACATCTTTATCCAGAGAAACGCGTGCAGCGGCAGTTGTAACCCGGCAACGGGCGGCATTACCACTTATCCCCAGCCGGTCACGATCCAGGCGGGCGTCTGGTACACGGTCAGGGCCGTCATGACGGTCTCTGCCGGATCGGTGGTCATCGCGGAGTATGTTTGGCAGAGGGGAAACCCATCCCTGTACGATGTCTATGTTTACACGGACAACTCGCCATTTTCGAACCTCTGCTCGGGGACTTGGCAGCAAGGCTGGCAGTCGGACGCGACGGCGGCCCCTGACTATTATTCCAATTTAAAAATGGAGACCGCCGATCAAGTGAATAATACCGTTCTTACGGATGTGATTCCCGTGGGGATCACCTTCCCGGGGGGCCATAACGAGTCCAACGCCGGTGTCACCATTGGGGGCGGGACCGTCAACTTCTCCCAGACGGGAAGCACCCTGAAATGGTCCTTCCCGGGCACCAATTACAATCTTCAGGGTGCCGTTACCTGGTGGGGTACGGTCAACTGCGCGACTTCCGGTTCCGCGACCTATGTCAACCAGGCCGCCATCACCGCCGATGGCGACGCGGCGGTCACTTCCAACGCGGTGACGGCGATGATGCAATGCAACACCCCCACGAACACCCCGACTCTCACACCCTCCAATTCACCGACCAACTCTCCCACTCCAACCTCAACCCCCACGGTGACGCTGACCCCGACGGTAACGGATACTTCCACCCAGACTTCAACCCCCACTGCCACCCGCACGACGACGAATACACCCACCGTAACCCCGACGCCAACGAACACTGTCAGTTCCACGGTGACGTCCACACCGACAATCACCAGCACTCCCACCCAGACCTCAAGCCCCACTGCCACCCGCACCCCGACCAACACGCCGACCGTTACCCCGACGCCGACCGATACCAATTCCCCCACGCTGACACCCACTCCGACGGTCACCAACACATCTACCCCGACTCCGACCCCCACTCCCACGCCCACGATGACCAGCACGCCGACCGTTACCCCAACGTTGACGAATACCCCTACCCCCACGGTGACGTTCACTCCGACCGAGACCTACACCCCTATTCCGTATTTCGACGCTTTTTACATCGACAAGAACGTGTTCAACCCTGACCAGGGCCCGGTTTCCATTTTCGTGGCCAATTCCGCTTATCCAGGCCCTTATTCCCTGAAAATTTACAACTCGGCCGGGGAACATATCAAAACCCTGGACGAACGCTACCTCGATTATTCCTATGTCCAGTCCTATCATTGGGACGGGACGAACAAGTTCAACGACGAATGCGCCAGCGGGGTTTATATATTCAAGCTGGGTGAGCCCTATGCAACCAAGTTGAAGAAGGTCATCCTCATCAGATAACCGGGTTTTATCCAGGCGTTCCCACTTCCTATAAATGGAATAAAAATGAATGTATTCCGGAATAGAATCCGGCTTTTTTACCCTGGTTTTTTTGCCTGCGTCATCACGGTTTTTGGAATGGGTTTGGTTCCCACCAGCCAAGTGAACCGGATTGGCAAGAGTTTTTCCCTCTCCCCGAAGAAATCCCGTGTTTTTTCCGGAATTGCCCTGCTGGATCAGGCCGCGCTTCTGAAAATCAACCGGAATTACGGGCGCATTCCGCTTTCCTTCGAGCCCAACCAGGGCCAATACGACCCACAAGTGCGGTTTGTATCCCGTGGAAATGGCTATGCCCTTTACCTGACGCCCGCCGAGGCGGTGTTTGTGTTGAAAAGTGGCCATTTCAATCATTCTTCACTCCTAACTCCTCACTCCTCACTCCTAACTGCCTCTCATGAGGTTTTGCGCTTGAGGTTCGAGGGTGGGAACCGGAAGTCCGAATTCGAGGGGATGGAAGAGGCAGGCGGGAGGAGCAATTACTTCATCGGGAATGACCGTTCCAAGTGGCGAACCAATATTGCCCGCTACTCCAAAGTGAAGATGAGGGGCGTCTATCCCGGCATCGACATGGTGTATTACGGCGCACAGGGAAAACTCGAGTACGACTTTGTGGTTTCTCCAGGGGCTGATACGAACGTGATCGGATTCAGCTACCAGGGTGCCCACAAAGCGGAAGTGGACGGCCAAGGGAACTTGATTTTCCATATGGCCCAAGGGGAAGTGGCCTTTAGGGCTCCAGTAGCGTACCAAATGAAGAACAGCCAACGGATATCAGTGGAGGGCCGCTACTCGTTAAAGGGGCATGGGCAGGTTGGATTTAAGCTGGGGGTTTACGACAAGGCCCTTCCCCTGGTGATCGACCCGGTATTGGATTATTCGACCTATCTGGGCGGGACCGGCGGCGATCGGAGCAATGGCATTGCGTTGGATGGCCCGGGGAACGCTTATGTGACGGGTTACACCACCGGGAATTTTCCCACGACCGGCGGGGCCGAACAGACGGCTTTCGGCGGCACGGAGGACGCTTTTGTGGTGAAACTGAATTCCTCGGGCAACGCGGTGGTTTATTCGACCTATCTGGGCGGAAGCGGGAACGATTGGGGCAACGGCATCGCGGTGGACGGGGCCGGAAACGCTTATATCACGGGATCGACCACCGGAAGTTTTCCCACCACCGGCGGGGCCTACCAGGCGGCTTACGGGGGAGGCGGTGAGGACGCTTTTGTGGCGGAGCTGAATGCGGCGGGAAACGCCCTGGTCTATTCGACTTACCTGGGCGGGAACGGGAACGACTGGGGCAATGGCATCGCGTTGGATGGTTCCGGGAACGCTTATATTACGGGAGTGACTTCCGGTGGTTTTCCCGCGACCAGCGGGGCCTATCAGACGGTTTATGGCGGCGGTTATGACGCTTTTGTGGCGGAATTGAATGCCGCGGGCGTCCCGGTCTATTCAACTTACCTGGGCGGGCCGTCGGACGATCAAGGCAATGCCATCGCCGTGGATGGGTCGGGGAACGCTTATGTGACGGGATATACCACCGGAAGTTTCCACACGACCGGCGGGGCCTGCCAGACGGCTTACGGGGGCGGTATCTCGGACGCGTTTGTGGTGAAACTGAATGCCTTGGGAAGCGCCCTGGCTTATTCGACCTATCTGGGCGGGAGCGCTTCTGTCACGGCCCGGGGTATCGCGGTGGATGGGTCGGGAAACGCTTATGTGACTGGGTTAAGCACCGGAAATTTTCCCATGGCCGGCGGAGCCTACCAGACGGTTTTCGGCGGGGGTACCGCGGATGCGTTTGTGGCGAAAGTGAATGCTTTGGGAAGCGCCCTGGCCTATTCGACCTATCTGGGCGGGAGCGGGGACGATGAAGCCTATGGCGTCGCGGTGGACGGATCGGGGAACGCTTATGTGACGGGTGAAACCAGCGGAAATTTCCCCACGACCGGCGGGGCTTTTCAATCAGCCTACGCTGGCGGTTTTTATGACGCTTTCGTGGTGAAACTGAACGCCACGGGGAACGCTTTGTCCTATTCGACGTATCTGGGCGGGAACGACACCGATTATGGCCAAAGCATCGCGGTGGATGGGTCGGGAAATGCCTATGTGACAGGATATACCAACGGGAATTTTCCAACGACCAGCGGGGCCAATCAGACGGCTTATGGCGGAAGCGGGGACGCTTTTGTGGCGAAGTTTGACGTGACTGCCTTTAATACCCCCACGCCGACGGATTCGATGACGCCTACGGCATCCCTCACCGCTACGCCTACAGCTTCGCCGACATCAACGCCAACCTTTACGAATACTCCTACCATTACGAATACACCTACTGTGACGGATAGTCCCACCGTTACACTGACCCCGACGGATTCGATGACGCCTACGGCATCCCTCACCGCTACGCCTACGGCTACGCCAACCAATACTCCGACCATGACCAATACTCCGACTATCACCCTGTCGCCAACCATCACGGATACTCCCACGGTGACGTTCACGCCGACCGTGACAAACACCCCCCTTCCTTATTTTAACGTTTTTTATGTCGATAAGAACCTGCTGCAACCAGGCCAGGGCCCGGTTTCCATTTACGTCGGCAATTCCTCCTTCCCGGGCCCCTTTTCCCTGAAAATTTACAACTCGGCCGGGGAGCATATCAAAACCCTGGACGACCAATATCTTGAGTCCTCTTATACCCAAACCTACTTTTGGGACGGGACGAACAAGTTTAACGACCCCTGCGCCAGCGGGGTTTATTTGCTCAAGCTTTCCGAGCCCTTGGAAACAAAGTGGAAGAGGATCATCCTGATTAAGTGACCAGGTTTTTGTCCGTACTTTGCCCCCCGACTTCGCGATTCGGTCTAAGCTGTCATTGTGCCGATCATCTATAAAGATAAATTGAGATCGGTACGATACCGACCTCATTAAAAGCTTAATGGTAGGTCGGCATGCGAGGAGCAGCCCCAATCGGCGCGCTTAGGAGCGTGGCGACCCCAAGCCTGCACTGAGTAGCGAAGCGTATCGAAGTGTTCGTTTTTCGATGGATCTGCTTTTCAAGAATCTCAAAACCCATATTCATCCTAAAAAACCAATAAAACCGGCCTTTTTAGCCTCATTTTTTTGCATTATTTTTGGATTAAATCGGCCATTTTGCCGTCTAGAGGGTGTGGAAAGAAACGCCCTTTTTATAAAGATCGTGGGAAAATTAACTATATCTTCCTCACCCTGGACGGATCAATGACCCTGTTGAAAGTATCGCGCTATAAGTTGCGGTTATTAAATGCAGGTCTATTGGCCGGCATCATGCTTGTATTTGGTTTGGGTTTGGCTAACACCAACCAGAAAAATTCTTCTTCCACCCCGAAAAAATCACAAGTCTCTTCCAAAGTTGCCCAGCCCAATCAAGCCGCGCTTATGAAACTAAACCAGAATTATGGAAAAATTCCTCTTTATTTCGAGCCTAACGAAGGACAACTTGATCCCCAAGTGAAGTTCCTCTCCCGGGGGAGCGGCTACTCTCTATTCATCACGCCCGCTGAGGCGGTGTATGTATTGAAACGTGGGGATCCCAATCACTCCCTAAACAAGTTTAAAGGTTTTGACCCTAAACTCCGAACTCCTAGGTCTTCACTCCAAACTAATCCATCCGAGGTTTTGCGACTGAAGCTTGAAGGCGGGAACCGTTTGGCTGAATTCGAGGGGGTGGATAAGGCGGAAGGGAAGAGCAATTACTTCATCGGAAACGATCCTACCAAGTGGCACACCAACATTCCCAATTACACCAAAGTGAAGATGAAAGATGTCTATCCCGGCATCGACATGGTGTATTACGGCGCTCAGAGAAAGTTAGAGTACGACTTCGAGGTAAAGCCGGGCGCGGACCCAAGTGTAATTGGCCTCAGTTATCATGGCGCCAAGAGCTCGGAAGTGGACGGCCAAGGAAACCTGATTTTCCACATGGCCCAAGGGGATGTGGCTTTCAAGGCTCCGGTTGTTTACCAAGAACAGGGAGTGGGAAAAACCAAAATCGATGGTGCCTACAAAATCAAGAGGGATGGGAAAATTGGATTTGAAATGGGGAATTATGACAAAACCCTTCCCCTGGTCATCGATCCCCAATTGGATTATTCGACATACTTGGGTGGGGGCGGCCAGGATTGGGGCTATGGCATTGCAGTGGATGGCTCAGGGTACCCTTATGTAACTGGAGAAACAACCGGAAGTGTACCCGCAACCATTGAAAATTTTCCAACAACCAATGGGGCTTATCAAACAGTTATTGGTGGCGGTAGTGAAAATGCAAACGCATTTGTGACGAAACTGAGTGCCGATGGAAGTGAGCTGCTTTATTCAACCTACCTTGGAGGTAGCGGGGGCGCTCGTGGCTATGCTATCGCGGTCGATGGGGGAGGGTACGCTTATGTGACTGGAATAACCTTTGGAATATTCCCTACGACCAGTGGCGCCTTTCAGGCATCCTCCAGCTCTGAGAACGTTTTTGTAACGAAATTGAGTATCGATGGAAGCACCCTGGCCTATTCGACCTGTCTGGGCGGAAATATAGGTTATGGCATCGCGGTGGATGGATCAGGAAATGCTTATGTGACGGGGGAAACCGGTTCCACGAATTTCCCCACGACCAGTGGGGCCTACCAGACAGCTTCCGGGGGACTTCCGGATATTTTTGTGACAGAAGTGAATGCCACAGGAAGTGCCCTGGTTTATTCAACCTTCCTGGGCGGGTATGACCAAGGAAATGCGATTGCGTTGGATGGGTCGGGAAACATTTATGTGACGGGTTATAACTTAGGAGATTTTCCAACAACCAGTGGGGCCTTTCAAACTGCTTACAGCGGCGGCACTAGTGTTTATCCATATGATGCGTTTGTAGCGAAGCTGAATCCGGCTGGTGGCGGGGCTAGCGATTTGGTCTATTCGACTTATCTTGGCGGTAGTGGGGCTGATCAAGGAAACGGCATTGCGGTGGATGGATCGGGGAACGCTTATGTGACGGGATATACGACTTCAACGGATTTTCCCACGACCAGCGGGGCCTATCAGACGGTTTATGGCGGCGGTTCTGAGACCGCTTTTGTGACAAAGCTAAATGCCACAGGTAGCACACTTCTTTATTCGACCTATCTGGGCGGGAACGTGGAGGATTCCGGCCAAGGCATCGCGGTGGATGGATTTGGTAACGCATATGTAACGGGATCTACTTCTTCAGCGAATTTTCCCGCGACCAGTGGGGCCTATCAGACGGTTTATGGGGGTAGTGGGAATGCTTTTGTAGTGAAGCTGAATGTCTTGGGAATCGCCCTAGTTTATTCAACCTATTTAGGCGGAAATGAGGGGGTTAATGGGCAAGGCATCGCATTGGATAGTTCGGGGAACGTTTATGTCGCAGGATATACCCAAGCGGACTTTCCTGCGACCAGTGGGGCCGATCAGACTGTTTTTGGTGGTTTTTGGGACGCTTTTATTACCAAGTTTGACGTGACCGGCTTTTATACCCCTACATTTACGCCCTGGCCGACAGGCGTACCCACTTGGACTTTCACCGATACCCCGACAATAACACTAACTTCGACTATTACTTTGACTCCGACGATAACAAATACACCGACGATTACCTCAACTCCAACCAATACACCGACCCTGACCGACACACCGACCACCACTGACACTCCAATCGCTACCATTACGAGTACTCCAACCATCACCCCGACTTCAACTGATTCATCAACTCCAACGATCACTCCGAGTCCAACCGAAACGTTTCTGCCAGGCTGCTGCCAGCTGGCCAGTCCGTGGACTTCGCCCTCTTTTGCCGACGGAAGCGGAGCGGCCGGAGTGGCAGTAGATACCTCGCGCGGGCGCGTGTACGTGCCGGATGATTACGCGGATACCCTGATGGTGCTGGATTACACGGGCGCTCCGGTGACCACCTACCTAGTGGAGGATGCTTTCAGTGTGGCGGTGGGGACTTGCGCTTACGACGGGGTGTACGTAGCTAGGAGGGACGATGAAACCGTCTCCAAACTGGACGCGAACGGGAACGTCCTTTGGACCTCGGTTGACCTAACGGAAGCCCTGAGGGGAATAAACGTGGACAACCTGGGGAATGTTTACACTTACTCGGATGACGGATCGATTTTCGAACTGGATAACAACGGCAACTTGAAAACCACCTTGACGGGTTCGGGGACTCTGGGGGGCCTGAACGCGCCCAGCGGGGCCTTGAAGGTGGGGTTGAATTTATACGTGGCGGACACCGTGAACAACCGGATCGTGCTTTTCACGGAGACAGGGGTGAACAGCTACTCCTATACCATGGCCTCGAACATCGTGGCTTCCATGTCGACGCCCTACGGAATGGCCCGGGACGGGGCGGGGAACATTTACGTGACCAATTACGAGAACAACGGTTACCTGATATTCACCAACAATGGCGCGACTTGGAGCCAGACGGGGTCCTGCGCCCTGACGCAAATGTACGGGGCTTTCGGGGTGGCGTTGGACGAGACGGGAGCACTTTACACGGCCGCCTCTGACACGAACCTGGTTGTGAAAATTTCACCCTGCCCGTTTTATCCGCAACCAACCTTAACGCCCTGTGCGCCGATGAATACACCGACTATAACTAACACGCCCACGTGCACATCTACTCCCACACCCTGGCCGACGGGGGTTCCTACATGGACTTTCACCGACACTCCGATAAATACTATTACGCCAACTCCCACTTCGACTAACACACCTACTGTTACTAGTGGTATATTCACGTGGACACCCACATTCACGTTAACGAACACGCTCATCCCCACAATTGATCCAAGCATCACCCAAACAAATACGAATACACCAACCCCGACCATCACGAGTGACCCCGGCACCGTCACTAGCACATTCACGCCGACAGCAACACCCATTGATGTGGCCGCGCAGGTCGTCAATGCCTCGGCGCCGGCCACCGTGGCCGTAAGCAACGGGACGGGCGTGGAGATACCGGCGGGGGACCTCACCACCGCCGCGACCATCACGGTCTCCGAAACAAGCTCCTCCACCGCCCCCCCGGTTTCAAGCTTCGAGATTTTGGGGAACGTCTATACTTTCACCTCCTCCGCCGGGGCCACTTTCAACACCCCCGTCACCCTCGTGTTTACCTACGATCCGTCGCAGATCCCCGCGGGCAAGACCGCCAGCCAATTGCAGGTGCTTTATTACGACACCGCCAGTTCCTCTTGGGTGACCGTTTCCGCGGCACTGAACACGGCGAATGACACCTTGACGGTGGTCACGACCCACTTCTCGATGTGGACCGTCGTAGCGCCGCTACCCCTGACGGCCACGCCCACGAATACACTGACTCGGACCCCAGCCCTCTCCGCCTACACGCCGACCCTTACCTTGACCCCGGCCGTAACGGGCGTGGTGGTCGGCCCGCCCTATCCCAACCCCAACCAGGGTGGGCCTGTTTCTATTAACGTCCAGGGCCCCACGGGCACCACCTTCACCTGTGACGTCTACACGACGGCATTCCGCAAGGTGGATGGGTTTTCACAGAAAGTTTCCGGGAACGGCACCCTCTCATGGGATTTGAAGGATATGGACGGCATCCCTGTCGCCGACGGGCTTTATTACCTCCGGGTGAAGGCGGTTGCGGGGGGAACCACGTCGGTGAAAATCCTGAAAGTCCTCGTTCTGCGCTGACGTTCTTTTCCAACCGATAAAGTTTAGAACCCCAATTACTCATGCTGCCATCACTGAAACTGTTAAAGAGGTACATCCCTGGTTGTGCCGGTTCCATAATTGTTTTATAGAGAGTCGGCACAGGCTAATCTTCCATGAAGCTTATAAAGAAATCAGCATAGTACCGATCTTAATATATTTTTAAGGATGATCGGCACAACGTTGGTCAGGGAGATTGGATGAAAAACCATGATTTTATTGTCCCTGAAAACCCATAACACCATCCCATTGGGAGTGGTAATCTAAATAAGCGCCCTAACGCGTGCATCAGCCAGTTACGGGATCGGAGCAGAACCTGAAAACCTCCAATGCCGCCTTGATATGGAAGACCGCCCTGATACCGGCCTTCTGCACTTTTCTTATATATCTGCCCCTCTTGAAAGACGGGTTCCTTAACCTGGACGACTATCAATTTATTTTGGATAACTCCAAGATCCGGGTGATGAACGGTGACTTCTTCCGCTGGTGTTTCACCACTTTCTACGCAGGCAACTGGATTCCCCTGACTTGGATCAGCTTGGCCTTGGATTATGCCGTGGGACAGCTCCACCCCTGGATCTATCACTTGCACAGCTTGGCCCTGCACTGCCTGAACACCCTGCTGGTTTTTTTCCTCAGCCTCAAGCTTTTGAGCCGCGCGGGAAAAGATGGGGAAGACCCGAAGGACCAACCCCAGGCTTGGGCCCTTTCGGCGGCTTTTTTAACCTCCATCCTGTTTGGCCTCCATCCCCTGCATGTGGAATCGACGGCCTGGGCCAATGAGCAAAGAGACCTTTTGTGCGGGTTCTTTTATCTGTTAAGCCTTTGGCTTTACCTGGCAAGTAAGGCCTTCCCGGGGAAAAAAAGCTGGGCGTTGTGGGGTGCCCTGGTTTGTTTCGCGCTTTCCCTGATGTCCAAACCCATGGCGGTCAGCCTTCCCTTCGTTCTCCTTCTGCTGGATCTATGGCCCCTCCAACGCCTCCGGGCCGGCACCCTTCCGAGGATGGTCGGGGAGAAAATCCCATTCTTTCTAATTTCCCTGGCTGGAATCGTCACGGCCCTCCTGGCCCAGGCCGAATCCAGGTTCTTGGAAATGAACAAGGTATTGCCTGTGGGTTACCGGGTCATGCACGCCTTCCATTCCCTTATCTTTTACCTGTGGAAAATGATCCTGCCCCTGGGTTTCCATCCTTTTTACCCCTTCGATAGGGCCTGCCGTGTCTTCTCCACGGGCAATCTGGCTTCGCTTATTTTGGCACTTGCCGTCAGCGCCCTTTGTTTTCTATGGCGCAAACGCCGTCCTTGGTTAGCCGCCGCTTGGGCTTATTACGTCCTCACCCTGGGGCCGGTGCTGGGGCTTGTGCAGACGGGGGGCCAGGCCGCGGCGGACCACTACGCCTACCTGGCCAGCCTGGGGCCTTTTCTCCTGGCTGGCGCAGGGCTGTCGGTTCTCATTTTTAGGAACCGGGCGGTGGTTTTGGCCTTGGGCCTGACGTTGGCGGCGGGATTGGGTTTTTTAACCTTCCGCCAACTGGCGATCTGGCATGACGATATCCCTTTTTTCGAGGACATCACCCGGTCCTGCCCGGATGCTTACCCCATATTCCACACCTTCCTGGACCAGGCTTACAGGGACGAGGGGAGGTACGGCGACGCGCTGGTGGAATCGCAAAAGGCGGAGTCGCTCACACCCCAGGACCCCACGGCCCATTTCAACACCGGGTCGATACTCCTCGACCTCAACCGCGATGACGAGGCCATCCGGGAGTTTCAGGAGGCCCTTCTTTTGAACCCCCAGGACCCCTATACCCACCTGAACCTGGCCATCGCCTACCGCCATAAGGGAATGACGAAAGAGAACCAGGGTGAACTGGAAAAGGCGATCAAGGCCGACCCCCAATGCTTCGCGGCCTACCGGGACCTGGGCGTTTTTTACCAAAGCCTGAATCAATGGGGAAAAGCCGTCCGGGCCTTCAAGTCGGCGCTTGCCTTAAAACCCGATAACGTGGAATGCATCATCCAGCTGGCGTCCGCCTATGGGTCCGGGGCAAGGTATCAAGAAGCCTTCGCCTGTTACGGAAGGGGCCTTCAGTTGGATCCCAACAACCCCGATCTATGGGCCCAATTGGCGAAGACCTATTGGCTGAAAGGCGACCGGGCCAAGGCCCTGGAGGCGCTGGGAAACGCGGAAAGTTTTGCGCCCCAGACGCCGGAATTTTACCGGCAGTTGGGGCGGGCCTATCTCCAGGCGGGGAAGAAGGACCGGGCGGCCGCATGTTTTACGAAGGCCCGGATCCTTGCCCAACGGACAAAACCTAAATAAGACCCGGAAAAATGTTTTAGATTTATTTTCAAATACAAATCTGAAATTTTAAAAATCCTCTCAGGGGCTCATTTCACTCAACCCTGGATGGCTGGAAAGGTATTGGGATGGGGAGGACAGGGATCAAGATATGCCGTTTTTTTGTTGAACAACACTCCTGTTTTTAGGGGCGCGAGGGCCATCCCTTAGCCCTGATTAGCGGTATAATCAATGCCATGGTTCCTGGTTAACCGGTTGTTAAAATAATATTAACAATTAAAAATCTTTCTGAAGAGCTTTGGGAATATAAGATATGAATTGTTATAAAAATATTTTGAGTTTTCCAGTCATGGGCGCGGCCTTATTTTTCCTGAGCGCCATGAATACGGATTCAAATCTAAGGGTTAAAAATTCTTTTCCTGCCGGAATTCCGCCGGTTTCCACTGCTGATAAGTTTCGAATCACCAAATCTTACGGCAGGATCCCGCTGGCTTTTGAGATCAACCGAGGTCAGGCCGATCCCCAGGTGCGGTTCTTGTCCAGGGGAAGCGGTTACTCCCTCTACCTGACTCCCGCCGAAGCTGTCTTCGTCCTGAAACGCGGTGGTTCTAATCCATCCAAACTTCTAACTCCTAACTCCTCACTCCTAACTTCTTCCCCGGATGTGTTGCGGTTGCGTCTTGCGGGAGGGAACCGAAAAGCCGTTTTGGAGGGTTTGGATAAGACCGGCGGCAAAAGCAATTATTTCATCGGGAAGGACCGGGCCCGTTGGTTTACCGGTATTTCACATTACGCCAAGGTAAGGATGAGGGAAGTCTACCCGGGCATCGATATGGTCTATTACGGCAATCATCGGAATCTTGAATATGACTTCGTGGTGAAACCGGGGTCGGACCCCAGCCTGATCAACCTGGATTCAACGGGCTGCCGGAAAGTATTTGTGGATGAGCTGGGTCAGTTGATTTTCCAAATGGAAGCGGGGGAAGTGGCCTTCAAACCGCCGGTGATGTACCAAATGGCGGGAGGGGAAAGGAAGCCGGTGGCGGGCCGGTACCTTTTGGAAGGCGACCGGCGGATCGGTTTCCAAGCGGGGGCCTACGACAAATCCCTTCCGCTGGTGATCGACCCGGCGTTGGACTATTCCACCTACCTGGGCGGAACAGGGGCCGACCTGGGCACGGCGATCGCGGTGGATCCCTCCGGAAACGCTTACGTGGGGGGAAATACCACCGGCGCTTATCCTGGAACATTTCCAGCAACGCCGGGGGCCCTTAATACGGCCGGTGACGGCTATATGGATGTCTTCGTGACGAAAGTGAATCCCTCGGGAAGCGCGCTCGTCTATTCGACTTATATCATCGGGAATACCGGCACTTATTTATATCCCGGCAATTCCATCGCGGTGGACTCGGCGGGGGACGCTTTTATATCGGGGTACGATTGGTGGGGCCAAGTTCCCACCTCTACGGGGGCCTACAATACCAATAATGGACTGGGTTTTGCCATGAAACTGAACCCCGCTGGGAACGGGGTGCTTTATGGGACCTACCTGACGGCCGGTGGAAACCTTACGATTGATTCGGCGGGGAACATGTATATCGCCGGAACTTACGGGACGGGTTACCCGACGACCGGGGGGGTCTATCAGCCCAACAGCAACGGGGGCGCGAATCCCAACGCGGTCGTGGCCAAGTTGAAACCGGCGGGCGGCGGGGCGAGCGACATGCTTTGGGCGACCTACGTGGGCGGAAGCGCCGCCGTGTCCACCACTGGCATCGCCGTGGATTCGGCCGATAATGTTTATATCACTGGCTATACCTTCGGGGCATTCCCCACCACGGGCGGGGCCTTCAATACCGCTCCCGTTGCGGGTTGTTTTTTTCCAGATGGTTTTTTAGTGAAATTAAACCCTACGGGAACCAGCTTGCTTTACTCGACCTACCTGGGTGGTATGCAAGATGAAGCCAATGCCGTCGCGTTGGATTCGGCCGGGGACGTATATCTCACGGGATGGGCTTCCGCGCCCATTTCCATCACCCCCGGGGCCTACCAAACAACGGTGGTTGGGTTGACGGGCGCGTGCATCCTGATGAAGATAAACCCGGCGGGCGGCGGAGGGGCCGACCTGCTTTATTCGACCTTCGTGCACGGGACCTGCGAACAATCCGGTGGCAACGCGTTGGAGGTGGATGGATGCGGGAACGCCTATATCACCGGTTGGAACTGGCAGCCGGGATTCCCCACCACGAGCGGGGCCTACCTGACAACGGGCAGCGCCGACAACATCAACGCATTTTTCTCCGTGGTTCGCCCGGCGGGCGGCGGAGCGAGCGATCTGCTCTATTCGACTTACCTTAACTCCAATGCTGTGGACGATTACGGCAATGGCATCGCTTTGGACCCGGCCGGGGCGGTTTATATCACGGGTCAAACGTCCGGAACCTTCCCCGCGACCAGCGGGGTGTACCAGGTGCTCTATGGGGGGGGCGGGGACGACGCCTTCGTGATGAAGTTTGCCTCCTATAATTTTTGTACCCTTACTCCGGGCGGGTCCACGAATACACCCACGCCCACGCGAACACCGACGCCCACGGCAACGAATACGCCTACGATGACAAACACCCCCGCGAACACTCCGACCCGGACAAATACGCCGACAGGGACCCCGACCCAAACGGCCACATCAACACCCACTCTGACGCGCACACCCACCATTACCCCGACTCCCGGTGGGCCTACCTCTACCCCCACCCCGACGCAGGTGACGGTGCAGGTCTCGGCGGGGACCAACCCCCCGGGGAGCAGCGTTCAATACCCGGGGACGGCCGGCGTCACGATCCAGCAAATCCAGCTGACCAACCCGGGCAGCAGCGTGGTCACGATGACCAGCCTTACCCTTACCGCGGCCGGGTCGGGGAATTTCGCCACGGGAATCACCTCGGTGTCCCTTTTGAAGAACGGTACGGTGATCGGCACCGCCATCTTTACCGGGTCCACGGCCGTCTTCAGCTTCACTGACCTGATCCCGGCGAACAGCGGGGCGGCGACCTACACGGTGGAGGCAAACTTCTCGAATAGCGCTATTACGGGAACCTACCAAACCTGCCTGACCGGCGCGTCGGGATCGAACGGGCAACCCGCCCTCTTCGCCCCATTGCCCCTATGTGGGGCCGTGATTACGGTCATTCCGGGCACTCCCACCATCACCGCCACTAATACCAGCACTCCTCCTCCCACCAACACCGCCACTCCCACCATTACCCCGACTCCCGGCGGGGCCACTCCCACCTTTACCCCGACGCAGGTGACGGTCCAGGTCTCGGCGGGGACCAATCCCCCGGCCAACGGGACCCAATTGCAGGGTACTTCGGGGGTGCCGGTGGATCAGATCGTGTTGACAAACCCGGGGACCAACCCGGTGAGCCTGACGAGCCTGACCGTGACGGAATCGGGCGCGCCGGCATCCGGGGTCACCTCGATCACGCTCTTGAAGAACGGTGTTCCGGTCACGACGGTGGCCGTCACCGGATCGGCCACGACCATTAATTTCAACGACACGATCCCGGCGAACAACGGGTCGGTGACCTATCAGGTGCAGGCGAATTTCTCGGACACCGCCACGGTTGGGAGCTACCAATTCAGCATCACGGGTGAGACGGGCAACAACGGCCAGCCGGTGCTGTTCACCCCGACAACGGTCAACGGGGCCGCCATTAGCATCGTGTTGGCCACTCCCACCAACACCCCGACCGTCACGCTTACTCCCACGGTAACGCCCACTCTGACCATTACCAAGACTTTCACCCTGAGTCCAACTTCCACGCCCTCCCGCACACCCACGAACACTTGGACCCCCACCCTAACCCGCACCCCTACTTCCACTCCCACCATTACGGATACCTTTACGATCACGAATACTCCCACTATTACCCCAACGCCTACTTCAACTCCATCCCCAACTGTCACGGACACGCCTTGCGGGTATCCCGGCAATACCTGTACGCCCACCCCGATCCCTGTTTACACCGACATCTTTTACGTATCCAAAAATGTCTTCAGTTCCTCGGACCCGGTTTCCATATTCGTGGAATACGATCGGTATCCTGGTAATTATTCCCTGGGGATTTATAATTCGGCCGGAGAACACATCAAGGGCCTGGATGAGCAGTATTTGGATGGCCCGATCGCTGCTTCTTACCAATGGGACGGGAAGAACAAATTCGGGGACCCCTGCGCCAGTGGGGTCTATGTTTTATACCTCGTCGAACCATATAGCCGGAAAGTTAAAAGGGTCCTTCTTCTGAAGTAGGCTTGTTTTCTTTTATATGCAAGCTGGCCATGCCTGCTGGTTTATTTCAATTCCTATGGCCGACGGGCTTTATTACCTCCGGGTGAAGGCGGTTGTGGAGGGAACCACGACGGTAAAGATCTTGAAAGTCCTCGTTCTCCGCAGAGCGGAAATTCAACTTGCGTATACTCCCGAAAAGCCAATAAAACCGGCTTTTTTAGCTTCATTTTTTTGCATTGTTTTTGGATTAAATCGGCCCTTTTTCCGTCTAGAGGGTGTGGAAAGAGACATCCCTAATAGCCAAATCGTGGGAAAATTAACCATATCTGGCTCACCCTGGACGGACTCATGATTCTGATGAAAATATTTCGAAATAGGTTACGTCTTTTAAATGCAGGTCTATTGGCCTGCGTCATCGCGGTATTTGGAATGGGTTTAGTATCAACAAGCCGAAACAGTTCTTCTCCCGCTTTGAAAAAATCAAACGTCTCTTCCAAAATCACCCAGCCCAATCAATCCGCGCTAATAAAACTTAACCAGAATTACGGAAAAATCCCGCTTTACTTCGAGCCAAACGAGGGCCAGTTCAATCCCCAAGTAAAGTTTATCTCCCGGGGAAGCGGCTATTCTCTTTTCATCACCCCCTCCGAAGCGGTGTTTGTCCTGAAGCATGGAGAGCCTAAAGATTTATCACGTAAAGCCGGTAGCCAAAGTCGTAAATTCCAAATTCCTAACCATGCCCTGTCAGCGATGCCAAAGGCATCTGCTACAGGGGCCTTATTACTAATTGGTTCTCCAGAGGTTTTGCGTTTGAGGCTCGAGGGAGGGAACCGCTTGGCTGAATTCGAAGGTTTGGAAAAGGCGGAAGGGAAGAGCAATTACTTTATCGGAAATGATTCTACCAAGTGGCACACCAACATTGCTAACTACGCCAAAGTGAAGATGAAGGAAGTTTATCCCGGCATTGACATGGTGTATTACGGCGCACAGCGAAAGTTGGAATATGATTTCGAAGTAAAACCCGGGGCGGATCCAAGTGTCATTGGCCTCAGTTACGAGGGCGCCAAAGCCGCCGAAGTGGACGGCCAGGGAAATCTAATTTTCCACCTGGCCCAAGGGGATGTGGCTTTTAAGGCGCCGGTTGTTTACCAAGAACAGAGAGCGGGAAAAACCAAAATTGATGGTGCCTACAAGATCAAGAGGGATGGGAAAATTGGATTTGAAATGGGGAACTATGACAAAACCAGTCCCCTGGTGATCGATCCCCAATTGGATTACTCAACCTACCTAGGCGGAAGTGATTTAGATTTTCCGTGTGGAATCGCGGTGGACGGATCTGGAAACGCTTATGTGACAGGATATACGTATTCAATAGATTTTCCAGCGACCAGCGGGGCCTTTCAAACGATTTATGCCGGTGGTCGAGACGCTTTTGTGACGGAGGTGAATGCATCGGGTAGCGCCTTGGTATATTCAACCTACCTGGGTGGAAGCAGTGAAGATTGGTGCACAGGTATCGCAGTGGATGGGGCTGGGAACGCTTATGTGACAGGAACTACATCTTCAGCGAATTTTCCCACGACGAGTGGGGCCTTTCAGACGGTTTATGGCGGCAACCTGGAAGCTTTTGTAACGGAACTGAATGCCTCGGGAAGCAATCTGGTTTATTCGACTTATTTGGGTGGAAGCGCTGATGATTTGGGTTATTCAATCACGGTGAATGGCTCGGGAAACGCTTATGTGACAGGAAGTACGACTTCAACGGATTTTCCCACGACCAATGGGGCTTATCAAACGTCTTCTAGTGGTGGTACGTATGCTTTTATAACGGAACTGAACTCTTCAGGAAGCACTCTGGTTTATTCAACTTACCTGGGCGGTGGTGGGGGATATGACGGGGGCCAAGGTATCGCGTTAGATGGTTCAGGAAACGTTTATGTGACAGGAACGGCCGAAGGATATTTTCCCACCACTAGTGGGGCTTTTCAGACGGTTTTCGGCAACGACACGTATGATGCTTTTGTTGCAAAGTTGAATCCAGCTGGTGGAGGGGCGAGTGATTTGATCTATTCAACCTACCTGGGCGGGAGTAGTCCAACTGATTGGGGTTCTTATGGCTATAGTATCGCAGTGGATGGTTCGGGGTGTGCATATGTAACGGGATATACCGATACCCCTAATTTCCCCACCACTAGTGGGGCTTATCAGACGGCTCAAGGATATAACGATGATGCTTTTGTATCGAAATTGAATGCCTCGGGAAGCGCACTGGTCTATTCAACCTATTTGGGTGGGAGTGGTACCTGTTGGGGCTATGCCATAGCTTTAGATGCGTCGGGGAATGCATATGTGACTGGAAGTACCGAAGGAAGTTTCCCTATGACAGGTGGGTCATATCAAACGACATGGGATACTAACTATGGCAGTGCTTATATAGCGGAGTTGAATGCTTCGGGTAACATTCTTCTCTATTCGACCTATCTTGGTGGGGGTTATCAAGAATGTGGTTATGGAATCGCGTTGGATGGGTCGGGAAACGTTTATGTCACGGGTGAAACCCCCGCAAATTTTCCCGCGACCAGTGGGGCCTTTCAGACAGTTTTTGGCGGAAGTTCAGACGCATTTGTAGCAAAGTTTGATGTGACCGCTTTTATTACCCCTACGCCCACCTACACCATTACTCCATGGCCGACTAATGTTCCTACCAATACTTCTACCTCCACTCCGACACCCACATCAACCCCCACCGGCTCACCGACGATTACCCCGACGTTTTCGACACCGCCCTGCAATTGGGCGGTTACCGGCGTTTCGTATCTTCCATCAGGCACTTACAATCTTTGCAGTCTTCATGTTTCATCCGGCGGGATCCTTTATATAGAGGGAGTGGTTACCATAAACGTGACCGGAGGCGTCACGGTTGATGCCGGAGGTTCTATTAACGGCTCTGGGTTGGCGGGTAGTGCGGGGCCAGGTGTCGGTTTTTTTGGAGTATCTGGGTGTTGCGGCCCGGGCAGCGGCGGAGGGGGCGGACACGCCGGCCCCGGCGGGCCCGGGATATATGAACAGGAACCGTGGAATTTGTATTTTGGCGCGGGGCCTTCCTATGACGATGCCGCCAATCCCACCCAGCCAGGAAGCGCTGGGGGATCGACATACAATGTTCCGTCCGGCTTGCCGAGTATAAATTTGCCCGGAGGGAATGGAGGATCGGCACTGATCTTAACGGCTACCACCGGCACAGTAGTCTTGAATGGAACATTGGATTTTAGCGGTACGGCCGGTGCTTCTTGTACTATTAGCGGATCTGGGGATTCTTCAAACGGCGCCGGAGGCGGTTCAGGTGGAACGGTTAATATCAGCGCAAGTAGAATTGTGGGTACTGGTGTAATCAGTGTGATAGGTGGGAATGGAGGAAAATCGGGAATTGACGATGATTTTGACGCTTTTGGCGGCGGCGGCGGCAGCGGGGGATTCATTACTTTTTGCATTTTGAGCAGCTATAATTTTACCGGTTCCGCTTTGATTTCTGGTGGTGCCGGGGGCCAAGGCGATGAATATGGGGGTTATGGAAGCAATGGGATTTTCACCCGTTCGAATTACTGCAATCCCAACGCGACCCATGTTCCGTTTACACCAACCCCAACGTTTACTTTCTCGCCTTGCGGCCCCTTTTGCGCGTCGCCCACTTCTACGAGTACGTTGACTGCAACCAGTACGGGTACGTCCACTTCGACGATCACGCTGACATTGACCCGAACTCAGACGGAAACCCCAACCCCCACCCTGACCTGGACGTTAACCCGAACCCCTACTGACACCCGCACTTTGACCCCGACACTCACGCCGACGCTTACGCGCACGCTGACCAATACACGCACGCCGACCTGGACCCAAACGCCCACGAAGACCCCGACCCCGACGAACACCCCCACATCGACGAGAACACCTACCGGTACGATTACCCTTATCAACACTCCGACAGCTACTTCTACGAATACACCGACGCTTACGCTCACGTCGACGCCAACGGATACATTCACGCCGACATTCAGCGAAACTTTCACCTATACCTTTACCTATACCTATACACCCACTCTGACGCCCACAGCGACCCCGACACCCACCTCCACTTCTTCTATACCGACCAACACATTCACGCCGACGAACACGTTCATGAACACGCTAACGGCTACAATGACGCCCACGAATTGGATGATGACCCCTACAAACTCATTTACTATGATGTGGACCATTACCCGGACCCCCACCAGTACGCCCACGTCAACGATGACATCCACACCCACTCACACACCTACGCTTACGCCGAAGATGACGATCACACCCACACCAACCCCCACTCCCACCATCACCAATACGCCGACTTCCACATCCACCAGCACGCCTACGAACACCTCGACGGATTCGATGACTCCTAGCGCGACAGCCTCCCAGATCCCAACAGCCACTGCAACACAGACTGGGACGGCCACTGTGACCGACACAGTCACCCTCACCGCAAGTCCGACCGCCACCCCAAGCCCGACACCGACACTGTCTTCAACTCCAATTTTCACTTCCACTCTTACCCCAACCTCGACTGTGGCGGGTGTTGTAATCGGGCCGCCCTATCCCAACCCCGTCCAGGGCGCGGGGCCCGTTTCTATCCGGCTGCGGTTCCCAACCTTTTCCACGGTCGAATGGAGCGTCTTTACCACGGCTTTCCGCAAGATCCTGGATGTTTCCAATCCCGTTACCGGCAAAGATGCCACCCTAGTTTGGAACTTGGAAGATTGCTGGGGCCAGCCGGTGGCTGATGGGCTTTACTATATACGGGTCCAAGTTGACGGCCCGGTCATGGGGACAACCATATTGAAAGTCCTCGTTCTCCGCTGATTTTGGCCCAAATCTTTCAACCACGGCAACCCGAAAATATACATTTCTAAACGCGGATTCAAAGAACGACCCTTCAGGGAAAAAACCGCCTAAAAAGTCTTCTTTCCGGGTATGATTTTATCAATGGGTTGGCGCCGGTTCTTTTATTGGATAAAGGTAATATGAATTCAAACAGCATTTGTCCCTATTTGCGCCGCGCCATCGCGGTTCCCCTTGCGGTGATCCCGCTATTGTCAGCGCTCAGCGGCCCAGCCCCGGCTTATGGTCAAGGGCCCATGGATGTCCATTTGAAAAAGGAATGGGCCTCTATGCCTGTTCAGGGGACATTGCCTTCCTCCCGGCGTTTAAAATTAGCACTTGGGCTTCCACTGAAAAATACCGCCGCCCTCCAGCAGGTTTTAAAGAAACTCTACGATCCCCAGAGCCCCCAATACCGGCATTTCTTGTCCCCCGGGGAATTCACCGAAAAGTTCGGCCCGGCCGAAAGCGAGTACAAAGCCGTTCAGGACTTCGCCCAAGCCAACGGCCTGCGCGTGGTGAAAACCTATCCTTCCCGGATGCTGGTGGACGTGGAAGGAACCGTGGGGGACGTCGGAAGGGCGTTTCACGTCAACTTTGTCACCCATTTCCGGCCGGATGGAACCCTTTTCTATGCCCCGGACCGGGAACCGACGGCGGGCCCGGGCATCCCGATCCTTCACGCGTCGGGCCTGGACAATTTCAACCGGCCCCGGCATAACCTCGTCATTTATCCGCCAAACATCGCCGCGAAAAGGGCCGCCGATCCGGGGAAAAGCCTGGGCACGGGGCCCTTGGGGAATTACCAGGGGATGGACTTCCGGAATGCCTATGCTTCGGATGTGCCGGCGGCCCTCAACGGCGCGGGGCAAACGGTCGGGTTGTTCGAAATCAATGGATTTTCCCTTTCCGATGTCCTTCTATACGAAAGCACCTCCACCCCTTCCTTCTCGGCGCCTGTTCCCGTGACCGTCCTGTTGCACGGTTTTAACGGGATTCCGACCGATCAGGGCGATCAAAACGAGGTGACCCTGGATATCGACATGGTGATTTCCATGGCGCCGGGGGCCCAGGTCAAGGTTTACGAGGCGCCTGACACACCGGGGACCTTCGACGCCTACTCCAATGACATCCTGGCCGCGATGGCCGCTCCCCCCTCTGCCCGGAGATCAGTTGTTCCTGGGGCGGGTTCGGGGATTCCACAACCGTGAACCTGCTGGCGCAGTTCGCGGCGCAGGGCCAGTCTTTTTTCCTGGCATCGGGGGATTACGGCGCGTTCGGGGGAGGGGATGTATGGCCGGCTATGAGCCCACCTGGATCCATGAGTCCCTATATCACGTGCGCGGGCGGTACCCAATTGTGGATTTCAGCGTCGGGTTCCCCCCCCGCGGTTTCCTATTCCACGGAATCGTCCTGGAACTCGGCTTTCGGGTCGAGCGCGGGGGGGATTTGCGCGGGCCTACTCGGGATCCCCAATTACCAGGCCGCCGTTCCCATGGGCTTGAACGGCGGTTCGATCCTGTGGCGGAATATCCCGGATGTTTCCATGGTCGCCGACAACATCTTCATTTATTGCGCCGGCCAGTCCTCCTTTACGGGCGGAACGAGCGCCGCGGCCCCGTTATGGGCGGGTTTCATGGCTCTCGTCAATCAGCAAGCCTCGGCCACGGCGGGCGTGACGGTGGGGTTCGCCAATCCCTCCCTTTACGCCGCGGGCCTGGGCCCGAATTACCTCGCCGACTTCCACGACATCGCGGATGGAAGCAACAACAACTGGGACGGACGCAACACGGTGTTTTTCCTGGCCGTGAAAGGCTATGACCTCGCCACAGGCTGGGGAAGCCCGGCCGGGCAGAATCTGATCAACGACCTGGTGGACCTCAAGGCCGCGATTCCGACGCCGGTCGCCCCCATCCCCACCGCGACCCCGTCCTCGCCGTCTCTTTGCAGCCCCGTGGTTTCCTATAATGTCAATTCGCCCCTGGACGTCGCGCTGGACGGCGCGGGGAATTTTTACGTCACCGACGCCAACGATAATTTGGTTTATGTTTACGACACCCTGGGCCATGCCGTCACGCATTGGGGCGGGGCGGGGACAGGTCACGGGACATTCAACACGCCCACCGGGATCGCGGTGGACGGCAGCGGGAGGGTTTACGTCACGGATTCCGGGAACAACCTGTTGCAGGTATTGAACGCGAACGGGAGTTTCGTCACCCAATGGTCGGGTTACGGGGGCGTGACCTTCAACTTCCCCCAGGGTGTGGCGGTCAACTCGGCCGGGACCAGCGTTTACGTCACGGATTGCTACAACAGCCGGGTGGCGGTATTCGATTCCGCCGGGAATCCCCAGACCCAGTGGGGTTCCGCCGGGTTCGGCTGGGGAGGAACCTTGGAGGAGCCCATGGGCGTGGCTTTGGACTCGTCCGGGAACGTTTATGCCGCGGATTTTTACACGGGGTTGATCCAGGAATTCACCTGGAACGGCGGTCCGATCACCCAGTGGGATGTCACGCAGGGCACGGACCTTTGGGCCGCCAATTACCTGGAGGTGGATTCCACGGGGAATATATACGTTTCCGACGCGTACGGCGACATCGGGGTCTTGAACCCTTCCACCGGGGTTTGGTTCTCCACCAAGATGCTCGACGCCACCGACACCGAGGGAATCGCCATCGGAGCGGGAGCCTGGTACTTGTGCGTCCCGAGCGACGGGGAGGTATTGAAATTTTGTCCCTGTCCGGGGATCCCATGCCCCAGCTACACCCCCACCCCCACTTTCACCCCCACTCCGACCAACACCGCGACGGCCACTAAAACTCCAACGATAACGCCTACACCGACGGTCACCAATACTTCCACTATCACCAATACCCCGACTATTACCCCGACGGGCACTCCCACGCTCGCGGTGACGATGGCATTCCAAAAGCAGGAGTCGGAGGTGATAGGCTCGCCGGGGGACCAAGTGACCTATACCTTGACCCTGAGCGTGACGAACAACACCGCGGCAGGGGTGGTGGTGCAGGATCTTCTTCCGGCCAACTGCAGTTTCATGATGTTCGGGGTTTCTCCGGCGGGAACTGTCACCTCGTTGAACGTGGCGGGCGGCGTGACAACGATGTCCTGGACCCTTCCTGTCCTGACTCCAGGGAACTACCTGCTGACCTATGTTGTGAGTATCGACAGTTCCACGACGGCGGCTTCTATCGTGAATTGCGCTGTGATGAACCATGCGGGGTCCAGCCCCTTGACGGGTTGTGTGTCGCTGAGGATTTACACGATGACGCCCTCCCCCACGATGACCTTTACTCCGACGGCCACCATCACCCCTAACCCTGCTTTTGACGTTTTTTACGTCGGCAAGAACTTGTTTCAACCGGCGCAGGGTCCTATTTCACTATTTGCCGGCAATATCCTCCCCCCCGGCCCCTTTTCACTGAAAATTTACAACTCGGCCGGTGAACTGGTCAAAACATTGGATGACCATTACCTCAAGTCCACCTATACCCATTCCTATCTTTGGGACGGAACCAACCAAAATGGCGACCCCTGTGCCAGCGGGGTTTATATATTTGCGCTAACCGAACCCCATCAAACCAGGTGGAAGAAAATAATCCTCATCAAGTAACCAGGTTTTTGTCCGTGGTTGGGGGGCGCCAAAACAATAAAAATCCTCAAAGTCCTCGTTCTCCACTGACGTTCTTTTGCCAAACGGTTTAGTTCTAGAATCCCTAGTTCAAAACTTGAATTTAGTTTAAGTTTTTAAATCTTTTAACCTTCGGAATTAGTAAAGATATATTTGCCCGTCTTTTTGGTGCCGATTCGCTTGATCAATCCAGCCTGAATCAAGGGATTCATCAGTTTGATCGCGCCCTGCCGCGTAATGCCCAAGGCTTTCCATATTTCCTGGGGTGACAGACTTTGCTGGTCCCGCAACAGACCGAGAAGCCTTTCCTGTTTCGGGCTCAGGACGATTTTTCCGTCCCCCTTTTCCCCCCTTAAACGCTGGATCCTTTCCCATACCCGCTCCAGGGTCAGGTGCACGGCTTCGGCGGTGAATTCCAGCCAGCCCGTCAGGTTTTCCCCTTCCCTTCGGACAAGATCAAAGTTCTGGTAGTACAGGGGCCTCTTTTCCCAGAAAACCTCGTCCACGGAAAAGATGTGGTAGGTATCGAAGCCCCGGCGGTACAGTTCCCAGAGGGCCAACATCCTTCCGGACCGGCCGTTGCCGTCGCCGAAGGGATGGATGGCTTCGAAGCGGTAATGGATGACCCCGGAGGTGATCACCGGAGGCCAAGCATGGGCTTTCTTGTCCCACCAGTCCAAAAGCTCGCGCATGAGGCCGCTTACCTGGGCGGCGGACGGAGGCAGGTGGTTACCGACCCGAACCTGGAAAGTCCTGTATTTCCCCGCTTCCCCCTGGTCCATGACGCCGGTGGACAGGATGGCATGCAGCTCGAAAAGATCCTCGTGTGTAATGGACTTTTTGCTGGCGTGTTTTTCGATGTATCGTAGGCCGGCGAAATAATTCAGGATTTCCCTCGAAGCGCGTTCGGTGGAGGTAGAAATTTCCTTTCCTTCCTCCAATAAGCGGACTTCCGCTAGGGTGAGGGGGTTACCCTCGATGGCGGTGGAACTGTGGCTGTTGCGCACACGGGCGTCCCTTTGCAGGACGGGTATCCAGGGGACCTGGATCGTGGCGGCCAGGATTTTCTCCCGGAAAGACGCTATTTCCTCCAGGAGTTTGAGCAGGTGTGGGGTGACCGTAAAAAGGGGTTCGTAAGCCATGAATCAAGTTTAATTATAAGACAACCATAAGTCAACCAATCAGACAACCATCAGTAAACTTATCAGCCAACCAGAAAACGGAAGAAAGACGCGCCTAATGTCATGGGCGGGTCCCCTATTAGTCATAAGGCCGGGGGCCTATGAACATGGCCGGGCCTCTTATGGTCATGAGGCGAGGATCCTACCCGCAGTGGCTTGTCCTGCCCGCATTTGCCGGGAACCCAGTGCACAAGGCTGGCTGCCCGAGGCTACAAGCCGAGGGCAATGATTGCCAGCGCAGATTTAAATGAAATCTGTGCCACGAACCCAGTCCCGGCCATGAACCCAGTACGCGGAGCCATGAACCCAGTATGCGGAACTGGGTAACCCAGTATTGGAGGAGATAACCCAGTATTGGGGGGGATAAACTGCCCACATTTCCGGTGGCATCTGTCGGAAAGGGGGATAAATTGCCCACATTCCTGGTGGCATTTGCGGGCATGGCGGATAAACTGCCCACATTCCTGGTGGCATTTGTCGGCAGGGGGGATAAACTGCCCACATTCCTGGTGGCATTTGCCGGAAAGGGGGATAAACTGCCCACATTCCCGGTAACATCTGCCGGCAAGGGAGATAAACTGCCCACATTCCTGGTGGCATTTGCCAGCAGGGGAGGATAAACCGCCCACATTTCCGTCGGAACCTGCCGGAAAGGCGGTGAACCTGCCGGAAAGGACTTCGGCGAACCTGCCGGAAAGGCGGTAAACCTGCCGGAAGGGAGGTTTAACTGCCCACATCCCTGCCCGCAGGTGCCGGGGGTCCTGCCCGCATTTTGGGATCCACTGCCCGCACGGGCATCCCCTATTCGAGGGAAATTATCCCAAAGACATTCCTTACCTTAACAATCCCTCGAAACGTTGAGTAATATTACTCAACACATTGAGTAAATTGTAAAGGCTCCCTTGGGGGCCCACTTGGTCAATGGATGCCTGGGGACGGCCATGGAAGTTTATTATTGGCGGGAGAGAAACCAGGAGGTGGACTTCATATTGAAAAAAGGGAAGGAATTGACTGCGATCGAGGTGAAAGGCGGCTTGGGAAAAACCGTCCTGCCCGGTTTACAGGCCTTTTCAAAAGCCTTTAAACCCAAACACTGCTTAAGCGTGGGAGGGCAGGGAATCGGTTTGGAGGAATTTTTGGATAAACCTGTTTCCTATTGGGCCGATTAAATTCTGGGCCGATTCCGCCTAAATCCTTGCGATTTGGGTCAGGGGGAATATTCCTCCAGGATGCTAAGGAGGTAATCGGCCACCAGGATATTCCCGCCCGGAAGGATGATAATCCCGTCAGGTTCCGAAAACGCCGTGCCTCCGCCTTGGGAGCCGTTCCAGGTGACGGCCGGGGCTGTCATTCCGGGGCTGAGTTCCTCCACAAGCATGTTTTGATAATCCGCGGCGTAAACCAAGCCACTGCCGTTGACCGCCATTTGGAAAACAATGGCGCCGCTGGGCAACGTCCAGGTATTTAACAAGGTGTTCGTTCCCGCCTGTAATTCATAAACGTTCCCGTTGTCGTAATCGGCGATGTAAAGGTTGTTTGAGGTGTCCAAAGCCACCGCCATCGGGAGATAAAGGGGGTTACTCCCCGCGGAAGTCCAAGTGTTTAGCAATGTGTTATTCGAGTCAAATTCCTCCACCTCGTTATTATTTATATCCGCGACATAGTAATTGCCGCTGGAATCCGTCGCGATGTCCTCGGGGTTACTGAACGCATAGGTGGAGGCGTTCACCGTTGCCCCGGCGGAAGTGAACTGATAGACAATACCGGCGCCAAAATCCAAAATATAAACGTTGCCGTTCACCGGGTTCACAGCCGCCGTGTAGGTATTGACGAAGGTTGTTGTCCCATACCCGGTCCAGGGGGCGGTGACTGTGGAGAGATCGCTCAGGTTGAACAAGTCGACACCAGATCCATCGGGAACATAAAGCGTTGAACCGTTAAGGGCCATCGCGCTCGGATATAAATCGGTAAAGGCCCATTGATTGACGTAAGAGGGTGTGGGAATAAAGGTGGCGGTGGATGTTGGTGTTGATGTTTGGGTCGAAGTTTCCGTGGTGGCGCTTGTGGCCGTCGGGGTTGATGTTTGGGTCGGGGTCATGGTCACCGTAGGAGTATTGGTGATGGTAGGAGAGTTTGTAGCGGTGGGGCTGTCGGTGGGCGTCAGGGTTTCCGTGGGGGTGTTGGTAATGGTAGGGGAATTGGTGAAGGTGGGAGAGTTTGTAACGGTGGGGCTGTCCGTGGGCGTCAGGGTAATCGAGGGGGTGGGCGAGGAGGTGTCCGTGGGGGTGGAGGTCGGGGTCATCGTCACGGTGGGGGAATTGGTCACAGTAGGGGAATGGGTGATGGTGGGGGACATGGTATTGGTGGGCGTGGCCGTTGGCATCAGGGTGGTAGCGGCGGTTTGGGTCGGTGCCTGCGCGATGGGACAGGCGGGGTTGTTGGTGTTGGAGCAACTAGTGATCGCCGTTGAAACGGTGGTGGCAAGAAAAAGAATCCCTAAAATCCTGAATTTCATGAACAACCACCACTGAGACTAAATTTTATTTTAAAAACAGCCCCTTGATGTAAACCCATAAAAACCATGGTGGGGACATTTTACCTCCGAGGAACGTTTTTTGGGGAATCGGGCTCAACCACGGGAAACCAAGCGGCCTGGGTCAGGGGGAGTATTCCTCCAGGAGGTCGGAATAGTAATCAGACACCAGGATGTTTCCGTTCGGGAGGATGACAATGCCCACAGGCCCCGTGAACGCCGTGCCTCCGCCCTGCGAACCGTTCCAGGTGGTGACAGGGCCCGAGGTCCCCGGGATAAATTCCTCCACAATTTGGTTATTGAAATCCGGGGCATAGACGAGGCCACTGCCGTTGATCGCCATTTGATAAAACAAGGCGTAATTAGGTAACGACCAGGTGTTCAACAAGGTGTTCGTCCCTGCCTGCAGCTCATAAAGTTTTTCGGCGCTGGCATCGGCGATGTAAATGTTGTTCAAAGAATCAAAAGCCACCGCCGAGGGCCATACAAACGCGTTGGGCCCCGCGGTAGTCCAGGTTTTGAGAAGCGTGTTACTCGGGTTAAATTCATATACCGCGGCGTTGGCCATATCAGGGACATAGTAATTACCGCTGGAATCCGTCGCGATATCATAGGGGTTATTAAACGGGTAGGTCGAGGCGTTCACCGCCGCCCCCGCGGAGGTAAATTGATAAACCGTATCGGCTCCGTAATCCAAAACATAAACATTGCCGTTTAACGGATTCACCGCGACCCCCTGGACCCAAGCAAAGACCGTGGATCCGTATCCGCTCCAGGTGTTGACGGGCGTGGACAGGTTGCCCAGGTTGAACAATTCGAAATCATAACTACAAGCGGCTAAATAAAGCGTTGACCCGTTGACGGCCATATCCATCGGGAATCCACTGCCAAAGGACCATTGGTTGACATAAGAGGGCATGGTCACCGCGGGGGTGGTGGTGACCGTGGGGGTGGTGGTGGCCGTCGGCGTTGGTGTTTGGGGCGTGAAACGAATGATGGCGACAGTGGATTTATTACTGCACGCCAGGGGGAATACCAACAGTAAAACCAGGAGGATGAAGCCGGAACCCAGGGTTAATAACGAATGGCGCATGCCTATCTTCCATGAAGCTTTTAAAGTGATCGGTATGGCACCGATTTCCTTTTTAGATATTTGGTTAATAGAGAATCGGCGCATTATATTCCTCCCCTAATAGTAATCATTTTTTTAAAGCCGCCCTTTTGAATTCTCCGGGCGGGTGAAAAAGTAAGGCCATTATACCTTTTTTTAAAAAATCGGGTTTTTCCTCTCGGCCATTCTAGCGGCCTGGAACATGGTGAAGGGAAGGACGCTGTAGGACAAGAACGGATCACCGCAAACTCCAAGGAAGAAGTTGGAATTGGTGGTTCCTTAAAACAACCCGGACTTGTGCTATTGGTGCATAATGTGAGTTGGTTTTGTGCATGGGAGATGGTCCCGAATTTTCTATTTTCAGGACTGACCCCGCCCCATGGATGCCTGGGGACGGCTATGGAAGTTTATTATTGGCGGGAGCGAAACCAGGAGGTGGATTTTTTATTGAAAAAAGGGAAGGAATTGACCGCGATCGAGGTGAAAGGCGGCTCTTGGGGGAAACCGTTTTGCCCGGGTTACAAGCCTTTTCAAAAGCCTTTAAACCCAAACACTGCTTAAGCGTGGGCGGGCAGGGAATTGGTTTGAAGGAGTTTTTGGATAAACCTGTTACCTATTGGGCCGATTAAATTCTGGACCGATTTCTTATTTTTAATTGCCCTGAAAAAAAGATTGGCATCCGATAAGAAGTTCTCGGAAAAATTAACAAAGTGATGAATGAGACACCTTATTTATTAAAAGCCGAATTCACGGAGTAAGTGCAACACTTCGCCGGAAGACTTCCGCCGGAGTTTTAAAGCCCAAACATTTCCTGGGTCTGTTATTGAGCCATCTTTCTATGGCCCTGAATTTTTTGAAGGACACTTTAGCAAGATCAGTCTTTTTAGGCAAATGGCGGCGGACAAGACCGATAGTATTTTCCACAGTACCTTTTTCCCAACTGTGGAAAGGGGCGCAGAAAAAGGATTTTGTACCAAGCACGTGGTTGGTTTCCAAGTGGTTGGTGTTTTCGGTTCCGTTGTCATAGGTCAGACTCAAGCGGGCGTCTTGAGGGAAGCGGCATAAAGCGCGGTTGAGGCTATGACTCATTTGGCGAGCGGTCTTTCGTTTGAGCTTTCCCAACTTGGAAAAACGGCTTTGACGCTCGACGAGAGCCCGCATAGCCACTTTACTCTGACGAGAGACCATGGTGTCGGTTTCCCAATGGCCGAATTGCTTGCGTTGATTGGCGATCTCGGAGCGCTTATCGATGGAAACACGGCCTGGGATATGGTTTTTGGCGTGCTTACGGCTGTGGCCAAATGAGAATCGTCGCCGGTGGTGTCGAACTAGGCAAGGAATCAGCTCAGTGGCTTCAGCGTAAACCCACTGATAGATAGCTTCAGGACCAATGGTTTGCTTAGGCCGTAGGTGACCTAATCGACCTGAAATGAGTTCTGGTGACCAGCCTCGTTTCAATTGACGACGGACGTAGGCACGAATTCGTTTTGTTTTCAGGCGTAAACGGCGTGCTCGTTGTTGGTTGCGGTCAACATACCGTTGATGGGCTCGATGAGAAAGATAATAACCAGAACGGATAGGGGGAGCATTGCGCTTGAGTTCCCTGGAGAGGGTGGAAGGAGACCTCTTCAAGGCGCGGGAAATGGCTCGAAGGCTAAGACCCTTTCCTTTCAAGACGGATAAATGATCTCTTTCTTCAACGCTTAAATGCTTGTATTTCTTTTTCATAGCCGCATATCCTATTCATGCGGCCTTCTTCAGACACTAAGTGTTGCACTTACTTATGGAACTCGGGAAATTTATTTTCCATGGTCCAATATTTTTAATTGAGCATCAGGATAACAGTTATTGATTGCTACAACTTTCAATCCGCTGTTATAAGCAAGCCAGATGGCACCAGTCTCCCCAAACATGACCTCCTCATTCCTGCAAAACATGTGATAAGGATGTGCTTTATTAATAAGTTTAATAAAATCCGGTGTAATGATTTGATCATATTTTCTGACAAATATTTTTTTGTTTTTTATTTCGATTTCCTTATCTCTTATACAAACGGTTAACGGATAAACAATTTTTTGTGCCACTTCTTCTTTTTTACCGGTAAGTATTTCACCCTTTAATTCTTTCGCGAAATTATCGAATTCTGAATCGTTTTTGGAGTCTGCCGCTTCATATCGTTTGCCGAAATCTTGAGGAGTGATTGATTCAAGTTCTAATTTAAAAGATATTTTCTGACCGCTTTTTAGATCAATTCGAACCCCTTTAAGCCCATCACGATCATCGTTCGAATTAAATTGGCCTTCAAAAGTGGCCTGTGCTTTGCCTGTATCAGATAATTCCTGAGATACAAAATTAAAATCAGATGAATGATAACTCGAATCCTTATTCGATTTAATTATGGGACTCCATTTTCCCTCTAATTTGATAGGTTTTTCATTTTCATCAAAAAAATAGTCCCCCTTTAAAGTTCCATCTTTAAAAAGATATAAAGATAGACCAATATCTTGATGGTCTCCTAATGCACCATTAAAATTCCAATAGTTTTCCGAATCAAAGCTGTCCGCCTTGATCCAGTTGGGTCTCATAAGAGTCAATAAAAAGAACAGTAAAGTTAATATCAATTCCCCAGTTCAATAACGAAGTGCAACACTTAGACCCGGCAGAACCCGGGGGTTATCCTAAGTGCTATGAAATCATCCTACAAGCATCTGTCGTTAGCCGAACGTGAAGAAATTTCAGTTTGGAATGCTGAAGGCCTCTCCCTTCGGGAAATCGCACGCCGTCTGGGCCGTGATGTATCCAGCATTTCCCGAGAACTGAAGCGCAACGCCCCTCCTATACGATCTTGCCGCTACCTGCCCGCCAGAGCTCACATGCGTGCAGAACACCGAAACCGTCTTTCACGTACTCATTTAAGGCTTAAAAATCCTGAGATTCGCCGTTTAGTACTGCGAGAAATACCTCGTGGACTCTCGCCCGAGCAAATTGCCGGTTTTCTTCGCCGGGAGAAACCAAAACTTTCCGTTTCCCATGAAGCCATCTATCAATTCATCTACTGCGAAGCTCGAAACCTCATTCCTCATCTAGCCCGGGCCCATCGAAAACGTTTGCGACGTTGGCACACTCAAAAACATCGCAAAAGCCATATTCCTCAACGTACTCCCATTACCCAACGACCAGCTATCGTTGAAACAAGACAGCAATTCGGGCACTGGGAGGCCGACACCATCATCTCCCGGAAAAGCAAACCCTCACTTCTGGTTATGGTCGAGCGCAAAAGTCGTCTGGTGAAACTGGCTTGGCTACCTCAAAAATCAGCTTTCCACACTAGAGCCGCAATCAACCGTCGGTTGGTTCGGATTTCAAAAGGCCTCCGCCGTACCATCACATACGACAATGGCTCCGAAAACGTCGAACATCTCCAGGTGAATCGTGTTTCAGGCACTCGTTCATTCTTTTGTTTGCCCTTCCACAGTTGGGAGAAAGGTTGTGTTGAAAATACTGCAGGTCTTGTTCGTCGCTTCTATCCCAAGAAAACGGATTTTGCTACTATAACCCCAGCGAATGTACGACGCGTGGAACGGATCCTAAACCATCGTCCTCGCAAGTGCCTTCGTTTCAAAACGCCGGAGCAGGTCTTTAGTCAAGGTGTTGCACTTACTGGTTGAATTCAGCATTTCATTTGTTTACCTATCTATAAAGATAATATCCAATTTTTTATACGCCAAAAATAGCACAAAATCGGAATCGGTTTATCCATAATCTCAAGTTTTAGTTTCTTACTTCGGGTACCTCAGTCCTAACTGGTATGAATGGTGGCATAATATGATTTGGTTTTGGTCTGATGATGATTTTTCTTTTTTCAGACCTAATTCCGAACACGCATATATGTTTTTGAAAAATAATGTTTTAACGAATTTATTCGAGACAACTAATGCAACAAAGCCACGAAAACCATTACGTTCCAAAATGGCACCAAAAGGGTTTTATCCTCCCTGGAGAACAGTCGTATCATTGCCGCAATCTGGACCCTCTTATAAAAGAATTGCCAAGTCATGAAAAAATTAAAATCGGCGAATACACAACTAGTGTCCCAACACAGTGCTTTAAGAAAAGGGATTTGTACACGACACATATTTTTTCTCAGCTCGACGATAGTATAGAAAAATTTCTTTTCGGGGAAATTGACAACAGGGGTGCATTGGCTGTTAGGGCAATGGCCCAAAATGATTATCCAACCCTTCACCACCACTTCAAGCAACTTTTTGAATATTTAGATGCCCAAAAACTTCGTACACCAAAAGGCCTTCAATGGATTAAGAACCATTTCCCGAATTTGAACCAAAACAAGTTAATGTCTGAAATGCTTTCCCTTAGAAACAGCCATTGTGTAATGTGGTCTGAGGCAATTAGGGAAGTCGTATCCGCTGAAAATTCATCAGTCAAATTTATCCTTTCGGATCATCCGGTAACTATTTTTAATATTGCTTGCCCACCAAATCATCCTTTCAACACGAATCCAGATGAACCATCAATAGCTTTTAAGGGCTCCCAAACGGTATTTCCTTTGGATATGAATAAATGTTTAATTCTGACTAACCTGGAATATGGAAAGGATCCAACTGGGGTTGATCCCTTAATCCCCAGAACGAATGCAAGATTTTCCGGCGAAACGATATTTATGACAAACAATACAATCCAAGTCCGTAAATTAAAAACAGAGCAAGTAATGGCAATTAATTATTTTTTCAAAACCCAAGCTTCAAAATTTTTAGCGGCGGCAGATAAAGATTGGCTTAATCCGGAGATTTTTACTTGGAAAGAGATAGCCAAGGTTTTGATTCCGCCTGAAAATGAAATTTGGAACTACGGAGGCCAAACAACTGTCGGATTTGAAGATGGTTCATTTATATCCCGGGATGCTTTTGGCCGTAAAATCGATGTTCCGGCAGATATAGTGGAAATGATAAAAAAGATAAAGGAAAAGGATTTGAAAACAAATAAAAGTAAAGAAGGCTAATTTGACAGAATCAAATCTTAAAGCGCCTAGCGGTACTCCGGGGGACACAGTGCATCTAATTGCGTGAGCGGTAGTGAGCGCAATACCTGGAATAGGTGGCCCCGCTTTAGAAATATTCAACGCTATTATTGCCCCACCCCTGGAAAGAAGACGCGCTGAATGGATGGAACAATTAGCTCAAGCGTTTCAGGTATTAAAAGCACATGTTGGCCGGTTAGAAGAATTGCAAAGCAATGAGGCGTTCATTGATTCAGTGATTCAGGCATCTCGAATTGCGGTATCGAATAACCAACATGAAAAAATTGACGCTCTTAAAAACGCAATAATAAATTCGGGAATCTCTCATAACCTTGATAGGTCACTACAACAAATATTTTTAAGTTATGTGGATACTTTTAGTGTTTGGCATTTAAAAATATTAGACTTGGCCGATGACCCCCAGGGATGGTTTGGGCGTCAGCCGGGGGATCGTAATTATCAGATTGGTGGACTTGCCGATATGATTGAAAAAGCTTTTCCGGAACTTCAGAATCGGGAAGACTTTTATAGAATAATTTGGAAAGATTTGTACGCAAAGGGATTAGTTGGTCAGGAAAGTCTCCATGTAATGGGTGCTGACACACTTTCAAAGAAAACTACTACTCATGGTTCTAGATTTGTTTCTTTTATAAAAGCGCCACCAGTGAATAAATAAGATGAAAAATATTTTCCCATCGTTTTTCCTCTCCGTCGCAATCAACAAACAACCGACAACTGACGGCTGATAAACGTTATTACATGACAGCAGTCATACAAAATTCACTATTTTTAACCCATCATACGCCAACACTGGACCGGGGTGAGGCCCATGGAAACCCAAACAAGAAGAGAAATTCCCTACAACTACACATCGGCGGATGACGAGCAAGTCGTCCGCATCCTATTCGGGGCCCAGGTCTGGGAAACCCTCGAAAAACTCCGCGCCCGCAGAAAAACCGGGCGCTCGGCCCGCCTTCTCATGCGGTTCATCGGCGACATCTTCATCCTGCGCCGCAATCCCTTTCTCTACCAAGAGATGGTCGACTCCCCCTCTTCCCGGCGGCAGTTCCTGGCCGCCTACCAGGAAGACCTGGATATCCTGAACAAGAATTCCGGGAGCGACCCCGACGTGCTTTGGGTCCTGGGCCAATGCCAGGACTACCTGGACCGCCTGCAATCCGAGCTGGTCTCGGCCCTGGGCCAAAGGGCACGCATCCGGCGGGAACTGGGCGCGGTGGTGGGCGAGGCCAACGTTCTTTTCGATCCCTTCGCGCTCATCAGCCACGTCACGGACGGAACCGACTGGCGCCTCTTCATGCCGGTGGCGGTGGTTTTTCCCTCCGAGGAAGCGCAGGTAGCCCCCCTCCTAGTAGCCATTGAGAACCTGGGCCTCAAGGCCATCCCCCGGGGCGCCGGCACGGGCCTCACCGGGGGGGCCATTCCGGTGACGGGCGACTGCGTCATGGTGAACCTGGAAAAGCTGGACCGAATCCGCGGCTTCTCCGAGAAGAGATTCACGCTGGATGACGGCACCAGCCGCAAGACCAAGGTCCTGGAGGTGGAAGCGGGCGTCGTGACGGAGGACGCCATTAACTACGCCGCCAAAGCAGGGTGGGTCTTCGCCACCGACCCCACCAGCTCTTGGGCCTCCACCATTGGCGGCAACCTTTCCGAAAACGCCGGGGGCAAGACCGCCGTTCTATGGGGCACGGCCATCGACAACGTGCTTTCCTTCCGAATGGCGCTTCCAGGCGGGAAAACGGTGGTGGTCAAGCGAAAGGGGCATCCATTAAGGAAGATCCTCCATTCGGACAAGGTGGCCTTCCTGGTCCGGGACGGGGAAACCAACGCCATCCTGAGGACGGTGGAACTGGGCGGTTTGGATATCCGCAAGAAGAACGTCTGGAAGGACATCACCAACAAGGCCCTGGGCGGCCTGCCCGGCCTCCAGAAAGAGGGAACCGACGGGGTCATCACCTCGGCCCGGTTCGTGCTGTACCCGGCCTACGAGCACCTGCGCACCGCCTGCCTGGAGTTTTTCGGGGAGAGCATGGACGAGGCGGGCAAGGTCATCCTGGACCTTTCCAAAGAGTTCGTAAACAAGGGTCGGGAAACCCTCATGGCCCTGGAGCATTTCGACGAGGAATACGTGAGGGCCATCGGCTACAAGACCAAGGCCGCCCGCGGCGACCGCCCCAAGGCGGTGCTTTTAATCGACATTGTGGCCCACACCCCCGAGGACCTGGCCCAAGGGGAAAAGCGGCTCAAGGCCCTGGTGGACCGTTACCCCAACACCGATCTTTTCCTGGCCAGGGATGCCCAGGAGGGGGTTAAATTCTGGGCCGACCGCAAGCGGCTCGGCGCCATCGCCAAGCACACCAACGCCTTCAAGCTCAACGAGGATATCGTCCTGCCCCTGGAATCCCTGGCGGGCTTCGCCACCTATATCGGCGAATACAACATCAAGGAAGAACGACACAACCAGTCCCGTTTCGTGGAGGAGGCGCTCAAATTCCTCGAGAGGGCGCAGGAAGCCGAGGATACCGAATGGCTGGCCGCCAAGCGTCCCGCCGCCGAGAAACTTTGCCGGAAGGCCCTGGAAGAAATCAAAACCGAGGCCAAGAAACCCTTGAGGGAGGGGAAACCCGCCCAAGACCTGCTCAAGGGCCTGCTGGAACTTTTCCGCGGTTACGCGGCCGCCTGCCGGGAGGTGGAGCGCATCTTCAAGGAAACCCGTTCGCGCCTGATCGTCATCGCCACCCACATGCACGCGGGCGACGGCAACGTGCACGTGAACATCCCCACCTTCTCCAACGACCAGGAAATGCTGAGGCGGGCCTTCACGACCGCGGACACCGTCATGCGCCACGTGGTGACCCTGGGCGGCGTTGTGTCGGGCGAGCACGGCATCGGCGTCACCAAGCTCAAACACCTGGAGAACGGCCGCCTCGAGGCCCTGGCGCAATACCGCCACCAGGTGGACCCGGGCGGGTTGATGAATCCCGGCAAGCTCTCCGACATGACCGTGCCCGACAAGGTCTTCACGCCCTCCTTCAATTTACTGGAGTTGGAAGCCCGTATCCTGCAGAACGACTCGCTTTTCGAGCTGGCCGACAAGATTTCCAAGTGCATCCGCTGCGGCCGGTGCAAGCCCGACTGCTGTGTGTTCCACCCGGGAAAGAACATGTTCTACCACCCCCGCAACAAGAACCTGGCCATCGCGGCGGTCATCGAGGCCCTGCTTTACGACGCCCAGCGGGCCCGCTCGACCCGGTTCGAGTTCCTGAAGGAATTGGAAGAGATCGCCGACCACTGCACCATCTGCCATAAGTGCCTGAAACCCTGCCCGGTGGATATCGACACGGGAGAAATCTCCATCCTGGAGAGGCGCATCCTGGCGGCCCGAAAGTACAAGCACACGGCCATCGCCACCCGCATGTCCCTGGGGTACCTGAAGAGCCGGTCGAGGGCCTATAACGCCCTGTTCCGGCAGGCGGTGCTGGTGTGGGGCCTCTTTTTCCAGCGCCTGGGAGCCAGGGTCCTGGCCTATGTGCCCAATTTCAGCGACTGGAAGGCAATATGGCCCTTCAATATGCTCCGGACGCCCATGCCTCCCTCGGGGCGGGGCACCCTGCACCGGATTCTTCCCAAACTGGAACTCCACCAGGCCCTGATCCTTTCCCCCGCCGTGGAAGCGGCCAAGACGGTTTTTTATTTCCCCGGGTGCGGGTCCGAAAGGCTTTTCTCGGACGTGGGCAAGGCCTCGCTTTTCCTGATGCTCAAGGCGGGGGT
Source organism: candidate division FCPU426 bacterium (assembly GCA_963847625.1). Taxonomy (GTDB): domain Bacteria; phylum Oederibacteriota; class Muellerivitia; order Muellerivitales; family Muellerivitaceae; genus CAWCKJ01. Next base: position 109,018 of record CAWKAR010000028.1, on the reverse strand, counting down.
CAGGGTCGTCCTGCCGCCGCCCTTCCTGTGCTGCGGGTTTCCCATCAACGTGAACGCCCAGGTGGCGGACAACAACCGGAGGGTCCTGGGGGACACCATCATCTTCAGCCAGATCCGCGAGATGCTGAGGCACCTTTCTTTCAACGCGATCGTGGTTTCCTGCGGCACCTGCCGCGAGGCCCTGCAGACCATGGGCGTCGAAGGCCTATTCTCCGCCCCCCTGGAGGATGTGAGCCGTTTCGCCGTGCAGGCCGGCTTGAAGACCGGCACGGGCGGGGACTACCTCTACCACCGGCCCTGCCACGACTCCCTGAAAGAAACCGCCCTGGAATTTTTCAAGAAAAACTCAGGGTTCAAGCTGACCCTGGTGCCCCATTGCTGTTCGGAGGCCGGGACCCTTGCCATGAGCCGGCCCGACATCGCCTTCAACATGCTGGATAAAAAGACGGAGGCCGTGAAAAAGGCCATGGAGGGAAGGGAAAACGACGGGATCATGCTGACCAACTGCCCCAGCTGCCTGCAGGGCCTGGGAAGAATCTCGGCTATGGGGGTCAAGCCCCGCCATATGGCCGTGGAACTGGCGCGCCTCGCCGGGGGCGAGAAATGGGAGTCCGAGTTGAAGGGGCTTCTTAAGAACGCTGAGGTCATTAATTTTTAAAGTATTCCCTCATAGCAATCCAAAATCGGGGCACGGATGGGCATGAATAAAAGGTTCCCGCCCCGTTCCCCGACTAGATCCATCATTTTCTTGGCGAAGGCCCGGTTCCAATCAGGGGTGGGGCTGAAATCCGACGGAAAGACAGCCTTGATCTTGTCATTCCAGAAATTCCAGGCGAATTCATCCAGCACGGGAGACACGCCCCAGAAAACATCATGGGGTTTTAAAAGGTTCGAGTAGGTCTCGAATAACCGGAGGTCGAAGAAAGCCTGGGTGATGAATCCGTCGGCCCCGGCTTCCAACTTGGCCCGCGCGTATTCCATTTCCTTATCGGGCGCTTTCCGGTAGGGGTCCAGCCCAACATAAATCTTGAGACCGGAGATTTCTCGTTTCAACTTCCGGATGGCTTCCAGTAGAACCTCGTCCTTTGGGGACGCAGGGGAATTCTTGGGCGGATCACCCGTTACCAAGGCAATTTCCTTGAAACCCTTCTCCAGGATGAGGGAAGCCTCGGGCCAGGGTTTTTCCAGGTCGATCTCCAAGGCCCGAAAGCAGGGAATGACGTCGGGGAAATGCCAGCGAGTGAAAAGGGAAGCATCCAGGCTACTCAGCTTGGAATCTTTCAAATCCGGCAGGGTCAGGGTGGTGACGCGCCGCAAGCGGGATTTAACTTCTTGGATGGCGGTGGATAAAAATTCCGGGTTTCTCGGCACAATTTCCAACGCAATGCGCATTTAGCCAGATCTCCTCTCGTATCGCGGCTTCCACAATTTTGTTAATATAGTCCATAAAGCTACCCGAAAGAGTAAGAAACCAGAAAAAACAAAAGCCAAAACAACATCTTAGCCACGGATGCATGGGATTCATGGGATTTTAAAAAACAAAAATTTTAAGCCTTTTTCTTTGGCCATCTGAGTGTATCCCCTGAATCCGTGGCTAAATTTTATTTTGGAAGGATTCATTTGAATTTATTAAGATCAGCACTTTTAGCCTGCTTCCTGGGTTTTCTTTTCTTGCCCGCGTATGGCCAGGAGTTCTACCGGTTCCGCATTCCCGAGGGCTGGACCGACCTTTCCCCCGGTTCCCAGTCCGTCAGCCTTAAATTACCTACTTTTTTGGCCGATATGCGCAAAAGAGAGACCTACCCGGTGATCGCCGTTAATCCCCGCACGATCCGCAACAAGGTCGTGGAATACATGGATGTGGCCCTTTTTCCCATACCCAAGGACGTGAGTTACCCGGATTTCCTACTCCAACTCGCCAATGACCTGCCTACCGCTTCTTCGGGCGCGCCCGAAGGTTTGAAACTCTTGGATTGCGCTCCTGCCACCCTGGGAGGGGAGGCGGCCCTGCGGTTGGTCCTGGGCCTGCCAAAAGGAAGTTTTAAAACCGATAAATGCTTGAGATATTTCCTTCCGGGGGGTAAAAATTTTTGCGTCCTGGTCACCTTTGTCGCGTCTTCCTTCAGGTTCGACCTGGAATCGCCCGATTGGGACGCCTTGGTGGAACAGACGGTCCTGGACGGATACTTGAAAAATCCCCAGGCCTTTTCATGGGGCAGGTGTCTGATCCTGGTTTTTTTCCTGGCCGCAATGTTATTTCTCATCCCTTTGGTTTTCCCGCGCCGGGTACCGGCAGGGACCGCAGGCCCGCTACCCATGCCCTGGAGCGCGCGGATCGCCGTTTTGGGAACGGCCTGGATTCTGGCCATGCAGGTTTGGCCTTTTTTAGCTAACCCGGAAGGTTCGCCTCCTATACCTTTTTCCGGACTGATCCCGGTCGCGCTTTGGCTAGTATTGTTGATTGGAACTCTCAGGGGAAACCGGGCCGCGTGGTTAGTCAACCGCCTATTGTGCTTGTTGACGGGGGGATTGATCTCTTTTCAAATCCTTATGCCGATAGTGAGGGGCACGGGGAATATTCCGGACGCGATTCAACTTTTGTTCGCCCATGTCACGGTTCTGGTGGTGGTATTTCTGGCCTTGGGGTTTTCTTCGGCAAGGAGTTTTTTCAACCTGGCCTGTTTGAAATGCGGCTCGGTCAAGGTGTGGCCTGCTGATTGGATTTTTCGGAAGATCCGATGCCGGAAATGCGGAAACGTCCATTAAAAACGGGGGTTCCAACCGGTGAACGGGGTTCAATAAAACGAAATGACATTTCAAGACAAGGCTTGAGATACCGCCATCAAGAATTGAGCCGCACGAAATTCCCGATGGACCGGTCATGGGTGGCTTCAGCCTTGGCGTCGAAGAAACAGCCCGGAAGCTCACCCCGGCGGCGGTGGTAGGTGACGCAGTCGCAGCACTTTCCCCTCCGCTCGCAATCGTAAGTGCAGGGGCAGTTTTTCATGTTTGCCTTTTGAGTGCATTCCATATTCATTCTCCTTACTTATTAACCTAACACAGCTTCCGGCAGGTCCCTTCTCGGCTTGCCGACCATATCCAGGGCTTCGTTCATGACCGCCAAGTGTTTGGGGGGCAGGGGCCACCTTTCCCTCACGCCATCGCCGAATTCCATCGCGCCGACCTTCAATCCGGGGGAGGTATAGGTCAGGTGGAGAACCTGCTTATGGTCTGGCGCGCTCAAGACCTGGGGGTTCTCCAGGAAAGTCCACTTCTCCCATTCCTTTTTCTCGCCCCACCTGATGCGGTAGGCGGCCACCTGGACCGCCTTATTCCCGGTGTTGTAAAGCGTGAAATCCAGGAAGACGCTCGTGACCAAATTGGAATTGGACAGATTCTGCTGTCTCAACAGGAAAGTAACGACGGACCGGGACCGATGCCGGTAGGTCCAAAAGAGGGTCCAACCCAGGGTCAGGAGGGAAACAATGATGGAAAGAACCGCCAATTTGTCCCGGAGAGAGGTGGAGCCAGCCGGGAGCCAGGGGCTGGATGCCTCGATGCGCTTGACGAATTTCTTGAGTTCGGGATTGTCGGGATGGAGCGCGAGGCTTTCTTTCATGGCTACCAGGGCCTCGGTGCGGTTGGAATCCAAGAAGTAGGTCTTGCCCAGGTATTCATAGGCCTGCCAATAGTCGGGCTTCACTTTCAAAGCAGAGCTGAAGTAACGGATGGCCTTGTCGTAATCCCCCTTTTTAAGCATCGCCAATCCGCCGGAAAAATAATCCTCCGCCGCGGCGCAAAAGGCGAAGCCGGGCACGAGCAGGAAGGCGATGATAAGGATTTTTTTCATGGTTCCCTCAGGGCGGTTTTAAGAAGGGATATTTTACAACCGAAGAAGAATGTTTCAGCCCATTTGTTTTTTAGTTTATTTTTAGGGAATTTCTTCGATGGGGTTAAGCTGATGTTTTATGCGATTTTCCGTGGATTATTCTGATGTGGTTATGAGGTTTGAAAACGGTCCAGGGAGTTGACGATGGCCTGGATTCCCCTGGGGTCAAGGATCAGGCCCACATGGCTCAGCCTCGGGACGAGGGTGACTTGGGCGTGGCCCTCGGCGTTTTTGAATTCCTGGGCGAACATATTAGATTTGAACACTTCGTCCTCTTCCCCGGCCAGGACCGCCATGGGGCGTTTCGTGTTGCGGATATCTCTCCGGTAATCGTCGTGCGGCCGGAAATTGGACCAAAGGGCGAAGGAATATTCCGGGGTCATGAATTTCAGGTCCTTTTCCGGCAAGGCGAAAGCCAGCACGGGAAGATCATTGAGGGCTTTAAATCCAAAACGGTTCAAGAGGATCAGCGCGATCAGGCGGGGAAGGCCGAGACCGACCCAGCCCCCGCTGTTTTTCCGGTAGGCAGCCGAGCTTTGGTGGAGGAACGGGGAAAGCAATAGATAACCATCGAAAAGGTCTTGCCGGGGGCTTCCGGCAAACCGCAAGGCGAAACCCCCGCCCGATGAAAATCCAACCAACACTTTAGGTCCCTGAGAAGGGGTCGCGGCGGTGAAATCCTGGAGATCATCCTCCAACTGGCCGATATAAGAAATCTTCCCCCTCGTTCCCGAGTCGCCATGTCCTCTGACGTCCAAGGCGTAGGCTTCCCATCCGGCGGCAGAAAAGCCTGAGGCCAGGGGATGCATGCTATGGCTCCTGGAGGAGGAGCCGTGCAGGAGCACGACGGTTCCACGGGTTTTCCCGGTTTGTACGGGGTAATGGTGGTAGGCCAGCTGGGTTCCGTCCCGGGCTTGGAAATTCCGCACGGGAGGAAGGCCTGAAAAATCGGCGTCCTGAAAGGGGCCGACGATGCTTTCCTTGGGAGGCGGGGCCTTGGGTTTTCCCAGCCATAACATCAGGGCGAGGGTGACGCATAGGATGATTAAAAAAATAGCCGGAGGGATCAAGATGATCTTTCCAGTCTGGATTTACGAAAATTTTCGGCTGTGAGGCGGTAAAAACGAAAAGAAAAAAGGTTCAATGCATCCAGAGTACGCGGGCGAGTTTTTTCTCGACGGGTGTGACCAGGTAAATGAGATAAACCCCGCTCGCGCAAGTATCGCCGTACTTGTTCTTTCCGTCCCAGGGATAGGCCTGGGAGGAGGAGGAGGGCGTGAAGTAACCGTCGGCCAGGGTTTTAATATGCTCCCCGGCCGAGTTGTAAATTCTCAAGGAATAATTACCCGCATTGGGCAGGCAGAAAGTGATGGTAACGGACGCCTGGCCGGATTGAAACACGTTCTTGTCGACGTAAAAGCATTCGGGGATGGGAGTGTTTGTCGCAGTCGGAGTGTTCGTTGGGGTGGAAGTGGCCGAAGAGGTGGAAGTCGGGGTGGAAGTGTCCGTGGAGGCCGGAGTGGAAGTGAATGTCGGGGTGTCGGTTACGGTCGGCGTTGGAGTGCCGGTGGGGGTGGAGGTGGAGGTCGAGGTGATCGTCGGGGTGCAGGTGAGGCCGGGATATCCGCATGGGGTGTCGGTGATCGTGGGGGTCGGGGTGTCCGTCGGGGTCGGCGTCGCGGTGGACGTCGATGTAATGGTTGGCGAGTTCGTAGGCGTGGGAGTGAGCGTGATAGTCGGGGTCACAGTCACCGTCGGCGTGGAAGTGGGGGTCCTCGTGGGCGTGGGGGTCGGAGTGGGAAGGTTGGAGCAGAGGACAAGCCCGCCGGGATAACTGTAGGCGTCATAGCCGGGATTGGCGGGGGGGTTATATAAGCCGAAACCATAGGCGACCACCCCGAACCGGGTCACTCCGTCCCCGGTCAACTGATGGGGGCCGGGTGGCACGGGCACAACGGCGCTGTAGTAACCGCTGGAGCCGATGGCAGAAAAAACCGTAGTGGGAATGAGGGTTCCGTCCAGGTAAATGGAACCCACGACCGCCGAGGGAGCGACGATATTCTCGTAGCTGGAGAAGGGGGTTGTAATGGCCCCTCCGGTGACGGGCGCGGCCACCAGGTATCCCGTGTCAAAATCGTTTACGGGCGGAATGGACATCATGCTGGGGTCGGCGTTCGTGTTGTTGTCAAAGGTGGAACTGTTGGAATACTGCACCACGTAAATCGGGTTGTTGGATGTGATTTGCGAGGCCACGATTACTTCCTGCTGGTAAACCTGGCCCTGGTTCAGGACCGCCACTTGGGTGCCGTTGAGGAAGACATTCGTGTTGTTCGCGGAGGCCGTGATCTTGATCGTGTCCCCGTTCGATCTTGTGGCCAAAGGCGCGGTGAAAAAAGTCAAACCCCAATCGCAAAGGGGCCAGAGTTGTTCCACCAGGCTGTTGGCCGCCTGGTAGACGCTGGTTGGCATATAGGCGGCCACATTGGCCCCGTACACCGCGACCGGATTACTTGAGGCGATCGTGCTGCCGCTCAAGTCGTCCCCCATATTCGTGGCCGCCAGCTGGTAAGTATCCCCTGAGTTCAAAGTAATAACATAAGGGATACCGGCGGTCCTGGAACCGACGGTCACCGAGGGGGTGATGGTCACCGAAGTGGAGTCCACCGCCCCCACGATCGTGAAGAGGGAATAACCGTTGTCGACGGTGGGAGAGGTGTCGAGGTCATCCACCTGGTATGTCGAAACCATGTAAGTAACGCCCAGGGCGTCCGTGGGAAGGGCCAGGTAGCCGTCGGTGGCGGCGGGAATGTAATTCAAACCGAAAACCGCGACGTTATTGGTCGCCGTCAGATGGATTCCCTGTTGGGATACGCCGTCCAGCTGCGTGACACTGGCGGTGAGAGGGAGAGTCACAACGGTCATGCCCCCTGCCGGCACCGAAAAGGGAACGGAAATGGAAAGGCCGGGAATCTGGGCCGTTCCGGCAGCCGAGTTCAAGCTGGTGACCAACAATTGTTTTGCGGTGGCATTAATCGTGTTGTTGTAGCTGTCCGGAAAGGCCAGCCAGAAATCCATACCCTGGTTACCGGCCGTTAAAGCCCAGCAAGGTTTTACTGAAAAGGCTAGAAATATAAGAAGAATATACCTGGTGAGGTGTCGGTTTTGATTTATCGGCATAGGTAAATCCCCGTTCAACAGCCAAACATATAAACGATATAATAAAAGGCGATTATCCCCTTGACATCCGTATGTACTTGATATACTATTATTCATGGAGGTAGAAACCATGAATAAAATAATGACGGTTCAAGAGTTCTTCAAAACCTTTCCAGACGATGATTCCTGCCTGGAACACCTTATGCAGATTCGTTTTGGAAATCCCACTCAATGCCCTTGCGGTAAGAAGGAAAGCAAGTTTCACAAACTTACAGGCATCCCGGCTTATAGCTGTCAATGGTGCGGCGATCATATTCACCCAATGGTTGGCACTCCGTTTCAAGACTCCCACACTCCCCTTCAAAAGTGGTTTTACGCTATGTACCTCTTTACCACTTCCCGGCATGGTGTTCCTGCCAAGGAACTTCAAAGACAGCTTTCCTTGACTTATAAAACCGCTTGGAGAATGGCGCATGAAATCCGCAAATATATGGCAAAGGTTGATGGGGATGACGAACTTTCGGGCCAAGTCGAAGCCGATGAAACCCTTATTGGTGGGAAGCATTCCGGCAAGCGTGGGCGTGGTGCAGAAGGTAAGACTATCGTTTTTGGAATGGTTGAGCGTGGTGGGGATGTCATGACGCACGTTGTTCCTAATGTTAAAAGAGAAACCCTCATCCCGATTATTAAAGAACACGTTAAGAGGGGAAGCTTGGTTGAAACCGACGAATTCCAAACCTACAACATTCTTCCTCAAGAAGGTTTTAAGCACGGGGTTTGCAATCACGGGCATAAACAATACGTCAATGGAACCCATCATGTTAATTCCACTGAAGGGTTTTGGAGCCACATCAAGAGAAGCATCAAAGGTACTCACGTTCATGTCTCCCAAAAGCATCTTCCGAAGTATCTCGGAGAATTTGAATTCCGTTACAATATGCGCTCTACGCCTTGGCTGATGTTTTCCCGCCTTTTGGCATCTTTTTAACGGGCTTGTTATGAGCCATTCGATCAAGTAAATCCTCGAATTGTCGGGCATTTCCCTTAGAAGGATGCTCTTTTATAAAGCGGTCTAGTTTCTTATGTTTCCTAGCTTCTTGAAGTGAAATGTATTTGCCTATGGACATATTTATTCACCTATTTTTTGACGGCGTTGCCGAGATGTGTAACATTTCTTCCAAAGAATATAGTTTCGTCTCTTTTGGTTCATTCTGAGGAGTATTCCAGCAATATTTTTTACCATCAAAATCCAATTTATATCTTTTGCTTTGCATTAATTGTTTATTGTGGCCTTTTAAAACATATTCAAACGTAACCATTACATCCATAAAACAAAATTTCCCTGAATTGACTACGTGATAAATATCATGGCCTAAAGAAGATTTATGATTTTCTACAAATTCTTTGGAAAAAATTTCCTTTATAAAACAATCTCGAAATCCTTTATGAACATCTAAATCACCATCAAAAGGCCTACTAATTGGGCGATTCTGTATAAAAATACGATTACAATCACAAATAAAGAAAAAATAAACTATTGAATAGTTGGAAAGAACACTTTCACCATTATTTATAATAGAAACACAAGAAGTATTTGCATCCTTGGGGTTTTCCATTTCCATTTCAAGGGATAAATTATCAACCGAATTTTTTTCCAGCTTAACTAATTCTTGATTTATTTTTTTTATTTGAAAAAATACAGTACTAGAAATGAATACCGCGAAAACAATAGTTGCTGTGAGAAATATTTTCCATCTTTTTTTAAAATCAACCCAAATTTTGAAATAACAAAGAGTAAAAATGTATCCAGCAATCAAAATTAAAACACACATAATGATTTGGCCGTCATAATGATCTAGGCTCATAAAAAGTCCCCAAATGCAAAACAGGGACGAATTAATAATAAAATCAAAGTGATCGAATTCAGGAATTTTACTTTTTGGCATAGTAGAATTTTCTCAAATTTTCGCCCAATATAGGAAACTGCTTTGAGGGCTTTTTCATAGGAAAAATGATAGCTTTTTAGGGTACGGACTTCAAAGGGATAATCACCTAATAAAATATCTCACAAAATGCTGAAAAAATCCGGTTTTGGGATTTTTTCAGCCTGCCAGGATTAATTATAAAAGCAAATACACTCTGAAAATTAAGGAAAAAGGCCGAAAGAGGGACGTCATACGGCTATCCGGGGCCCAAACTCGTCACTTCCCGCCACGGTTGGGGATTCGGTTCCCAACCCATCCAAAGCTGTTTTGAAGATTTCAATACATGCATACTGTTGAGAGACGGGCCTGATAAAATAGACCCGGTTCCATTCCAATTTCCTCGAGGTGGGCTGATGCGACCAACTTTGACCGCCGTCCTGATATCTGCCGTTCTCTTGTTGGTCCCCGCTTGTTCATCCTCCGGCAATCAAGCTGTCCGGCTTCCGGCCCAAGCGGGCCGGTTTTATCCCGCCGACGCTAAGGAACTCGGAAATTTCCTGGACGGCGCCCTCAATCAGGCATCCATACCCCCCGATTTAAGGCCGCGAGCCGTGATTTCCCCCCATGCCGGTTACGAATTCAGCGGCGCCACCGCCGCCTACTCCTTTAAGGCACTCCAGGCTGAAAGCCCCATCATTAAACGCGTCATTCTCCTGGCCCCCAGCCATTACGCCGGCTTCGAGGGGGTGGTTTTAAACGAGCTTCCCTACCAAACACCTTTGGGGGTTTATCCCTTGGACCAGGCGGCCATTAAGACACTCAAGGCTTCCGGTTTTACCTGGACGAAGAACGAAACCGCCTCCACCCAGGAGCACGCCGACGAGGTGGAGGTGCCGTTCCTGCAAAAAACACTTCCGGAGGCCAAGCTGGTCCCCCTGATCGTGGGGGATATGAGCCTGATGGAATACCAGGACGCGGCCAAGGCCCTGGCTTTGATCGTGGACGATTCCACGGCGATCGTGGTGAGCTCTGATTTCACCCATTGCGGCTCGAATTACGGTTACCTGCCCAAGTTCAAGAAGAAACTGAAACAAGGACTCCATGACCTGGACATGGGGGCCGCGGACTTTATCCTCAAGGGCGACGGGGAGGGTTTCACCGGATACGTGGAGCGAACCGGCGCCACCATTTGCGGCCGCAACCCCATCCGCCTGGTCCTGGAATTGTTCAAGGCGATGGGTTGGAAGGCGGAAGGAAAGCTCCTGGCTTACACGACGAGCGGGGAAGTCACTGGCAATTGGGAAAACAGCGTGAGCTACACGGCCATCGCGCTGGGGTCCCGCAAGGAGGGCGTCATGCTGCAACAGGAAAAATACCTGACGGAGGGGGAGGAAAAGACGCTTTTAAAGCTCGCCCGCCATGTGCTGGAGAAGTTCGTGCGGGACGGAGTGAGCCGGTATCCGGAAAAGGACCTGGGGGATTTCAACCTGACGGAGAACCTGAAAAAACCCTCGGGAGTGTTCGTGACCCTCAACGAGGGAGGCCAGCTCAGGGGCTGCATCGGAAGCATCCAACCCCAGGACCCCCTCTACCAGGGAGTCATTGCCAACGCCATGAACGCCGCCGCCCACGACCCCCGCTTCAACCCCGTCCGGAAGGAAGAGTTGAAGGGCATCGAAATCGAGATCTCGGTGATGTCGCCCTTGGTTAAGGTTAACTCACTTGACGACATCGTGGTGGGCCGGGACGGGCTGATCCTCCGCGCGGGATGGAACTCCGGGGTCTTCCTCCCCCAGGTGCCGGTCGAATGGAAGTGGGACAAAAAGGAATACCTCGAACAGCTTGGGCACAAGGCCGGCCTGGACTCGAACGCCTACAAACGCAAGGACGCGGAACTTTGGAAATTCACGGCCCAAGTATTTCCTGAAAAATGAAGCAATCTTGGAGGCCTTTCGCCTTATTCCTCCTTTGGGCGGCCCTGGGAGTCCGGATTTACCACGCTTCAGCCCCCTTTTTAATAATCGCCCTTCTCTGGTGCTTCGTCCTAGGTTGTTTTTACTGGCGCCTTGAACGTTCCGACAGGCCTGAAAAAGTCCGGACCTTTTACTTTCTATCCCTCGCGTTTTTCTTTCTTAGCGGTTTGCACATGAGAGGTTTTCAGGCAGGAGGGAAGACGGATATACAGCCTTACTGCCATTTGAGCTTGTCCGGCAACATCCTGTCCATCGGCTACCAGCAGGTGGAAGCCTTTCTTAACAGCACTTACGGCCGTTACGGGTTTCTGGGGTTGGGAATCTTTTGGCTTCTCGTGTTGTTTATTTGCGGTGGAGGGTTCTGCAGCCGCGTGTGTTTTTTCGGCGGTTGGGACGATGCTTTTTCCAGAATCCTAAAAAAACCTTTCCTGCGCCTGCCCCTAAAGACCAGGCCCCGCGAATTCCAACTGGCCTTGTTTTTGTTCCTGGCTTTCATGTCTTTTTCGAGGCAGGAAAGCGAGTTTTGCCTTTGGCTCTGCCCCTTTAAAACCCAGGGAGAAATCCTGGACCCTTCCTCGAGGATTTATGCCGCGCAAATGGCTGCTTACGCGCTGGTCGCCGCTGTTTTCGTCGTCATCCTGCCGATTCTGACCCGCAAAAGGACCTTCTGCAGCACCCTATGCCCCTTTGGGGCCCTGACCCCCCTGGTTCAAAAGTGGTCCCCTTACCAGGTAAAAGTCGACCCAGATTCCTGCACCTCCTGCGGGTTGTGCGAGGCCGAATGCCCCAGTTTCGCCATTGAGACAGTAAAAAAGAGAACCTCCTCAGCGGGTAACAAGGTGGAAGAAACCGTATCCTCCCAGACGGCCTTAAAACGGAAAGACATCTATGAAACCAAGATCACCCGCTACTGCACGCTTTGTCTAAAGTGCGTACCGGCTTGTCCCAAGGGGGGGATTTCGGTCGTCACGGCGGGTCAAAAAGGATCGGCCTGGATGGATTTTATCTCACTGGGGTTTGGCGGGGCGCTCTCCCTGTTTTACGCGCCCCAGGGAATCCTGGCGGTCGTCAACCTGGTCCAGGGGTTGATCAAATGATCCGGGAATCGGCGGAAGGTTTTGTCCTGGGATTGGCCATGGGCGGCTCCTGCCTGGTCACCTGTCTGCCTTTTCTGGTGCCCTATCTTCTGGGCGGGGATGTCCCGAGCCTCAAGGGAAGGGCCTGGGCTTTCGGGGCTTTCTTATCGGGACGATTGATAGCCTACCTGGCTGTGGGAGCCCTGGCGGGGGAAATGGGAAATCTTTTGTTGAAGGGACCCTCCGGCATGGGCCTGAGGGGCGGGCTTCTTTGCACCGGCGCCATCCTGCTTTTGGTTTTTTCATGGAGGGATTTGAAAAAGACATCCGCGGGTTTCTGTCCGGGCGCTTCTTTGAAGCCCCTTAAGGGCTGGCCTTTTCTCACGGGCTTGGTCCTGGGATTTTATCCGTGCGCGCCATTCGCGGCCGGCCTGGCCAAGGCGGCCTCGATAGCCAACCCCATCGGCGGCACCCTTTTCTTCCTCTTTCTTTTCCTGGGCACGACCCTCATTCTTCTGCCCGCGCCTTTCATCGCGTCAAGGATGCGGACGCCTTTTTTCAGGCGGCTGGGTTGTTTCTTTGGAATCGCGGCGGGGATCTGGTTTCTCCTGGAGGGGGCGGCCACATGGTTTTAACCCTCCTTCATGGCGCCTATTGCGTGATGGCCCAGGCCGTTCTTTTGAGGGAATGGGGGGACCTGTTCAAGGGCAACGAAGCGGTGCTGGGATTACTGCTTACGGCTTGGTTTTGCGGAGGGGGAATCGGAACCTGGCTCTTTACCCGCATGCCCCGGCGATGGATGGAGAACCCCCGGGGACCCGCCGCGGCCCTCTTTTTTTCAAGTTTGACCCTGCCGCTTGCGGTTTTTGCCACGCGCGTTGTTTTTTCCGTGTTCCGGTTCCAAGCCCTTCCCGGCTTACCGGGGATTTCCATCCTGGCCATCCTCCTGACGGCGCCGGTGGGCGCAACTGCGGGTTTCACCTTCTCTTTCCTGGCCCAAAAGGCTTTCCCCTCCGAAAAAGGTGACATGGCCCTGGCGTACCTATACGAGGCGGCGGGTGCTTTTGGAGGTGGGATTTTATATGCCTTCGCTTTAGTAGGCCGGGTGGATGGATTGGAAATTGGCCTCTGGATTACTTTCGTCCCCCTGGCTTTCATCATGATCTCTAAGAGAAATAGCGGGGAATACAAGTCTCTGGTGATCCTGGCCCTTTGGCTCGTATTGGTTTATTTCGGAAGCGGAATCGCGGTCCTGTACAGCCGGATGGAACAATTCCGGGGTTCCAAACTGATGGAAGTCTCCCAATCCCGCTACGGCGCCTTGGAGCGGGTCGCGGACGCGGGCCAGACCTTGGCCTATTACAACGGGGAAGTGATGTTCGATCCTAGGACGGTTTCCTGGGAGGAAGAGGCGTTTCTTCCGGCGCTGTTGCGGGAGAAAACCGAAAAAATCCTGATCCCCGGGTTTCCACCACCGCCACTCATCCAAGAGCTGTTCCGGTTAAACCCCGCGGTCGTCACCTCGATTTTTCCGGATAGAAACCTTTATAAATTCCTCATGGAATCCATCCGAAAAATGATCGGCGCGGTCCCCCCAACGCGGCTAGAGACGGTTTTAACGGACCCCTTCCGGAATCTCCAGACGGCGGGAGGGCCCTTCGACCTGATCCTGTTGTCGAAGGATTTTCCCAGGTCCGTATCCGAGAACCGGTTTTTCTCGTACCGCTTCCTGGAGAACTTGAGAGACCGCCTGGCGCCCGGGGGCATGGTGGCCCTTTCCCTGCCTTACGAGGAAAATTTACCGGACTCCGGTACTTTAAGGGGCCTGAGGATCCTCCGGCGCACGTTGGAGAGCGCCTATCCTTACGTGGCCTTTGTCCCGGGCGAGAGGTTTTACCTGTTAGCTTCCGGCAAGCCTTTCAACTTTGACCCGCAGAAAGCAATTCGGCGATGGGAGGGCCTCCAAATCAATACCGGGGAAATCAACAGCGCTTGGATCACCCATTATCTGGACCCTAGCCGGATAAAACGATTCGACGATTGGACCAAGCCTTCGATTCAGGACCCCCTCAATAACGCCTCCGGGTCCGCTTTATACCGGGCTTCGTTCAGCCGATGGATCCGGAAGGATAGCGGCTCCGCATGGGTGATTCCGTTATTTTTATCCGTGATTCTCCTTTTTCTCCTGCTCCGCCGCTGGCAGGGCCTTTTGGGAGCATTCAAGGCGGGGAAGAGGTCAATGGCGCTTTTTCTCGCGGGATTTGCGGTCATAGCCATCGAGGTTCCACTTTTGGAGGATTACCAAGGATTGTGCGGATACCTGTTTGAAAGATTTTCCGTTTTGACAGGCGCCTTTATGTTAGGCACGGCCCTTGGAGCCTGGGCTGTTCTTCGTTACCTGAGCGGTATGGAGGAAGTGAATCGTTGGTCCAAAGGTTTCGCGCTGTCCCTGCTGGGATTGGTACTCTGGGGAGCCTGCTCGGGCTTGCTTCGGGGAATGAACCAGGAAATTTCCTTCTTATGGGTGGATGCCTTGGCCATTTCCTTGAACCTCTTGGGCGGCGCGTTTTCGGGAGTTTTCTTCACCCTGGTGGTCCGTGAATCAGGGGGCCAAATCCCGGCTTCGGAAGCGGGTACCAGCCTTTACGCTTTCGACCTTTTCGGCTCGGGGCTGGCAGCCCTGCTTGTGCCCTTTGTTCTTATTCCCTTGGGAGGCACATCCTTGGCCCAAACCGTAGGCGCGACGGTGGCCGCGGGATTGTCCCTTTGGGAATGGAGGCGAAGCCATGGGGCCTAAGAATCGATTTTCTTTCCTGGGATTTTCAGCCATGCCCCTCTGGGTCTCATTAGTGTTTTCCCTGTTTTTCACGGCCCAGTTCTTCCTCCAGGGAACCCCGCGCCTGTTCGGCGGCCGGGTTCCGGGCGATTCCTTTGTCCGGGAAGCTCTTTATTGGGACAAGGCCGACCTGGGGGTGAAATGCGGCCTTTGCCCTTTCCGGTGTTACATTCCC
Organism: candidate division FCPU426 bacterium; assembly: GCA_963847625.1. Taxonomy (GTDB): domain Bacteria; phylum Oederibacteriota; class Muellerivitia; order Muellerivitales; family Muellerivitaceae; genus CAWCKJ01. The sequence goes on along the minus strand of CAWKAR010000028.1, from coordinate 93,988 downwards.
GAGGGCGCCAAGGGCAGGTGCCGCGTCCGGATGAACCAGGATGGAGTTCTCTATACTGAAGTCTACGGCCAAGCTGCGGCCCTGGCGGTGGACCCCATCGAGAAAAAACCCGTGTTCCATATGCTGCCGGGATCCCCCATCCTTTCCGTCGCGTCCACCGGCTGCCCCTTGAAATGCACTTTCTGCCAGAACTGGACCCTTTCCCAGGCTGATCCAGAATCGGCCGGGGAGGCGCAATGGTTGCCGCCGGAGAAGTTGGTGGAGCAGGCGGTGGAAAGCAGGATTCCTTCCATTGCTTTTACCTATTCCGAACCGGCCATTTTCTACGAGTACATGCTGGAGACCGCCAAGTTGGCCAAGGAAAAGGGGCTTCGCAACGTCGTGGTGACGTCGGGTTACATCAATCCCGAACCCCTGAGGAAGCTGGCGCCCTACCTGGATGTGGTGAAGGTGGATCTGAAAGGGATGGACCCGGAATTTTACCGGAAGGAGGTCGGCGGGGAACTCTCCAATGTCCTGGCTACCCTGCTGATTTTAAAGGAGCAGGGTGTTCTCACGGAGGTCGTGAACCTGGTCGTGCCCCAGCGAAACGACCGGGAGGAGGATTTTGTCCGGTTAAGCCGTTGGGTGAAGGACAATCTGGGGCCGGATACGCCCCTCTTTTTCTCGAGGTTCCATCCCGACTACCGGCTCCAGTACCTGCCGCCCACGCCGGTGGAAACCCTGGAGAAAGCCCGGGCCATCGCCCGCAGGGAAGGCCTGAGGTACGTGTACCTGGGCAACGTGCCAGGAAGCGACGGGGAAAACACCTATTGCCCCCAATGCGGCTCGCTTCTTATCCAACGCAACGGATTTCTCGTGGAGAGGAACATCTTGAAGGACGGCCACTGCCCCCGATGCGGGGAAAAGATCCCTGGAATTTGGAAATAATGGAATAGGCTTTTAGTTGTTCAGGGGATATTGGTCAGTTCATGATGAGAAGTTTGGCGATCCAGTGGGCCTGGCCGGTTTGCACGTAGACATAGTAAATGCCGTTGGCCAAGGGTTTGCCCCACCTGTCCGTGGGATCCAGTGAAACAGGTTGTCCCGATGGAATGTCATTGTATTGCTTGTCCTGGACCTTTCGGAAAGCGGTCGTGAAAATCTCGACCCTGACGTTGGAGGAGCCCCGGTAGGGCGGTAGGACCAAGATGGACCCGGGCCCTGAATGGGGATTGGGATAGACCACCAGGGTGGCCGGAGCCGTGGGCGTGGGTGTCGAAGTTCGGGAAGAAACATTAGTCGAGGTGGCCGTCGGCGTGCTGGTCGGAGTCGCGGTGTCAGTTGGAGCCATGATCGTAATGATCGCCCCTTGGACTGGTAATCCGTTGGCATGGGTGGACTGCCCGTTGTTTCCCGATATGCCCGTTACGCTGAATGAGTCCGTGTCTGTCCCAATGGCCGCGGATGAAATCGCGGCCGTAATCTCAAATGTCACGCTCCCATTTCCCGGTACAACGATATTGTTCAAGTTGAGCGTCGCTGTTGTCCCGCTAAACGTCGCGCTGGTAATCGACACACCATTCTCCCACAGCGTTACCGACGTGACGTCCGTGGAAGCATTCCCCGTATCCGACAAAACGAGGCTGGTGAGTGTCACCGGGTTGTTGCTTGGGTTCGTCACTTGGATCTGTTGCACCGTCACACCGGATGCGCCGGGTGCTTGGATCGAATTTGAAGGGGGTGAAGCACCCTGTGAAACTTGCAAGGTCATAGGTGTTGGAGTCGGGGTTAACGTGACAGTCGGGGTGTTGGTGGGGGTTGATGTCGCAGTAGACGTGTTCGTGGGAACATTCGTGGATGTGCTCGTGGGCGTCGGGGTGGAAATAAGTGTGTTGGTCGGCGTTGGGGTGGGCGTCGGCGTGGAGGTGTAAGTCGGGGTCGGAGTATTGGTGTCTGTGGGCGTGGGTGTGTTCGTGGGTGTGTTGGTAAGTGTTCGGGTCGGCGTATTGGTGACTGTGGGCGTATTAGTCGTCGTGGGTGTCGCTGTACAGGTCGGCGTATTGGTGACCGTGAGTGTATTGGTCGCCGTGGGCGTGGGCGACTGAGTCCCTGTGCTGGTATTGGTGACCGTGGATGTTATCGTCGGCGTAGGTGTATTGGTCGGCGTACTTGTCCTGGTACTGGTTAAAGTATTCGTTAGTGTGGGTGTGTTGGTGGGTGTATTCGTCGGCGTGTTTGTGGCTGTGGACGTGGATGTCCGTGTCAGTGTGTTCGTCGGCGTAATTGTCACCGTCGGGGTCGGCGTCGGCGTTATCGTCGGAGTCGATGTGGAAGTCGGCGTCCTCGTTGCTGTGCTTGTTCCGGTCGACGTTGGCGTATTCGTTGGCGTGTTGGTCGGTGTGTTTGTGGACGTGGATGTCGGTGTCCGAGTCGATGTGGGCGTCATCGTCGGGGTTAGCGTAGAAGTCGATGTGTTCGTCAGTGTGGGTGTCGCGGTATGGGTCGGCGTATTGGTGACCGTGGGTGTATTGGTCGCCGTGGGCGTGGGCGACTGAGTCCCTGTGCTGGTATTGGTTACCGTGAACGTTACCGTCGGCGTATTGGTGATCGTCATTGTCGGTGTGTCTGTGGGCGTATTCGTCCTGGTGCTGGTTAAAGTATTCGTTGGCGTGTTCGTGGGTGTACTTGTTGGCGTGGGTGTGACTGTGGAGGTCCTTGTCGGCGTGTTCGTGGGGGTGTTCGTAGGTGTCGGCGTCGGGGTGACGCAGGTCGTGGGGGTTGGTGTGGAAGTCGGTGTGTTGGTTGGGGTATTGGTTGGGGTTGGCGTAAATGTGATCGTGGGCGTGGAAGTCGAAGTTGGTGTGTTTGTGCGCGTGGGAGTGTTGGTCGGGGTGGCAGTGGGCGATGTCGTCCCAGTCGGGCTGGGGGTGGGAGTAAGCGTGTTGGTGGGCGTATTGGTTGGCGTCGGTGTGGGGGTCGGAGTGGACGTAGGCGTCCTCGTGGGTGTGTTCGTCGAAGTGGGAGTAGGTGTGGTAGTCGGGGTGGGTGTTGGCGTGAAAGTTGGTGTGTTAATGGGGGTATTCGTCGGCGTATTTGTGGCCGTGGACGTGAATGTCCGCGTCGAGGTGTTCGTAGGAGTATTCGTGGGTGTACTCGTTGGCGTGGGTGTGGCTGTGGGCGTGGAGGTCCGCGTCGGTGTGTTCGTCGGGGTTAGAGTATTAGTATTTGTAGGCGTATTGGTGACAGTAGGCGTATTAGTCGCCGTGGACGTGGGCGACTGAGTCCCTGTACTGGTATTGGTCGCCGTGGACGTTATCGTCGGCGTAGGTGTATTCGTCAGCGTTGGTGTGGATGTCCGGGTCAGAGTGTTCGTTGAGGTCGTCGTATTCGTGGGCGTGCTGGTCGGCGTGTTCGTCCTGGTCGGGGTTGACGTGAGGGTTGCCGTGTTCGTAGGCGTATTGGTGTTCGTGGACGTGTACACGGACGTATTCGTCGACGTACTCGTGATCGTAACAGTCGGCGTGTTCGTCCTGGTCGGGGTTGACGTGAGGGTTGCCGTGTTCGTGGGTGTATTGGTGTTCGTGGACGTGTACACGGACGTATTCGTCGACGTACTTGTGATCGTAACGGTCGGCGTGTTTGTCCTGGTCGGGGTTGACGTGGGGGTCGCTGTGTTCGTGGGCGTATTGGTGTTCGTGGACGTGTACACGGACGTATTCGTCGACGTGCTTGTGATCGTAACGGTCGGCGTGTTCGTCCTGGTCGGGGTGGATGTGGAAGTTGCCGTGTTCGTAGGTGTATTCGTCGGTGAATTCGTCCTGGTCGGGGTGGATGTGGAGGTCGCCGTATTCGTGGGCGTAGAGGTGTTCGTTGGTGTGTACACAGACGTATTCGTCGACGTACTTGTAATCGTAACAGTCGGCGAATTCGTTCTGGTCGAGGTGGATGTGGAGGTCGCCGTATTCGTGGGCGTAGAGGTGTTCGTTGGTGTGTACACAGACGTATTCGTCGACGTACTTGTAATCGTAACAGTCGGAGAATTCGTTCGGGTCGGGGTGGATGTGGAAGTTGCCGTGTTCGTGGGTGTATTCGTCGGCGAATTCGTCCTGGTCGGGGTGGATGTGGAGGTCGCCGTATTCGTGGGCGTAGAGGTGTTCGTTGGTGTGTACACAGACGTATTCGTCGACGTACTTGTAATCGTAACAGTCGGCGAATTCGTCCGGGTCGGGGTTAGTGTGGAAGTTGCCGTATTCGTGAGTGTATTCGTCGATGTATTTGTAGGTGTACTGGTCAGTGTGTTAGTCCTGGTTGGGGTTGATGTGGAGGTCGTCGAATTCGTGGGCGTATTCGTCAATGTATTTGTAAGTGTGCTGGTTGGTGTGTTTGTCCTGGTCGGGGTGGATGTGGACGTAGAGGTATTCGTTGGCGTGTTCACGGACGTGTTCGTTGACGTAGGGGTGACTGTATTAGTAGGTGAATTCGTCCTGGTTGCTGTTGAGGTCGGGGTCCCCGTAGCCGTGACCGTATTGGTCGGCGAATTTGTCCTGGTTGCCGTAGTCGTGGCGGTATTGGTGGGCGAGTTCGTCCTTGTTGCAGTTGACGTAGGCGTCGTTGTCAAAGTCGAGGTGTTCGTGGCTGTATTGATCGGCGTGTTTGTCCTGGTTGCCGTTGACGTAGGAGTTGCCGTTTGCGAAGGGGTAGTCGTAAAGGTATTGGTCGGCGTATTCGTCCTTGTTACGGTTGAGGTGGGGGTTGGTGTTGCCGTATTGGTGCGTGTCATGGTTGACGTATTCGTTGGCGTGCGGGTAATGGAACCCGTGAAGGTCGGCGTGGGACCACTGCCGCAGCCGCTGTTGACATGGGCATTAAAACCGCTGGCGGTGAATGGAATCCCTAGGCTCCTCAATTCGATTCCCGCCTCGATCGCGGCCAGATACCAGGTGGTTTTGACATAGCCGCGGGAGACGGAATCATTGATGAACGCGAGAAGGTCCAAATTAGTGATGGAAGTGATGGTGGCAGGGGCCCCCGAGGAAGTGGCCGCTTGGTAGGACATATAAGTCCAACCGAGAGTCGCGGATGGGGTTTCATAAAGATTCCAGTAATAACCGGCGAGGGATAATCCTGTAACCACCGTCACGGAATTCGCGGGTAGAGGCGTATCCCCCATATAACCCAACCAAAGCATTATCTCGGCACCGCCGGCGTATCCGTTAGTCGTGTTGGTAGTGGTGCTGAACCAAATATCGTAGCCAGCGTCCCAGCTTCCGGTGTAGGTGGGTGTATAACTAAAGCTTGTGGTTACACAGGTAACTGCGCTGACCAACATGGGCAGGTTGGTGCCGGGACTGGCGGTTCCATAATGACTTCCATAGTAAATGTCAGGCCAGGAAGCCACGTTGGGGTCGCATGTAACGGGGCCTTCCGTGACTCCGAAGTTTCCCGTTGAGGTATCCAGAGTAACGCACTGGGTGCCACCGCAAGTAGTCAAGTTCCAAAAATCGGTTTGCATGATGTAGGACCCGCAGGTCCAACTTGCGTACTGGGAGCAACTGGCTGCGGCTTGGCCTTCCGCCGGCTGGATTGAAACATGAAGGAAGCCCGCCAATAAAGCGGAAATGAGGAGAAATTTGAAGGTAAACGATTGGAGGAAAGAATGTCTCAAAGATTATTCACTTTTTTAATAATTTTGGAAAAACGATTTAAATCCGCCTATTTCATAGCCGATAGCGAATCATCACCCGATTTTCAAGGCTAATCTGATGGATCTTTAATAGAATTATACCATCAAATCAAACTTACATTTATTCTGCCCTGATATAAAAGGAAATTAAAATCCAGCGTGACAACTTGAAACCGCTCTCATGCGATGAATTTTGTATTTAATTAAAGCGATAAATCCAAAGCGACACGCCGTATTTCACATTAAACCATTTAAAGGGAAACCATAAGGCGAGAGCCAGACTATTTCTTTGTGACGCCGCTAAGAGCCTTGGCTTTGCTGAAAAATTGTTTGGCTAACTTGGGTTCGCCCACTTTTTGAAAATCTTCGGCCAACTCTTCGATTATTTTGGGTTTGACAGGATTTAAATTCGACGCGGTTTTCAGCAATTCCAGGGCTTTGGATTTCACCCCCTTTTCCATGTAAATCTCTCCCAACTTCATGTAATAAACTGGTTCTCCGGGATTGAGCGATACGCCCTTTTGAAACCATTCGATCGCCTCTTCCGGTCTCCCTTCCTGGTCGCATACGGTCGCGAGATTGCCCAAGTAATCCGTATTATGGGGCTCCATAGTGAAAGACGTTTTGAAGGCGGTTTTGGCTTCCTCCCACTTTTTCAAAGACCAGTAGGTCGCTCCCAAACTGTTATAGTTTTCCGGCGAGTCCGGGTCGAACTTGACCACCGCCTGGATTTCCTTCAAGGCCTCCGCGTACAGGCCCTTATTCTGGAAGACATACCAGAGGTTGCGGTAGGAGGGAACATATTCGGGATCCAGGGTCAGAGCGTATTTGAATTCCCGTATCGCCTCGTCCGTCCGACCCTTGTAAAAAAGAACTGTCCCAATCCCATTGTGCGTCAGGGCCAAGGGCGGCGGAATGGCCGCGGCCCGGTTAAATTCCACCAAGGCATCATCCATCCTTCCGCTTTTGACATCGATGAGGCCCAAATTCGTTCGGGCCAGCCCGGAGTCATCCGGATAAACACGAACCACGCTTTTCCACAAGGCGAGTGAATCCTTCCATACGCCGATTTGGTTGATCGTCCCAAGGCCAAGCAAACAGGCCAAAACTACCACGCAGGACATGAAATAAAAGCGCCGGGTTGAAAACCACTTCCGCATTCCCGCGGAAAAAAGGAGAAAAAGACTCAAACAGGGAAGATAGGTATAACGGTCGGCGGCGGTCTGGCTGCCAACTTGGACCAAACCCAAAACCGGGAAAAGGGTCACCAGGTAGTACGCCCAAGCCGCCGCGAAATAGGGGAATTTTTTTAGGTAGCGATAGCAGGCGAAAGTAATCAACGCTACCGCCAGGATTGCCAGGGAGTCCTCCACGAAATAAAAAGCGTCTATATTTTTCGGGAAAGGATAAAAAGGCACCAGGTTCAGCGGCGCGATCATTTTACTAAGGTAAAAAATGATTGAACGGCAGCAGTTCATCAGCCAAAAATGCTCGGGTATATATTCCGGTGCCCGGCCTTTTGCGTGGGAAATCAACGTCACCAGGCCGGCTGGCATGGAAAGGATGAAAAAAGGTATTTTCTCGATCAACACCTTGTACCGTTCGGTTTGAAACCGGCCCAGGGGCCAGCCGTCCAGGACCAGAAAAACCAGCGGAAGGGTCACGGCCATGGGTTTGGCCATGAGGGATAAAACGTATAAGCCCAGGCAGGCCCATAAAAGGGGGCGCTTCCGGGTTGGGGCTGGGGCGTAATCCAGATAAAGGTAAATCCCCAGGAGGTAGAAGACGGAGTAAAGCACGTCCTTTCTTTCCGTGGCCCAGGCGACGGATTCCACGTGCAAGGGGTGAAGGCCGAACAGCAGGGCGGTCAACAAGGAAACATGGGTTTCAAATGATCCCGGCCCCGTGTTTTCCCTCTCTTCGGATTTCCCCCCGATCATCTTCAGGAACCTATGACAAACCAAGAAAACCAAAAAGGTATTGCAAGCGTGAAAAGCGAGATTCGTGAGATGGAAGACTTTCGGATTGAGCCCGCCCATCCTAAAATCGAAGGCGAAAGACAACCAAATCAGGGGCAGCCAATTGCCTGTGTAGTAGGTCGTCAACATCCATTTGAGGTTTTGAAGACTGAGGGCCCGGATATGGGTATTGCTGAGGATGGATTCCGAGTCGTCCCAATTCACAAGGCCGTTGTTGATGACGGGGAGATAAAACAAAACCGTGGCGAGGACCGGTATCAGGGCGTAAATCCAAGGGACAGGACTTTTCACCGCCTCTGGTTCCAAAGCTGGTGCGGTGGGAATGTTACTGGCGGGATCGGGAGTTATTTGGTTCATGAGGCATATAGTTTACCGTTTTATAACCGGATCATCCAAAGGCTCTTTGCTTGTCCAAACACTTTTTTGCCTGAATTCATTCGGGTATCAACGGAAAATGAGCCACTTCAGGACAGTTTTGTTGCCGGACATATCTACTACGACATAGTAAAGTCCATTGGCGAGGGGAACTCCCCCCAGGTCCAAGGAAGGAAGCTGGATATCATTTCCCGGTGTCCATGCAGGGATATCCCATCCTGCCACTCTTCTGAAGGCGACTGTAAATACAGAAACTGTAACTCTTCCGACGTACGGGTGACCCGATGGGCAAATACTAATATTTGTATATCCATCCCCTTTCAAGGGGTTGGGGAATAGGTTGACGCAAGGAGGGGCTGGACCGTTGTTGGTGGATGTGGAGGTTGGGAGGGGAATTGGAGTGTTCGTTCCAGTGGGTGTCATGGTTGGGCTGTCCGTGGGAGTGAATGTAGGTATACCGGTGGGCCATGGTGTGGGACTATTGGTAATGGTTGGTGTAGCAGTGGGTGTCATGGTTAGGGTATCTGTTGCAGTGTTCGTGGGAGTGAAGGTGGGAACATTGGTCGGCCATGGTGTGGGACTATTGGTGACAGTTGGAGTGACTGTGGTTGTTGGGGTGGGGGTGGATGTTCCTGTGAAAGTGCGTGTTGGGGTCGGGGTCGAGGTGCGGGTTATGGTTGGTGAAGGTGTGCGTGTCGGGGAATTGGTCATCGTCCCAGTGTGAGTAAAGGTGTAGGTAGGCCCGGTGCCGCAGCCGCTGTTGACATAAGCCGAAAAACCGGAACTGGTGTAATTGAAGGTAGATCCGCCCGAGTGGATTTCAATCCCTGCCTCGATATCAGCGAGGTACCAGGATGTACTGATGTATGGCTTGCCTGATGTGCTATCTATGCGGGATTCGGCATCGTTAAAAAATGCCAAGAGATTCAAGTTGGTGACACCCCCGTTGATGGGGCCAATGGGATCATAGGCGATATAGGTCCAAGTATTGGGCGCTGATCCACTGATTGTTTCATAAACATAAAAGGTATACCCGTCAAGAGTGACGGTGGCCTTCGGAGTACCACCGGAGGGATAGGCGTTGTTGGAATTCAACCAAATCATCAACTCGGCCCCGCCGGGATAACCGCTAGTGGTTATATTAGTGGCGCTAGTGCTGAACCAGATGTCGTAGGCCACGTCATAGTTTCCCATGTTGACGGTATAATTCCAACTGCTTGTGGCGCAGGTAACAGCGCTAAGTAGCATTGGTATATTTGCATTGTTGCTAAGGTTCGTAAAATGATTGCCATAGTAGATAGCTGGATAAGTGGCAACATTGTTACCGCAACTGGCTGTAAATTCCGTCACGGAAAAATCCCCGGTTGCGGTGTTTACATTCATGCATTGAGTGCCAGGGCAGCTTCCATTCCAATAATTGAATTCCACTGCATACGAAGGGGAATTTGTGGTGTACCAAAAGTATTGGCTACCTTGTGTATTACAATAATTAATAGTTTGAGCTTGGATTGGTTTAAAAGAAACCACAATAAGACCCATCATTAAAAAAAATCCCATGAAACCTTTTCTTGATATTACAGGTTGTTTTTCAGGTAAATCATTTTGTTGTTTTTTCATGGGCGTCTAAAATTTTCCGAAATTTTCAATTTTATTCCAGGTCGGGCCGGTCGGGACTGAGTCCTCGGTGGGGAATAATTGAAACGGATTATAAGTAATCCATCCGATTCTTACATCATTATACCATTCAAAAAATTCTTCTTGGGGTGGTGTCCGTATGAAACCGTTTCCACGGTTACTCCCAGTACTTTCATCGCGGGACAATTTATCAACGGAGTTTCCAACTGAATTATTGCTTTACTTGAGCTTTCAAAGAATATCCAGGACTTTTGTCGATAATTTATTCTTGAAAAGAGGTATATCACCATCCGAAATATGAATTTCATCGGGTTCGCGGGTATAATCCCGCGGTTATAAATCATTCTTATCCAATGAAAGACTATCCCTGTTAATTAATGATGAAAGTACCTCAAAGGTTTAATTGCATTGAAAACTGCCAAATTACTAAACATTAAGCTCTGTGTCCTCCTTCTTTTGCCGATGGGCTTGGTATGCTCCAATGCCCTAGGCCAAAGCTATTCCTGGAACAACGTAGCCATCATGGGCAGTGGTTTCGTGGACGGTATCGTGGCCAGTCCGGTTTCCCAGGGGTTATTTTATGCCCGCACGGATGTGGGCGGGGCCTACCGCTGGGATGATTCCACCTCCACTTGGCTCCCCTTGACCGATATGTTTTCCATGAGCCAAGGGAATTACTTGGGCATTGAGAGCATCGCGCCGGATCCGGTCGATCCCAATATTGTTTACGTCGCGGGTGGAATGTATGAAACCGCGGGCTATGGGGTCATTCTCAGATCCGCCGACCAGGGAAACAGTTGGACCGTGAATAATATTAATGCGCCCATGGGCGGTAATGATGTGGGACGGGGAATGGGGGAACGGTTGGCGGTAGATCCCAACCTCGACAACATTCTTTATTTTGGCTCCCGGGAATACGGCCTTTTTAAAAGCGTTGATTCTGGCACCAGTTGGAATGTGGTGACAGGCTTTCCCACTCAAGGAGCCGCTATAACTATTAATGGCGTAACTACCTATCTAGGATTGCCGGTGGTGGTCATTGACGGGCAGGGCGGGGTTGTCGGTTCTGCCTCTTCAACCCTATTTGTAGCCGCATCCGGCACCAGCGCGGGAAGTAACTTGTACGAATCCACGGACGGGGGGGGCAGTTGGGTGGAAGTCCCCGGAGGGCCTTCCGGCCTGATGGCCCACCACGCTTCATTGGGAAGCGACGGGAACCTTTGGATGGCCTATTCCAACGATTATGGTCCTTATAACGTGACAGGTGTAACCCTGCAGGGCCAGGTATGGAAATACAATGTGCCGTCCGGTTCCTGGACCAACGTCACGCCTTCCTCCAATTGGGGCGGAATGGCGGGAGGGATCAGCGTGGACGCCCGAAACCCCCAGCACGCCATTGTTTCCACATTGGATTGGTACGCTCCGGATAGGATTTTATCCACCGCGGATGGAGGGACCGATTGGACTGTCATCGCCCTACCCCCCACCGGCTACACCAGCAATCCCTCACAATACCTCGTGAACGGGATCCAATGGCTTTATTTCGGAGGAAACTTTGTAGGAACCAATGCTACCAACTGGGTGGAGGCGGTGTGCCTGGACCCCTTCAACTCCAACCGGGCTTTTTACGGCACGGGCGAGGGCATTTTCGTGAGCACCGACATCCAAGCCTCGAATGTTCCCCAGTCGGTGACCTGGTCTTTCCTGGACCGGGGACTTGAGGAAACAGTACCTCTTTTCCTGCCCGGCTCCGTCAAGGGGGCCTTTCTCAGCGCCGTGGGGGACATCGGCGGAATGAGGAATGACAGCCTCACGGCGCCCGCTACGGGTGGCATGTATACCAATCCCGTTTTCAGCAACACTGTGGGCCTGGATTTTGCCGAGAACAACCCCAATCTCGTGGCCCGTATCGGGACCAGGGGGAGCGGCAATACGGGACAATACGGCGCTTACTCCACTGACAATGGGCAGACCTGGACGCCCTTTTCCTCCCAAGCCCCGGATGCTTCGCGGTCCGAGTCGGTCGCGGTGGCCGCGGATGGAAGTGTTATCGTCCTCTCCACCAACAGCGGTGTTTATTTTTCAACCAACAATGGTTCCAGCTGGACCACCTCCAGCGGCTTGCCCAGCAATGCCATGCTTGCCTCGGACCGTTCTAGCCCTTCCACTTTTTACGCCACGAGTGGAGGAACCCTGTACGTCAGCAGTAACAGCGCAACTAATTTTGCCGCAGTCAATTCCTTTTACGGAAGCGGGGTCCCCCGGGCTTGCTTTGGGGAACCCGGTGAAGTTTGGGTGGCGGCCAACGGGGGAAACCTCTACCAGTTCACCGGGGCCGGGACAGCCCAAAACACCATATCCAGCGTTTCAAACGCTTGGGGAGTGGGATTCGGTATGCCAGCGCCAGGCAAGACCCACCCGGCCGTTTTCATCATTGGCTCGGTCAACGGGCAATACGGTTTTTACCGCTGTGACGACGGGGTGGGTACCACCTGGGTCCGGATCAACGACGACCAGCACCAATACGGATGGCTCCAGAACAACTATATCGCTGGCGACGAAATCGTCTTCAGCCGGGTTTATTTAACCACGGGCGGAAGGGGCTACATCTATGGCGTGGTGCCTTCCCCGACGCCCACCCCGACTGATACCCCTACCCCCTGTGGCTATCCTGGAAATACCTGCACTCCCACGGCCACCCCCACCCCCACGAACACTTTTCTGCCTGTGCCGGGTCCTGGCCTTCCCTTGATCTACCCCAACCCCTTGAAGGACCAAGGCCCCTTGAGGATTTTCGTGCCTTTTAAAAGCACCGCGGATGTGAAAGTGGAAGTCTTTACCACGTCTTTTAGGAAGGTCCTAGATAAAAAGTTTCCGGCCGTTTCGCCGGGCGTAAGCGTGAAGCTGGACCCGATTGACCAATGGGGAAAATCTTTGGCCGATGGGCTTTATTACGTGGTCGTTACGACGTCCCTGGGGGACCGACGCAAAGGAAAATGGCTAATCTTGAGGTGAAATATCCGGTCCTATTCGTGCAAATCGCCGCTGATTTTTAATCCCGGAGGATTAGGACGCTGGTGATAAGCTGGAAGTGGATTTTGAAATAAACGCGGCCATTCCCAAGCGGCTTCAAGCATGATATAAAAAACGCGCCATTATCGCCGGGGTTTGAACCATAACTATTCTTAACGGAGAAATATGAATGAACACCCCCCTGTGGAATAAAAAATTGAAGTGCCCCTTTTGCCGCACGGAATTTGAAACCACCCGGATGCGCGCCTCGGTCATCAAGATCAAGGAGAAAGAAAGCGACTTCGGGAATATTTACGAGGATGAGTGCGCTTATTTATACGCCGTCACGGTTTGCCCGAATTGCACCTATGCCGCCCGCAACGAGGAATTCGAGAAAGTCCGCGTTGAATACGAGCCCAAGATCATGGAAGCCACCAAGAAGATCAGGAATTCCGGCAAGAAAAAACCGGATATTTTCCAGCTGGGTTCCAGCACTCCGGAAGTGGCCGCCAAGCGCCATGAACTGGCCATCGCTTTTTTAAAGCGGCGGAATTTCCTGGACCGGGGTGCCCTGGCGGGCCTCTACATGCACCTGGTCTGGATCTACCGTTTGAGCAAGGACCATGAAAGGGAAATGGCCGTCATGGCCGAGGCATACCAGGATTTCCACGAAAACGGCGGCGACTTGCCAGAACGACTTGGAGAACCCGGCATCCTTTACTTGATTGGGGAGTTGCACCGCCGCCAGGGTTTATTCAAGGAAGCCAGGCGCTTTTTCGAGAGGGCGTTGGCCAGCCGGGAGATCCGAAATTATCCCCGCATCGCCAGCATGATCCGAGACATGATGCTTGTCGCCAAGGCACAGATGGAAAATGCAAACATGGCTGTTTCCGGTAATGAAGTTGAGGGAAACGGATAGTCAAGCGGTTCGGAAAGTTTTGGATGAAAATGGGTGCGTATCCGATTGAAAAAATCATTTCCGGGGGGCAAACCGGCGCGGACCGGGAGGCATTAGATTGGGCCATCCGCCACCATCTGCCGCGCGGGGGATGGTGTCCCAAGGGACGCAAGGCCGAGGACGGGCGGATTCCGGACAAGTACCTGCTTCAGGAAACCCCCTCGGCCGATTACGCCGAGAGGACCGAAATGAACGTCCGGGATTCGGACGCCACGGCTCTCTTCACCGTTTTTCCAAACATGACCGGCGGATCGCTCCTCACGGCCCAGCTCGCCGCCAAGCACCGAAAGGCATGGATTCACTTACCCTGGGGTGGGGACGGCATAAGGCTGTTCCGGGAATTCTTGGATTTTCACCGGCCCAAAATCCTGAATGTGGCTGGGCCTAGGCTAAGCCAGGCACCGGAGATCGGAATATGGGTCCGCATGGCCCTGGATAACGCCTTGAGGGATCCATTCCATCATTGAAGCATTCCCCGTAATGGGTCCACATGGGCCGTGTCCAGCATGACCTTGAAACCGAAACGGATGGAGTAGATCTGGGTCAAACCCTGCCAAAAAATGAAATGATCCATTCCTTCGGCGTAGAGGAACCATTGCTTGGCGTCGTTAAGTGGAAAATCCATTCCCACCCCGGCGTTTGCCGATAATAAAACGTCCAAAGTATTACTGTAAAAATTGCCATTGGTGGGTTTGGGATACTGGTCCACCACCATATCCATGCCAATTCCCCCGATAACATAAGGAGCGGAATTGAATCGCTGATGCGTGAAATCGTACTTGTCGTTCAAATACCACCTGGTATTGACCGTAAGGGCGAAATCATCCGTCGGTTGGACGGTAATGACCGTGGTGACAGGATTGGAGTTCCTGTCGATATTGAGGTTGATGTCATGGTTGGGCATCGTGATGACCTGGTTCGGCATGGAGTTGTAGTCGAAACCCCAATACCCATCCCAGCGGTTGGAGAGGCCTATCCCAAACCAAAGCCCACCCTCGGGAAAGGGGTTCCCGTTGCCCAAAAACCCCTTGCACAAGCTTCCTCCCAGCTGGCCCAAGAGGCTGAAGTTGGGGATTTCCAGTTCCTCCGATGCTTGCGCGGTCCGCAAAGTGCCGAAAACAAAAACAATGAGAATGGTAAAAAGGTATTTTTTCACAGGTTTATTTTACGTTGAAAATTGTTGTTTTCGGAGAATAAACCAAATTTATCCCCGCTATAAACGGTTAGTTCCGCCAGACGCTGCGGTCCAGGTTTCGGTATTGGATGGCTTCGGCCACAAAAGCGGGTTTGATGGAAGCCTCGCCATCCAGGTCCGCGATGGTTCGGGCAACCTTCAGGATCCGGTCGTAAGCCCTGGCCGAGAGGCCGAATTTCTCCATCGCGGTTTTTAAAAGGGATTGGGATGGTTCGTCGAGGGGGCAGAAACGCCTCAGGTGCGGGGTGGTCATCTGCGCGTTGCAATGGATTCCCTCGCCGGAGAATCTTGCTTGCTGAATCTTGCGCGCCTTTCCGACTCGTTCCCGGATGTCGGCTGAGGACTCTCCGCATTGATCGCCGGCGATCTCCTTCCATTTCAGGGAAGGAACCTCGATATGAAGATCGATGCGGTCCAGAAGGGGGCCGGAAATCTTGCTGAGGTATTTTTGTATTTGGTGCGGGGTGCAGGTGCATTCCTTGGATGGGTCCGTGTAGTAACCGCATGGGCAAGGGTTCATGGCCGCCGCCAGCATGAATTGGGCGGGAAAGGTGAGCGTGGACTGGACCCGGGAAATGGTCACCATGCCGTCCTCCAGGGGCTGGCGGAGCACTTCCAGGACGTTTTTGTTGAACTCGGGGAACTCGTCGAGGAAAAGGACGCCGTTATGGGAGAGACTGACCTCCCCCGGCTTGGGAATAGTTCCCCCTCCGATGAGGCCCGCGTCGGACACCGTGTGGTGGGGGGATCGAAAGGGCCGGGTGCCCATCAAGGCCTTTCTCCGGCCCAGGGTGCCGGCGATGGAGTGGATCTTGGTGGTTTGGATGGCCTCCTCCAGCGACAAGGGAGGCAGGATAGTGGGAAGGCGTTTGGTCAGCATGGTCTTGCCCGAGCCCGGTGGGCCGACCAGCAGGATATTATGGCCGCCAGCGGCCCCGATCTCCAAACCGCGCTTGGCGTTCTCCTGGCCCTTCACGTCGGAAAAGTCCACTTTGTAACTGGAATGCTGCCGAAATTCTGCCTCGACGTCCACTTGGGTGCGGGGGAGGATTTTGGCACCACATAAAAACTCGTATGTTTCCCTCAGGTTCTTGACGGCGATAACTGGTACCTCACCCACGACAGCCGCTTCCTTCGCATTCTCGGCGGGAACCAGCAGGCCCTTCACTCTCGAATCCCTCGCCGCAAGGGAGATTGAAAGGGCTCCCCGGATGGACCGGATTTTTCCATCCAAGGCCAATTCTCCTACCATCCAAAAACCGTCAGCGGCCTTTTGGGGAAGCTTGCCTGACGCCACCAGGATGCCCACCCCCATGGGAAGATCGAAGGAGGGTCCTTCTTTTTTCGTATCTGCGGGGGCCAGGTTGACCGTAATGCGCTGGATGGGAAAGGAAAATTGGGAATTGGAAATGGCGCTTTTAACCCGGTCCTTGGATTCCTTGACTGCAGCGTCCGGGAGCCCCACGGTTTGAAAAGTAGGAAGCCCCGGGCAGATATCTACTTCGCATTCGATGGGATAAGCGTCGATTCCCAGAAGGGCTGCGCTTCGGATATTCGCTAGCATATATTTGAATCCTGAACCTGGGGATATGAGAATGGATTTATTGATAACAAGAGCCTCTGAAAGAATCAAGAAAATATGCACTTGAAATACAACAATTATTTCGGGCATAACCCGCAAAGGCTTGAAAAACTGCCAGGGGGTGGTTAATATACGGCCCGCTTGAAATCCTATAAAATCAAGGTGGTTTATGGCCCCAACCGGCGAAAAAGTAAAAGTTACTGTCCATGAGAAGGAATACCTAGTGGAGTTGTACGTGGAAAAAGGGAAATCCTACGCGAAAACCCATATCAACAATTTCGGGGAGGTGGTTGTTCCCGATTTTGGCGGGGGAAATGAAAAAGCCCTGAAGAATATCCAGGCTCGCATCGGCAACATCGTTGGGACCATGCAGAAGGATGAAGAACGTGAAAACCGCCGGTTGCAATGGAAGTTGGAGCAGGAAACTAAAAAAGAGGAATCAAAACCCGCTGTGTAAACGACAAAACCTTAAAGTAGCGAGACATATACAATAAGAATCTTTCTTGAAGGCCTCGGATTCATTCCGAGGCTTTTTTTATTCCGCTGGAAAAATCAATCGAGTTTTGGATTAAAAATTCAGCTCGACTCTTACTCGATCCAAAAACTGATGACTTCAAGGTTTTTATTGGCTTGTCGAAGTCGGTTGGAAAGGACCTTGATAATCACATCCATTAATTTCAAGGCGGTCTGCGGTTTTTCCAACCGGAGACCTTGGTACCCCTCCAGGGTGATTTGAAAGAGTTCGCAGTCGCCCGTGGCGCGGACGGCGGCGGAACGGGGAAGTCCGTCCAAAAGTGCCATCTCACCGAAAAATTCACCGGCGTTCAAAACCGCGATCGTGTTTTCCTGGTTCTTGACCTTTTTGATGATCTTGACCGACCCGGATTTCAGGATATACATACTGTCACCCCTGGAATCTTCGTCGAAAACCAGATCATCCTTTTTAACCTTTATCTCCTCCCCGATGGAACCCAGCGCTTCCAGGTCGTTTCCATTGAAGGTTTTAAAGGGGCCGTATTTGGTGAGATAACTTAAATCAGGCATTTGAAACTCCTTGCGTTGGCCAAACCTCCAGCCAATTTTAGAAATGTTCTCCAAAGACGCAACAAAAAACGAAACGAGTCACAATCATCAAAGCCCTGCTATTACCACTTACTGAGATTTAACCAAGGATCCTTAAACCTAAATTCCACAGTCGAAGCCGTGAGATCGGCTGGAAAGCAAAACTATTGGAATTTTTCAACTGTTTCAGGATTCACTGTTTTTTAAAAAATAAAACATCCCTCAAAAGAATCCACGCTTGATGTTAATTTTCGACGGCAAATCGGGTGGCGGCGGGGGAGCCTTCTCGGCGGGCGGAGATTTTTGTTCCTCCGAAGGAAGAGGGACGGGTGGGATGGGTTCGGGAATGGGATCCTCCAGAAGTTCATCCTCGCTCGCATGCTTGGATACTTGGATCGCCTCGACGGCTTCCAATACTTGGGCTTCTTGTTCCACATTCTGGGTGTCCACTCGGACAATGGCCTCCAATACCTCATGCTCGTCCAATAAGTAACCGTCCAGGGCTGAGGCAGGTATGGGTTGGCCCGGGGAATAAACCGGGATGGAAGAAGCAGTATCATCCTCGCCTTCAAAATGAATGGGCATGGTATTCGAAGGGGGTTGATCAAGAACCTGTTCCCCGTGATCTTTATGATGGCCTTTATCTTTCTCTACTTGAACCAGGGGAATATCTGCAAAAACGGGGGCAGAGTGGGAAATAACCTGATTTTCCTTTGAAATCGGCTCTTCCGAAGGGGGGGCGGAGGGTGCAGGCTGTGAAGTAGGGGTTAAATCCGCAATCTTTTCTTCGTTCGTTTCTTTTGTTTCGATCCTTGGTGCAGGGGAATCGGAAGCTTCTGACCGCGAGACTTGTGCGGTTTGTCCCGAAGGGGCTTCGAGTTTTGCCGGAACTGTTGGGGTCGAACTCACCTTGGCGTTTGGAGTGGTTCCGGCCGGAAGGGAAGCGGTGACGCTTTTATCGCCGGGAGCGTTGGTCTTATCCATCTGCGCGGTCTTAGCCGCCTTGGCTTTAGCTAGCATTTGTTTCAGGTATTCCTTGGGGTCAGTCAGTTTCACCCCAAACTTTTCCTGGATTTCGGCGGTGGTGGCTGCCCCGCTTTCCTGTTTTGGAGCCGCTTCGGATTTTTCCGTTCCTTGTGCTAGGGTCGGGGCATCGTCCTTTTTCATGTCCAGGATCCGATCCACTTCCTCGATGGAAATATTCTTGAGCCGCGCGATACGGGACTTGGCCTCCTCCACCATGGCGCCCTTCTCATGGATGCGGATATACTTCTCGAATTCCCCGATGGCCTTTTGGGTGATTCCCTTGTTCTCATAGACTTGCCCCAAGATGAAATGGGCGTTGTTATAACTGGGCTCCAACTTGATGGCGATCCGGTACTCATTGATGGCCTGCTTGTAGAGCCGGAGCTTGTCGAGGATCAAGCCCACCGTGTTATGGACCTTGGCGCTTTGCGGATTCAAGGTGATGACCGTACCAAAGGTTTCCAGGGCTTTTTGCAGGTCGCCCTTTTTCTCATAGGCGAATCCCAAGGCCATGAACGCCCCCTCGAAACGGGGATCCAAGCGGATGGCTTCCTGAAAGGACTTGATGGCCTTGTCCAAAAGCTCCTGCTTGGCGTAAAGGGTTCCCATGTCAAAAGCGGTCTTGGCTTTGTTCTTTCCGCTTTTAGACGCCTCCTCCAGACGTCTCAAGGCCACTTCCATGTTTCCGGTGGTGTCCTTGTCGATGCCTAAACGGTTGTAAGAGTCGGCGTAAGAGGGGTCCAAGTCCATGGCGATTTGGAAGACCTGCATGGCTTGGGCATACTGGCCCAATTCGTAATAAACATTCCCCAAGTTGTTGTAATAGGTGGCCACTTTTGGATGGCGGGAAATGGCATCCTCGAAGGTTTTGATGGACTCCTGGTATCTTTCAGCTCGGGCCAGAAAAAGCCCCAAGTTGTTCCAAGCTTCGCTGGAGTTGTTATCGATGGAAATGACCTTGCGGAAGATCTCGATGGCGTTGTCCTGCTGGCCCATGTCCGAGTAAAGGAAAGCCATGGCGGTATGGGCTTCCTTACAGTCAGGGTCGATTTCAAGGGCTTTTTGAAGTTCCTTAAAAGCCTTTGTCGTTTCGCCCTGATCGATGAACTTTTGGGCAGATTCCAAATGTTCTTTTTTCTTGTCGTCCTTGCTAGTGAAAAGTCCCATGGAAAAAATTTACCTTGGAGATAGAGTGTGAAATCGCGAGTGGGACGTCATTGTATCGCCCTGGCTTTTCAAAGGTCAACGCAAACCCTTTAAATATAGGTTTTTCTAACGAGGAAAACCGGGGGGCATTCCCGTGGGGAAACCACCTAATCCCTGACTTCCCATCAGGTTTTGGACTTTTTGCGTCAGGCCCCCTTTTTTCATCATCTTATGCATGAGGTCGTATTGCTTCAGAAGCTGGTTGATCTCGTCGGGCCTGGTTCCGCTTCCGGCAGCGATGCGTCGTTTTCGGGAACCGTCCAACAACTGAGGGAACTTCCTTTCTTTTTGCGTCATGGACAACAGGATGGCTTCCATTCGTTTGATCTTTTTTTCGTCCGGTGCGCCCGCCATCATTTGCTTTTTTTTCGCGGGATCACCCGGCATCATGGAAATGAGTTCGTCCATCGAACCCATTTTTTTCAATTGGCGGATTTGCTCAAGTAGGTCGTCCATGTTGAAATCCGATGGTTTGGAAAGTTTTTGTTTCTCAAAAGCGGTTTGGCGGGCAGCTTCCTCGACTTTTTCCACCAGGGTCAGGATGTCGCCCAATCCAAGGATCCGGGAGGCCATTCGGTCCGGATAAAAGGGTTCCAGGCCGTCCATCTTTTCGCTCACCCCCACGAACTGGATGGGTATTCCCGTGACGGAGGTGATGGAAAAAACGGCGCCGCCGCGGGCGTCCCCGTCCGCTTTGGTCAGCACTAGGCCGGTCAAGGCCAGGCGGGAGTGGAAGGCCTTGGCCACGTTGACCGCGTTCTGGCCGGTCATGGCGTCCACGACCAGCATGACATTGGTAGGCTTGAGCTTTTTATGGATCTCGGCGATCTCGTCCATCATTTCCTGGTCGATCTGAAGACGTCCCGCCGTATCCAAGACGAGGATGTTGGCGTCGTTCTGCAGGCAGGTCTTGACCGCCCTCAAGCAGACATCCAGCGCCTTTTCGCCGGGTTCCGGTCGGAAGAGGGGGACGCCGATTTCCTTGGCCAGCACGGCCAACTGGTCCACCGCGGCCGGACGGACCAGGTCGGCCGCCACGAGGCCGGGTTTGCGGCCGTCTTTCTTGAACCAAAGGGCCAGTTTGGCGGCAGTGGTCGTCTTGCCGGTGCCCTGGAGACCCGCCAACAGGATCAAGGTGGGGGGAGCTGGGGCGAACTTCAATTTGACCGCGTTGCGGTCCTTCGGGGTCAGAAGTTGGATCAACTCATCGTGGACGATCTTGATCATGACCTGGCCGGGGGTCAGGCTGAGGGCGACTTCCCGTCCCAGGGACTTTTCCTCAACTTTTTCCAGGAAAAGCCTGGCGGTTTCGACATTCACATCGGCGTCCAAAAGCGCGAGGCGGACTTCTTTCAGGGCCTCTTGGACGTTCTCCTCGGTCAGCTTTCCCTGCCCCCGGAGGTTCTTGAAAACCTTTTGGATTTTCTCGGTTAACTGCTCGAACATATTCTCTCCACCGCTTGGAATCAAAGAAAGGTAATTTTAAGGGGCTTTCTAAAAAAAGAAAAGCAGCACGAAGGGACATGTTTAGGAGGCCACACAGGTAAAGGGCAACTGTTGCCGGGAAGGGTTAGACCGAAGCAACGAGGGGTCTCCGAGGTCTTTCGGATGAAATCCGTCTATTTGATAAGGATGATCCTCTTCCACTGTGTTCCATTGGGTTTGGAAAGCTTAAGTAAATAAACCCCGCTGGCGCATTCGTCGTTGTCTTTGTTCGTCCCGTCCCAAAGATAAGTCTGGGAGGCTGGTGAGACTCCGATGTGCCCGTCGAGAAAGGTTTTAATATGCTCACCGGCTGAATTGTAAATTTTCAGGGAATAATGACCCGAATTTGAATGGCAGAAACTGATGGTGACGGGCGCCTGGCTGGGTTGAAACACGTTCATACCGACATAAAAACAACTGGGGGTGGGGGTCATTGAGAGGGTTGGCGAGGACGTCGCCGTGGGGGAATAGGTTTCGGTTTGGGTCCAGGTGAAAGTCGGCGACGGGGTGTTCGTTGGTGAGTTCGTCGCCGTCAAGGTGTCTGTAAAGGTCGGAGTGTCGGTTTGGGTCCAGGTGATGGTCGGCGGCGGAGTGCTCGTCGGAGTGCTCGTTATCGTCAAAGTATCTGTGGCAGTCGGAGTGTCGGTATAAGTATATGTGGGAACACCTGTCGGCCATGGAGTGGGACTGATGGTATCGGTGGGAGTCAAGGTGATCGCCGGTGTAAGCATGACCGCTGTAATCGTTAGAGTAGGAGTGATTGTTGAAGTTTTGGTCTGGCTAGGGGTCAGGGTTGCCGTGAACGTGTGGGTCCGGGTAAGCGTTGGAGAATTGGTGGGGGTGGGTGTTTTGGTGGGTGTTGCCATGGAAGTGGCGGTGGGTGAAGGGGTGAAGGTGATAAAGGTTTGGTTCAGGGTGATTTCATAGAGGGTGCCGGAACGTCCCGGGAGGTTGTCGGTAAAACTGGTCGCCGAGGTCGTGACGGGCGCGACTGGACTGTAAAGGGTGGAATGGGTAGAGTCAAACCGGTAAGACTTGATCGAGGAAATGCCTTGGCCACCCGACAGGTTGTTAAGTGTGAAACTTCCGGTGTCCGTGACGGAGGCCGAGGAATAATTCCGGCTGATGGCCACGATCCAGATTTTGTTGGGTTGGGAATTGCTTCGCGAGGCGTAGCCGGAAGCCAGGGCGATACTGGCACTGGGAACCGAGAGGGGCATTGAAAGGTCCCCAAAACCAGCCCCGGCCCCGTTATAGTTCAAGTAGAGGTTGAAAGCCGCGCCGACATAGGCGTTGTTGGTGCCGTCGTCCCACCGGCAGGCTCCTACCCCGTACTTTCCGAAAATTCCCAGTGCGTCCGCCTGGGCTACCCCGCCGGATATGTCCTCGCCGGACCCGTATTGGTACTCCGAAAAGAATAGTTTTGTCCCGTGATAATATTGGCTGACCGCGGCTTGGAGGCGGGGGATGAGAGTGATGGGGGAGTTTGGAAGTGAGTTTTGGGCGATCCAACTGGTTTCAGTATAAGTGGGGTCCCAAAGGCTCCGAGGTGCCTGCATGCGGGCAATGGCGACCAGTTGGCTGGTATCATCGTTGGTAATGCGTACTCCGTTTCCAGTCGCCTCAGGATACCAATGCAGGTCCAGGTAATGTAAAAGCCGCCGGCTAGCAGAACTGGACGCGGTGTTCATCGTGGCCAGGTAATAATTCAAGTAGGGAATATAGTTGCCATTGTCGTAGGAAGAAAGATTAACGGCATCCGGCGCACCTTGGTTATTGGTGTATTCTCCCCAGCCATAAGCAACCGGTCCCAGGACCTGGGCTCCCGGATCGATGGAGGTAATCACTGTGGCCAGGCTGACTCCTTTACCGGCAACTTCGGAACAAGCGGCCTGGGCGGGATGGACGAGAGGATGGGTGCCGTTCCAAATGCCCGGCTCGTTGTCCAAGTCGTAAAAGAGGGCTCCCCCCCTCCCGGCGGATCCGACGCTGTTCACCAGATAGTGCATCGCTTCGTCCATGTAAACCACATTATCGGTAGTGACCGGGGTGCCCGAAGAAGGGCCTCCGGTGAAGCTGACCGTCTTCCAATAGGTGCCGCTAGTGTCCGCCGCCCCGGTGACAGTCACGTCGCAGTTGCAGTTGCCGTCGGCCGAGACATAACCGGCCATTTGCAGAGTGACCAGGGAAGCGGCCAGGACGGCGTTGTTGCTTAGGATGAAAGAAGTCAAGGTTGTTGCCGGCATACCCGGGGGCAAGACATTGTTTGGCACCATATACCAATCCTCATGGTTGGGACCCCAATCCATGCCAGCGTTGGAGGCGTTATTTTCCCAGTTGTATGCTGTGAGGCGGTTGCCGCCCTGCCGATAGAGGGGAATGTTATTAACCAGGGTGATTGTCGGGGTTGTCTGAGTGGTTGGATTGTTGGTGATGATATTGTTGGAACCATAACAATAAGGAGGGATGACCGATACGGGAGCACTCGTATCCACAGTGAAAGTGATCGTGGCTGCCTGCAGGCCGGCGCAAAAGAAAAAAGGGAGAAGGAGAAAAAGAGTTTTTCGGATGGAAAGGCCTCGGTTGGATTTGTAAGGAGAGTTTATCACGGGCATGTTCGGGTTATGGAGTGAAAAGGGAGTTAAATCAATGGGGGTGGTTCAAACCTTTATTTTGCCTTCTCGGCTATAAAGGGAGTTCGGTCCTGTTTCAGGACGGTCTGATAGAATTCCAATAGATCCTTGTATTCGTTACCGGGAAGGATAGTGCGCTGCTTCAAGCCCAAATAACGCTCGTAGACGAGCGTGTCGAATTGGACCTTCGAGTCCGCCGAGAACTCCGCGACTTGGTTGGTTGTCATCACGGCTTTGGGCAGATCCCCCGTCTTATACCCGCCTGGCAGTTTCACGATGGCCTGAGTTTCCGAATTGAAGTTTTGAGGGATAACCACGGGAGTTTGACGGCTTTCCTTGAGGGTGGCGAAAAAGTCGTCAATGTCCTCGAAAACCAGGGGGTAAAAGGTCATGCCGCCGTCAGCGGCAAATTTGGAGTAACGGGGGATCTCGAAGGTGTAATGAACATCCAGAGGAGTGGACAAATCGCGGTAGTCCCCGAAATGGTAATCCAGGAGGCGAACGCCCGGAAAACGCTTGGAAAGGGACTTTAAGACCGCTTGCCGGCGGTTGTCGCCCGTGGTGGCCCTGAAAAACCGCCGGAGGGCCAGCTCAGAGGAGCCGTAAGCGCGCATGTCGACCGTGCATTTCAGCTTGCCCGATGCATCGAAGCTCATGGTGAGGTCCCGGTGTTTGCGGTGTTCCCTGGCGGTGAAGGGGGGAAGGGTTTTCCAGGTCAGGGGAGTGAACACCGAAAGAGCCTGCCGACCCAGGGAGGACAGGGGAAGAAAACGGGGGGCGGCAAGAGGCTCGGTGGGGTCCAGCCAGATGAGGTCTTTGCCGCTGGAGACGGCTACCAGAATCCCGTCAAATTGGGAGAGGGCTGGCAGGTCCCCCAACAGGTCGCCGCTCGTGGATTGGCGGTAGAGGTAAACCTGCGGGTTCAATTTGATTGCTTTCAGGGCCATGACGAACAGCATGGCAAGATCGTGGGAGGTGCCCTTGCCGCTGTCGATGATCTCGCTCACCGGGCGGTCCGGATTCAGGTAAACCGGCAGGCCTGTATCCACCCATTCCACTTTTTGGTGGATAGCCTCCTTCAATTTGGAAAGGCGGTCGGCCAGGGGGAGGGTCGTGTTGCCGCCGGCGTCCCCGAGCAGGTCATACACCGGCCCCGGTTCGGCGTCCAAGTACATCTTGACCCTCTTGCGATAGGTCGACAGGGATGATTCCCAGCTTTTGTTGACCGTGAAGGCGGCCAGCGGGGCCAGGTCCTGGAGGGCGGGCTGGTAGCTTTCCACCGGGATGGGGTCGGCTGGGTCATCCATTGAAAAATGAACGGTTTTTTCCTTGGAATGTTTTTCCTCGGATACCAGCAGGTTTTGGGGCATCCGCAACCTGACGGCGTAAAGAGAAAGGTCCGAGGGCATCTTCACAGTCAGATCCCGCTTGAGGGAAGGTGTGTAATCGTTCCAGCAAAAGGCGAAGCTGCCCTCCGCCGCCACGGGATGGGGTTTTTTGAAGTCCTTTTTAAAGTCACGTTCGGACATGAGGCTGGAGATTTTAGTTTCCAAGGTATAAGCCACCTCGAGAGCCTGGTGGGCGGCGAGGACGGGCAAGTGGACGGTAACGATTTTTGAAAGACCCTCGGGGAGGTTGGGCTCAGGGGTCGTCCATTCCAACGAGACGGGTGAGGACACCCGGCTGAAGGTTCCGTCCTTGTTCAAGTCATATAAATTTAGGGTTTGTACCGCCAGGGTCTGGGAATTCTGGTTCAGGGTGGCCAGGGGAGGAAGGGCCGCGTCCGGCTTAGCCGACGCGGCCCAAATCCGGTGGACCGTGATCTTCATGCTTTTGTCATGATTCCAATCCACCTGGGCTTGGTCCAAAACGACCAGGAATTTGGGAGCATCGGGTTCCTGGAATTGGGTCACGGCCTGTGACAGGAGCTGCTCGGCCTCTGAGATTTCACCCGGCTGTTTTTTATTGAGAGGGGAGGTCGCGCAACCGCAAGTCATGACTAATAGCAAAAACACGCTACCCAGACACCCAAAAACCAGGAACAATGTTTTTAAGCCATTAATTTTAGACATTTAATGATCCATCCCATTCCCAACCAAACGGTTTGAAATAATCAAGTTTTTACTCCCGCGGTTTTCAGGGCTCTTATCGCTTGTTCCATGTTGGGAGCCTTGAAGAGGGAAGTAGCGGCCACCAACACGTTGGCGCCCGCTTCGACTGCCGCGGGCGCGGTCTGGGGGGAGATTCCTCCATCCACCGCAATATCCAGATCCAGGCCTTCCCCGCGGCACCACTTTGAAAAGCGGCTGATTTTGGGAACGACCCGGGGAATGAAGGCTTGGCCCGCGTAACCGGGATAAACACTCATGAAAAGCACGGAGTCCAGGTCCTTGGCAAAAGGCTTCAGGATATCCTCCGGGGTATCGGGATTAAGGACCATACCGGCCTTGCATCCGTTAACCCGGATGAGGTGGATGAGGGTCACCGGGTCTTCCACGGTCTCAGCGTGAAATAAAATCGCGGTAGAACCCGCCTTGGCGAAGTCGTGAATGAACTTTTCGGCGTTCTCGATCATCAAATGCGCTTCAATAGGCGCCTTCACCTGACCCTTGAGCCCGGCGATAACCGGCGCTCCGAAAGTGAGGTTGGGAACAAAATGACCGTCCATCACGTCCATGTGCAGCATGTCCGCGCCTGCTTTCAGGGCCCTTTGGCATTCTTCCGAGAGTTTTCCCAGGTTCGCGGCTAGGATGGACGCGGAGACTAGAATTTGTTTCATGAAAATCCTTCACGAGATGGTTTTTTTCGCCTTAAATAAAAAGTGTTAAAAATCCTGGCATTTTGGGGATTGCGGGGAAAGGAATACCTGATCCCGCCGGAAATTAAGAAATAATCCCCATCAAGGGGGCTATACTATCAAAACAACAAGAAAATATCCAAAGTCCCTGTCCCATTGCCAGGATGATGGAACAATTACTCCATTCCGACCATCCTCTTGATGGCCCCTCGAGCGCGGTATGAAACAAAAAAGAACTAAAATCCCATCTAAGCTGTTTTCTAAAAGGGCCCCGAATAGTCGAAAAAAGACCGGCTCCAAAAGTCTTCCCTCCGGAAAAAAGGGGATTCTTCCAGAAATACTCTCACCGGCGGCCAATCGCATGGAGAAACCCCGCGGGAAAAAAATCAAGATCCGGCAATCGGACCAATACCGAAACCTCGTAGAAAAATACAGCGACGGGATCATGATTATCGGCGTCGATAATCATGTGCGCTACGCCAGCCCCTCGTTGGAAAGAGTCCTGGGATATACCCCCAAGAACTTGGACGGTAAAAATCCCCTGAAAGTGCTTCATCCTGAAATTGCCGAGAAAGTTGGTTCTTTTTTTAAGGTCCTCGCGGAAACACCCGGCTGCGTCATCCGGGAAGAATTCAACGTCCGGCACAAGGACGGAACCTGGAGAGCGTTGGATATCACGGGCGCCAACCATTTCAAGGATCCCCGGGTGAGGGGCTTGGTCCTTAATTTCCACGACATCACCGAGAAAAAAAGCGCTGAGGCGGCGCTGCGGGGCTCGGAAGAACTCTTCCGGAGCCTCACCGAGAACTCCCTTGACGTCATTTCCCTGGTGGGGGCCGACGGCTTGGTCCGGTACCTCAGCCCTTCGCAAAAAAAAATGATGGGGTATGAGACCGAGGAGCTGTTGGGAAAGAAAATGGATGTTTTCGTGCATCCGGAAGATTTGAAGGGCTTCCACAAGGTTTTCCGATGGATCGTCCAAAAGGAGGGCTCCACCGCCACGATGGAGGGGCGTGTCAAGCACAAGGATGGTTCCTGGCGAACCGTCGAAGCCACGATCGTCAACCACCTGAAAAATCCCGCCGTCCGTGGCATCATTGTCACCTGTCGTGACATCACCGAGCGGAAGCTGGCCCTGGACTCGATCAAGGCGTCCGAGGAAAAGTTCCGGACACTGATCGAGAAATCCCACGAAGGGATCAAGATCATCGGGCCCGACACCCTGATTCGCTACGTCAGCCCCTCGGTGCAGGGCGTCCTGGGCTACCTGCCGGAGGATTTGGTGGGGAAGAGCTGTTTCGAGATTCTCCATCCGGGGGACCGGGAAAAGGCCATGGCCCTTTTCCAGGAAGTGGCCCACTTACCCGGCGTGACGAAGCAGGATGAGTTGCGGGTTCTTCACAAGGACGGAAGCTGGCGGACGTTGGAAATAACAGGCACCAACCATTTCCAGGAATCCATGGTGGGCGGCTTGGTCCTGAATTACCGCGACATTACCGAGGAGAAGAAGACCCGGGAGGCGCTCAAGCAATCCGAGGAAAAGTTCAGGACTCTCATCGAGAATTCCAATGATGTCCTGGCCGTTGTGGATCTTCAATCCGATGTGAAGTATGTGAGCCCTTCGGTCAAGAACGTCTTGGGATACTTTCCAGAGGAATTAATGGGGCGACAGGACGGGAGTTTCGTCCACCCGGATGACCTGGATGTGTTGGGAAAGATTGTGGAGGTCGTCACTGCCAACCCCGGCAAAGCCATCGGGTTTGAATTGCGGGGCAAGCATAAGAACGGTTCCTGGCGTAAGTTGGAGGGAACCATCACGAACCTGTTGAATAACGCCCCGGTGATGGGTTTTGGCGCCGTTTTCCGGGACGTCACCGAGAAAAGGAAATCCGAAGAAGAGGTCGTGAAATCGGAGAAAAGGTTCCGGAGTCTCATCGAGCATTCCCACGACTTGATCCAAATTTGGGGCCCCCATGGGGAAAGGTTGTATGAAAGCCCGGCGTTGGAGAGGCTGCTGGGATACCTTCCCGGCGAGAGAAAAGGAACGGCTGTGGACTCGGGGGTCACGGCCGACGATGAAAAAATGCATAAATTGCTGAAGCACATCCTGGCCGCGCCCGGCATGCCTATCCGAACGGAAATCAAGGCCCGCCACAAGGACGGTCATTTGGTTGATTTCGAGGTTGTCGCCACGAACCTTCTCCACGACCCCGCTGTCGGCGGCATCGTGGTCAACTCCCGGAATGTGACCGAAAAAAAACTCGCCGAGGAAGCGCTGGCCAAATCCGAGGAGAAATTCCGGAGCCTCATCGAGAAGTCCTATGACGGAATCGATGTGGTGGACGCGAATGGAAAACTCCTCTATTTGAGTTCCTCCATCAAAAGAATCCTGGGTTACGATCCGGAAGAGCGGGTTGGACACTCGTTCATGGAACTACTGTCCGAAGAGGACCGCAAGGATATCCGACTTGAATTCGAGCGGTTTGTCCAGGATGTCGATGGGACCCGCACAGCCCGCCTGCTGGTGCGGCACAAAGACGGATCCTTGAAGCACCTCGAGGTGGCCTGCACCAACCTGTTGAACCATCCCGCCATCCGGGGAATCATTTTTAACTATCGTGACATGACTGAAAGGGTCCTGGCCGAGGACGCCATCAGGCAATCCGAGGAAAAATTCCGGACCCTTCTGGAAAAGATCCCCTACGGGATTTGGGTTCATCGCTTGGGGAAAATCACCTATATCAACGAGGCGGCCCTGAGGATATTGGGATATGAAAAGGCCGGAGAATTAATCGGGACAGTATCCGTGGAATTAGTCCATCCCGAGGAAAGGGATAAGGCCCGGGAGAGAATCGCCCGGTTGAAACCGGGAGTGCATAATCCTCCTGTCGAAAGACGGTTTCTGAGGCAGGACGGCAGGACGGTTTATCTTGAGATCATGAGTCTTTCTGTCCTATCCGAAGGGGAACCTGCTGTCCTGGCGGTGGTTCAGGACCTCACGGAAAAGAAAAAAGCCGAAGCGGAACTCCGGCGGTCGGAGGAAAACTTCCGAGCGCTTGTGGAGAATTCCCCTGAAGCCATCCTGATCCACTGGGGAGAGGTGATTTACTACGCCAATCCCTCCTTCCTGAAACTCACCGGGTACGCCAGCCGCGAGGAAGTGGTCGGCCGGCCTTGGGATTTCCATCTTCACCCGGATGAAAAAGTTACCGTTCGTTCCAGACTAAAAAGCGCATTGGAATCTGGCGGGTTCAATCCTCCGGCCGAGCGGAAGATAGTCCGGAAGGACGGTTCCATTGTCAAAGTGGAGGCCCTCAGTTTTGGCATCCAATTCGGCGCGGAAAAGATGATCGTCGCTTGTATGCGGGACTTGACCGAGCGCAAGAACGCGGAGCAAGCCATCATGAAATTCGAACGATTGAGCGCCATCGGGGAAATGGCGGCCGGGCTGGCCCACGAAATCCGAAACCCCCTCTCGGGCATCTCCCTATCCGCCCAATACCTCCAGCGTAAATACGGGACCCAGCCGGAGATCGTGGAACAGACTCAAAACGTAATAGAGCAGTCCGAACGGTTGAAAAAACTCGTGGACGACACCCTGGATTTCGCCAGGGACCGTTCCGCTGAGGAAAAGACTCTCAAAGACACCCGGGACCTCCTGGCGGTTTCCCTGCGGCAGGCCCAGGCGCAATTCGGCCCCAAGAATGCCAAGATAAAAGTCTGTTGGGATTTTGAGCCCGGTCGTTATTTCCTTTTCGCCAACCCCTACCGCATCCAGCAGATCCTGGCCAACCTGATCCTGAACGCATTCCAGGCCATGGGGGAGGAGGGAGTCCTGACCCTGAAGTGCTGGGAAGAGGGCCGGGATGTGTTCCTGGCCGTCCAGGACGACGGGCCGGGCATCACCGACGAGGTTCAATCGCGGCTTTTTGAGCCTTTTTTCACCACCAAATCCAACGGGTCTGGGCTGGGGCTCTCGGTCAGCCGTAAAATCGCCGAGGCGAACGGCGGGGAACTAAAGGTGGAACGTCTCACGAGGGGCACGTCTTTTATTCTCCGACTGCCTTCCGCGAAGGAGGGTCCAGTTTGAAAATACTGGTTATTGACGACGAGAAATCCATGCACATATCCATGGTCCCTTTTTTCAAGGATGGAGGCCACGAGGTGGAAAGCGCCTTTACGGGAGCCGAGGGAAGCGAAAAGGCCGAGAAATTCCGGCCCGACCTGATCCTGCTGGACCTCTACTTGCCCGATGGGAACGGCCTGGACCTCCTGGAGCAATTTCGAGCCCGATTCCCTTCCACATCGGTCATCATCATGACCGCCGCCGCCGGCGTTAAAACCGCGGTGGAGGCCATCAAGGCCGGGGCGGAGGATTACCTTCAGAAACCCCTGAATCTGGATGACCTTCAAATCGTCCTGGCAAGGTTCGCGAAAAAACGGGGATTGGTGGAGGAAGTGACGGCCCTGAAGCGCTACTTGCAGGAACAGTTCGCCAACGAAT
This sequence comes from candidate division FCPU426 bacterium, assembly GCA_963847625.1. Lineage (GTDB taxonomy): Bacteria > Oederibacteriota > Muellerivitia > Muellerivitales > Muellerivitaceae > CAWCKJ01. The sequence continues at coordinate 62,874 of CAWKAR010000028.1, read as the reverse complement.
ACCTTTACCTGCCCGACCCCGCCATGCGGGAGGTTTACGGCCGCATCGAACAATTGGCGCGGCAGGACCAGGTGACGGCCCTGATCCTGGGGGAGACTGGAACCGGCAAGGAGCATGTGGCCAAACTCATTCATTTCCTTTCCCCTAGGTCGACAAAGCCTTTTGTAGAACTGCATTGTGGGGCTCTTCCCGAGACGCTCATGGAATCGGAGCTCTTCGGTTACGAGGCCGGGGCTTTCACCGATGCCCGTAAGCAGAAACTGGGGCTGTTCGAGGCGGCCCATGGCGGGAGCATTTTCCTGGACGAGGTCGGTGAAATGCCGCTTTCCACCCAAGCCAAACTATTGAAGGTGTTGGAGGAAAAAAAACTGCGCCGCTTAGGGAGCGTCAAGGAGATCCAATTGGACGTCAGGGTGATCGCCGCCACCAACCGAAATTTGGAGAAGGAAAGCCGGGAGGGCCGTTTCCGATTGGACCTTTACTACCGCTTGAACGTCATTCCGCTGACCCTGCCTCCCCTGAGGGGCCGCCCTCAAGACATCGTGGAGTTGTCCCGGTTTTTTTGGAGCGAGGCTTGCCGGGCCTACGACCGGAAACTGGAACCACTCCCGGATACGGTGCTGAAGGAGTTTGAAGCCTATCCTTGGCCCGGGAACGTCCGTGAATTGAAGAACGTGGTGAACCGAATGGCCCTTTGCTGTAAGGGGACTCGGGTTGGATTGGACGATTTACCGGACGAGATCATCGAAGGGGGGATAACCACGGTCGATGAGGCTCCAGGCACCGGTATAAAGGCGAGCGAGGAAAAAGCACGATTGGAACAGGCCCTCCAACAATTCCACTGGAACAAGACCAGGACCGCCGAGGAACTCGGCATCACCCGAAAAACCCTTTTTAATAGAATGAAAAAATACGGTCTTTAATACAAACAAGAAATTTTCTGCGGATAAACCTCAACCATTGCCAATTTTTCCTAGTTTTTCTAGTTTTTTGATTTGTCTTTTAAATTCTCACTTTGAAATGGTTATTACTCATTTTGGGTAATAACCAACCCAACCTAAACTTCCTTTTGTTGAAAAACCTCAATATTTCCAACGTTTTCCATCCTAAAAATCTTGGCATATCACTTGCTTTAATCAATAGAAAGAAAAAACTTTCTCAACTCCAAATCCATGACTCTCTCCCAACACCCACCATATGTCTTTGACAATAGGAAACTCGGTGATTGCTATTCAAAAGAAAGATTTAAGCGCCCCATGATCACACCCACCTTGAATTTCTCCAGTGATTTGGACAGGGGTTTGGTTTCTCTTTCCGTACGCTTGTCTTGGGCCAGTAAACCCAAACAACGCGAACTCATGAATGGTTGCCTTGAAATGGAAGGGTTGCTGAACCGGGCCCCTGAAAGGAAAAACTTTTTGCCCTTTCTTTTTTTGGAGCGGGTCCGGCGAATCGACGAACTTGTCCGGGAGGGGTTCCCATTGTCCGATATCCGTAACCGACTGATCCATTTGATAAACCACGTTTCCAAGAAATTGAAAGAGCCCAGGCATCCTGGAACAGTCGCGGCGGGAGTAGATGAGAATGCGGTGAGCCAGTTCGGCGCCGTGGGAGGAAGGTTATGATCGTGAATATCGATAAGGAAAAAAAACCGCCGAAGCGCTTGGCCAAGACTCCGACCCGAGTGAAGGGGGAGCCAAGGGATAAAGCGTTTCCCCGAATCCTGTTGGTACAGGATCGGGAGGAGGTCAGGGATTTCGCTTTGAAGTTTATCCACCGGGCCCTGGGTCACTGTGAAATCCTTGAAATATCCAAGGTGGGTCCCGCCCTGTTAACCATGATTAAAGAAAATTTTGACCTCATTGTCCTGGATCTGGAAACCCAGGGGTTAACCGGAGACGTCTTCCTGAAGGAAGCGAGGGCTGTTATCAGGATTCCGGGTAAACCCATCCTTGCCTTGACCGGAAATATCACGCCGCAACTCTTGCTGGAATTCAAGGAGGACCGTGAAACCTGGTTTGTGGACAAGACCGTACCGGTGAAGGAGGCATCCGATTTGGTCCGTGTCTTGTTAGGTCTCCAAGAACCTTAAAAATTTGCGGCAAAACCTGTTTAACACCAAGTGGGCCAAAGTGAAACAAAGGCATTTTTGGTTTCAGGTCTTGTTTTTTGTGGCACCGAAGGGGCTTTCGGTAAAAATCAAAATGGGAGAGTGTGATGAACCTCACTCCGGATGAGTGGCTCGAGCAGATGGAAAAAGACCTGAATACCCTGGGCACGCAGGTGGCCTTGAACAACGCCGGCAATTCCCTGGAACTCAGGGCTTTCATGAAAAACATGGAAGCCTGGGCCGTAAAGGCGAAGGAACGCCGGATTCAATGGGCGGGGCCCGTCTTGGAGGAGCTTCACAATTTGGGACATCAGCTCGATTCGGGGAGTGCTTGCGAACATATCCTGTTGAAACTGATGCACCTGGTTATCGAATCTTCCCGGAATCTTTACCATGTCCGTTTGGATATGGAAATGGAAAAGGAAGCCCGCGCCAAGAACAATCATGCCGGAACGGGAAATAGCGTTTTCGCCTTATAAAAATCAGCCCAGAGCCGGTTTTCTTTTCAATCTTTCTTTCTTCTTCGCGAATCCAGGGAAAGCGTTCAGGCATCCTGGATGATTTCGCTGGATTCCCCTCACTTTCATTTTCATACCCAATCTGTTCTTAATTTGCAAATGGGTACTCTTTTCACCTGGTGCAAACACCCCGGCCTTTGGCGATAATAGTGAAGCTGTAACGGCCATATTAACATTCTTCTTTTCCGGGGGTTTTAATGCCGAGAGTATTCACCTGGCCTTTGGGTCAAATTTTCCTGATCCTGATTTTTCTTTTGACTATCCTCTTCGTGTCTTTCGTCCTGCGTTCCAAACGTCCTCCCGGCAATACCCTGGCCTGGCTGTTATTCATCGTGCTGGTCCCTTATATCGGGATACCTCTTTACGTCCTCCTGGCTGACCGTAAGTTTCAGACCCGTTTGCGCAGGAAGAAGACCTTGTATCAGCCCAATCCTGAGGAAATCCCCCGGCAGGAGGGCATGGTGGATAAGCTCCTGGCCGGGTTGGGCCTGCCTCCGGCCTGGCCCGGGCAAAAAGCCCGGTTGATCCTGAAGGGGGAGGATGCCTACGCGGAAATCGTCGAACTCATCGAGTCGGCCCGCCATAGGATCCATCTGACGACTTTTATTTTTGCTGATGATCCGGTGGGACGGGCTCTTACGGAACTCCTTGAAAAAAAGGCGGAGCAGGGAGTCCAGGTGCGCTTGCTTTTGGATTCGCTAGGTTCTTTCATGGTGAGACACCCTTCCTTTAAAGGATTAAGGTCAAAAGGGGGTCAGGCCGTTTTTTTCAACCCCGTCATCCACATGCCCCTGCGGGGAAGGGCCAACTTGCGCTACCACCGGAAACTCCTGATAGTCGACTCTCAGAAAGCCCTACTGGGTGGAATGAATATCGCGAAAGAATACATCGGACCCACGCCCGATCCCGGCCGCTGGATTGACCTTTGTCTGGAGGCCGAGGGTTCCTGTGTCCGGGACATGGAAGCCATTTTCAGTGAGGACTGGAAGTTCGCCACGGGGGAAAAGCCGGGCCGGGAAACAACGGAGGGCCCGGAGGCGCCCGGGGAATCCAATCTGCAGGTCATCGCCGCGGGGCCGGACGTCCTATGGGACCCCCTTTACGACACCCTGATCTCCCTGATCTACCAGGCGTCGAAAAGAATCTGGATCGCCACCCCTTACTTCATCCCGGATGACGCCCTGAACATGGCGTTGAAACTGGCGGCCCGGAGGGGCGTCGACGTGCGGGTGTTGGTTCCGCGGAAATCGAACCATTTCCTCGCTGACCTGGCCCGGGGAACTTACCTGCGGGATCTCCTGAAGTCGGGCTGCCAAACAGCGCTGGTCGAGAGAATGATGCACGCCAAAGCCGTGTTGGTGGATGGGAAATACGCCATCCTGGGTTCGGCCAATTTCGATATGAGGAGCCTCCTCTTGAATTACGAGGTTGGTGTCATGATCCGCTCAGGTGCTCCCTTGGAAGCTTTGGAACATTGGTTCCAAAAACAGTTCCAAGAAGCGGGAAAGCCCGAATCCAAGGTGGGTTATTGGCGGGACCTGGCCGAGGGCCTGGGAAGGGTTTTGGGCCCGTTGATCTAGGAGGTTTGATCCTCCCAAAAGTTTCCGTTTCGTCAGTCAATGGGTATTTCCTTCATGAACTGCTGGTTGAGGTAGATCTGCGCAGAGGCCTTGCCGGTCACGCTGACACCCACTTCCACGTGGTCCTTGGGTGATTCCATCCGGTTATAGATGGTGCGGGTGCCGGAGCTGTCGAAGACGTCGATCTGCAGGCGTTTGGGGCTGCCTTCGGGCATGTCGTAGGAAACCTTGGCGTAACGGGCCTTGAGGTCCCCCTCGCCGGACTTGGCGCTGACCACGAAGGAAACGGAATCCTTGGGCTGGATCTTGACCCCGGCGGCGGGCGTTTGGGAAAGGATGATTTCCGAGTCCAGGTCGTCGTGGACTTCGCTGGTGATTTTCTCGATGGTGATGCCAACGGGTCTCAACGCCTTGAAGGCCTTTTCCAACGGCTGATTTTTCATGTCCGGCATCACGTAAGCCGGGTCTTGCGGCCCGGCGGATACCAGCAGATCCACTTCCGAGAAGGATTCCACCGTTGTCCCGGGTTCGGGAACCTGGGCCATGACCGAATCCTTGGGTTCGGACAGGGTTGAAATCATGGATTCGCGGCCCACCCTCAAGCGGTTCGCCGCGAGCTGGATTTGAGCCTCTTGGAAGGACATCCCCGCGACCTGGGGGATCTTGACCATGGGATTCCCCTTGCTGATGACCGCTTCCATCACCTGGCCCCTTTTGGCGTAGTTGTTGGCCTTTGGAATCTGCTCGCTCACCAGCCCGGCTGGCACGTGCTCATCGTATTGGGAACGGATGATTTTTAGCCCCAGACCCTTGGACGACACCAACTTTTCCGCCTGGGTCTGGTCGAGGCCGATGATTTTCGGCACGATCATGGGTTGGTGACGCCTCATGAAAAACATGGCGCCCGAACCGGCGATGAGGGTGATGAGGGTGAACCCGCCTAAAAGGACCAGGGCTTTTTGAAGCAATCTTTTCTCGGCGGGTGTCCAGGAACCATACGGGGTTGGTGGTTGCATTTCAGGACCTGCCTTGTTTTTGGGCCACGGAGGCGTTCTCAAACCCCAACTGGCCGCAGGCCGCCGCGATATCCGCGCCTTTTCTTTCCCTTAAAAATACCTTCAGACCGCGTTTTCTCAAGTCATTCTTGAAGGCCTGAACTTGTTCCTCCCCGGGTGAAACGAAGGGAAGCGAGGGGACGGGATTGTAGCGGATCAGGTTCACCTTGCAAAGCAGGTCCTTGCAGTAGGCGGCCAGCTTTTCCGCGTCCTGGGGACGGTCGTTAACCCCCTTCAGCAGGATGTACTCCAGGGTGACAGGCAGGCGCCGCACAAAGGTGAACTGCCGAAGCAGTTTTTTCAACCGGCTCAGGGGGTTGGACCGGCTGACGGGCATGAGACGGTCGCGGACTTCCTGGTCCGCGCTGTGAAGGGAAAGAGCCAGGGAAACCGGCCAATCGTCCTTGATGAAGCGCTTCAGGGGTTCCATCAGGCCCGAAGTGGAAAGGGTGATCCGGCGCCGGCCCAGTCCCAGGCCCTCGGGATCATGCAGGATGCGCATGGCCTTTTCCGTGGCCTCGTAATTGTCCAGGGGCTCGCCCATACCCATGACTACCACGTTGTTGAACCGGATATTGGAGTCCCGTTCCATACCGAGAATTTGGGCGATGATCTTGCCCGTGGAGAGGTTCCGACGGAACTTGGGAACCCCCGTGGCGCAAAAGGCGCATTTCATGCGGCACCCGACCTGGGTGGAAAGGCAGTGCGTGTAATAGCCGGGATCCCCGCCCTCCTCCTGCGACATGGGAAGGAGTACGCTTTCCACCAGTGGCGACCGGCCCTGGGAATCGGGCCCCAGCCTCCAAAGATACTTGAGCGTGCCGTCCGAGGACACCTGTTTCTCCACCGGCGCCAGGGGGGTGAGAAGCGCTTTTGAGGAGAGTTCCTCCCGCAGGCTCTTGGGCAGGTCGGACATTTCCCCGAAGCTTCCGGCTTTTTTCCGGTAAAGCCACTGGAAAACCTGGCCCCCTGTATAACGGGGGGACCCCCATTTCATTAACAGGCCGGTTATTTCCTCGCGGGTTAGGTTGTAAAAGTCGGCAATTGTTTCCAAGAGCTTTTTTCTCCTCGGACGTTTGAGGGGCTAGCATACCAAAAGCATCGGCCAGTGTTAAAGGTTCGGGTATCGTTAAATGTCCGTAACAAACAGGCATTTAACCACCGTTTAAAATAATCAATTCTTGGGCAAACAAAAGGCGCTTGGGAAAATCAACGGTTTATCCCTTTTAATCGCATGGAGGAGGAAGTCTTTGCTTTTAATACAATCTGGCGCATGAGGAATTCAAATACTCAACCGCCAAACAAACCTTGCCAAAGCTTGAAACAGGCTGTTAAATTAAGTGGCATCAACGAAACTTCAATTCCGTCACGGGGGCGCGAAGAACCCCCGGAGTCACTGTTTAATATCTTGGGATTTTGCGGAAACTACGTTCCAAAGGAATGAAGAAATGTCCAACGTCCTTAAATTGGGCCTCCCCAAGGGAAGTCTCCAGGAATCCACATTCCACCTCTTCGCCAAGGCGGGTTATAAGATCTCGTCCACATCGCGCTCCTACTTTCCCTCCGTCGACGATCCCGAAATGAAACCCATGCTCATTCGGGCGCAGGAAATGAGCCGGTATGTGGAGGACGGCACACTGGATATCGGCATCACCGGAAGGGATTGGGTGAGGGAAAACAGTTCGGACGTGGTGGAAGTGGCCGAACTCATCTACGCGAAACAAGGGCTTCGTCCTGTGCGTTGGGTGCTGGCCGTGCCCGCCGGATCGAAGATCAAGTCGGCCAAGGATCTCCAAGGAAAGAAGATCGCCACCGAACTGGTGAACGTATCCAGGGAGTATTTGAAAAAGAAAGGCGTGAAGGCGCAAGTGGAATTTTCCTGGGGAGCCACCGAGGCCAAACCGCCCGAATTGGCTGATGCCATCATCGAGGTGACCGAGACGGGGTCCTCCCTCAAGGCCAACAATCTGGTAATCCTGGAAACGGTGCTGGAATCCAACACCGTGGTGATTGCCAATAAGGCCTCCTGGGCCAACGCTTGGAAGAGGAAGAAGGCGGGGGATATGGTCCTGCTCTTGAAGGGGGCCTTGGCGGCTGAGGAAAAGGTGGGACTGAAGATGAACGTCCCGCGCGCCAAATTGAAGAAGGTGCTGAAGGTCCTTCCGGCCATGAATTCCCCCACCATCGCGGACCTCACCGACAAGGACTGGGTGGACGTGGATACGGTAGTGGACGAAAAGATCGTTCGCGAGATCATTCCCAAGCTCAAGGACGAAGGCGCCGAGGGGATCGTGGAATATCCCCTCAATAAGGTGATTCCTTAAAACCAATCGATAGTCAACGATTTACCGCCTGCGAGTTTTAAACTCTTCCATCGCCGGCTGTCGACCGTTTTGTCAGGGGTTTGAATGTCCAACGCTGCGGAACTCAACAAGCAAGCTGTTCAACTGTATAAGGAACAGGATTTATCCGGCGCGGAAGAGCTTTACCGGGAAGCCCTCAAACTCGACCCCACCTATTTTCCAGCCCAGTTGAATCTGGGAATTGTCTTGTTTAAGACGGGCCATTACGATGAATCGGTCAAGGAATGCACACGGGCCGTGTCCCTGAGGCCCGAGAATTCCTCCGCGCATTTCCACCTCGGCAATGCCTATTACGCCAAAATGTGGTGGGAGGAGGCCATGGTGGAATACGAGAGGGTATTCCTGCTCGATCCCAACCATATCGACGTGCATTTTGCGCTGGGGGGAATCTACCTGAACCGGGGATACAAGGACAAGGCGGTGGAGTGCTGGAAAAAGTACCTGGAACTGGCGCCGCGCAACACACCCAAAGCCAAGCTAGCCGAAGAATACGTTCAGGGAGCCATTGCCAACCGGGTCAATATCGGAAAGTACATCGCTGAATAATATATTCCAAGACTCAAATCACACAAATATTGCAATTCTCGGAACGGTTTGCCGGCACTCGCCCGATTTGGAAACGTCTAAACCCAGGAGCCGTATTCAAACACATGATGGGTTTTTTGCGGGTTGAAATTTTCAAAGGAGAAAAAAGATGAATAAGACAACGATATGGGCCGGAGTCTTTACGGCACTACTGTTAGGGCCAACCCTGATGGCTTGGGCCGGCAAACCGGCCCCGGCCGGGGAAGAGGCACAAGCGGGAATGTCCCAGGATTTAATGGGAGGAATGGGCGGGCACATCGACAAGTGGAAGGAAAAATTGGAACTTAGCGACGCGCAGGCCGGCCAGTTAAAGGCCCTGTTTCAAAAACAAAAGGATGACATGAAACTGGTATGGGACCAGATGAAAATAGACATGGATACCCTGAAACAAAAGGTCGATTCGAAGGCTTCGGACGGGGATTTGAAAAAGGTTTTGGATTCCCTGAGGGCGGATCAAAAGAAAATGCAAGAGGACCGTCAGAAGCTGCAGGACAAGCTTCGTTCCATATTGACCCCCACCCAGCAGGCGAAGTTCGTTCTGGGGATGAGGGAAAAAGGACGGGAAATGTTGGGGAAGTGGTCAAAACAATGGAAAAACCGGAAGGCCGGAAATAAGGGACAAAAGCCGGCGCCCGGTGAAAAGGACAACCCCGACAGCGGGAAGTAATACCGATTGAGGTGCATCCTTTACCCCGGTAGCGTGTGAAGAATTCTTCCTGGGAAAGACCGCCTCCAGGAGCTTCTCAACCTCAAAAAGGGAAAGCAAAGGAGCGGTCCTATAGGATTTCCGCTATAATCACAAACATCGCCATCCGGTTGATGCCGGATGGCGATTCTTTTTTCAACTTGACCCGAAAAATGGGGCGGGATTCGGAGCCTGGAAGCTATGCTTTATTTCGTAAAAAAAACCCGTATCGATGCCTCGGCCAAGGTTCTATTTTCCTGGCACAACCGGCTTTCCGTTTTCCGGCGTTTAAGCTTCCCTTTGGAAAAATACCATCCTTCCGTCGGATCGTCGGATGTCGGCCGCCTGATTTTGGAGAACCGCCATGGCCTGTTCACCCGCCGCTTGGTGGGAATCCAAAGCGACTTTTCCGGGGGAAAACTCCTATGCGACGAGACGGTGCAGGCCCCTCTCCCGAAATGGACCCATACCCACCAATTCCTGCCGGAAACCGATAACACCTGCCTCATCACCGACCGGGTCGAGTATGAGCCGCCCCTGGGGCCGTTGGGCGTATTGGCCATGGGGGGAATCGTCGGGAAAAAACTGGACCGGCTTTTCAATTTCCGCCACCAGCGCACCCAGAATGACTTGAGCCGTTACTTCCCCTTCTCGGACAGGGGGCTTTTGAAGATCGCCATCAGCGGAGCCTCCGGGTTGATCGGCTCCGAGTTGGACCTGTTCCTCAATTGCGCCGGCCACCTGGTCCGGCACCTGGTCCGCCGCATGCCGAAACCCGAAAGCAGCGAAATCTTTTGGGATCCCTACAGCCGGCAGTTGGCCCCCAATGAGATGGAAGGCCACGACGCGGTGATCCATCTGGCGGGCGAGAATATCGGCGCGGGGAAGTGGACGAAGAATAAAAAAGATGAAATCCGGAATAGCCGCGTGAAAGGCACCCGCTTTCTGGCTGAAGTCCTCGCCGGACTGAGGAACCCGCCTAAGGTCCTGATCGTGGCTTCCGCCATCGGTTATTACGGAAACAGGGAAGATGAGGAGTTGACCGAGGAAAGCCCCGCGGGGCGGGGATTCCTGCCGGAAGTCTGCCAGGAGTGGGAAGACGCCGCGGAACCCGCCCGAAAAGCCGGCATCGCGGTCGCGCATCTGCGTACCGGAATTGTATTATCCCCCTTGGGTGGCGCCTTACCCAAGATGCTTGCGCCCCTTCGGCGGGGATTGGGAGGGGCCATTGGGAAAGGGAATCAATGGATGAGTTGGATTTCCATGGAGGACCTTATCGGAGTCATCCATCATTTGATCTATTCCGAAAATCTCTCGGGCCCGGTCAACGCCACCGCTCCCAATCCCGTGAGAAACGGGGATTTCGTGAAAATCCTCGGAAAGGTCATGAGCCGGCCTTCGTTGTTATCCATGCCCGGGAGCGTGGTTAAGGCGTTGTTTGGGGAAATGGGGGAGACTTTGCTTCTGGAGAGCCAGAAGGTCATGCCTTCCCGTTTGACCCAGGATGGTTTTACTTTCCTCTATCCCGACCTGGAACAAGCCCTCCGCTGGGAATTGGGCCGCTTATAACCGGAACACAAAATCCAGGTATCCAAAAGATTTCAAGAACGGTTGCCTAAGTTTGACCCAAAACCTTTGGAATGTTTTGGGATTACCGCAAAACAATCAATTTTCCGACTCGTTTTCCCCCAGGAGTTTTCACGACGAGATAATAAAAACCGTTGGCCAGGGGTACGCCCCATTGGTCTTGAAGCGCCAAGGGCAATGTCAGGGTTTTAGCCGGCTGGGGACCGTAATCCACCTGGTTGACCTTGCGGAAGACAATCGTGAATACGGAAACGCTGACATCATTAGCCGCCTGGCCCAACGCGAGTTGGATTTGAACTGGACCGAGGTTCGTCACAGGGTTCGGATAGACCAGGACCGGTCCCACCGGATAGGGGGTGGGGGGAAGGGTTGGGGTTAAAATAGGGGTGATGGTTCCGGTGGGTGTAACGGTAGGGGTAAGCGTGTCAGTAGGGGAAGGGGTGGCTGTAAAGGTCGGCGTTAAAGTGAAAGTGCTTGAAGGCGTAAAAGTGTTGGAAATGGTAGGAGTGGGTGTGGCGGTGCGCGTCGCCGTAAAAGTGGGTGAGATTGTCGCGCTGGGCGTGTTCGTGCCCGTGGGCGAGGATGTGGGGGTTCGAGTGGGTGTGAGGGATGGGGTAGTGGCGGGGGATGGAGTGGGTGTGGCGGTCATGGTCGGGGTCCTGGTCGCGGTTCTGGTGGGGGTTGAAGTGGGCGTGCCAGTCGATGTTGGCGTAGCCGAAGGCGAAGCGGTTCGGGTTGCCGTAAATGAAGGTGAGGCCGTCGCGCTAGGCGTATTTGTTCCCGTGGGAGTGGAAGTGGGGGTTCGGGTGGATGTGAGGGAAGAAGTTGTCGTGGGGGATAGAGTAGGCGTTACAGTTACTGTTGATGTGTAAGTGGATGTTCCAGTTGGTGTGAAAGTGGGTGTGCCGGTGGGTGTGGATGTGGCTGTCGAGGTGGTAGGACCCGTTACAGTCGGTGTGGCAGTGGGCGTGGGTGTTGAACTGACCGTGCGAGTAGGGGTGGATGTGGAGGTCAAGTTGGATGTGGAGGTGGGCGTAACGGTGGGAATGCCGCCCGACGCCAGTTTCCAGGCACTGCTCCCGAAAGTGGTCAAGTAACGGTTACCGGTAGCTGGGTCAAAAAAGACCCGGTGGGTATTCAGGAAAGGCACCCCGGTTATTTGGCTCCATGTATTTCCGCCGTCCAGGGATTCCCAAAGTCCCTCGTCCTCGGTTCCGAGATAAACATCCGAGGAGTTGTTTGGGTTGACGCTGGGGCAAAATCCGTCAATGGGATTGACGGTTCCGGGGAAGGTTGTAATCGGGTGGGTCCAACTGGCCCCGCCATTGGTTGAGCGGTACATGCCTTTTTGGGTGGGCGAGCCCCATTTCATGGAAGCGGCATAGATGGTGGTTCCGGAAGAATCGATGTCAAAACCCTGCAGGTAATAAAGGGGAACGCCCGTTCCGTCCCCATTGGCGGTCAGGCAGGACCAGGTGGTACCCCCTTTGGGGTATTTCCAAATACCCCCAGCGACCCACGTTCCGCCCACGTCGTAACCCGAGATCAGGCAGTACAAATTACCGCTCGAGTCCTCTTTTAACTGGTAGGCGTGGAAATTGGGCGTATTGCCCAGTCCCGTGTTCATGGCCGTCCAGGAAGTTCCATTGTTGGTGGACATATATACCCCGCCCTGGGTGCCGGAAGTAGCGTTGCCCCACATGGCCACGTAAAGATTTCCCGTGGTTGCGTCGCGCAATATGGAGGTGGCGGGTAGGGTGGGAAGTCCCGTGGAGACGCTGGACCAGGAGACGCCGTTATTGACGCTTTGCAAAACCCCGCCCGCGCCCGGGGCCCTTCCGATTTGCGTGGAATGCGGGATGTCATGCTGGTTCGAGGCCGCGGCGTAAATGACGCTGGTGCCGGAGTTAAAGGCCAATTCATAGAGGGTGTTGTGCCAGGCGGTGCTGAAGGGAATGCTGTGGTACCAGGTATTTCCGCTATCGGTGGAGCGCTGGAGGCCGATGTCGCTCTGGGCGATGTAGTGGGTGGCGGGGGACCAGGGGCTGATGTAGTAATGCCAGGAGGTGGTGACTTCCAAACCCCTGGTGGACCATTTCTTCCCGGCCCCGATGGGCGGGGTGTCCGCGAAAGTGGAATAGATTTCGGACCAGGTGGCCCCGCCGTCGGTGGTTTCGTAACTGCAGTCCAGGTCCGTGGCCGAAACCCGGTTGGGGTTGGCGGGGTCCACCTTCAACTGGATCCAGGCCGCCCCTTCCTGGAAAACGATGTCGTAATCGCACCAACCCAGGGTGACATTGCCTCCGCTGGTGGAGGGCAGGAAGACGTTGGTCCAGGTGGAGCCGTAGTCGGTGGTTTTCCAGACACCTTCGGTTTCGGAAGAGGAATTATTGATGGTGTAAGCCGTGGCGGGGCTTCCTTCGGCACATTCGATTTTGTTGAACCCGTCGGTGTTGGAGCCGGCGTAGGCCAAAGTCCAATTGGCGGCCCCGTTGAGGGAACGGTATATGTCTGTTCCACCCGAACCCGAGCCACCGCCGCCGTCGTAAACCGCGTAAAGCACCACGGTAGCCGGACTACTGAGGCTGGCGCCCGAGAAACCCGTCAGGGCCGCGCCGGGCAGGCCCGTATTGGCGGCTGCGAAAGCGCCGCCCGTATTCACGTTGGTTCCCTTAAAGACGCCCCCGCCGGTCCCCGCATACGCGTCTACGTCGGAGCCGATATAGACCGTCCGGTTTCCGACGGACGAGGATTGGTCGATCACGATGTCCCAAACGTAACCGTCCACGCCCGAACAGGCGTTCCAGGAGGTTCCGCCATTAGTGGAATAGTAGGCGCCTGAATCCGCGCCCAGGACGATGAAATTCGAATTGCCCCGGTCCAGGACAATGCGGGTGATCCGGTAGTTATTGCCCCATGCGGGTTGGACGGCATAACTCCAGTGAACCCCCTCGTCGGTGCTTTTTAATAGGCTCCCGCCGGTATCGTCGTTTTGCTCGCCGAAAGCCCAGAGGTTGTTGGCGTTGTTGGGGTCATAGCCGATGGGGCAGGCGCCGTTGGGATAGTCGGTGGAGGAATCGAACTGGGTGTAACCCACCATGGTGAAGTTTGTGCCGTTATTGGTGGAACGGTAGATGCCGCCCATGTCGCATTGGAGGAACAAAAGGTTCGGGTCGAGATAGGAGAAGGACGGCGCGAACTGGGCCCCGCCTCCGCCGATGCCCATGTTGGTCCAGGTTTGGGCTTGGAGAAGGGGGGGAATACTGGCAAGGATGAGGAATAGACAGGACCGGGTTTTCATTTGCCACATTTTATCGCGGAATGAAAGGGGATACTAATAATGCTATGGCGCGAAAAAGGTGCCAGACCGGGCTCTTTTTTAGGGAGTTTAAGGCTAACAAACAACAGCCGGTTAGCGGCCATGAAACGGCGGCTTGTGAATCGTGATAATATAGGTCCCATTAGAACGCAAACAAATTGCTGGGAGCGGCAGTGAAAAAACAAAGCGCGAAGACGGTTTTCAAGGCTTTAAACGATGGCGGCGTCCGATATTTGGTGGTCGGCGGGCTCGCCGTTAACGCCTATGGTGTCTTGCGGTTCACGGTGGACATAGATCTGGCCTTGGAAATGACCTCTAAAAATATAATTAAGGCATTTCAGGCCCTTGAAGCTTTTGGGTATAAGCCGATCGTGCCAATAACCTCCCGGGAATTCGCCGACAAAAAGAAGAGAAAGATGTGGATCGGGAAAAAGAACATGCGGGCGCTTCAATTTTATAGCGACAAACACAAAGAAACTTCGGTGGATATATTGGTGGATGAGCCCTTTGCTTTTAACACGGAATACGAGAAAGCGTTAATAAAAGTTCTGGGCGGGGATGTTGACGTCAGGTTTGTTACCTTGGGCACGCTTCTAAAAATGAAGAAATTAGCCGGAAGGCCGAAGGACCTGGCGGATATTGATGACCTTGGGAAAAAAGGATAATCGCATGGCGAATCGAACCCGGGGAATGAGCGCCAACGACTGGGAAAAAACCACCTGGGAGGGACAACGGCGTTACCAAATAAACCGGTGGGCGAAGCTCTCCCTGGATGAAATCCTTGAGGCCCAGGAGGAAATGGCCGCACTCGCGAACGAAATGTCCAATGGAAAAAGACGCCATATACAGCCCGGCACCGTTTTTGAAAAGCCCGCCCCCTATGGAGTTAAACCGGGAAAATCATCAAAGAAGAAGAGATGAACCGGATTTAATTCACCGGCTGCCGAGGCCCCGGGCTTGTGCCGAATTTCCAAAAGACAATAAAGATATCGCTACAATACCGCCGTCGGAAAGGCCCGGCCTGGTCTGAGCCCGTCGGAGGGCATACCCTGATTTCTGGTAAACGGCACCGGCGTTTCTGGTAAACAAAGCCGATTTTTTCATATTTCAACGAAAAGTTCTCGGCCAGTTCCGGAGTTCCCGGGTTCCGAAGTTCCGGGGTTCCCGAGGGGATAACCCGCCCACATACCCAGTATAGCGGGCCGCGAACCCAGTGCAGGAATCTGCGAACCCAGTATAGTGAGCCGTGAACCCAGTATAGTAAGCCTGGAACCCAGTATAGTGGGCAGCGAACCCAGTATAGTGGGCCGGGAACCCAGTATAGCGAGCCGCGAACCCAGTACGCGGGAGGATAAACTGCCCACATTCCCGGTGTCATCTGCCGGTAGGGGAGATAAACTGCCCACATTCCCGGTGTCATCTGTCGGAATGGGGGGATAAACTGCCCACATTCCCGGTGTCATCTACCAGCAGGGGAGATAAACTGCCCACATTCCTGGTGTCATTTGCCGGTAGGGGGGGATAAACTGCCCACATTCCTGCCCGCAGGGGGCGGGGTCCTGCCCGCAGATGCTGGGAACCCTGCCCGCAGAGGCCGGTAGCCCTGACCGCACGGGCTGGATTCACTGCCCGCATAGGGGGGGTAACTTGCCGCTACCCCTGAAAATCCATTAAAGATTTCTAAATTTTTGGATTAAATCGGCTTTTTACCGTCTAGGTTAATGAAAAGAAATACCCCTTAGATATAGAACGTGGGAAAATTAGCTATATCTGGCTCACCCTGGACGGTCAAATGATTTAAGAAGAACGTATTCCGCAATAGGTTGCGGCTTATAAACGCAGGTCTATTTGCCTGTGTCTTTACAGTATTTGGAATGGGTTTGGTTACCACAACCCATAACAGTTCATCTTCCAAAAAGCCCCAGACTTCTTCCAAAGTTTCTCAACCAAATCCCGACGCACAACTGAAGCTCAACCAGAGTTACGGACACATCCCGCTTTACTTCGAACCCAACGAAGGCCAAACCGATCCCCAAGTGAAATTCATTTCCAGGGGAAGCGGCTACACCCTCTTTATTACGCCCGCTGAGGCGGTGTTTGTCCTGAAGCGGGGAGAAGAAAAATTTTCACCACAGGGACCCAGAGACATAGCCAAAAATTTTGGACACCAACCCCGCACTCCAAACCCCCCAGATGTTTTGCGTTTGCGTCTCGAGGGCGGGAACCGCTTGGCCGAATTCGAAGGGATGGAAAAGGCGGAAGGGAAGAGCAATTACTTCATTGGAAATGATCCTACCAAGTGGCATACCAACATTGCAAACTACACCAAAGTGAAAATGAAGGATGTCTATCCCGGCATCGACATGGTGTATTACGGCGCACAGAGAAGATTAGAGTATGACTTTGAGGTAAAACCAGGAGCAGATCCAAGCGTCATTGGCCTTAGTTACGAGGGAGCCAAAAACGCGGAAGTGGACGGCCAAGGGAACCTGGTATTCCATATGGCCCAAGGGGATGTGGCTTTCAAGGCGCCGGTTGTTTACCAGGAACAAAGAATGGGAAACAACAAAATTGATGGCGCCTACAAGATTAGGGCGGACGGAAAGATCGGATTTGAAATGGGGAACTACGATAAAACCCTTCCCCTGGTGATCGACCCAGTTTTGGATTATTCGACATATTTGGGTGGAAGCAGCAGCGAAGATGGTCGGGGTATTACGGTAGATAGTTCAGGAAATGCTTATATAACAGGTAATACATTTTCAGTTGATTTTCCCACTACAAATGGGGCTTATCAAACATTACCACCTACGAACGGTATTCTTTGTGTTTTTGTATCAAAGTTGAATTCATATGGTAATGCGCTTGTCTATTCAACCTACCTTGAAGGTACTGGTAATAGCCAAGGGGATCGAATCGCATTGGATAGTTCGGATAACGCATATATTTCCGGTTATGCAGGCCCAAATTTCCCAACTACTATCGGTGCGTATCAAACAAATTTTCCTGGCGGCATTTTTAATATTTTCATCTCAAAATTGAACGCATCTGGTAATAACCTTCTCTATTCAACCTATTTTGGTACTTGTACGTATCAGGCTGAAGGTGATGCTATTGCTGTTGATGGTTCCGGAAACGCATATATCACTGGTTATACAGATGGCTTAATACCAACAACCCCAGGAGCATATCAAGCAACCCCACGTGTTATCTTTGTTGCAAAAATTAATCCTGGAGGTGGAGGAGTAAATGATTTAATTTTTTCGACTTATTTAGGAGGCTCTTATGATGATAAAGGTTATGGTATTGCAGTGGATATTTTTGGCAACACTTATGTGACGGGTTATACCAACACCAATAATTTTCCTGCAACATCCGGTGCCTATCAAACAACACCCGCTAGTGGTTTTGTTTCAAAATTAAATGTCGATGGAAGTATCTTAGAATATTCTACATTTTTAGGATGTACTGCCGAAGCTATAGCAGTAAATTCGGTGGGAAATGCATATATAGTTGGTTATACGGTGACTGGATATCCAACAACAAGTGGGGCTTTTCAAACAGCGGATGCTGGTAATGGTCTTTACGGCCAACAAAATGTTGTAATGACTGAATTAGACCCTACAGGAAGTACTTTGATATATTCGACATATCTTGGTGGAAGTTGGATGGATTACGGATTTGGTATCGCATTGGATATGTCTGGATATGTTTATTTAACAGGAGGTACTGCTTCAACTGATTTCCCGATTACCAGTGATGCATATGAAACAAATAACTGCGGTGCAAGTGCATTTGTTGCAATTCTCAATCCGGTTGGTATGGGAGCAAGTGATTTGATTTATTCAACTTATTTATGTGGGGATATATATGACACCTATGGGCGCACCATTGCGGTGGATAATTCAAAAAATGTATATGTTGTTGGATCAACTCTTTCTGAAGTTTTTCCAACCACAATAGGGGCTTTCCAAACAATTAATAATGGTAGTTATGATGCTTTCGTGACCAAGTTTAGTCAAAGCCCCAGTTCAATAACGAAGTGCAACACTTAGACCCGGCAGAACCCGGGGGTTATCCTAAGTGCTATGAAATCATCCTACAAGCATCTGTCGTTAGCCGAACGTGAAGAAATTTCAGTTTGGAATGCTGAAGGCCTCTCCCTTCGGGAAATCGCACGCCGTCTGGGCCGTGATGTATCCAGCATTTCCCGAGAACTGAAGCGCAACGCCCCTCCTATACGATCTCGCCGCTACCTGCCCGCCAGAGCTCACATGCGTGCAGAACACCGAAACCGTCTTTCACGTACTCATTTAAGGCTTAAAAATCCTGAGATTCGCCGTTTAGTACTGCGAGAAATACCTCGTGGACTCTCGCCCGAGCAAATTGCCGGTTTTCTTCGCCGGGAGAAACCAAAACTTTCCGTTTCCCATGAAGCCATCTATCAATTCATCTACTGCGAAGCTCGAAACCTCATTCCTCATCTAGCCCGGGCCCATCGAAAACGTTTGCGACGTTGGCACACTCAAAAACATCGCAAAAGCCATATTCCTCAACGTACTCCCATTACCCAACGACCAGCTATCGTTGAAACAAGACAGCAATTCGGGCACTGGGAGGCCGACACCATCATCTCCCGGAAAAGCAAACCCTCACTTCTGGTTATGGTCGAGCGCAAAAGTCGTCTGGTGAAACTGGCTTGGCTACCTCAAAAATCAGCTTTCCACACTAGAGCCGCAATCAACCGTCGGTTGGTTCGGATTTCAAAAGGCCTCCGCCGTACCATCACATACGACAATGGCTCCGAAAACGTCGAACATCTCCAGGTGAATCGTGTTTCAGGCACTCGTTCATTCTTTTGTTTGCCCTTCCACAGTTGGGAGAAAGGTTGTGTTGAAAATACTGCAGGTCTTGTTCGTCGCTTCTATCCCAAGAAAACGGATTTTGCTACTATAACCCCAGCGAATGTACGACGCGTGGAACGGATCCTAAACCATCGTCCTCGCAAGTGCCTTCGTTTCAAAACGCCGGAGCAGGTCTTTAGTCAAGGTGTTGCACTTACTGGTTGAATTCAGCAAGTGATATTTATACAATCACACCAACTATTACGCAAACACACACAACCCCGACAGCCACTTCAACCCCAACGGACACCCTAACGAATACCTTCACGGTAACCGACACCTTTACTTCAACAAGCACCCCGTCGACGACCAACACTTTCACTTTTACTAATACCCCAACGGTTACTTCCAGCCAGACTCCGACAAACACCTCAAGTAACACACCCACATCCACGAATACATCCACCGCCACGAGCACTTACACGGCGACGAATAGTCCGACTCTGACCCCGACCAGTACACCCACCCTGTCGCAGACGCCGTCCCCAACGCCCACACCCACGAACTCCTTAACGACCACCGATACGCCTACAGTGACATACAGCCCCACGCCGACGAACACTTCGAATTGCGTTTTACTGGGGTCGAATTATAAATCGCCACTCAAATATTTTTTCATGAACCTTAACAATTACGTAGCCAACGCCTATCCAGCGGTCTGCGGCGTCACCTTTGGTCAAATGGCTTTTTTTATAGCTTCCGGGGCCGCAACCGCCTTGACCATGAACCTAGGGGTTTATGACAACACCAGCCTGGTTGCCGCAACCAGCGTCACGGTAAACGCTGTGCCCTCCGGTTGGGTGACGGTCGCCATTGGCCCCGTAACCTTTCCTTGCGGCGATTCCTGCATCCTGTTGGAAAATTTCCCGGTGGGCGGGCTCGGCTTTGATTCTCAAGGCCTTTATAGTTGCCAAACAGACTCCGGGGCAATTACGGGATCCATTCCTTCCACATACCCGAATTCCAACATTCTAACTGCGCCGTCAACCGAGTATTGCTATAACATGTTTTTACTGGGTTGCCCACAGACAACCACACTGACACCCACTCCGACCCTAACCCCTACTCCGACCTTCACGCCGCTTCCGTCCTGCGATCTATTTTACGTCTCGGAAAACATATTCCAGCCAAGCCAGGGACCGATTTCCATTCAAGTGGATTACTGCCAATATCCGGGCGCCTATTCCCTGGCAATTTATAATTCCGCCGGGGAACATATCAAAACCCTAGATACGCGACACTTGGAAGGTCCAATTACCGCTTCTTATCTTTGGGATGGGAGAAACAAAAACGGTGATCCTTGCGCCAGTGGAGTCTATATTCTTTACCTTGTTGAGCCCTATAACCGCCAAATCAAAAGAATCCTTCTTTTAAAGTAAAAACAACCTTCGAGATATAATTGGACGAAGGAATAAACATGCCGAAAGTATCCAAGAAACATATGAGGCTTTTAAACGCCAGTCTATTTGCCTGTGTCATCTTAGTTTTTGGAATGGGTTTGGTTACCACAACCCATAACAGTTCTTCCCCTGTATCAAAAAAATCCCAAACCGCTTCCAAAGTTGCCCAGCCCAATCAAACCGCGCTTTTGAAACTCAACCAGAATCACGGGCACATCCCCCTTTATTTCGAACCCAACGAAGGCCAATTCGACCCCCAGGTGAAATTTCTCTCTAGGGGAAGTGGTTATTCTCTTTTTATAACTCCCGCCGAAGCGGTGTTTGTCCTGAAAAGAGGCGAAGGGAAAAATTTACCACAGAGACTCAGAGACCCAGCCAAAGGCTTTGGTGCGAAAGAACCTATCAAACCAAATAATCCGGATGTTTTGAGACTGAGGCTTGAGGGTGGGAACCGATTAGCAGAATTCGCGGGAATGGAAAAGACGGAAGGGAAGAGTAATTACTTCATCGGCAATGACCGTTCCAAGTGGCACACCAACATACCCAACTATACCAAAGTGAAGATGAGGGAAGTCTATCCGGGTGTTGACATGGTTTATTACGGAGCGCAGAGAAAACTGGAGTATGACTTCGAGGTGAAGCCGGGGGTGGATCCAAATGTAATTGGTCTCAGTTATGAGGGTGCCAAAAACGCCGAAGTGGACGGCCAAGGGGATCTGATTTTCCACATGGACAAAGGGGACGTTGCTTTCAAGGCACCGGTGGTTTACCAGAAGAGAATGAAAAATGGAGAATGGACAATTGAAAATGAAAAGATAGAAGGCCATTACTCGTTAAAGCCAGATGGGAAAATCGGTTTTGAAATGGGGAACTATGACAAAACCCTTCCCCTGGTGATCGACCCGGTCTTGGATTACTCCACCTACCTGGGGGGGAACATAATAGATGGGATGAACCTGATTGCGGTGGATGCGGCCGGAAACGCCTATGTCGCCGGGACTTCGGACGGCAATTTCCCGGTCACGCCCGGCGCCTATCAATCCGCCTTTTCATCCCACCTTATCAATATGGTCGTTTCCAAAATTGATCCCACGGGCTCCACACTTCTTTACGCGACCTACCTGGGGCCCGCCGAGGGCACCCCTACCGGCATCGCGGTGAATGGGGCCGGGAACGCGTTCATCATGGCTAATGCGCCCACGGGTTTCCCGACGACCACCGGCAGCTATGAGACCGCCAGCTCGGGCGGGGGGCCGGCTGTGGCGGAACTGAACCCCAACGGATCTTTCCTGGTTTATTCCACTTACTTGGGCGGGGGGGAAGCACGGCGGGCGGGATCGCCTTGAACGCCTCCGGTGATATTTACGCGACGGGTGCCACTGACGGGGACCTGCCCGCGACTTCGGGTGCCTACCAGACCACCGTCCAAGGCTCCCACGCCGTCTTTCTGGCCGAGCTGAACCCCGCCGGGAACGGCGCCAACGATTTGCTGTTCTGTACCTATCTGGGATGTTCCGGAGGCTTATCCGGCGGTTTTTCATTAGCCTTGGGTCCTGGCGGGAATGTCTACCTTGCGGGCACCGCCTATGCGGGCATGCCCGTCACTCCCGGGGCCTATCAAAGCGCCTCCACCAACGTCAACAATCCGTTTTCACCCTACGTCGCGGTCTTTAACTCTACCGGTTCTTCCCTGCTTTATTGCACTTATGTGGGCTACTTTTATTGCAACGGTCTGGCGGTGGACTCTTCGGGGGCTGCTTATATCACCGGTTACACCGGAACGGGTTTCCCGACGACTCCCGGGGCCTTCCAACCCACGGCCAATCTGGGTGACGATTGTTTTGTTTCCAAGATCGTCCCGGCCGGCAACGGCGCCGCGGACCTGGCTTATTCCACCTACCTGGGGGGCAGCGGCGGCACGGACGTCGGGATGGCCATCGCCGTGGACGCCGCGGGCCGGGCCTACGTGGTCGGTTATACGGATGATTCAAATTTTCCCACCACGCCCGGGGCCTACCAAACCAGTAAAACCACAAGCGCCGATGACGGTTTCTTGACCCAACTGAATCCCACAGGCACTGGATTGCTTTATTCCACCTATTTTAGCGGAAGTAGTTGGGACAGCGATCCGGCTGGCGTCGCCCTGGGGTCCGACGGCGGCGTCTATATGGTGGGTTTCGCCGGATCGAATTTCCCGATCACCCCGGGGGTCTTCCAACCGAATTATGGGGGGGGCTATTTGACAGGTTTCGTGACGAAATTCGACTCTTCCATTTTTTCCATCCCGACCCCCAACACAACCCTCACTTCCACCCCGACGAATACCAATACCCCTACGCCGATGAACACACCCACCGACACCTTCTCGCCCACGCCGACGAACACCCCGACGGGCACTTACACACCCATGGATACCAGCACGCCTACGAACACGCCGACTCCTACGCCGACACCTACCACCACGTTTACCCTCACGATCACATATACTTTGACGCCGACCTTTACGGCGCTTCCATCCTGCTCTGAGTTCTCCATCTCGAAGAACGCGTTTTTCCCATCCAACGGGCCTGTCTCGATCTATGTTTCCTACTGCCAGTATCCGGGTGACTTTTCCTTGGGGATTTATAATTCCGCCGGGGAACACATCAAGACCCTGGATTCGCGGCATTTGGAAGGCCCAATTTCCGCTTTTTACCTTTGGGACGGTAGGAACAAATACGGTGATCCATGCGCCAGCGGAGTCTATATTCTTTACCTTGTTGAGCCCTATAACCGCCAAATCAAAAGAATCCTTCTTTTAAAGTAAAAACCCCCTTCGAGATATAATTAGCAGGCTGCTAAAAAATTAAAATAGGCCCACCAAGTAGCCTGCGACCCCAAAGATTCCGCAGGAATCATGGGGTTTCCACAAATGTCGTCAGCTGAAAAAGTCCATTTTGGGACTTTTTCAGCAAAGTTTTAGACGAAGGAATAAACATGCCGAAAGTATCTCGAAATAATATCCGGTTTTTAAATGCTGGTCTCTTTGTCTACGTCATCGCAGTATTTGGGATAGGTTTAGTTTCAACGAACAGGAACAGTTCTTCCCCCGCTAAACAAAAAACGAATGTCTTTTCCAAAATTGCCCAGCCCAATCAAACCGCATTTTTAAAACTCAACCAGAATTATGGACATATCCCGCTTTACTTTGAACCCAACGAGGGACAGGTCCGTTCGACAGGCTCAGGACAGGCCAATTCCGAAGTGAAGTTTCTCTCTCGGGGAAGCGGTTATACCCTCTTTATTACGCCCGCTGAAGCGGTGTTTGTCCTTAAGCATGGAGGGCCTAAAGATTTATCGCGAAAAGCCGGAAGACTTGGTCATGAATTCCCAATTCCTAATTCCTCATTCCAAATTGGTTCTCCAGATGTTTTGCGTTTGAGGCTTGAAGGCGGGAACCGCTTGGCCGAATTTGAGGGGTTGGAAAAGGCGGAAGGGAAGAGCAATTATTTCATTGGAAATGACCCCTCCGAGTGGCGCACCAATATTCCAAACTATATCAAAGTGAAAATGAAGGATGTCTATCCCGGCATTGACATGGAGTATTACGGCAATCAAAGAAAATTGGAATACGACTTCGAGGTGAAGCCGGGTGTGGACCCAAGTGTCATTGGTCTCAATTACGAGGGTGCCAAAAACGCGGAAGTGGACGGCCAAGGAAATCTAATTTTCCACATGACCCAAGGGGATGTTGCTTTCAAGGCACCGGTGGTTTACCAGAAGAGAATGAAAAATGGAGAATGGACAATTGAAAATGAAAAGATAGAAGGCCATTACTCGTTAAAGCCGGATGGGAAAATTGGTTTTGAAATGGGGAACTATGACAAAACCCTTCCCCTGGTGATCGACCCACAGTTGGATTATTCGACCTATCTGGGAGGGAGCGATTGGGATTATGGAGTTGGAATTGCAGTGGATTTGTCGGGGGATGCCTACGTGACGGGTTATACCCAATCCACCGATTTTCCCGCCACGGCTGGGGCTTACCAAACAAGTTTGGATGGTGTCAATTATGACGCCTTTGTAACCGAGATGAACCCGACCGGCACGGCCTTGGTTTATTCAACCTATTTGGGCGGGAGTGACATGGACTTAGGTCAAGGTATCGCCGTGGATTCGGGCGGGGATGCCTAC
This sequence comes from candidate division FCPU426 bacterium, assembly GCA_963847625.1. GTDB lineage: Bacteria > Oederibacteriota > Muellerivitia > Muellerivitales > Muellerivitaceae > CAWCKJ01. The sequence continues at coordinate 38,595 of CAWKAR010000028.1, read as the reverse complement.
GTGACGGGTTACACCTATTCAACTAATTTCCCCACTACGGCTGGGGCTTACCAAACAATTCATGGAAGTGGGCCCTCTAGCGCTTTCGTTACCAAGCTGAACCCGGCGGGTACGGTTTTACTCTATTCGACTTACTTGGGGGGGAATGGTGTTGATGCGAGTTCGGGTATTGTGGTGGATTCCAGTGGATTTGCCTATGTGACGGGTACCACCAGCTCCATTGATTTTCCTACTACGGCAGGGGCTTATCAGACAAGTAATGGATCCACCGGTTTATCCGGCGATGAAGTCTTCGTATTGAAGCTGAATCCGGCAGGCGGCGGGACGGGCGACTTGGTTTATTCGACCTATTTGGGTGGAAGCGGGAATGATGGAGGTAATAGCATCGCGGTGGATGGGTCAGGAAATGCGTATGTGACGGGTTATACGCAATCGACTGATTTCCCCACGACCAGCGGGGTTTATCAAACGGTTTATGGCGGCGGCTATTGGGATGCCTTCGTGGCAAAGTTAAACGCCTCCGGAAGTGTTTTGGTGTATTCGACCTATTTGGGTGGAAGCGGGGATGATGGAGGTAATAGCATCGCGGTGGATGCAAGTGGGAACGCCTACGTTTCGGGTGAGACAGCATCAACCAATTTCCCTTCTGCACCCGGGGCATACCAAACCACTTTGTTGGGAAATTCCAATGCTTACCTGACCAAGCTGAACCCGGGCGGCACGGCCCTGCTCTATTCCACCTATTTTGGCGGGAGCGCCAGTGATGCTGGTTGTGGAATTGTCCTGGATTCGAGCGGTAACGCTTACGTAACGGGATACACCATGTCCACCAACTTTCCAACGACACCCGGGGCATACCAGACTGTTTTTGGCGGTGGACAGAATGCCTTTTTAGCGGAATTGAATCCGGCAGGTGGCGGGACGGGCGACTTGGTTTATTCGACCTATTTGGGTGGAAACGGTAATTGTATAAGTTATAGAATCGTATTGGATGGGTCGGATAATGCTTATATGACAGGATATACGACTTCAACGGGTTTTCCCACGACCACCGGCGCCTTCCAGACGGCTTATGCCGGTGCTATTGACGCTTTTGTTGCGAAGTTTGACGCGAGTGATTTTTATACGCCAACACCCTGCGGCTATCCCGGCGATACCTGCACTTTTACCGAAACCCCGACTAGCACAGTAACGAACACCCCCACAAATACCAGCACCACAACACCTACCAATACTCCGACTTATTCGCCGACAGAAACCGCAACCCCAACCCTGACCCCAACGCCGACGAATACCTTCACGGCTACTGTCACTCCAACGTACACATCCACCGCCACGGGCACTTACACGGCGACGAATAGTCCGACTCTGACCCCGACCAGTACACCCACCCTGTCACAGACGCCGTCCCCAACGCCCACACCCACGAACTCCTTAACGACCACCGATACGCCTACAGTGACATACAGCCCCACGCCGACGAACACTTCGAATTGCGTTTTACTGGGGTCGGATTATAAATCGCCACTCAAATATTTTTTCATGAACCCTAACAATTACGTAGCCAACGCCTATCCAGCGGTCTGCGGCGTCACCTTTGGTCAAATGGCTTTTTTTATAGATTCCGGGTTCGCCACCACCTGGACTATGAACCTGGGGGTTTATGACAACACCAGCCTGGTTGCCGCCACCAGCGTCACGGTAAACGGTGTGCCCGCCGGTTGGGTGACGATCGCCATTGGCCCCGTAACCTTTCCTTGCGGCGATTCCTGCATCCTGTTGGAAAATTTCCCGGTGGGCGGGCTCGGCTTTGATTCTCAAGGCCTTTATAGTTGCCAAACAGACTCCGGGGCAATTACGGGATCCATTCCTTCCACCTACCCGAATCCCGCCATCCTAACCGCGCCGTCCACCGGGTATTGCTATAAAATGTTTTTGCTGGGTTGCCCACAAACCACACTGACACCCACTCCGACCCTAATCCCTACTCCGACCTTCACGCCGCTTCCGTCCTGCGATCTATTTTACGTCTCGGAAAACATATTCCAGCCAAGCCAGGGACCGATTTCCATTCAAGTGGATTACTGCCAGTATCCGGGCGCCTATTCCCTGGGGATTTATAATTCCGCCGGGGAACACATCAAAACCCTGGATGCGCGGCACTTGGAAGGTCCGATTGCCGCTTCTTATCTTTGGGACGGGAGAAACAAAAACGGTGATCCCTGCGCGAGCGGGGTCTATATTCTCTATCTCGTCGAGCCTTATAACAGGCAAATCAAAAGAATCCTTCTCTTAAAGTAGTCTTATTCTCAACAGCTCAAACCCGCCGATTTTTACTTTTTTTCAATGGATTTCACATGAATCATGGATCGGCTATCTTATAAAAAGGCGTCATTAATTAATATTTTCTAAATGACGGACCTATTGAAACCACTTTACCCTTTCCGCCGTGCGGAATATTTATGTTTCACTACCTGCGGGACCCGCATTGGACGAAAAAATAGCACCGATTAGGTTGATGGATATGGGGAGGTGTTGAATGACTCGTTCTAATATTCCAGAATATTGGGAGAAAATATTAAAAGAAATCCGAAAGCACCTTTAGGCGGCGGATTTCCTGATTCGAATCTCCGCGATAAGACCAACCGCTTCAATGAGCCTAAGAACCCGATCAATGGTTACCTTCTGTAAACTACCCGAAAGAATACCCGTCACGGCGCTCCTTGGAAGCTTCGCGCGCTTTGCGAGTTCCAGGTGAGTTGTTTTCTTATCTTGAAGGGCTTGCAAAACAGCTGTTATCAGTTGTGCTTTGATAATAGCTTCCATTCCTTTCGCTGGAGAAATACCTGCCAATTTCGCAATTTCCACCGCCGTACTTTTATGTTTCATCTTATCAATTCCTTTAAGCGCCTTTTCACCAAATCAATATTCGGCATCGGCGTCTTCTTATCTTTTTTCACAAAAGCATGAATCAAATAAATCGCTCCTGCGCCAACCAGGACATAAATCACCCGATAAATTCCAGATCGATCCCTGATTCTCAATTCATGAACACCCTTGCCAATGGAAGTCATAGGGCGGGACAAGGGCATGGAAAGTGTATGACCTTCATCCAAGCGCGCTAAGGCATCGGCGAGATCTTCCCGCACCTCTCGGGGGAATTCTGCGATCTCTTTCATGCATTGAGGAAGTGGTAATATCACTAAACGATAGTCTCATAAATAAGACACTCCGTCAAGTGCCCCACTTCCCGTTAGCCTATAGCCACCCATTTGGCTTGGTCGAAATCCCTTTTTTGGGGTCCGGAATATTTACATTCCTGCTACCCTAGTTTTTCATTGAGACTTGCTAGACAATCCTTTTGGGCGTATCTTGGCGTTTCACCACTTGCGGGACCCTCTATTAGGTTGAGCCGTCTTCTAATGGTTTCCCAGGCGGCTTTAATTTGAGCCGAAATTAAAGTGTGCTTTTTCTTTTTAAGGTTTTATTGAACCATTTTAGGAGGATGCGACATGATTTCCGATACCATCAAGAAGGGCATTGACCGCGCGGGACACCGGGGCCTGCTGAAAGCAGTAGGCGTGACCGAGGAAGACATGAAAAAACCCTTCATCGGAGTGGCCAATTCCTATACGGATATCGTACCGGGCCATATCCGGCTGAACGTCCTGGGGGAGAAGGTGAAAAAGGCCATCCGCGAGGCGGGCGGGGTTCCCTTCGAGTTCAATACGATCGCGGTGGACGACGGAATCGCCATGGGCCACCTGGGCATGCGTTATTCCCTGGCCAGCCGGGAACTCATCGCCGATGGGTTGGAGACCATGGCCATGGCGCACTGCTTCGACGGTCTGGTCTGCCTTACCAACTGCGACAAAATCACCCCGGGAATGATCATGGGCGCCTTAAGGGTGAACATACCCACCCTATTCCTGACGGGTGGACCCATGTTGGCGGGAACCGCCGCGGACGGCACCAAGCTGGACTTGATCCATATCTTCGAGGGAGTGGGCAAGGTGCAAGCGGGCCAAATGACCGAAGCGCAGTTGAAAGTTCTGGAAGACACCGCCTGTCCCTCCTGCGGTTCCTGCGCTGGCATGTTTACGGCCAATTCCATGAACTGCCTGTTGGAAGCCGTGGGCCTGGCATTGCCGGGCAACGGCACGATCCTGGCCCTCAACCCGGAGCGGGAGGCCCTCATCCCCCTGGCTGGAAAACGCATCATGGAAATGGTGAAAGACGGATTGAAACCGCGCGATCTGGTAACGCGGGAATCCCTCGACAACGCCTTTGCCTTGGATATGGCCATGGGCGGGTCCACCAACACGGTTTTGCACGCCCTGGCTATCGCCGTCGAGGCAGGGGTGGAATACCCGCTGGAACGCATCAACGAGATCTCTGCCCGCACGCCTTGCCTGTGCAAGGTCTCGCCCTCCCGCATGGATGTTCATATGGAGGATATCGACAAAGCGGGCGGCATCAGCGCCATTTTGAAGGAACTAAGCCGCAAGCCGGGAACCTTGAATCTCAAGCGGCCGACGGTCACCGGAAAAACCTTGGGCGAGAACATCGCCAACGCCAAGAGCTCGGACGGCAACGTCATTCGCACGATTGAAAAACCCTTTACCCAAGACGGCGGGTTGGCCGTGCTTTTCGGGAATTTGGCTCCCAAGGGAGCGGTGATCAAGACCGCGGGCGTGGACCCGGAATGCTGGACTTTCGAGGGAAAAGCGGTGGTGTTTGACTCCCAGGACGAATGCCTGGCGGCCCTAGCCAAGCGGACCATCCAACCCGGCGACGTCGTGGTCCTGCGGTACGAAGGACCCAAGGGCGGGCCTGGAATGCCCGAGATGCTTTCGCCGACCTCCATGATCAAGGGCCAAGGCTTGGGCAAGAAGGTCGCCCTGATCACCGATGGAAGGTTTTCCGGCGGGACTTCCGGAACCTGCCTGGGACACATCAGCCCCGAAGCGGCCGAGGGAGGGCCTATCGCTTTAGTGAAGAATGGTGACCGCATCCTCATCGACATCAATCACCGCAGCCTCACTCTGAAGGTGGATGAGGCGGAACTTTCGCGCCGAAAAGCTGCGTGGAAAGCCCCGGCCCTAAAAATTAAAACAGGCTGGCTGGGCCGGTATTCCCGAATGGTCACCAGCGCCAACAGGGGGGCGGTACTAGAGTAAATCGTTGAAAAGGTTTTTGACGCGGACTTTTCCGCTCGCTTAGTTGGTTATGGGTTGTATGTCTTTTTTGCCTTATGCGGCACTTCTCATCGACCAGCCTAACCAAGCCATACCCCGGGCAAATCCCTGTTATTTCCTAGACCTTTTGGTATACTCTCGCCTCCCCGGAAGCGGTTTTCGCTTGCTGGTATTCGATTTTCAGTGGTTTAGCGGTATGTAAACAAACAGAATGTTAATGAGGTTTTTGAATGACTCTGCGTGAAGATTTAAGAAACATCGCCATCATTGCCCATGTCGACCACGGCAAGACCACCCTCGTGGACGCCCTATTCAAACAATCGGGGGTTTTCCGCGCCAACGAACATATGGAAGAGCGCGTGATGGATTCCAACGACCTGGAAAAAGAGCGCGGCATCACCATCTTTTCCAAAAACGCCTCGGTGGTGTGGAAAGGGGTGAAGATCAACATCGTGGACACGCCGGGCCACGCCGACTTCGGCGGGGAGGTGGAGCGCATCCTTTCCATGGTGGACGGGGTGTTATTGCTGGTGGACGCCGCCGAGGGGCCCCTGCCCCAGACCAAGTTCGTTCTTCGCAAAAGCCTGGAAAAGAACCTCGACGCCATCGTGGTCATCAACAAGATCGACCGGCAGGACGCCCGGGCCCACGAGGTGGTGGACGCGGTTCTGGACCTCTTCATCGCGCTGGGCGCCAACGAGCACCAAATCAGCTATCCGGTCCTATACACGGTAGCACGGGAGGGGACGGCTACCCGGGATTTGGCAAAGCCTGGGAAAGATCTCACCCCCCTCTTCGAGACAATCCTCAAGCATTTCAAGCCCATTGAAGTGGATGTCGAAGCGCCCTTCCAAATGCTGGTGACCACCACCGCTTACAACGAGTACCTGGGCCGCATGGCCATCGGGCGCATCAAGCGCGGGAAGATCAAGTTGAACGACCTCATCACCCTGATCAAGCTGGACGGCCGCATGATCAACAACAGCGCCACCAAACTTTTCACCTACCAGGGCATCAAGCAGGTGGAATGCCAGGAGGCCTCGGCGGGGGACATCATCCTGCTGGCGGGCCTGGAGGACGTCCAGATCGGCGAGACCGTGGCCGCAACCTCCGCCCCGGAGGCCCTCCCCCCCACCACCATCGACGAGCCCACCATGTCCATGGTTTTCTCGGTCAACAATAGCCCCTTCGCCGGGCGGGAGGGGAAGTTCGTCACTTCCCGGCACATGAGGGAGCGCTTATATAAGGAATCGGAGGCCAATCCCACGCTGAAGATCGCCGACACCGACAGCCCGGACGCCATCCAAGTCTCCGGGCGGGGGGAGCTGCACCTTGGCATCCTCATCGAGACCATGCGCCGGGAGGGGTACGAGTTCCAGGTTTCCCGGCCGAAGGTCATCTATAAGGAAGTGAAAGGAAAGGTCCAGGAACCCTACGAAAACCTGGTCATCGACGTGCCCAACAACTCGGTGGGCGTGGTCATGGAGAAGCTGGGGTCGCGGAAGGGGGAGATGAAAAACATGGTGCCCCTCTCGGAGGTGACCACCCGAATCGAGTTCCTGATCCCGTCCCGCTGCCTGATGGGCTTCCGGACGGAATTCCTGACCGATACCAAGGGCGAGGGAATCCTGCATCACGTTTTTTCCAGTTACGGCGAGTTCAAGGGGGAGATACCCGGAAGGACGCGGGGCGTGCTGGTGGCTTTCGAGCCGGGCGTCACGGCCGCCTACGGTTTGTTCCAATTGAAGGACCGGGGAAGGTTTTTCCTGGGGGCCCGGGTGGAGGTTTACGAGGGAATGGTGGTGGGGGAGCATACCCGCGAGAACGATATCGCGGTGAACCCCTGCAAGACCAAGCACCTCACCAATATGAGGAGCAAGGCCTCGGACGAGGCCCTGACCCTGGAACCCCCGACGATCTTCTCGCTGGAACAATGCCTGGAATACATCCAGGACGACGAGTTGCTGGAAGTCACGCCTAAAAGCCTCCGCATGCGCAAAAGAATCCTGAACAACAATGAGCGCATGAAGGCCGAGAAATGGTCCGCTAAAACAGCCCAAAATACCCGGGCTTAATTCCTAGTATCTCCTGCTTAGATCCAAATGAGATAAAATATCCCCATGGATAAACCCGCTTTTTTGTGTTGGTTCGTGGGCGCTCTCCTTTTTTCCAATACTGTCCCTGTTCGCGCTCAAATTTATCCGGTGGCTTCCGCCTCCGCCACCTTGCATGACTCCGCACGGAACCGGAACGTTCCCCTACAGGTCTATTATCCCAAGACCTCCGGGGAAGAGCGCTTTCCTGTCTTAATATTTTCCCACGGGGCGGGCGGGTCCAAGGATGGATACGCCTACCTGGGACGTTACTGGGCCGCCCACGGTTACGTCGTGCTGCATCCCACCCATCTGGGAAGCGACCGTTCCTTGCTTAAACCGAAAAGGCCTCTCTATAATTTGCGCGCCATTAAAGGGATGATCCGCAAGGAGGAAAATCTTTCCAACCGGCCTAGGGATATTATTTTTCTCCTGAATTCCCTTCCTGACATCGGACAAACCTTTCCGGGCCTGGAGGGCCGGATCGATCCCACCCACGTCGGGGTCGGGGGCCACTCCTTTGGGGCCTACACTTCCATGGCGGTGGCGGGGGCCGGAATCTATCTTTCGCCCAAGGAGGAAAAGCCTGTCCAATTCGGGGATACCCGGGTCATCGCGTTTCTCGCCTTGTCCCCGCAAGGGCCGGGCCATTGGGCCTTCCGGGAAAATTCCTGGGAAACCATCCGACGTCCGGTGTTCATGGCCACAGGAACCCAGGACAGGGGATTTGAGAATAACGAGTCGCCCAACTGGCGGAAAAAAGCGTTCGAGGACTTGAGGCCGGGGCACAAATTCCTGGCGGTGATCAAGGGAGCCAACCACATGGATTTTTCGGACACCCAGTTCGACGGAAAAGTCCGGAACCCCAAGGTCCACGAATGGCTCCAAAAGGCAACCACGCTTTTTTGGGACGCCTACCTCAAGGGCGACAGGGCCTTGCAGAAAAAAATAAAGGAAAAGAACCTACCGGCGGTTTCGGGCGTCCAAATCCAGATGTTCACTAAGTAACCTTTGACGGCGGCGGGGGATTGATGGTTTCTTTCATAAGACTTCAACGTTACAATATCCCCATGTTTTCTAAACTTCTCAAAATATTCTTAACTGTCATCCTACTCGGACTCGCCGGTCCCTCGTATTTAACCGCCCAAACGGCCGGATTGACGCCCACGACGACACAGGGGGACCAGGGTTCCCAGGAAGGTTTCGCCAAACCCTACGAGTACGAGCGGCAGGCCTATGGATATGACCCTGAGGGGGTGGAATACAACGAAAACCAGGCGGAGGATTTTCAAGTGGTTTTCATCACTTCCATGCCCTTTACGGCCCTGGCAAGTTTCTGCCTGACCGGGGTGGTGTCATTGGCGGCCCGGAATCAATTTTCCGTGAACGGGAATTACTTTTGGCCCTTCCTGGGCGGGGTAGTTGGCGGCTCCACGACTATTGCCTGCGTATCGGTTCTGACGAACCGGTATCCCCCGCCCGCCTCTAAATATTATGTCCTGGAAAGTCCATTCCAACCCAGGCTGGCCTGCCAAATCCCGTTAGTCACAGCCAGGTTTTAACCTTAAAGATTTTTGTTTTGGCTTTTCAAGATCGGGTTAAAATAAGGGGCTTTTTGGTAGGGCTTCATATCTTTGCAAGGAGTGTCCGGCATGTTCAAACCAATATTAGCCTTGGGGATCTTTTGGTTGGGTTTAAACCTCGTGTGGGCCCAGGATATGCCGCCTCTTCCATCCATGCCCGGCGAGAGCGCCGCCCCGGCTGACAACAGCACTGCCGCTCCTTTACCCGCATTGCCGGGACAGGCTGCTTCTCCTTCAACCGAAAATGCCGCACCATTGCCCGCTTTGCCGGGACAGGCCGCCGCTCCTTCAGCCGACAACACTAATGCAGCGCCCTTGCCGGCGCTGCCCAACCAGGAAGGTGGGACATCCGCAACGCTGCCATCATTACCCGGAGACCAGAGTGCCGCTCCGGCCGAGAACAGCACCGCCGCGCCATTGCCCGCCTTGCCGGGGCAAGCAGCCGCTCCAACCGCCGAAAATACCAATGCCGCGCCCTTGCCGGCTTTACCTGGACAGGCAACTGCTCCTTCAGCTGACAACGCCAATGCAGCACCCTTGCCGGCACTGCCCAACCAGGGAGGAGGGACATCCACAACGCTTCCCGCTTTGCCTTCAACCGGCGGAACTTCCACTGAGAGCAACAACGCGGCCACGATGCCGGCTTTGCCGACCCTGGGGGGAGCCTCCTCTGAGAATGCCAATGCCGGGGCCTTACCGGTCCTTCCTGGAAAAGGCGGGGCTTCCGCCCAGGTAAACCCGACTCCAGCCCCAACAGGTGAAAACGCTGCGACTTCGGAAGCCGCTTCCTCTACCACCGAGGAAGGCGCTTCCCCGGCCAAACAAACCACCGGGAAAAAATGGCATCCACCCGTTCCACAGGCTAACGTTATTTTCGGGGGCTGGGTCCTGCCAAAAGGTGGAAATGAGGGATCTCGAATCGCTTGGACTTCCCAGGAAATCTTGAACACCTTTGAATTCAGGGGTTATAAATTGATCAAGGAAGAAGGCCGTTATGAAGGCCAAAAGGGCCGCCAATGGCGGCAGTTCAGCTTTCGAATCCCCAAGACCAAAACCATATTACAAGTCTATGTCCGCCAAGATGGAAAAAGAGTTTGGATGCGGGTGGGTCCGCCCGAACCGCCGGCTGGGCAATCCATGGCCTTTGTGAAGAAATTAAAGGCGGAAGACCTGAAAGCCCTGGCTCTCTTAAGGAAACAATTTAAAAAACGGCTGCGCCCCCACAGGATTGTAGCGCTATGGGACGCCCCATACCATTTTCAAAAAGAAACGGCGGATGAATAAAAACCCGGATGTTTCGGCATAGCCTCTCTTATTTTCTTTTCGGCGTTGGAATAGCCGGTCTTATGTTCGCCCTTGGCCGGACCTATTATTTGGTCTGGAAAATGCGCAAGGAAAGGGAGTCCCGTGGAAGCTTACGGGGAGGGAAAGAGTCAATTCCCCGGGAGGAATCGGCGTCAAGCAGGAGTGATGATTAAGTTATTGCTTTAGTTTTTTTATCCTAAATTGGATTGGGGAAAGACATGGCAATCCGTAAGGAAACGTACACTGATTTTTTAAAGGAAGTCAGCTTATTCGACGGGCTGCAAGATAAGACATTGAGCCTGATCTTCAGGCTGGGCAAGGTCCAGCATTTCAAAGCGGGGGACCTCATCATCCGCGAGAACCAGGAGGGCGGAAATCTTTATATCATTATCACCGGCCGGGCGGAGGTCGTAAAAGCAGGCAAGGATCCAGGAAGCAACAAGCACCTGGCGGATTTGGAACGCGGCTCCGTATTCGGCGAAATGAGCGTTTTTGACAATGCCCCTTGCTCCGCTTCGGTACTGGCGAAAGAGGAATGTTCGGTCCATATGATCGAAGGCCCGGATTTCAAGAAATTCCTGAAGAAAAACCCGGAGGTGGCCTTCGATGTTTTTTGCACCTTGATCAGCCAGATCTCCAGCCGGCTCCGCCGGACGAATTTGGCCCTTTCTCTCCTGGAGTTCAGCTAATTAGCGAAACTCCTTTTCCCCGCTTGACCCCCTTTCCGCTGAAGCTGTGGAGCAAAGGTCATCGCGGCTTTAATTTATTTAGGATTGTGGAAACCAAATCACCGCTTATAAAACCTGTAAAATTTCCCTGAAAATTTGGCTCTATCTTCTGAATCGATAACACACAACCTCGTTTTTTATCCCATATTTGGTGGTTTGAAAAGTTTTGACATCTATAGGTGGTAATGGTACATTTGCAAAAGAAAAACGTTGTCAGTTCATTTTTCCCATAAGCGGTTTCCTACGCCTTGTCCATAACCCCGCTGACGTTTCCCAGACCTTTTTTTGGAGAATCTTTTGTTCCTTAAAAAACTTGAAGTTCATGGTTTTAAGTCCTTTTCGGACAGGACGGAACTTCTTTTTGAACCGGGAATTACCGCCATTGTGGGCCCCAACGGCTGCGGTAAAACCAATGTGGCGGACAGCATCCGCTGGGTCATGGGGGAGCAATCAGCCAAGGGTTTGAGGGCCTCGGAAATGACCGACGTCATTTTCAACGGGACCGAATCCCGGAAGCCCTCCGGTATGAGCGAAGTCACCCTGGTCCTATCCAACGAGGACAAGACCCTTCCTTTGGAATTCAACGAGGTTTCCATTACCCGCCGGGTTTACCGGTCGGGGGAATCCGAATACCTCATCAACCAGGCTCCGGTCCGTTTGAAGGACGTGAAGGAACTTTTCATGGGAACCGGGCTGGGCATCAGCGCCTACTCGGTGATGGCCCAGGGCCAGATTGAACAGATCGTCACCTCCAACCCCATCGAGCGGCGCTCCCTTTTCGAGGAAGCCGCCGGCATCACCAAGTTCAAATCCCGGAAGATCGAGGCCTTGCGGAAACTCGAGGCCACGGAGCAGAATTTAGTGCGCATCTCCGACATCATCGCGGAACTGAAGCGGCAGATCCATTCCCTGGAACGGCAGGCCAAACAAGCCGAGAAATACCGCCAGTTCAAGGAAAAGCTCGGGATGCTCCAGATCCAAATCCACCTGGACAAATCCGCCAAATTGAAGGCCAAGTCGGAAAGCCTCCATCGAAAAATAAACGAGGTTCAGGAACGCCTGGAAGAAGCCCAGGAAAATGCGGCGGGGTTGGAACAGGGGGAAAAACAGCTCCGGGCCCGATTGGCCGATATCGAGCAGGAGCTGGCGAAGGTTCGGGAGCAAGCCTATAAGGTTTCCAGCGAGGTGGAAGTCACCCAAGGCCGGTTGGAAGGGACCCGCCGCCACAAGAACATGCTGGCGGACCAGCGCCAGCGTAACGACCAGCAAACCGCGGAGGCTTCCGGCCGTACCGAGCAACTCAAGGTATGGGTGGCGGAACGATCACGCCTGCAGGAAACCAAGGAAAGCCAAAAGCAGGAAAAGGCCCTGTTAGAACAGGAACTCCAGGCGCGAATGGAGGCCTTGGAATCGGAATGGGCAACGAAAAGCCGGGACTTGGACGCCATGAACCTCACCGCGGTGGAATTGGTCACCAAATCGGCCCAAATGAAAGCCGAACTCGAATCCCTCCAGGCCCAAGACGAAGAAACTTCCCGGCGGGTGGCGGACCTGGCTGCGCAGTTGGAAAAGAACCTGGGCGAGTTAAAGGCAATCACGGAAAAAGGGGAAAGCCTCCATACCTGCAAGAAGGATGCCCAGTCGGAGGAAGCCCGGCTTGAGGAGAATCTCCTGGGGTTCCAGGCCGCCCTGGCCCAACAGGGAGCCCTGATCGCAGAAACGGATGAGGAGTTAAAACGCCTTAATAACGCCTTTTCCGAAGCCCGGTCCCGTTACGGGGTCCTAGTGGAACTCCAAAACAAGCTTACGGGTTATGACGCCGGTGTGAAGACGATCCTGCAAGCGCGGCAATCCGAACCTCTCATGTGGCAGGAAGTCCTCGGCGTTGTAGCCGACCTGATATCGGTGGACAAAGTCCATGAGGCTGCCGTAGAAACCCTCCTGGGAAGCCAACTCCAGTCGCTGGTTGTCCGCCACCGATCGACTGCCGAGAAAGTCGTCGACTATTTGAAATCAGAAGGCCAAGGAAAGGTTTCCCTTCTCATCCTGGAGGATTTGGCCAAGCAGGCCCAGGGGGACATGCCCTCCCAGGCGCTTACCGAACCCGGGGTTTTGGGTTCAATGTCATCCTTCCTGAAGTACGACCCCGCCTTGGAACCGGTGGTTCGGTTCCTTTTCGGACAAGACCTGCTGGCCTCGGACTGGTCCCTGGCGGAAAACCTCAGCGTTTCACACCCCCGCTTGCGTTTCGTCACGATGGAAGGGGACCGTATGGGACCTTTGGGTTCCCTGAAGGCCGGTTCCGTCGCCACGGGAGTTTCCCTCCTGGGACGTCACCGTGAGATGAATGAACTGATGGAGAAAATGACGGATCTGGAAAACCAGGTGCAGCAAGCCGAGGCCAAGCTGGCGGCCGCCAAAAAAAACCGCAAGGAAACGGAAGATTCCCTCTTGGCCTCGGAAAACCGGCGCCAGCAAATTCGAATCCTCCTCGCCGAGACGGAGAAAGAAATCGCCCAGTCGCAGGAAACCCTCCTGCGCTTGGAGAATGAAAAAACCTCCCTGGAGAAGGAAAAAAGCCAGTGGGAGGCCCATTGGAACGCTGATAAGAACCGCATCGGGGAACTTTCCGGCTTATTAAGCCAAAGCGAGCGGGCCCAGCATTCGACCCAAGAGGAAATCAACGAGGCCCGGGCTGGGCTCCAGGCCCTTCAAACCCAAAAGGAGGAGGTTTCCCGGCAGAGGATGCAGGCCCGCTTGGAACTGGACTCCCTGGAAGAAGTCGCGGAAAGGGCCCGGGAGGAAGCCGAGCGTTACCAGGCGGAACTGGACCAACTGGCACGGCTCGTGACCCAGAAAAAAGAGGAAAACCAGCAATTGGGCCTCCAGGAACAGCAATTGTCGCTGGACTTGGAGGACTTGGACCGGAGGATCGGGGGCCTTTCCCAATCCAAGAAGGACGCGGACGAGCAAGCCGGCCAAGTCTCGGAAAAAAGGGCGGCCCTCTCGGCGGAAACCGAGGCTCTGGCGGAAAAGGTGCGGCAGGCCCGGTTGAAATTCGAGGAAGTCCAGAAGGAACTGCACGCTTTGGACCTGCAGGAAGCCCAGATCAGCGTGGAGATCCGCAACATCGAGGAAAAACTCCAGTTGGAATACAAGGTGGACCCGGAGAACCCGCCCGTTGCTCTCGAGAAAGATTTCGACGGGGAAACGGCTGAGAGGGAATCCATCGAGCTGCGGGCCAAGATCGACCGGTTGGGCCTGGTGAACATGGTGGCCATGGAGGAATACGACGAGCTGTCCCAGCGCTATAAGTTCCTCGTTGAGCAACAGGAGGACCTGCTGAAGGCCAAGGACGATCTGCAGAAGGCCATCCACAAGATCAACCTCACTTCCAAGGAGCTGTTTACCTCCACCTTCGCCACGGTCCAGGAAAACTTCAAGGATGTCTTCCAACGGTTGTTCGAGGGCGGCCGGGCGGAGCTGATCCTCGTGGACGAAGGGAATGTGCTGGAGTCGGGAATCGAGATCGTAGCGCGGCCTCCGGGAAAAAGGCTCCAATCCGTTTCCCTCCTGTCCGGCGGGGAGAAGGCCCTGACCGCCATCGCGCTTTTGTTCGCGCTGTTCCTGGTGAAACCCAGCCCCTTTTGCCTGCTGGATGAGATTGACGCCCCCCTGGACGACGTGAACGTCGGCCGGTTCACCAATCTTTTGAAGGAATTCAGCAAGCGGACCCAATTCATCATGATCACCCATAACAAGGTCAGCATGGAAACGGCGGATGTGATCTACGGGGTCACCATGCAGGAATCGGGCGTTTCCAAGATTGTTTCCGCCAAATTCAAGGAAAACCGGCCCGAGGAAACAGCGGTTTCTTGATCCGCCCCCTCTTATCCCAGACTGAAAAGGTCTTGAAGGAACTGACTTGGTTCCTTTTGGGCTGGACGCTGGGTTTTTGGCCCCAAAAACCGAATCCTCCGGCGGCCTACCAGTCCCTGCTTTTACTCAGGCCGGACCGTTTGGGTGACTTCATTCTTTCCTCACCAGCCTTGTTGTCGATCCGAAAGGAAGCGGGCCCCTCCTGCCGCATGACCCTCGTGGCGGGGGAAAGGAACGAGTCACTGGCCCGGAAAATTTTTCCGGAAGCTCGAATACTCGTCTGGCAGCCCGGCGGGCTAAAACGGCTCAGGCTTTTACTCCGCGTGCTTCTGGAACAGTACGACGCGGTGATCGATTTCCATTCCTATCCTTTCTCGACCACGTCGGCCCTTCTGGCGCTGCTCTCCAGGTCTTCCCGGCGGGTGGGATTTTGGCGCCCGGCCCCGGGTGAGGGCCTTTCCCGGAAAGTTTTTAATTGGGGCATTCCCTCGCCGCCCGAGAATACACACGAGTCGGAAAAAAGTTTTTTACTGGTTAAAAAAATTTTTCCAAGGGTGGTTTTCCGCATTGGGAATTTAAGCCCCCGTTTTTCCTCCGTGGAAGCGGCCTCGAAATCCCGGCTTTTCTACCGGCAGTGCGGTATCACGGGGAGGGATAAGGTCTTGGCCGTCCATCCCACCCTGGACAAGGGGGACAACCGTTGGCTTCAGGAAAATTATGTGCTACTACTTCGCCTTTTCCAGGGCCATAGGAGCTTGAAAACAATTGTGGTTCACGGGGAGGGGGAATCACGGGAACTGGAAAAGTTCAGGAGATCCATCCAGGGAATTTCCAACGTCTTTGTCCTGCCAGAAAGTGATATTTTTTTTATATTGGAAGCGGCGAAGAGGTTTAATCTCATGGTTTGCGGGGACAGCGGCATCATGCATGCCTGCGCCTTGTCGGCGAAAGTTTTCGCGATATTTGGACCCAGTGAACCGAAAAGATGGGGGCCTCTCGACCTTCACGGGAACAGGATATTTCGTAAAAAGGGCTGCCTTTGTGATTCGGTGCGTCCCGAGGAGATTGCATCTGCGGTGATAAAGAAAATTTTTTAGGATTAGGTGAGCAAAATGGGCTTGTTCGATAAGTTCAAGCGGGGCCTGGCCAAGACCGCCCAACAGTTGACCTCCAATCTAGCCTCCCTGATGGGTGAAACGGTCCGTCTTTCCGATGATGCCGCCAGGGAACTGGAAGAAGGGTTGGTGGCCACCGACCTAGGGGCAGGCATGGCCCAAGCGATACTCAGGGAAATCCGTGAGGGAGTGGAAAAAGGTGGAAAAGCCGATCCCGCCACAATCCGGAGTCTGTTAAGGGAGGCTCTTACTAAGCGGCTTTCGGCATGCCATACCCCCTGGGAATTGGCCCGGCCCGCGGTGATTCTGCTGGTCGGGGTAAATGGGTCCGGCAAAACCACCACGGCCGGTAAGCTGGGAGCGCGCTTTTCCAGCGAGGGGCGAAAAGTCCTTTTGGCCGCCGGTGATACCTTCCGGGCCGCCGCTGAAGAACAGCTGACGTCCTGGGCCGAACGTGCTAGAGTAGAACTCGTTCGTGGGTCCCATGGGGCGGCTTCTTCCGCCGTCGTCTTTGATGCGTTAAAATCGGGTTTGCAGAATGGTTCGGACTGCCTTATTGTGGACACCGCAGGACGGCTCCATAACCGTTCTAATCTAATGGAGGAACTCAAAAAGATCGTCCGGGTCGCAGAAAAAGCGGCTCCGGGCGTCCAGCAGGAAAAATGGCTGGTTTTAGACGCCAATACAGGGCAAAATGCCCTTAACCAAACCCGTGATTTCCACCGGGAAATGGGTTTGACAGGCCTGGTTTTAACCAAGCTGGACGGAACCGCGAAAGGTGGTATCGTGGTGGCCCTTGGCGAGCAACAGGGCCTCCCGGTCCGGTTCCTGGGGGTCGGGGAAGGGATGGAAGATCTGATTCCTTTCGACGCGAAGATGTTCGTCGAAGCCCTGGTGCCTGATTCCTTGACGATGATTTAAGAGGAGGAATTTTGATGGAACGTTTGGTGCTTGCCACGCGAGCGGCCATGTCGAACACGTCGGTAACGGTCGTGGATATCGAGGGAGTCCTCGACATCAACACCGTCGGCGAATTCGAGGCGATCCTTCAGGACCTGTTCAAAAAGAAACAGTATAAAATCGTCCTGAATATGAAAAAACTCACCTATATCTCGAGCGCGGGTTTCGGGGTCCTCATGAGCATCATCAAGGATGTCCGGAAAAACAGGGGCGACATCAAAATCGCCAACGTCAACGCGGATATCTATAAAGTGTTCGACCTCCTGGAACTTCCCGGCCTCTTTCATATTTTAAAAACCGAGCAAGACGCCGTAACGGAATTTTAGGCTATTTGCTTGTTAGCTCCGACCCTCCGAAACTTTCCTAACCTGTTTTTCCGCGTTCCGGCATTTCTTTTCGGAATTTGCTTTTTCTTTCCCCCGCCCCTTCATGCGGCCGAGACCCAATTCACCATCCTGTTCACCAACGACCACCATGGCCAGGTGGAACCCTTGTCCATCTCAGATCCCTCCAAACCCGTGGGAGGAGTTGCCCGGAGAATGGCCTTGATCGAGAAGATCCGCCGGGAAGTCGGGGAAAAAAAAGTTCTCCTGGTGGACGCCGGGGATTTGTTCACGGGCACGCCCCTTTCCGAATCCAGCCGCGGGGAAGTGGACTGCGCGGCCTACCAGTTGATGAAGTACGACGCCGTTGCCTTGGGGGAACATGATTTCACCTACGGTACGAAAACCCTCCTGGAATACCGGAAAAAATTTGGAATCCCCTGGGTGGCCGCAAATGTCGTCAGCGGAGTACAGCCTTTTCTGCGACCCTATGCGTTGAAATACGTCGGGATCCGGGTCGGCTTGATCGGTTTCAGCCATCCCGATACGCGATCCCTGGCTGGCAGGGAAAACGTCAGGGGCCTGGTTTTCAACCAACCCGGTGCTTCGGCCAAGGGCCTTCACACGATCTTCAAGAAGGACGCCGATATTTTCGTGGCTTTAAGCCGTTTGGGAGTGGAGGGAGACAAGAAATTCTCGAAGGAAAATTCCTTCATCCACGTCATTATCGGGGGCTATAGCCACACCCTGTTGACCGAACCCATCGCCACCAAGGCCAAGGATGGGAGCTTATTAGGCCCCCTGATCTGCCAAGCGGGCTCCCAGGGACTTTACCTGGGCCGCCTGGATCTTACCGTGGAAGGGCATCGGGACAAGAAAACCAAGCGCGCCGAATATAACATCTTGGATTACCATTGCCAGCTGATTCCCATTACCGCGGACCTTCCCGAAGATCCCCGAATGGTCAAACTTCTGGAAACCTACCAGGCAAAATACAAATCTGGCCAGACGCATTGAGAAGGGCGTTATAAATTCATAGCCCTCTTAAATAGAGTTTTCCAAAATATATACAATTCGGATTTTTGCACAAATAATCACCCCTGATTTGGCCTATTTCCAACATGCCATGTATGTCCCGCCAACAGATGAAGGTTTTTTTGAAACCAGCATCCATTTCTTGACACCCGACTTTTGAACCATATAATGCCTCGGTTTAACGGAAAAACATTTTGAAACAAGCTTTTTTTACACTTTAACTTTGATGGAAACGTCTAAATTTCCAACGGATCCGGTGAGATTGTAAAAGGTATTTTAGTAAAAACATCCGGCCTTTTTCTGGAATGCTTAAGAGAGAAAGGTAAAATCACGGTCTGATATATATAATCATCTCTTCTTTGTTTACGCCGCCTGAATAAAAAAAGTGATAGTAAAGATACGAAAAAGGTTGTCCATGGCTCGAAACAACTCAACTGATAACGGCTTCGATGGCTACCTAACCCCGACAGGTCCTTTTAAAAGGCGGGTCTTATTCGTTTCCTCCGAGGTTGTACCTTTCGCTAAGACCGGGGGACTGGCTGACGTGGTGGGCGCCCTGCCCTCGGCTTTGGTCAAACTGGGATGCGAAGTCGCGGTCGTGATGCCCCACTATCGGAGGTTATCCCCGGAGAAATTCCATCTTCGCATGGAAGCCAAAGACGTGCCCGTGCCCATGGGAATGGGCGAAATGAACGCCAACATACTTTCCACCCAACTGGGGTACACTCCCTACAAGGTTTATTTCATACAGAACGACCGTTATTTCGATCGGGAGGGCTTGTATGGCACCGCCGAAGGGGACTTCCAGGATAACGCCGAGCGATTCGCCTTTTTTTCACGGGCAGTCTTGGAAATGCTCAAGACCATCCATTGGTATCCCCATCTCCTGCATTTGAACGACTGGCAAACGGGACTCACGGCGGCTTACTTGAAAACCCTCTACCATGATCTGCCTTATTACGAGAGGATACGGATTCTCTTTACCATCCATAACATGGCCTACCAGGGACTATTTCCCAAGTATGTGCTTCCCATGACTGGAATCGGCTGGGAGGAGTTCACTTCCGAAAAGATCGAGTTTTATGGCCAGGTGAACTATTTGAAGTCCGGGCTGGTTTACTCAGACGCCCTGAACACGGTATCCGAGAAATACGCCCAGGAGATCCAGACCGACGAATACGGCCACGGGTTGCAGGGATTGCTGCGGGCCCGCGCGGCGGACCTTTACGGAATCGTCAACGGAATCGACTACGCGGAATGGAATCCCGCCACGGACAAGGAAATTCCCGAACAGTACACCCCCAAGAGCCATCGCCTCAAGGCCGAATCCAAGAAAAAACTCCTGAGGGAGGTGGACCTGGAATTCAATCCGGAGACGCCCGTGATCGGGGTCGTCTCGCGCCTGACGGACCAGAAGGGAATGGATTTGATCGCGGAAATCATCAACGTGTTCCTGTCCCTGGACGTACAATTCGTGATTTTAGGCACGGGGGACCCAAGGTACCATTCTCTTTTCCAGGAACTGCAGGCCCGTTATCCCCGAAAGCTGGCCGCGGCGATCCGCTTTGATAACCCGTTGGCCAAGCTGATTTACGCCGGCAGCGACATGTTTCTCATGCCATCGCGGTTCGAACCCTGCGGACTGGGCCAAATGATCGCCATGAAATACGGGACCATCCCCATCGTGCGCAGGACCGGAGGGCTTTCCGACACGGTGGAAGAACTTTCCACGGACGGAAATAAGGGAACCGGTTTTATTTTCGACAACTACAAGAGCGGGGAGCTGTTATCCGCCATCCAGAGGGCGGTGAATGCCTTTCACCAACCCGAACTTTGGGCGGATTTGGTCCAACGGGCCATGAGGCAGGATTTCTCTTGGGATGCCTCCGCCAGGAAATACCAAGACCTTTATGAAACCATCATGAGAAAGTAACCAACCGCCCTTTCGACTTCCCCTTTCCTTGAATATCCGCACTTTTTTTCTTATTGTCCGAATGAAAAGGCCGTTCACGGCTTCAAGGTTTAACGCGGGAAATCCTCCTGATTTAAAAGGATATACCTGCCGGACGCGAAATTAAATTGGAACGGAGTGGATGTAAACCGGGGTTTGGCTGAAAATATAAAAGTATTTGCTGCCGTGGGGAAGGATAAGGCCCGCGGCACTTTTAATACCGAACGAAAAAGAAAACCATGATCAATTCACTTAAAGAGTTTTTACAGAACAAGGATGACCTGCTGAGGGAACAGTGGAACGCCTCGGCCCGGGCCTTGTCGTCCCGGGTGGATCAATTCAAGCCCGACTCGCCGATTTTCCATAAGATCCGGAAACTCCTGATGGACCTGGTCGCCATCGTGGAAAAAAAGGGAAGCGCCGAGCAGGCCGTGGACACCGCGCTCAAGCCCATTGTCTCCGAGCTTCGAAGCCTCCAGGCGGAAAACCGACTGAACCCCACCGAAATGGTCTTTTTTCTGTTCCTCATGCGGGATATCCTCCGGGAAACCCTCAAGCAAATGGGGGCTGAGTCCGTGAGGGAAGGTGACAGCAACGGGAATCTGGTATACGCCGACGAACTGGATCAGGTTTCTTCCCTCCTGAACCGGCTGGGCCTTGTTTTTTTTGAGAGCGCCATGCGCGTGAAGGATGAAGAGGGCTTCAACCAGGACGTGTTGGCCATTGAGTACGCCCTCCTCTACGAGCGGACACGCCAGATCGCCATCACCGACCGCCTGACCGGCCTTTATAATTTCGGATATTTCCTGGAGCGCTTGAAAGAGGAGAGAATCCGCGCCGAGAGGTACCACCGGCTTCTTTCCCTGATCATCATCGACATCGACCATTTCAAGAAATACAACGACGCCAACGGCCACCCGGCCGGCAACGAAGTGTTGAAAAAAATCGCGCAGATCCTGCAAAACGAGGCCCGCGAGATTGATATCGTGGCCCGGTACGGGGGGGAGGAGATGGTCCTGGTGCTTCCAGAAACAAGCCGGAAGAGGGCCTTCGAGATGGCCGACCGGATCCGGGAAAAGATTGCCGGAACTCACTTCGAGCACATGGAGTATAAGCCGACAGGGGTTCTTACCGTTTCGGCGGGGGTGGCCACTTTTCCCGTGGACGCCGCCAACGAGGATGTGTTGATCCAGTCGGCCGACAGCAGTCTCTACGAAGCCAAATCCCAGGGCCGAAACCGGGTGGTGGCTTTTGAACCGCCCAACAAGGTCACCCTGACTTTCAAGCCCCACCGCGAGGTTTTCAAGGTCGCGCTCGTGGGCGATTTCAACAACTGGGACAAGGACATCGACCCCATGGTCCGGCAGCCCGACGGCAGTTTCCAGTTCATCATCTCCCTGAACCAAGGGGTCTATCATTACAAGTTCGTGTTGAACGACGTGGAATGGATCCCGGACCCGGCTTGCCCGGAACGGGTCACCGACACCCTGGGTGGCGACAACAGCGTCCTGAGGGTTTCAGTTTGAAAAACATTCTGAAGCCTGCCTGCCCCAAATAGGCTTCAACACACGCATAAGTTATTCAAGATCGCTGACCCCCAATCATAACCGAGCAGAAAACACTCAACATTTCCACCGGCATTTGATAATCTTACGGTCTTAATTCGAAGTCATTGGATCAAGAATGGCCGATTACAAAGCGACACTCAACATCACCCAAACCGCCTTTCCCATGAAGGCCAACCTTCCCCAGACGGAGCCCCAGAGGCTGAAAGTTTGGGAGGAACTGGGTTTTTATAAATCCGTCCCGCGGAAATCCGGTTCATCCCGGTACATTCTTCACGACGGCCCCCCTTTCGCGAATGGCGATATCCACATGGGCCACGCGCTCAACAAGGTTTTAAAAGATATCATCGTCAAGTACCGCTTTTTACGGGGCTTCGATAGCCCCTATATCCCCGGCTGGGATTGCCACGGAATGCCCATTGAACATAAGGTCGTGGAGCAACTGGGCTCCAAGGCGAAGTCCATGACGAAGGTTGAAATCTGGAAAGAATGCAGGAAGTACGCCAAAAAATACCTCGAGCGGCAGAAGGAGGAATTCAAGCGCTTGGGGGTGTTCGGGGATTTCGAAAAACCCTATTCCACCATGGACCCCACCTATGAGCTTTCCCTGGTCAAGGCCCTGACCCGAATGATCTCGGAAGGCTATGTCAGCAGGCGTTTGAGGCCCATCCATTGGTGCCCGGTTTGCAAGTCGGCCCTGGCGGAAGCCGAGGTGGAGTACGCCGACCATGAGTCCCTATCCGTGACCGTGGCTTTCCCGGCCAAACAACTGCCGGAGGGGGTTTTCCCCAACACCCCCCGGAAAAACCTTTACTTCCTGATTTGGACGACGACCCCCTGGACTCTGCCCGCGAACCTGGGCATTTCCGTCCACCCGGATTTCGAGTATGTAACTGTCCAGGTGGGGGACAAGCATTACATCCTGGCCAAGGTTCTCCTGGCCCAGGTGGCGGGAGCTTGCGGCTGGAAAGCTTCCGAAATGAAGGTTATAGATGAAACCATGGGGAAATCACTCGACCGGGCCTTGGCCCGCCACCCCTTCCTCGACAAGGACTCGCTGGTCATGGTGGGTTCCCATGTCACCGCCGACACGGGAACGGGGTTGGTCCATACGGCCCCCGGCCACGGCCGGGAGGACTATGAGATCGGCCTTCAATACGGTTTGGAGGTTTATTCTCCCGTGAACGAGGCTGGAAGGTACGATTCCCGTTTCAAGGAGTTCGAGGGAGTCTCGGTTTGGGACGCCAACCCGAAAATCGTGGAAAAACTCAAGGGGTTGGGCCTCCTGCTTTCGGTTGAGACCCTGAAACACAGCTATCCCCATTGTTGGCGGTCCAAGACTCCCATTATCTTCCGGGCCACGGCCCAATGGTTCATCGAGCTGGATAATAAGAACTTGCGGAAAAAATGCCTGGAGGAGATCGAAAAGGTCCAATGGATTCCCTCCTGGGGCAAAGACAGGATCCGCAACATGGTGGAAGGCAGGGCCGACTGGTGCATTTCCAGGCAAAGGTCCTGGGGGGTGCCGATCACGGCTTTTTACTGCGGGAAATGCCATAAAGTCGTGGATGACCGGCGCATTTTGGAATCGATTGTGGATAAAGTTGAAAAAGAGGGAATTGAGGGCTGGTTTGAAGAGGGAAATTACGGTTGGCTTAAAGACTATAAATGCCCGAATTGCGGTTCAGCTGATTTCGTGAAGGAAGTCGACATATTGGATGTCTGGTTCGAATCCGGAAATTCCCATTTCGCCGTCATCGACCAGCGCGATGAATTAAAAACCGTGAGCTCCGGGGAAAAACCGTTTGTTCTCTACTTGGAGGGAAGCGACCAACACCGGGGATGGTTCCAAAGCGCCCTTTGGACGGGGGTTGCCCTGAAAGGGAAAGCCCCTTTCAGCGGGGTTTTGACCCATGGCTGGGTCTTGGACACCGAAGGCAAGGCCATGCACAAGAGCGCGGGGAATGTGATTGATCCACTGGAAATGGTCAAGAAATACGGGGCGGATGTGCTTCGCCTTTGGGTGTCCTCGGAGGACTATACCGAGGATGTGGCCATCGGCGAGGAAATGCTCAAACGGATGTCCGAAGCCTACCGGCGCATCCGTAATACCTTCCGGTTCATCCTCGGAAACCTTTTCGACTTCCATCCCTCGGAACATCGGGTGGGCGAAAAGGACTTTTTACCCTTGGACCGGTGGGCTTGGATGGAAGCCCAGAGAACCCTATCCGGAATGACCGCCGCTTACGACCAATACCAGTTCACCAAGGTTTTCCACCAGGTGGACCAATTTTTTTCCGTGGGTTTGAGCGCGGGTTATTTTGACATTTTAAAGGACCGCCTTTATACCTTCGAGGCGGATTCAAAGGCCCGCCGGGCGGCTCAAACGGTGCTTTATGACATCCTCATGGGATTTGTCGTGGCCGTGGCCCCCATCCTTTCCTTCACTTCGGAGGAAATTTGGCAATCGCTCCAGGATTCCTTCAAAAAGAAAGGCGAAAAAAGCGTCTTTTTATCCCGGTGGCCGGAATTGGAATCCCCCAAGGATGAAAATTTCCTGCAGGAATGGGAGGATCTCTTTTCCGTTAAAAGGGCAGTTTCGAAATCGCTCGAGACGCTAAGGCAAAATAAAACCATCGGAAGCTCCTTGGAGGCCGAGGTCGACTTGTACGTTGAAAATGAAAAAGTGATGCCGGTCCTTCAAAAGCACCTGGAAAACCTCCGCTATTATTTCCTCGTTTCCCGGGTCGGGCTCCAATCCGGGAAGGCCCCCTCCGATTCCGTGGAAGCCGAGGAAGCCCGCATAAAAACCCGCATTTTGACGAAAAAATCCAAGGGCCAAAAATGCGCCCGGTGCTGGAATTACTATCCGGCGGAACAAATGGATAAAACCTATCCGGATATCTGCCACCGCTGCGGTCCGGTTGTTAAAAAGCTGCGGGAAACCGGCGGAGGCTTGGCCTCGTGATCATCCTGGGCATCGCCATGCTGGTGACGGCCTTGGACCAGGCCACCAAGTTCCTGATTCTCCGTTCCCTTCATCTCAATGAATCGGTCACCCTTTGCCCGAACTTACTGTACTTTACCTATATCCAAAATCCCGGCACAGCCTTTGGGTTCATGTCCAATATGGAGCTTTTCGTGCGGATCCCTTTTTTCGTGGCCGTAACCGCTCTTTCTGTTTTCATCGTCCATACCTACCAGCGGTTCCTGGCCCCGGACCGGCTTCTCTCCCGGGTTGCGCTGGGGCTGGTTCTGGGCGGGGCTTTCGGGAATTTCATCGACCGCCTGCTCCATGGGAAAGTCATCGACTTCATGGATGTCCGGTACCATGAATTCCAATGGTACATTTTCAACGTGGCCGATTCCTGCATCACCGTGGGCCTCATCTTTCTTCTTCTCGAGTTCATCTTTAGGAAAAGCGGTAAAAACGCCTTATGAGACTCCTTCACGTCTCCCTCTGGGCCCTGTTGATCGACCAAATTTCCAAAATATCGGTCATCCATTTTCTGAGGCTGGATCAGTCGGTCGCCCTGATTCCTCATTTTGTATATTTGACCTATATCCAAAACAAAGGAGCTGCTTTCGGGTTCATGGCCGACATGAATGCCCTGGTTCGAATCCCTTTTTTCATCATGATCACGGTCGGCGCGGGCCTGGTCATCTACGCCTACCAGCGTTTTATCCCTGCCGAAAAGGCCTTTTCCCGTTTCGCGCTTGGTCTCATTTGGGGCGGGGCCATGGGGAATTTCATCGACCGGGTTTTTCATGGTAAGGTAGTGGACTTCATTGATGTGGGCCACCTGCATGTTGGAAAATTTTATTTTCCATGGGTCTTTAACTTGGCGGATTCCTATATCACGGTCGGCTTGTCGATCCTGGTTTTGGTTTACTGGTTCGGGAAAAAAGAAAGTGTTTTCGAAAGGTTTTAAATGTATCCCGTTTTATTTTCCCTGGGTCCCTTCCACATTTTTTCGTTTTCCCTGGGTCCTCTCCACTTTTATTCATACGGGTTTTGTCTGGCCCTGGGATTGATTTTGTGTCTTTACCTTTTTGGCAGGGACGCGGGAAAATACATTGCCCCGAAAATCAAGACATCCTATGAGAAGGCCAATCAAAAAGCTTCCGAATTTGTGTTATGGTTGACCCTTTCTTCCATCATAGGCGCCAGGATTTTCTTTATTTTTGAAAATCACGAAGAGTTTCGTGGTGACAAGTGGGTCGACTTCTATAAAATTTGGCAAGGAGGAATAGTTTATTACGGTGGTTTTTTCGGCGCTTTGGTTGCGGCTTACTTTTGGTTCAAGGCGGAGAAATGGCCACTTGCCTATTCTTTCGATTTGGTCGCGCCCTATACCTTGTTGGGCCAGGCCATTGGCCGGGTGGGCTGCTTCTTGAACGGATGTTGTTACGGTAATGTGAGCCAGAAATACGGGTTCGTTTTCCAGGGCGGGGATGACAAACTGCCGCACCTTCCCACGCAGTTGTGGGAATTAGCTGGCGACCTGGCCCTGTTCTTTATCCTTCTTTGGGGCCGGAAATACACGCTTCGTTATTCCTGGTTGAACCTCGCCCTTTATGGGTTGACCTATGGAACCCTCCGGTTTGTCATCGAGTTCTGGCGGAGGGATTGGGACAAAAGATACCTCGTTGTTTTCAATTCGGCGTCCCAAGCCGTCAGCGCCATCCTGGTGGCGGCGTCCCTGGCGGCCCTGGTTTGGATCTGGGCCAAGTACCGGAAGAATCCGCCACCTAAAGCGGCATGATTGTTATATCCTTCCCCCATGAGTTCCATTCCCATCAAACTTAAAGAAGCAACCTTTGCGGTCCCTCCTGAATTCGCGGGGAAGAGGCTGGATGTTTTTCTGACTGCGCAAATGCCCGATGTCTCCCGGACCCATATCCACGATTGGATTAAAAAGGGAAACGTGACTTCCGATGCCCGCCCCAAGGAACTGAAGCCCAGTTTATTGATAAAAGAGGGAGAGAGCTTCACCGTGATGATCCCGCCTTTGGAAAAATCTCATATGGAGGCCCAGCCTTTGCCTTTGGACGTGGTGTTCGAGGACCGGCAGGTATTGGTGGTGAACAAACCGGCGGGGTTGGTGGTGCATCCGGGCGCGGGTAACCCGGATAAGACCCTGATGAATGCGTTAATAGCCCATTGTCCCGAAATCGAGGGGGTGGGGGGTGTTCTGCGGCCGGGCATGGTCCACCGGTTGGATAAGGATACCTCGGGATTGTTGGCGATCGCCAAGTCGGACTTGGCCTTCCGCGCGCTGGTCAAGCAGTTAAAATCCAGGAAATTGGGCCGGGAATACCTGGCGATCGTTCGTGGCATTCTGGAGGGAGATGGAAAAATCGACGCGCCGGTGGGCCGGCATATTGTGGCGAGGAAAAAAATGGCGGTCCAGCCCGAGACCGGAAGGAAGGCTATCACCCATTTCCGTTCACTTTCTTGCGGGGAAAAAGCCAGCCTCCTGCATTTGAAACTGGAAACGGGCCGCACCCACCAGATCCGAGTCCACATGGCCTACATCAAGCATCCGGTTTTGGGGGATTCCATTTATGGAGGGGAGAGGGGAGGGTTTTCCCGCCAAATGCTGCACGCCTTCCGGCTTTCTTTTAAGCATCCCACGACCGGCATCACCAGGACTTTCATGGCCCCGCCGCCCAAGGATTTCCAGGATTGCCTCTCGGCTATAAATATAAAAGCCCCGAATTGGAATGATATTGCCTGGGAAGAAAAATAATTTTTCAATAAACAGCGGCACGTAACTAGGAAAAAAGGTTGAGTTTGTGACATAATCTTTTGATGCCCAAGACGGTTATCATTATTTAGGAAAGAATCAAGTTTATAGCTCATGAGGAGGTAATTTATTTTGGGAAAGCTATCATTCATTCCCCTGGGAGGCCTGGGGGAAATCGGCAAGAATATGGCCCTTTTGGAGTATGACGGCCAGGCCGTCATGATCGACGCGGGTATCATGTTCCCGGACGACCGGCACCCCGGGGTGGATTACATCATTCCCGATTTCAACTTCTTGGCGGAAACGCCCGGCCGGCTCCAGGCGGTTTTGCTGACCCACGGGCATGAGGACCATATCGGGGCCGTGCCATATCTGCTCCAGAAACTCAATGTACCTATCTATGGAACAAAGCTTACCCTGGGATTCGTGAAGGCCAAATTGGAGGAATTCAACCTGCCCGAGGAACCCAAATTCGTGGAAGTGGACCCTAAACAGCCTTTCGACGTGGGGCCCTTCCATATCGAGTACATCCGGGTCACCCACAGCATCGTGGACGGCTGCGGCATCGCCCTCACGACCCCGGCCGGGGTGGTCATCCATACCGGCGACTTCAAGATCGATCCCACGCCCATCGACGGCGTGCCCATCGACCTGAACCGCTTCGCCCATTACGGCTCCAACGGGGTCCTGCTCCTTCTTTCCGATTCCACAAACGTGGAGCGGGAGGGATACACGCTCTCCGAAAAGGTGGTGGGTGAGGAATTCGACAAGATTTTTCCCAAGGCCAAGCGCCGCATCATCGTGGCCTGTTTCGCCAGCAACATCCACCGGGTCCAGCAGGTCATCGAGTCCGCCCGCAAGGTCGGCCGAAAGGTCTGCATCATGGGCCGAAGCATGGTGCGTAACACCCAGGTAGCACAGGAACTGGGCTTCATGCATGTGCCGTCCAACGTGATGGTGTCCCCCGAGAACTTAAAAGGGATGGACCCGGAAAAAGTCGTCATCGTGACCACGGGAAGCCAGGGCGAGCCCATGAGCAGCGTGACCCGCATGGCCATGGGCGACCACAAGCAGGTTTCCATCCAACCCGACGACCTTGTTCTCCTTTCGGCCCGCACCATACCGGGAAACGAGCGCGCCATCTCCAACATCATCAACCTGCTTTACCGCCGCGGCGCGGAGGTCCTTTACGAGGCGGTCTCGGAAATCCACGTTTCCGGCCACGCCTGCCGGGAGGAACAAAAGGTCATGATTTCCCTGGTGAAACCCAAGTATTTCGCCCCGGTGCATGGGGAATACCGCCACCTGGTGATGCACGCCCGGATGGCCGAGGAAATGGGCATGCCCCCGGAAAACACGCTGGTGCTGGAGAACGGGGAAAAACTGCTCATCGAGGATGGGGAAGCCCGGATCGAGAAGGACCAACCCGGCGGCAGTATCTTCGTGGACGGCAAGCACATGGCTGAGGTGGGGGAAGTGGTCTTGCGGGACAGGCTTCATTTATCCCAGGACGGGGTGGTGGTGGCCCTCGTGACCGTGGACGCGTCCAAGGGGACGGTGGTAGGGGGGCCCGACTTGGTGACCCGGGGCTTTACGGAAAGCCTGTCGGATGAGCTGATGGCGGATGCCCGGGAACGGATCAAGAAGGTTCTGGAAACGGAAGTGAAGGACAAAATAGTCGATTGGGGTAGCGTGAAGGAAGTGATGCGCAAGTCCCTCCAGAAGTTCTTCTCCCAGAAATCCGACCGAAGACCCATGATTTTGCCCGTTATTATGGAGATTTAGGACTTCTTACAAAACTTCAGCTTTACCACAGCGGTGCTTCGCGTCACGCAGTATGTTTTTAGCACCCGATTACCGATGGTAACCCTCGATTTTCCAACCTAATCCTTTTTCCTTAAAAAGTTCCACAGCGGTTGAAAGTATAAAATATTTTTGAAGGCCCTTGATAATGGGCGGGATAAAAGCCAATTCTATGTATACAACGTTATGTTTCGCCTGAATAAGTGACCTTATTTTCGGGAATCATCCATGAACTTGCGGACTCAAACCGCCTCTTTCAACCTGAATGAGGTTATCGACGGCGAATTCGTCGAACCCCATTTCCAGCCCATTGTCTCCATTGGGAAAAAATCCATCCTCGGTTACGAGGGCTTGACCCGCGGAATCCATCCTCTCCTCCAACATCGCATTTACCCCTGTGATTTGTTCTCGGAAGCCAAAATCCAGGGGCTTACCTATTCCCTCGACGTGCTTTGTCGGCAAAAGGTCCTGGAACAGTTCAAGGTGATTTTAGGGAACAATCCCGATGCTTTCCTGTCCTTGAATTTCGAGGTATCGGTCATCGACCAGAAAGGCTCCGATTCCGGGAAACTGATCCAACAAGTCTTGTCATTGGGCCTGAAACCAGAATCCATCGCCATGGAGGTCATCGAGTCCCAGGTCGAGGACCTAGCGGAACTTCAAAATTTCATACAAACCTACCAGGGTTATGGTTTCCTCATCGCCTTGGACGACGTCGGCGCGGGCCATTCCAACCTCAATCGAATTCCCCTTTTGAAACCCGATATCCTCAAGATTGACCGGTTCCTGGTGGAGAATATTTCCAAAGACTTTTACAAGCAGGAGGTTTTCAAATCCCTGGTGGGCTTGGCGCGCCAAATCGGGGCCTTGATCGTCGCCGAGGGAATCGAGACTGAGGAGGACGCCCTGACCGTCATGGAAATGGGGGTGGACATGCTCCAGGGCTATTTCATCACCCCGCCCCAGCGCTTCGGCGAACTGGACGCCCAAGTCTCGGAAGCCCCCATCCAGCGCCTTTCCCAGAGGTTCAAGGAAATGGTCCTGGAAAAGCTCAACGTCAAGAGGTTCAACCTCCGCAAGTACGAACTCATGACGCGGGAAATACAAACGGAAGTTTCTAAAATCCCGGAATGCGATTTTGACCGTAAACTTCTGGAACTTATCCATTATTTCCCACTTGTGGAGTGCGTCTATGTCCTGGACGAACATGGCATCCAATGCACCGAAACCATTTTCGGGGAAGCCGGGGGGATTTCCAGGAACCGCACGATGTTCAAGCCCCGGAAAACGGGCTCAGACCATTCTCTTCGGGACTATTACTACATGGTGGTGGAGGGCGGGGGGCGGAAAACCACTTACGTCAGCGAGGCCTACTTGTCCCAGCCGACGGGAAGCCTTTGCGTGACTTTTGCCAGGCTTTTCAAGGATATCAACGGTATCACCCGCATCTTATGCGCGGATATCAATACCCAATACCTGAAGCAGGTCCCCACGTTTTAACCGGTGGTCCAATAACCTGAAACCTCTGAAAAATTAAAAGGGACTTATATACTTAAGTCCGTTTTTTCTTTTTTCCCTTATTTCGTGGTTTATGTGGCCCATAGGCAAAAATCCGATTTAAAAGAATATTTATTTTTTCTTTTGCCTTTGCCATTCAAACCACCTCTGTTAATTTTTTGTAAGTAAGCCTTTTTCCAATCGAAGCATCAATAAGACTTGTCAAACGCTCTTGGGTTGTGCGGGTTACGTTTCCATCATTCAAACGGAAAGTGAATTCATTGACATAACGGGCTAAATGTTTCTTTTCCACCCGACCATGATAAACCCCGTTCAAACCTCTCTTTAAAATCGCCCAAACACTCTCAACTCCGTTAGTGGTTACATCACCGCGGACATATTCTTCTTTGCTATGAGTTACAAATTCATGTTTGTATTCAGGCATTTCTTTATAGGCTGTTGCTTCATCCGTAAAAATTTCGGAACCCGATTCAACATTTTCGCGAACGGCTTCTTTGATAGTTGGAATCTTAACGTTGTTTAATGGTTCAGCGATAACCAAGCCGTCATCTTCTCGCATTCCTATAACCGGAACCTTTCCACGAGTACCACGACCGCCTATTCTTTTATTTGCGTGTTTGTTTTTTCTTTACCACCCACATAAGTTTCGTCAATTTCAATAACGCCATTCAGCTTTCCCAAATCTTGCCCGCAAGCTTCCCGAATACGCCCAAGCATGAACCAAGCCGACTTTTGAGTAACCCCGATCTCTTTTGAAAGTTGCATACTAGATATTCCTTTACGTGCTGTTACCAAAAGGTACATGGCATATAACCACTTGTGAAGAGGTATATGGCTTCTCTCGAAAATGGTTCCAGTTCGTACCGTAAAGTCCAGGATGCAAACATTACAGCAATAAAATTCAGGTTTGCGGTTGCCGATTCTCTTGGTTTCTCCGCAAAACGGGCAAACTGGGCCATTGGGCCAACGAAGTTTTTCAATGTGTTGCCTTGCGGATTCTGCATCCGGAAACATTGAGAAGAGTTGGAATGTGCTAATCGCTGTGTTTTTCATTGTTTTGCCTCCCTAAAATCATCTACTAAAGGCATTATACTTGACTCCGGATACGGAGTCAAGTATCTAATGTATTTTTGTGTTATAATAAACCCAATAAATCCATAAGGATACCAACCCCATGGCCGATACTAATAAAACCCAAGACCAAAATAAGGATGAGGAGAAACCAAAACAAGATGGGAATATAAGGGGAATCGACTATATAAAGAGCGAAATAGAAAAGCATCATGCCAGCAAAGAAGAAGAAAGTTCCATAGATAAATCGGCAAGGAGAACAATGTTTGCAAGTTGGGCAATGGTTATTTTGGCCGCTGTTTCGATTTATGTGAATTGGAAAACATTGAGAGTTTTGAACAACCAATATGAAACTATGAAAGGGCAATTGGAAATAGCTAGTAAACAAATTTTTGAAATGCAGTCCGAACAACGAATAGACCAAAGAGCTTGGATGGCATCTTCCGGGGTTAAACCGCATTGGAATGGTGATGATCCTGATGATTTTGAGATATCCATTATAAACACAGGCAAAACACCAGCTTTGGGATGTGTTGTGGTTACAGGAACATGCGAATTTTTGAAAGATGTGAATAACTTTTTCGATCATCCGCGCATTGCTAACCCAGAAAGCCAAGCCTATGGAATGATTTCTCCAGGAAATAATGTTCGGAGTGGTGCGGGTCCAATATTTCCTGATGTAATAAAAAGGGTTCGGGATGGTAGTAATGGCGGGAATTTTTATGTTTGTGGATGGATTGCCTATAGCGATATCTATAAAGTTAAACATCGAACCGAATTTTGTTATGGGGCTAGTCCCAAATCCAATTTCTCTATCTTTAGTATGCAAGGGAAACACAATCGAACAATAGATATAAATAAATAGAATGAGGAATTTCAAATTCCCCTCTTTCCGGACTTAAGTATGTAAGTCCCAATTAAAATGCGACCAACAGAGGTTTCGACCCCAAAGATTTCCGCAGGGAATCGTGGGGTTTCCTTCAAAGTCTCTCTGAAAAAGGAGGCGAAGCCCGACTTTTTCAGAGGTTACAACCTAAAAGGGATTTTCTCAATTTTTTCTATACAGGCCAAACCCTTATAAAAGCTGGATTATAATGTCTTTTTGCCATGTAGGAGGTTGAGAGTACGAGCCCCGTCAACCCCGATATTTTTCTAAGAAAAATCAGATAATATTTGGAGGCGAGAGCCCTGGGAAAGGTTCGGGAAACAGGAGTTTCCCGGTTGTTTAAAGGGGTACACAGGGGTTATTTCTCCTGTGAGTGCGTAAGCGCGGTTCGATTGCCCCGTCAACCCCGCCAATATCAGTAATCGATTAAAAAATTTCCGAGTAATTTATGAAAATCAAAAAAGGCATCCAAATAAAAAATCTTGAGCCAAAACAATTCTTTAGTCTTTTTTCTTTATTGGTTTTTATTTTAATCTGTTTGTGGCTAAGGCACCCTTTGTTAGCGAGCGGAGGAAATGTACCTTTAACACGTATTCAAATAAGACCATTCATAATGGTGGAATTTAAACCGGATATTCTTTTATCTGAAAAAGAAAGAATTCTTTTACCGTTTGGGCAAATATGCAAAGAAGATTCTAAAAATTGTGGTGATTGGCTTCTAGTCCTTTTGAATTACGACATGCCAAATGCAACCCAAGAATTAAATAAAAAACTGGAAGTTTGCCATGCAATGGGTGGCTCTAACTTTTCACCTTTATTAAAATATGGGGAAATTTTTATATGTTTAAAAACCAATATTAATACAAAAGATAAGCAACGATTAATTCATTTGATTGGAAAAGATGTTGGTTTTGATGATTGGCCGAAGAAGTATTTGTTACTAAAAATCACAAATGGCATGAACCTAGATGAAGCCATTGATAAGTTGAAAAATGATTCGGCGGTAGAAAAAGTTGGTCTTCCACCAAATTGTGAGCTGGATGAAGTTGCCGTGTCATTTAAAAAAAATATTTCTTCGATGGATAAAAAACGAATTTTTACAAAGGTGGGAACTATAAAAGACATTACTTACGGCCCGGATTTATATATCGTAAAAGTCAAAAAAGAAATATACGTGTGGGATGCAATAAAAATCCTGAAATCAGACCCTTCAGTTGAAAACGCAAATCTTGCCTCAAAGGTGTTCTGCGAATACGGCGATCATGGTTGCTTTTAAAATCATTAAATTATTATTACAATCGAAAGTGTAAAATTGGTGGAGTTATAATATTAGCTTATTGGACATACCTTCGGTTTCTTGTAACGAAGAGAAAAAGTTCTATCTATTAACCAGTCTGGGTGGGTTACGGTGTCTAAAATAGAACTTTGAAAGTTCTATCTTTTAACCAGTGTGGGCTCCCACTCTTTGCTATAGGGTTCTTTTTTTAACCTAAAAACCGTCGTTCTGATTTTCCTTCCCCTTTCTAAACGGCCTAATAGCCACCTATGTCCCTAGGCTTGCCCCGGGGTCTGCTATCCAACCTTAAAAAGGGCATTGGCGGATTTGAAGCATAAGGGCCGTATCAGGTGCCTGGATAAGGGCCGGGATGCCCTTTGGGAAAGAATCAGATCAACAAGCCATTAATGGTATCACGTAAAATTTTCGTGATACTATTACGCCCAGTGGAAACGTACCAAGAAAGGGTAAGGGGTTAAGGAAACCATGTACATCAACCGGTTCGCGGTGGTCGTCAAGGCGAAACAGCCCTTCGTGGATTGGATCAATTCAACCGCCAAGGCTTATGGGGATAAAAGCGGGCCTTTAAGTTTGGGGGAGGTCAATGATGACTGCCTTGTCCTGTTGATCCCCGAATTCGATTCCGACGAGGAAGCCCGCGGGCAGGTCAGTTCCATCAAAAAGGACATCTTTGAGGAATCGTTGGGGGCCTGGTACACCGACAAGGAACATTGGCCCAAAGACCGGACCGAAAAGTTATTCGATGAATGGTTCGACTTGGAAATCCACTCGGACGTGGTCGATACCGTGGATGAACCCATTGAGAAGGAAGACTTGGATATATAAGGCAACCATAGTTTTTCTGATACTGGCTTATCTCGACTAACCCAATTCCAGGACCGCCAACCCAGTTCCCGGGTTCCCGGCCAGCCTGCGGTGAGTTCGTCGAACCCGTTCCAGTGGTTCCAGGCCAGTTCCAGAGTTCCCGGATTCTCGAGTTCCAGTGGTTCCAGGCCGGTTCCAGAGTTCCAGTGTCCCCGGATACCCAAGTTTCAGTGGTTCCGGAGTTCCCGGAACCGGGATGTCATTGGCCGCGACCTTTAACCCCCTAGCTGGCCAAGTGCTTTAACCCCACCTCTGGCCGGTCACTTTGAACGGCGCGGAATCCATTAAACGGAACCGGGCGAACCCATTAAACAGGACGGAACCCATTAAACGGGGCGGAATCCATTAAACGGAGCCGGGCGAACCCATTAAACAGGGCGGAACCCATTAAACGGAACCAGGCGAACCCGTAAAACGAGGCACGAACCCATTAAACGGGAGCGGAATCCATTAAACGGAACCGGGCGAACCCATTAAACGGGGAGATAACCCATTAAACAAAGGGGGATAAACTGCCCACATTTCCGTCGGCAACCGTCGGCATGGGCTGGCCGCCTATGAACATGGCTGGAACTCCTATGGTCATAAGGCCGAGGTCCTATGAACATGGCCGGGCCTCCTATGGTTGTAGTGTTCACAAAATATCTTCCGGAATTTCCTGTTAAGCACGACAATTTTTTCCGCCCCTCAGAATGTTAATCAAGTGATTTTTCTCAAGTGTTTCGTAAATAGCTAACCGCTCCGCTTTTCGTTTTTCTCTGGGTGTTTCACCTCCTTGTACCGCTTTTTTAATATTCCTGCAAGCTTCCAGGTAGAAAGTCTCCCGATCAACCAGCGAAGGGCCTTTCACAAGGCTGTTTTCAAGCTGCTGGGCGCTCTGATAACCTTTGCTGGCCCTAGGTCGGCCATCTAGCAGGTGCCACGTTTTCGCTAAGCACGATACTGCTTCTTGCACAGCACGAAATCCAACCCCTTTTTCCAGGCTGGATTCCGCCTTTATTTCGCCGATTCCTCGCTCAGCGGCCCCATTGTCCTGCGGTGTTCGGGGTCGAGAAAGCAGATGAATCACTTTTTCGTGTCGTAGGTAGTCTGTTAATTTTTCGTTTTTGTAGGCCGAACCATTGTCGGTCGACCAAACCAAAGGCAGTCCTGTTTTCTTTTTTTGCAGCTCCAACATGGTCAATATATTTTCTGCTTTAGCAGCGGGTCCGACTGCCAGACCCTTAAAACCCAAAGTCGCTCGATCTTTGATTACTTCTGCCTGCAATGCTACTTTTCCAACACGCCCAATGTGCGCCGCGTCCTGCGCCCAGATCACATCTTTTGCCAACACCTCTACGCTCACCCGGTTTTTCTCGGCCAACTCCCTCAACTTTTTCCTGTGTCTCGCCTTTATTTGGGACAGGCTTTCCTGCACCAACCTCGTCGATACTTTGCCGCGAAGGATGGCCGCAATAGATCTCCATCCTGTAGTCCAACCAAAATCCCTCACTTGACGCCTTACTGCCAACTTAGCCCGATACCTTGCACTCGCGGAATACGCGGGGCGTCCCTGTTTTCTTTTTTGATTATGCGCCCCGCGAATCCAATTATTCAGCGTCCTCTCACTCACCTGAAGTTGGCTGGATAGAAGCTTCCGTTGGCCCCGGCAATTTTTCTTCCCCAACAACATTCCCGCTTGCCGGGCGAACCACCTTGGGCTTCTTTTTTTTCCCTCCCAACTCCTCCGCTTTTTTTAACACTTCCCGATTACCCGGCAGCTCCCTCAATAGCTTCACCAGGTCTTTCATTAGATCAAGGTCCCGTTCTAGGTTCTGGATTTTTTTGTTCAGTTGCTTCGGGTCCTCCTCCGGTGGCAAGGCCTCCCTCATCTTTTTCTTGCCTGCCTTGGGTTGCTTCACCAACCCCGCCGCCAGGCCCGCCAACGCTTGTTGGGACAATTGCCACACTCGCAACGGTGGTATTTCCAGTTTCTGCGCCGCTTCCTCCTTCGTGACGCGACCCATCCAATATTCCAACATCACCGCCGCCGTTTGGTGCGCTTTCTCCTTCTCCTGCAGACTTGCCGTTTCCCACAAGGCCTTCATTGGCAATGCCACATTCATTTGAAACTTGAATTTTCTCTTCATGCGGCCCTTGGAAATCCGTTTCTTTTCGCCCTTCTCGGCCTCTTCCATTGGTATCCTCCTGGATTTTCACGCCCAAACCATTCAACCCTAGTTCTTGTACACGTCCATCCGGCGTCTGGATAACTACTTTCCCTTTCTCCCCATGCATGGACACTTGTTGGTCCCCAATTTGACCCACCAAATATACCGGCTTCCTTGGTTCTTCACCTACAGCCAAACGCAATTCGTTCTTTTGCATGGCCGCTTCCAGCGCTTTTCTGACCTCATTTTCCACCCCGAAAAACCGATCCGCTGGCACCATTCCATCGATTCCCTGATGTGGCCGAAAATGATTGTAGTGGTTGATGAAATGCCCCAATCGTTCCTTTGCCTCGGCTAAATCCTGTGGCTGATATCGTCCCCAGAATTCTTCCATGACCGTTGCCCAGAAACGCTCAGTCTTTCCAACCGTCTGTGGATGATGAGTACGCGCAACCACGTGCTGGATACCTTTTTTACGCAAGAGCCGTTGGAAATCGCCTTTCCCGCGCCAAGCGAAATACTGCCGCCCTTGGTCTGTGAGAACTTCCTTGGGTTGCCCAAACCGGTCTATTCCCGAAAGAAGAGCCTCAACCACGATTTCTTGTTTTTGTTGAAAGGCCAGTCTCCAAGAAACAATGTACCGACTGTAGTCATCCAGGAACACAGTCAAGTAAACCCGTTGCCCGTATCGAGGGAGGACGAAACTCGTGATGTCGCTTTGCCACAAGTCCCCCGCGCGAGACCGCTCAAAACGCCGAGGTAGTTGTGACTTTTCCCGTCTTCTCTTCATCCTCCCGCTTGGATATCCTTTGCCTTTGAGAGCGTTACGGACACTGCTGGTACTTACCCTGACGCCGGCGATTCGGCCTAGAAAATTTTTCACTTTCCTCAAACCAAAATCCGGATTTTCTTGTTTTACCTTCTCAATGAGTTCCCGCACTCCTTTTCGCCGGGGTCGGCCACCGGGTTTTCTGCCCTCAAGGGCTTTAGGCCCTCCAGTTCGGTACTTCTGAAGCCAACCTTCCAGTGTGTTTTCGCTTACGCCCCATACTCTTGCGAAATCATGGACTGACGATCCAGATTTCATGAACATTTCCACAGCCTGTCGACGTTCTTCCGGCTTGAATGGCCCATCGTGGTGTCCTGATACGAGATATTGGTTGTGCCGCTTTCTCATCCACTCCTCGCCCTCAATCCGATACTTCTTTAGCCAGCAATTAAAGGTCGAACCATTTATTCCATGGGTGATGCAAAAGGATCGCTGGGAACCACCGATTTTCAGGTATTCCTTGACCAAAAACAGACGCTTTTCAAGGCTGTCCACAGGTTCTTCTCCCTGTGTTGGCATCAAAGGTGGGTTATGCGAATTGATTTGTATGGGTGTGCTAAGTGAAGGAACTGCTTCTGCTTGATCTGATTGCTGCTGCTTTTCGTCCATTTTACCCCTCCTGCCGGGGCTTATTTCCCGGCTTGAGAGGCGGAATTACCATCGCCGCTACACAAAAAATACGGAAAGACTTT
>CAWKAR010000027.1:0-321706 GCA_963847625.1 candidate division FCPU426 bacterium | reverse complement strand
AAGAGCTGGAAGCGCTGCTCGAGGAATTCAATATTACGCGGCTCAGGAAATCGATGTCGATTGCGCTTTCGGGCGGCGAAAGGCGGCGTCTCGAAATCGCCGGTGCGCTCGCTGGTCGTCCCTCCTTCATGCTGCTCGACGAGCCCTTTGCCGGCGTCGATCCGCTCGCGGTCGCCGACATTGAGGATGCCGTTCCGTCATCTGAAGGAACGCGGCATCGGCGTGCTCATCACCGACCATAATGTGCGCGAAACCTTGGGCCTCGTCGATCGTGCCTATATCATTCATTCGGGCGAATTGCTGACCGAAGGTACGCCGGATGAGATCGTCAACGATCCGAACGTCCGGCGGCTCTATTTGGGCGAGGATTTCAGGCTGTAAGGTGATGGGCGCGTCATGCACAGGACCTGATCCGCGCATCCAGGCGGATGATGCTTCTGGAAAAGTCGGAAGAAAGAAGGCGTTCCTGGAAATATCTCGCAGTGAAGTCATTGGCTTCGAACATCCGGTCCCTTTGTCGGCTGGTTTCCTGGTCTTCTTCGCTTGATTCGGGTTTGGGCAGGGCAATTCCAGTTTTATCCGCAAGGAGTCGAAGGGCTTCAGGAAAAGAAAGTTTTTCCACCTCCATGATAAAGGTAATGGCATTGCCTCCTTTACCACAGCCGAAGCAGTGGAAACTGTTGCGCCCGGGGGACACCATAAAGCTGGGTGTTTTTTCGTTGTGAAAGGGGCAGAGACCTTTGTAGCTGGCTCCCGCCTTCTTGAGTTTGACGTGTTCCCCAACTATCGCCACAATGTCGGTCGCGTCTTTTACTCGTTGAATGATGTCGTCCGTATATTTCATTAGACCTCGGCGAGTAACTGACCGTTGTCAGTTTTTTTTGAACTTGATCACTGTAACTCCAGCACCGCCTTGGGTCGACTCGGCCAAAGTAAACTCGACGGCCGGGTGAGCGGCGGGCAAATGTTTGTGGATGGCTTCCTTCAGAGCTCCTGTTCCCTTTCCATGAATAATACGGACAAAGGGAAGATTTACCAATAAAGCATCATCGAGAAACTTGTCAAGAAGTGGCAAGGCTTGATCCACTAATTTCCCCCGCAAATCCAAGTCTAGATTGCCTTTATCGTCCATTCCACCGGAAGCCAGGATGACTCCTGTCAAGGACGCGGGTGCTCCAGGTAACTTGGTTTTTGTTTCTTTTACGAGTTTTCCCAGATCCAAATACTTACAGGAAAGCTTGAGACCGTTTCCCATGAGAATCACCGCTTCTTCCTTTTCATCGTCCGCGGATACCACCTTCACTTCCGTGTTTCCAGACTTGAAGAAAACCGAATCCCCTTCTTTTAACTCGCGGATTTCGGAATATCTTCTGACGGGTGGCGGGGCTATATTCTTGAGTTTCCGGTTCATTTCCTGCCGGGCAGTCTTGATTTTATCCCGGTCCACGACCGCGCTTCTTGGTTTTTCCACACCCTGGATCAGGTGTTCCATTTTTCTTCGAGCATTCTTAATCAAGCCCTCAGCCTCGATTTGAGCCTCTTTCTTGATGCGACGGGCTTCATCTTTAATCTGGCGCCGGGCGATCATGAGTTCTGTCTCCATTTTCCTCACATTTCCGAGAGTTTTTTCCGCTTCTAAGCGGGCATTTTCTAGGACCTGCTTTTCAGCCCCCAATTTTGAGAGGATTTCCGAAAGGTCAGCTTCACCCTGAGGCAAATGGGTTTTCGCCTTTTCCAGGAGATCCTCGGGAAATCCCAATTGGTGGGCCAAGGCCAGAGCATAGGAACGCCCAGGAATTCCCGAAACCAATTGATACGTTGGTTTTCCCGTGGCCTCATCGAACAGCATGGCTGCATTGGCCATTCCCTTTTCTTCTTGGGTTAATAGTTTTAAAAGGGGTTGGTGAGTATTGGCCATAACCCATGCGCCCCTTTCCCGGAAAGCCTCCAGGCAAGCCAGTCCCAGGGCCCCACCCTCGCGGGGATCGGTTCCTGCGCCCAATTCATCCAATAAGAACAGGCTAGTTGGAAGTTCTTCCCCAGACCCCTCCCCCTGAAGCGGAGCATAGTCTAACATGCGTTTGAGGGCCTTGAGTTTGGCAGCGTAGGCGCTCAAGTGGTCCTGTAAACTCTGACCATCCCTTAAGTCAGAGTCGAAATGCCTGATAAGGGGCAGAGTGCTTTCGTTACCAGCAATAACCGGCAAGCCCGACTGAGCCATGAGGCAAACAAGCCCCATGGTCTTCAAGGCCACGGTTTTCCCCCCCGCATTAGGCCCGGAAACCAGAATGACGCGAACACCTTCCTTGAATTCAATATCCAACGGTATTACTTTTTCTCTGAATTTTTTCCCCGCCTCCATCGACAACAAAGGATGTCGCACGGCCTTGAGGAATAAAAACTGCCCCGGATGGGGAGTAAGATACTGGGCGTCATAACGGGAGGCGAAAATAGCCAAAGCTCCATGAGCGTCGATTTCAGCGCTGGCAATCAGTGTCTCCTCGATTTTTTCCCCGAATTCCAGAACTTTTTGGGTAAGTTCCCGCAAAATCCGGCGAACCTCCTCATCCTCCTGTAAAAGGGCTTCCTTGAGGCGGTTATTGCTCTCAACAGCCCCTTTCGGTTCGATAAAAAGAGTGGCTCCGGAAGATGAAACACCATGGACAAAACCGGGGACCCGGTTTTGGTGGTCCCTTTTTACTGGAATAACCAGCCTCCCCTCCCTTTCCGTGATGATCCGGTCTTGGAAAATATTTTCCGCCTCCTGCTGCCGAAGAAGTTCCTGGTAAATTTTATGAATTTCCGAACGCAGGATACGGATTCGATCCCTCATGTTTTTTAATTCAGACGAAGCTGCATCCTGAATTTCCCCCCGATCGGTCATTTGGGTTTGAAGTGTTTCCTTCAATTCAGGAAGACTGTGCAATCGATTAAGCCACCCCTGGAATACGGTGGAAATCGACTTATCCCGAGAGTCTTCCTTTATTACCCCTGGGTTAGGCACGGGAGGAGAGAAACTTGAATCGGGAATAAGTTCATCCCGCCCGAGATGAACCGCCGAAGGGTTCCTGGAAAGGTATTGCCTCAAACGAACCACATCGGAAAGGAACTTTAACAAGGCCGCCAATTCCTTCCCGGAGAAAATATCGCCTTTTTCTCGGGCAATCCCAAAAGCCTCGATAAATCTTTGGGGGTCAGGAATGGACGGGATAGCTTGTTTAAGGATTTGGGCTTCCAATTCCCGCGTTTTCGCCAAGCGATCCGCAATGTTTGAGGTTTCTCCCAATGGACGGAACATTCTTAAATAATCCCGGCCGGAGGGGGTTTGACAGTCCCGGGCTAGAATTTCCAACAGTCGGGGAAACTCGACGGCTTCTAGAAATATTTGGTTTATTTCACTTTTCAATTTAAATTCCTTTTAAAAAATATTCAGTGATCATTCCGAATTTTCGTTGCTTTTTCAAAAAGATCATAAAAACTAAGGGTCCGAAGTCGTTCCCGAGCTTCTCCCAAATCTGGCGTCTTCCTTCCTCATTCCTCATGAACTATCCAGGACATATCATAAAACGAACCAAGCCTAAGAACCCTCCAGTCACCTGAAAAATGACCCTCCAATCCCCTTAATTCCGCGCAGAAAAAAGGAATAACATTTTTACTTTTCACCGTTAATTGAAGGCCGGTTCTGGTTTTTGAAAGATAGATATTTAATTCCGGTTTTTTCAACGGCATCCATTTCCATGGA
Organism: candidate division FCPU426 bacterium; assembly: GCA_963847625.1. Taxonomy (GTDB): domain Bacteria; phylum Oederibacteriota; class Muellerivitia; order Muellerivitales; family Muellerivitaceae; genus CAWCKJ01. The sequence goes on along the minus strand of CAWKAR010000027.1, from coordinate 317,964 downwards.
AAAAGTGTTGCGTAATTTTCGCAACACACTTGGCGATTTCCTAACCGGATGAAAAATATCATTTCCCGGGGGTGAAGACCGCCTTTGCCAAACCGATTTAATGGCAACTTCATCAAAAGCCGGCGCCTCCCGCACCGAGCCTGCCCTTTATTGAAACCCGGCCATTTCTTTTGCCGTCCCACACAAAAGCTTCCAAGTCACCTTCAACTGGAGAGGTTTGGGTATATCGCTGGTGGCCCATATTTCCAGGCTTTCATTCTTTGGGACAATGGAAGCCATCAAGGAGGCGAAAAATCTTTCAGCTTCATGCGGCAAAACTTTCCAACGACCGTAATAATCAATGGAACTCCAGGATGCCACGGGCCAAAGATCATTCAACTGCCAGAAAAGTGCTCCCATGCACCAGGGTTTTGCCCGTCTCCAATGCTCCACTGCAGTCCGAATAGCCACACTTTGGTTGATCTGGGATGCCAGGCAGAAGGATTCAAAATCCTTCAGGATAGGCATCTCTCGAGCCAAAGTGTTGGCGATAAGCATGTTTCCATTCGGGGACCTTTGGTGGTGTTCCATCGACCAACTTGAAGGATTCATTTCGTCCGTCGGCACAACTGAGGAAATCGTACGGTATTCTGGAAAAAATTGGAATCCGAATTCCGAGACGAAACGCGGCTTAACGGTCAGGTAGTCACTAAACGGTTTCCCCCCATGCCATACTTTCCGATAATAGACGTCACCCCTGTTCAGGTCGTCGGGTTCACCCTGGAAAATCCCATTGGAGGGGCTTGAGAGCCAAAACGGATGGTCCGGATCCTCCGCTTTACAGACCTTTTGTACGGTCGTCATGACTTTACGATATATTTCGGAATAACGATGCCCGTTCGGCACTTTGTCCCACCAGTGATTCAGACCCGAGACATTCTCATTGTCGCCGCACCATAATGCGATGCAGGGATGATCCCCCAGCCTGCGGACCTGAAATTTAACCTCTTCTGAAAGCTCAAGGAGGAAACTGGATGTATCGGGATATACAGCGCAGGCCATCATGAAGTCCTGCCAAATCAGGATTCCCATCTCATCGCAAAGGTCGTAAAAGACGTCCAATTCGTACCAACCGCCCCCCCAGACCCGGACCATATTCATGTGAGTTTCCGCCATGGATTTCAACAAATGCCGATAGATTCCCCTTGTGCAGCGATCCACCATAGCATCAACTGGGATCCAATCGGCACCTTTCATAAAAACCGGCTGTCCGTTGATCTTAAAATAAAATGATTCGCCTTTGCTAGCCTTGGGTGACCGGTCTTTCCTGGTTACCAACTCCACCGTCCTGAGACCCAAGCGCTTTTCAATTTGGACGGTTTCTCCCCCCGCTTCCTTCCAAATCACCTTAAGAGGATAAAGATATTGTTCCCCTTGTCCTTCAGGCCACCAAATCCGGGGTCGGTTTAGCGCGAGTTCAGCATTCAAAATATTTTCCCCGATTTTCAGTTTGGCCGAGACCAGCGTTGTTATACCGCCACAGGAAACTTCGAGGAAACCTTCCGACGGAACTCTGGATTCCAGCCGAATGGTAAATTTCAATTTTACGTGCGCAGGATTTTCTTGTGAACCCAGGTGGAACTGGAGCGTTTGAATCGAAGCGAAGCGGGGGGCATCAGAGCATTCCAACCAGGCAGGTTTCCAAAGGCCGGAAACCGCCAAATACACGCCCCCATCCCATCCGAAATGGCATTGGGCCTTTCGGATCCAAACCCGGCGTGTTTCACGGACTTCTCCTGTTTCCCCTTTAAACTCGCGGTCCGTATCGACGAGAAAACGATTGCGCCGCGCTTCTTTTTTGGCGTAATTGGTGGGGCTTTTAAGCAATATCCGGATTTCATTCTTACCAGATTTTAAGACACCGCGGGTATCGCAAACCACCTGACGGAACATGTTGGTGGAGCGCCCCACTTCCTTGCCGTTCAAAAATATATCCCCGACCGCGTCAATTCCGCCAAAAATGAGGTCTTTCCGGGTTTTTTCGCAATCGCTAGCCTTGACCCAAAAAATCTTGCGCAGTTCCCAATCTTGTTCATCCACCCATTGGACATCCAATTCGTTGCGCCCGTAAAAGGGATCTCGAATTTTACCTTGTTTCCAAAGGTGATAATGCAGTGTTCCCGGCATGTGGGCCGGTAACCAACGGTCCAATTCCAGATTTCGGGGGATCTTGCCACGCAAAGGGCCTGCAACTCTGAAATCCCATTTACCATTCAGCGAGTAAACCAACATGAATCTCTCTTTTTGAAATGAATTTAAAATTCCTAAACCTTTGAAACAATTTCCTTCTTTAAAAAAAGGGTTTTCCTTCGGCCCTTGGAAAACTGGTCCATTCCAGGCTTGATGGATAAATAGGGATTCCCCTTTAAATAAAAACGCAAAGGTAGTTCCCAACCTTCGGTAATTCCAATCCGGGTGGTGATTCCAATCTTTTCGGTTCGCATAGCCTTTTTCACATAAAGGGGTTTCTTCCAAACCGGAGTACGGTTATGCTTCCGTCCGATTCCAAGGGCTTGGACCAGTTTTCCTGGACCGTTGGTCAACTGGAGAGAATCCGGAGGCAGTCCACCCCGGCGGCGGCTCATCAACTCAAATCCTTTTACAGGTTCTAGGGCCCGGATCAAAACGGCGCCGGGAACACCTTCTTTCTCGGTGACGATATTGAACAGGTAATGGTTTCCATAGCAGAAATAAACATAAGCATGACCGGGAGGACCAAACATTACGGAATTACGGGGGGTAGGGCCCTGGGCGGCGTGGCACCCTGGATCTTTATGCGGGAGATAGGCTTCCACTTCCACGATCCGGCCCGCGGCCGGGCCTCTGGATTCTTCATGGATCAGGATTTGCCCTAGAAGTTCTCGGGCGACGAGGATGGTCTGGCGGGAATAAAATGATTTTGAAAGGATCATCATGCTCTCGATGGGACGGTCGCCTAAGAGCGAACCAACCCGGTATTTAACCTCAAGCGGATATTCCGCCCCAGGATTTTTTTATAAACCTAGTTTGGCCTTGACTTGACCACTGACCTTGGCCATATCGGCCTTTCCCTTGATCTTGGGATTCAGCCACCCCATGACCTTGCCCATGTCCTTGGGCCCGACGGCGCCAGTAACTTTCACGGCCTCCTCGATAAAACGATTAAGCTCATCATCGCTTAGAGCCGCCGGGAGAAATTTCTCGATTAAAACCAATTCGGCTTTTTCCTTGGCCGCGCTTTCCGCCCTTCCGCCCTTTTCAAATCCCTCGATTGATTCCTTGCGTTGTTTGGCCTGTTTGGCAAGGACATCCATGACATCCTCATCGGTCAATTCCCGCCTTAGGTCCACTTCCCTGTACTTAATGGCGGACTTCAGCATGCGCAGAGCAGAAACGGCTGCCTCATTCCTGGCCTTCATAGCTATCACGAGGTCGGAATTGATCTTTTCAAGGATTGCGGATGCCATAATTCCTCCAACAAGGGAAATGACGGGCGGTGATTTTAAACAGAAATAATCACGTTAATTTGGAAAAGCTTAAAAGGGCTGTCAGATAAACCGGCCCCCCCATAAGGTTAATCGTTCCGGAACTTCATGGCTCGGCGGCGCGCCTTCTTACGAGCAGCTGCCTCGCGTTTTTTACGACGCTCACTGGGTTTCTCGTAAAACTCCCGTTTTTTCATCTCCGAGATGAGTCCCGAGTTTTGAACGACCTTTTTAAAGCGCTTAAGGGCGTTTTCGATAGGTTCATTTTCTTCCAATCTGACTTCGACCACGTGGTCACTCTCCCCTCTATGGGTGGAATGGGCTTCCGGTTTAAAGGCCGAAAGAGAAAAGGAGTTTAATGGTTTAGGAGTGAAGCGTCAAGCAACTGCTGATAGACCTATATCTAATGGGTTTCAGGATAAAAATCGCCTAAAACTCTTAGGGAAATGGATGTTGTACAATCAACGGGAATACGACAAATGTAATGGTTTCTAGCCCGGTGGCCATTTAAGTTCCCGGCCCCCTAAAAGATGTATATGCAGGTGGGGTACTACTTGACCCCCATGAGAACCGCTGTTCATTATAAGCCGAAAACCATCCTTGGCAATTCCCAGCATATCAGCAACCTTGACTGCTCGGTTGGTCAAAATGGAGACGATTGGATCTCCCTCTGGTATGGTTCCGACTGTTTCCACGTGTTTCTTGGGAATCAAGATGACATGGACCGGCGCCTGGGGTTGGATATCGTGGAACGCCAACGTTTCTTCATCTTCGAAGACGATACGAGGCGAAATTTCCTTCCTGACAAACTTGCAAAAAAGGCAGTCCTGGACCATATTTTCCCCCGGCTACTGGTATAGATAAACCGTTAAATCCTCACCCGGTAAATAGCTGTCTAATATTTTATATTTTCCACCGGACCAAAGGCGGACTTTTTCTTCCAAAACCGTAGGATCGGCGTAGAAGAGATCCTCGTCCTTCCAAGGACAATTTGCGTTAAGAATATTAAATGCCACTCCCCTATTGGATAAAAGCAAGGCTTTCTTGATCATTTGCTCCACCCAAGCCCAGTTATCCTTGACTTTGTGGTTGAAAATCCCACTGATGAAAACATAATCACATTTTCTTACTGAAGGTGAAGAAAGAATATCCCGTTTTTCAAAGAAAACTCCGGGGTAACGGCGCCGGGCCTCCTTCACCATAAGACCCAGAGTATCGAAACCCACGTATTCACCCTGCCATCCCCTGCATTTTAAATAACCGTACAGGCATCCCAAGCCGCTACCTACATCCATAATGCTTTTACAGCCAATATCCCCGATGCCGATTAAAAGGCGAAAACGAATTTCCTGATTTTGCCTGGAACGCCAACCAACCCGATTCTCGGGCAGATCGTATTGGAATGAACGAATCAAGTAAAAGAACCAAAGGTAAATTCGGTTGTAAAGGCTCAAGGGATTGTGGAAAGCCATGGATAGACTTTAGCATGGAGCGGATCGGGTTAAAAACGGGTTTTTATTCATTCTTCCCCAATAAATCTTCTCAATTTGAAGAAATAAGCCAAAGGAAACCTCATCTTTTTCCAACAACATTAGCGATGACTTGTTCATCTTGAACGTTTAAAACACGCACTTGGATGTCTTTTCCTAACAAATTCCCTTCCCCGGGAAAAAACACTCTCAGACCGTTTTCGGTTAAACCCGAGTAGAAGCTATCATCATGTTTCTCCCCGATAACCCTGAAAATCCGGCCTAATGCCCGAGAAGCTGAATTCGACAGACATTCCTTCTTAAGGGCCCACAAGCGTTTCATTCGACCATGGACTATTGAATCTTGCACTTTAGGTTCCAATGTCTCACCCGGCGTTCTGGGCCGGTCGGAGTAAGAGAAAGGATGGAAATCCGCGAAGTCGAATTCTCGAATTCGATCCAAGGTATTCTGGAAGCCTTCCTCCGTCTCCCCGGGGAATCCTGCGATCACATCGGTGGTTAAACCCAAGGAAGGTGCAGAAGTTCGGACTTTTTTCACCGTCTGCCGGTAATTTTCCAAGGAATAGGGTCGCCTCATGGCTTTCAAGACGGATGGATCTCCGCTTTGGAGAGGCAAGTGAAGATGGGGACAAAATCCGGTATTATTTTTCCATAATTCAAGGAGGGCATCTTCAAAATCCGCAACGGCGTAGGAGGAGAGACGCACTCTTTGGATTCCCGGGATAGAAAGCAGACCTTCAATCACCGGAGCCAAACGGGGTTCGGACACCTTTTGCCCCAAATCCCGCCCAAAAGAGGATAACTGGATACCGGTTAAAACCAGTTCTTTGACTCCGTTATCGGCAAGCCTTTTTCCTTCCTCCAAGATCTCCCTCGAAGGCCGTGAAACCATTTTTCCACGAACCCGGGGCACTAAGCAGAAGGAACAACCAAAATCACAGCCCTCTTGGACTTTGACAATGGCCCGTTGGTGGCCTTCAAAACGAGAGATACCCTTGCCCCAAGGAGTATGGACCAAAGCGGAAAAATAAATCGGATCTTGAGTTATCCATTCAGGGTTTGGGTAAGCTTGAAGAATTCTGTGAAAAAGGCCAGCTTTCCCCTCGTTACTTACTACTAAATTAACACCTTGAAGGGAGGCGACTTCCCCGGGCCGGTCTTGGGCCAGACAACCCGTCACAACTACGAAGGAATCAGGATTTCGGGCTTTAGCCCGGCGAACCAATATTCTTCCTTCGGTGTCCGCCGCGGCGGTAACGGTGCAAGTATTGATGACATAGATATCGGCCTTTTCCCCGAAAGGGACAGGAGTTAAGTAAGTCTTTTCCAACTGTTCCTTCATGACTTGGGTGTCGTATTGGTTCACCCGGCAACCCAGGGTCGTAAAAGCAATGGTGATTTTATTCCACGTCATGGGCAGATCCCCCATCGCCTCCAGTTTTCGTTGAAAAGACCGGGAAGTCGAAAGGGGCGTAAACTGCCAAACGATAGGAATAGGCGGAATATTGATCCATAAAATGAACTCGAAATTCCGCATCGAATCCTGCGCCGCCTTCCATAGGGAATATTTTTTTCGCTCCCAACTCCACGTAAGTCCTGTCGGATTGCACAAAACTATGAATTTGTTCTACCGTCGTAGAATCGGGATCGCTATAGGAAGCGTAATTGGCGTCCCCTTCCTGGGTGTAAAAATCACGGGCTTTCCAGCCGATACCAAAAAACTCAATTTTATCCCCGGGCAAGATCGTCGCTTTCAGGTAACCCCCACCTCCCCATTGGGTTTGGGAAGTATCACCGCCTTCAAGCCGCCCGCTCATGATTCCGAAAACCGCCAAATCCGTTTCCCCTAAAAGGCCCGGAATCCTCCAACGGAAACCCGCTCCAGGGACCCAATTATTGATCACCTCGACAAAATAAAGCTGTCCCCCGTCGTGGAAACCATGGAACTGTTCTTCCAAGCAAATATTTTCATCCAAGGGTTGTTTCATGACTCCGCCATAGTCAAAGGATTCTGGTTGAGTTGGAGTATTAAGTTGGTGCCAGTTCAAAAACATGTCCGTTTTGAACACGGGATCGTCCTCGATCCATTGAATGCCGTATTCGACCGGTCGGGTGAATTCCAGGAAAGTCACTTCCAGCGGCTCCAGAAAACCGTGTCGGTCCCTTGTTTGGAGGCTTCCCATGATGAGCCGAGTCCCTCCCTCCCAATATTCGAAGGATAATATGGGTTTTAAATCGACAACTGGATCCACAACACTCTGGCTTCTGAAATCCCCGAAAACTCCTACGGAAAGGAAATCCTTTTGACCCAGGGCAGTCCGTAAAAAGCTTTTACCCTGCTGACCCAGGATGGTTTCGCCGGTCCGATAGGGTTCGAAGAATTCGGTATTATCTCCATAGAAGGTAAAATCATTATTCCAAGTCACCTCACCCGCCAAAACAAAGGGAGCGAAATGTATTAAAAACAGACACGAAATAAAAAAACAGCAGATTTTACGATTCATTTTCTTAGTTTATCCTTATAAAACAAAAACGGGGGCGAAAGCGCCCCCGTTCATCAGTTGCTTTTAAAGACAGGTTTTAGAACAAGAAGGTGAGATTCAAACCGCCGAGGACACCACTGAAGTCCAGGTCCAAGTTAGTGGAATTTTTCCACGTTTTAGCCACCAGGGAGCTATTGGATACTTCCCCGGTGCTTGAGTTGAGGGCCAAATTACCTTTGGAATTTTTAAGATTGGTAACATCCAGGTATTTATAACCGATATAAGGTCCAAGACCGATATCCGGACCCAGGAAAAAATCTACACCTAAAACCGCATGGCCGCCGATTCCCAAGCTCGTATAATCTCCACCACCCCCTGAACTGGTGCTGGGATCCTGCTGGAGGGCAATCGTGCCCGTATGGTCGTATTTTTCTTTCGTTAAAGTAACGCTGGTGGGCGAAATGTCGAATCCCGCCCCAAAATACCCCTTCGTCTTTGAATCACCAAAAAGGAATTTTAGGCCCAAACTGCCCGTAAATACGGAAAAGTTATAATTGTATTTAAGAACATTCGGGTTGGAGCCGTCCAAACTGATTTGGCTGTAATCATACGTGGTATAAGACATGGAACCCAGTGGCAAATAATAACCGGCCAAATCGATTTCAAATTCAGGGCTGACCTGTGCGAAAAATTCTAAACCCGGCATCGCGATGAAATTAGGCGTCAACCCCGACATGGAAACGGATCCAGCCGCGGCAAGCGCGGTTTTAACTTTGGTGGGATCAGACTGGATATAATCCATGGAGGCTCCAACATGGAACCCCAGGACAATCTCTTTTTTAGCGACCTTGCCGGTTCCGGCCACAGCCACTCCTGCTTGGGAAAACTTGCTGAGTTGGTCTTCCACCCATTTCTGATCCACGGGAGCAAGAGTCTTCTCGATACGCACCGCATAAGCCTTGAGAGATGCATTGGGTTGCTTCAAATTCGCAATTTCAAAATAAAGGGCTGCTAGTTTGTTGTTTCTTGTCATGTAATAAGCATATGCCTCGTAATAATAAGGAAGATAATTATTAGGACCTTGGCTGGCGGCTTGTTGGAAATAAGGAATGGCTGCGGCATATTGCTTTTGTTGGAAAAGAACCTTGCCTTGGGCCAAGGGATCAGCAGCTAAACCCATCCCAGCAGCGGTACCCACGGCGTTGGCATTTCCAGCTGGAGCGGCTCCGTTGACGGTGGAAGCCTTGGCCGTTGAAACGACACCTGTAGCGGTGGACAACTTTGCTTTTAAGCTTTGAACAAATTGGGCCAATTGAGGATTATTTGGTTGAAGATTTAATGCCCTTTGGAAACAGGTCAAAGCATATTCTTTACGTCCAAGAAAGTAATAACAGTTGCCTAAACTTTGATAAGCAGCGGCAGAAGTCGGATTTAACTTAATGGCAGCATAATAATATTGACCGGCCTGGGCATAATTATGGGCGGCATACAGTTGGTTCGCCGTAGCAATATCTTGCGCGGCCGTAGCTGCCTGAGCATGTAAGGAATACGGAGTTTCAAAAGTAATCAAAATCCCTAAAAGTAAAAACACATATTTTCGAAAGCCACGCATTTCCGCCTCCAAAATTTAGGTTATGGATCTTTTAATAATGATTTTTTGGACTAACCTGGGACATTATAAAGTGTTTTAAAAACCCGTCTAGAAAAATGATTTTAACCCACATTCTTTCTTGCCAGGCCCATTTTTAAGAGCTTTGGCTTTGTTTTAACCTAAAAACGGCTGTCATTAAAAAAAACATACAGAAAACTAAGTTCCCGAATTATTCGGAAAGTTGTTCAAGAAACCAGCGATTCAACTTCCCTTGCCCCTTCTTGGGGCTCATTAACGAAGACCTGTGGGGAAATATTAACCATTTTTTTGTATTCCCCTTTTACCCGATCGATAAAATCAGCCACTTCCCCTGCTTTTACCAAACAAAGAATAGATCCTCCCCATCCAATACCCGCCATCCTGGAACCCAGGCAACCCGATTGCTTGCGGGCAATCCGAGTTAGAATATCCACTTCCTCACATCCCACCTTGAGTTTATCAACAAGCGAATCATGAGATTCACTTAAAAGCGCGCCCAAGCCCTCGTAATCACCCCTAGCCATAATATCCTTCGCTTTTCTAACCCGTTGGTTCTCATAAACTACATGATCCAGGCGTTTTCTTTGGATGATATCGATCTTTTTCCGGACGGTTTCGTAAGCCTCAATATCCACATCACGAAGCGAAAGGATCTTGGGGATGTGTTTACGGATTTCCAATAATAATTGATTAAAAAGCTCTAAACGTTTTTTGAATTCCTCTTCCCTTTCTTTTTTTCGAACTCCACTGTCCACCATCACCAATTTGCAAATTCTTCCATCGAATGGTATGTATTCCGGTTTGAAAGTGCGGGCGTCGAAAAGGACCAAATGATCTTTTTTCGAAAACTTCACGGCAAAAGGGGAGAAATAATCCCCCCTTTGGCCCATGAATTGGTTTTCCACTCGGTGGCAGAGCTTCACGAGGGTGGAATCGTCCAGCGGCTGGTTTCCAAGGGCGTTGCAGGCCATAGCGGTGGCCACTGTAATGGCAGCCGATAAACCCATTCCAACTCCTTCCGACATGTCCCCTGCCAAAACCATTTGCAGTCCCTCGATTTTCCGCCCAGTACGGCCGTAAAAGTAGACCACGCCCTTGGGGAAGTTCGCCCAACCATCTTCCCGGTCAAACTTCAGGGCGAGAAGTGAAACTTTTATTTTTTCGTCATACTGAAGGGAATGGAAAAAAGCTTCCTTATCACTCCGCCGCTGAGCCGCGACCACCATGTAATGGTTTCCAGCGGCCAAAAGGCTGTAACCGTCCACGGCCTCTGTATATTCCCCGCCTAAAAGGGTGATGCGGCTGGGAGCCGCTACCAATGTAACTTTTCTTCCGCCCTCCCCGAATTGGTGGAAAAAAGTTTTCAGCGCTTTTATAACAAGGTCCTCAATAGGCATTCAACCCTCCAGAAAACACTTCGGCATGTTAAACTCGTATGGGTAATTCATGTTTAAACAAAATAAGAAAGTAAAATAAGACAGGCGCATTAAAAAGAAGGCTGTCTATGCGGTCAAAAATTCCGCCATGGCCCGGTATCAATGTTCCCGAATCCTTGGCCCCTAAGCTTCGCTTGATAAGAGATTCCGTCAAGTCGCCCAATTGCGCGAAAACAGAAAGAAGGAGTGAAAGAAGAGCAACTTCCGTACCGGAATAAAGGTTATAAACTGGAAAAATTCTCCAAAATAAAAAAAGAAATGTGACCACAAAAAGAAATCCACCCACACAGCCTTCCCATGTTTTTTTGGGAGAGGTCACGGGCGCCAGGGAGTGCTTTCCGAATCTTTTTCCAATGAAATATCCTCCTGTGTCGTAGGCCCAGGTGGCCGCATAAAGCCATAGCAAATGCCAGGCTCCATGGGTCATTTCCCGTAGGCGAAAAACATAATCAGAAAATATTCCAAAATAAGCCACTCCGAAAAAAGTGATACTAACGGCGAAAACCATATCCTTTAGGGACCGAGAAGACCATAAAAACGAAAGAGTAATGAGAAGCAGTGCCATGAGAAAAGAATCTCCTTCGGACCATGTCAACCATGGTTTTAAAATCCATGGGAGAAGAAAAATACCTAAAGCTGTCATTCCTTCCACTTTCAGAACTTTTATCTCTTTTAATCCAGCTAACATTAAGAATTCCCAAAGGCTTAAAGACAGGGCTAAAGAAACCAAAAGACGCCATGGAAAAGTTTTATTCCAGAACGTCAAAAGTAAGAGGACAGGTATGGCTACAGCTGCCGTTAAAATTCGTTTGGTCAATGGGCCCATGATATTGGACTCCCTAAAACATTCTTGATGCCGCCAAATCGCCTTTTTCGTCTTTGGAAATCCCTTAAAGCCGTAATGAAATGACGTGATTTAAAATCAGGCCAAAGGGTTGAAGTAACATAGAATTCGGAATAAGCCAGTTCCCAAAGTAGAAAATTTGAAATTCTCATTTCCCCGCTGGTCCGGATTAAAAGGTCTACTTCAGGCAGGGAAGCCGTCGAGAGATTTCGAGTAATAGTTCCTTCCTGGATGGCAGCGGGAACAAGTTGTCCCCTTTTCACCTTATTCACGATACTCCGGACTGCTCCTAAAAGATCTGATCGGCCGCTGTATGAAAGGGCCAACACAAGGATAAGGCCGTTGGAATGGGCTGTGGCTTGGATGGCTTTTTGGAGCTCCTTCTGGATTAACGGAGGAAGTTCCTGAGTGTTCCCGATGGTTTGGAGTCGAACATTATTTCGGAGAAGTTCTTCGACTTCGCTTCTTAGATACTGGCGCAAGAGACCCATAAGCAGCTGTATTTCCCGCTGCGGTCTTTTCCAATTTTCAGTGGAAAAAGCGTAAAGGGTCAGTGCCTCCAGTCCCAATTCTCCCGAGAGGCGGACGATTTCTCGGATAGTTCTCGCTCCTGCCCGGTGTCCCGCAATACGAGGTAAACCACGTTTTCTGGCCCATCGGCCGTTTCCATCCATAATGATGGCGACATGCCGAGGCAGGTTAGGCTTCAGGTGGTGGCATTTTAAGAGTGAATCCAGTTTCAAGGTATGCAAATGAGGATTTATAACTCCATGATTTCTTTTTCCTTATGAACGCTCAAGGTGTTGACTTCCTGGGTATGGGCGTCGGTCATTTTTTGGATGCGGTCATGATATTTTTTGTATTCATCCTCTGTGATGGTTTTGTCTTTTTTGGACTGGTCCAAATGCTTATTTGCCTCCTGGCGAATGGACCGGATCGCAACACGACTGTTTTCAGCTTCCTTATGGACGAGCTTCACAAATTCCTTGCGGCGCTCCTCGGTTAAGGGGGGAAGGTTGATTCGGATGACCTTGCCATCATTGTTGGGGGTTAATCCCAGGTCGCTTTTCAGGATGGCTTTCTCGATTTCCGTGAGCGCCTGGGCGTCCCAAGGTTTCATTTCAATGGTTTTGGAATCGGGTATGGATATATTGGCCACTTGGTTCACTGGAACCAAACTGCCATAATACTCCACCTTGATATGCTCAACCAGAGAAGTAGTGGCACGTCCAGTTCGTATACCGGCAAATTCCCGCTTAGTAGAATCAATTACCTTTTTCATTTTTGATTCAGCTTCGCTGATGACTTGGTTCGCGTCGGACATTTTTAAACCTCGATGGAAATATTTCCGGAATTTCCCGTGCGATCCTGGCTAACAAGCAAAAAGCTATCGCCGATAGCCGTCGGTTTTCAGATGCAAGTTTTTAGTTTTTCACCATCGTGCCGATGGGTTCCCCCATCACGACCCTCAGGATATTTCCGGATTTGCGAAGATCGAACACGACAATGGGCAGCTTATTTTCCATGCAAAGCGTAAGGGCGGTGGTATCCATAACCCGTAACTGGCGGTTGATGGCATCAATGTAAGTTACTGTAGTAAACTTCCTAGCTCGGGGATTCTTCTTGGGATCAGCGTTGTAAATGCCATCAACATTCGTGGCCTTAAGTATGACGTCTGCGCCAATTTCGATGGCTCTTAAAGCCGCGGCAGTGTCGGTTGTGAAATATGGATTACCTGTTCCAGCGGCAAATATGACAATTCGGCCTTTTTCCAGATGGCGGAGAGCCCGACGCCGAATAAAGGGCTCGGCCACCTTGGACATTTCAATTGCGCTTTGAACGCGAGTAGTGGCCCCAAGTTTTTCCAGGGCGTTTTGAAGAGCCAGCGCATTAATCAGGGTGGCCAGCATTCCCATGTAATCGCTCGTAACGCGATCCATATCAATACGGACACCGTCTTTACCCCGATAAATGTTACCGCCGCCTATCACGAGGGCTAAATCCACCCCGCAATTCCTAACGTCCAATATGGCCCTGGCGATGTCGCGTACGACTTTCTCATCGATGCGTTGTTCCGGGTGCCCCCCTGCCAGTGCCTCTCCTGAAATTTTTAGCAATACTCTTTTGTAAACCGGTCTATTTTTTTGATTATGCGGGAGCTTTTTGGCCATTTATTTCCTCGAGACTAATTACTTAAAATTAAATAATAAACTGAACTTTCCACATAACACATCATTTATCAATAGTTACAAGTCTTTTTAGTCGACCATTTATCATTGACCGGATTACGACTCGCCCAATTGAAAACGGCAGAATCGCTTCACCACCACATTCTCGCCCAATTTCGCAGCCACTTCGGTCATAAATTGACGCACTGATTTCTTAGGTTCACGGATATAGGGCTGTTCTAACAAACAGACTTGCTTGAAATAACTTTCGATTTTTCCTTCGGCGATCTTTTGCTGAACAATTTCAGGTTTACCGGATTGTTTGGCCTCATTCAAGTAAATAGCCTTTTCCTGATCCAATTCAGCCATGGGGACTTCTTCCTTATTGACATATTTTGGGGAAGAAGCGGCCACCTGCATAGCCAACTCCTTGACCAGGTTTTGAAAATCGGTGGTCTTTGCTACAAAGTCTGTTTCGCAATTTACCTCCACCAACACACCCACTTTACCGCCATGTATATAGCTGCCAATGATCCCTTGATTGGCACTGCGTCCAACCCTTCTGGCGACCTGGGCAACCCCTTTTTCTCGCAACCAAACAATGGCCTTCTCGAAATCACCCATTGTCGCAGCCAAGGCTTTCTTACAATCCATCATACCCGCACCGGTTTTTTCCCGTAATTCCTTGACCGCGTTCGTTGTAATTTCCATGCTTTCTATTCCTCCAAAACCTTTCCCTCCACCGGCTATTTTTCCGGAGGATTTTGATAGCGTCGTCTTACATATAAACACATGACTATTTAAAAACTATTTGAAGTTGAAGGTGAAAAACTTTCAATGATCCAATTGGTTTTTTTCAGGCCTTATCATCCCGAACGCGTTTAGTCCGAATTCGTTCCACTTTTTCGTCCGCAAGTTCATCGGCCAAAACCGCCACCGTTTCGGCATCACCTGCAAGATGTTCTACGTTGCCAATCAAAAGTTCGACAACTTCCTTCTTTTCTTCAGTGGTTTCGAGTAATTCTTGGGCCGTGGCTTCGACTTCAACGGGAATTTCAACTTCCTTTTCCGCCGACGCAAGCATTTCCTCTCCGACTTCAGAAGGAGCCACGACGCTTTCAGGTGAAATCTCGCGGCCTTCCAATTCCCTGGAGCGGCCCTCCAATACAGCGCTGGCCATCACCGAAGCCATAAGCTTTACAGCGCGAATCGCATCGTCATTCCCGGGAATGACAAGATCCACTTCGCCGGGATCACAATTGGTATCCACGACCGCCACAATTGGAATACCCAGTTTGCGGGCTTCCTGCACGGCAATATGTTCTTTTTTAGTGTCGATGACAAAAATGGCGCCGGGAAGCTTAGAAATATTCTTAATGCCGCCTAGAGAACGCTCCAATTTCATTTTATCCTTATTCAGTCGGGCTTGTTCTTTCTTGGACCTGTCGGCTAGTTCCTGCTCGGAGATTCCTTCCAATTCCTTCAAATAAGAAATGGATTTCTTTATCGTCGCAAAATTAGTCAACATGCCTCCCAGCCAGCGGTAATTGACATAGGGCATGCCGCAACGATCAGCTTCTTCCTTAATGGCGTCTTGAGCTTGTTTCTTGGTACCGACAAAAACAATGGAATCCCCCGCGACCGCAAGATCTTTGACAAATTGGTAGGCTTCTTTAAGTTTCTTTACGGTCTTTTGGAGGTCAATAATATGGATCCCGTTGCGCTCGCCGAAAATATAGAGAGACATTTTGGGATTCCAACGGCGGGTCTGGTGGCCGAAATGGACTCCGGCTTCCAGTAACTGCTTCATTGAAACAGACATCATAAAATTGCTCCTTTAGTTTTACCACCGCTTCCCTTTTCCATCCAAGAATGGGTTCCAATCTAATCCCCTTTCAGGGACCACTAAAAGGAACGTTGGGGAAGCGTGAGAAATGGGTCGGCAATAAAATTCGCCTGACACCCTCCAAGGCCTTTTAATGTTCAGCCAAGGTCGTATGGTTATAACACAAGGCCCCTAAAAACGACAAGGATTGTTTAAACATACGGGAATCCATGAGAATCATTCAAAAAAGGCTTGTAAAGTTCTAAATAAATCCCGATAAAAAGAAAAAAATCATAGCTATAAAATAAATGTGAATATATTTCATTGAGAGAATTTTTTCCTCAGCTCAGGGCCCATTGTAAAGACAATGGTTTTTCCATAAATTAAATCTTCCCATCTTAGGAAAGTGTTTTTATATGGAACCCCATCAATTAGAACGGATTGGATGTAAACATTCCGGTAAGAGTTATTGTTGGTTTTAAGTAGAAGTGATCGGCCGGAATAAATACTTTGATTCAGATTAACTTCAACCTCCTGAAAGATTGGACTTCCGATTTGAAAAACTCCACTTCCTGGGCAGACAGGATAAAAACCAAGGGCTGAAAAAACATACCAAGCCGAGAGGGTGCCGCAATCGTCATTCCCCGGCAGTCCATCAGAAGTCGGTTTATAGTACTTTTCCATCAATTCCCTGACTTTCTTTTGGGTGCGCCAGGCCTCACCAGGGATTTCGTTAAACAGATAAGACCAGAAGAGGTCGGGTTCATTGGTGGCGTCGTAATATCCTTTTTCAAAACATTCTTGAAGACGTTTAGTGAAATTTCTGTCGCTTCCCATAGTGAGTCGCAATCCATCTAAGTCCTGGGGAATGAAAAAAAGGTATTGCCAGGCGTTTCCTTCTACGTAGCCTGGACCGCCGCTGTTAGGCCAATTTTTATCACAACAGATCGCTTGGGGGTCGAAAGGTTTTATCCAAGAACCGTCTCGGTTTTTAGCGCGTAAAAAACCCGTTTCGGAATCGTAAAAATTCCGATATATGCCTGAGAAATGGATGTATTTCTCGTAATCCTGATCATAACGAAGCTCTTTAGCCATCTGCGCGAGACACCAAAAATCGTAGGAATATTCCAAACTGGTTGAAACCGAGCCCCAAACCCAATTCCCAGTATCGTCGTCCTGAGGTATATAGCCGAATTTAATAAGTGATTTGAGGCCCCCGTAGACCTTGTTATCCTTCGAGGAAAGGCTTTTCGCCATGGCATCGTAGGCCGATCTCACATCGAAATTCTTAAGTCCTGAAAGGTAAGTGTTCACAATGACCGGAACCGACGGATCCCCGACCATGACGCCGGTTTCGTTCCCCGCCAACTCCCAACGCGGAAGCTCTCCCCCTTCCTTGGCCATTTCTACCAAGCTTCGGACCATATCTAGTTCACGTTCAGGATAAAGAAAGGTGAGCAGGGGATGCAGATTTCGGTAGGTGTCCCAAAGAGAGAAAATGGTGTACCGGGTATAACTCAGTTTCTTAGTCGACTTGACGTCATGATACCCCATGGAGGGATATTCACCGTTCACGTCTGAAAAAACATTCGGATGGATGAGGCAATGGTATAAAGCGGTGTAGAAGATCTTCAAATGATCAGGAGTAGCTTTTCCGACTTTGATTTTAGACAATTCGCTATTCCAAGCCACTCGCGCTTTAGCCTTGACCTCCTCCAAATCCCAATCAGGCATCTCGGTTTCAAGGTTTATTCGGGCATTGGGGATACTGACATAGGAAATCCCCACTTTTACTTCAATGGGCTCCTTTTCCCCTGTGGAAAATCGAAAATAAGCTCCGATTTCCTTCCCGTGTTCCTCCCTGTCATGGCTAAGGGACATTTTTTTCCATGTTCCAACTTCCTGTGCCGGTTTGCTGAATTTGGCCACAAAATATACCGTTTGTTTATTTTTAGCGGATGGACTGCAAAAATTTCCACTTTGGGTAAAACCTTCCACTTCAGAAGGGGAATCAATCTTCACATAGGATTCAAAAGACGTCTTCAGAGTTACCGGATCGGTCGTTAACCTCGCTCCGACATCCAAAAGTATGTTGGCATCCCCTTTTCTGGATGGAAAAATGTATTGGCTGATCCCGGCGTGAGTTGTGGCGCTCATTTGGGAAAAAATGTCATAAGTTTTTAAATAAACAGCGTAGGCCCCGGGAACAGCGCTTTCCGATTCATATTTTGATTTCCAATTATCTCGCGAAACCTGGATTTCACCTGTGGTCGGCATGAGCACGACACTTCCCAAGTCGGGGCATCCTGTTCCGCTTAAATGCACGTGGCCGAATCCGTAAATAAAGGGGTTTCCATAAATATATCCTGAAGGAGAATGAAGATCCGTATGCGGACTGACCGAAACCATCCCCCACGGAACCAAAGCCCCGGGAAAAGTGTTCCCGCCATTAGCAGTTCCGATAAAGGGATCAACCAGATCAACTGGCGCTGACCATAAAAATCTGGGGGAAAAAATAAAAATGAAGATTAATAAAATTCCGATTATCTTCCATCTCAATTTACCGAGTTCCATTCTAAAAGTTAATGAAGTCATTTCAATTCCCAAAAGGAAACTTATATCGGTTTTATGCTTCTTAATATAAAACATTATTGGAACTCTCTTTAAAGTTGCTGAATTCAACCAGTAAGTGCAACACCTTGACTAAAGACCTGCTCCGGCGTTTTGAAACGAAGGCACTTGCGAGGACGATGGTTTAGGATCCGTTCCACGCGTCGTACATTCGCTGGGGTTATAGTAGCAAAATCCGTTTTCTTGGGATAGAAGCGACGAACAAGACCTGCAGTATTTTCAACACAACCTTTCTCCCAACTGTGGAAGGGCAAACAAAAGAATGAACGAGTGCCTGAAACACGATTCACCTGGAGATGTTCGACGTTTTCGGAGCCATTGTCGTATGTGATGGTACGGCGGAGGCCTTTTGAAATCCGAACCAACCGACGGTTGATTGCGGCTCTAGTGTGGAAAGCTGATTTTTGAGGTAGCCAAGCCAGTTTCACCAGACGACTTTTGCGCTCGACCATAACCAGAAGTGAGGGTTTGCTTTTCCGGGAGATGATGGTGTCGGCCTCCCAGTGCCCGAATTGCTGTCTTGTTTCAACGATAGCTGGTCGTTGGGTAATGGGAGTACGTTGAGGAATATGGCTTTTGCGATGTTTTTGAGTGTGCCAACGTCGCAAACGTTTTCGATGGGCCCGGGCTAGATGAGGAATGAGGTTTCGAGCTTCGCAGTAGATGAATTGATAGATGGCTTCATGGGAAACGGAAAGTTTTGGTTTCTCCCGGCGAAGAAAACCGGCAATTTGCTCGGGCGAGAGTCCACGAGGTATTTCTCGCAGTACTAAACGGCGAATCTCAGGATTTTTAAGCCTTAAATGAGTACGTGAAAGACGGTTTCGGTGTTCTGCACGCATGTGAGCTCTGGCGGGCAGGTAGCGGCGAGATCGTATAGGAGGGGCGTTGCGCTTCAGTTCTCGGGAAATGCTGGATACATCACGGCCCAGACGGCGTGCGATTTCCCGAAGGGAGAGGCCTTCAGCATTCCAAACTGAAATTTCTTCACGTTCGGCTAACGACAGATGCTTGTAGGATGATTTCATAGCACTTAGGATAACCCCCGGGTTCTGCCGGGTCTAAGTGTTGCACTTCGTTATTGAACTGGGGGTTGTAAATTGCCATAATCCAAAATCTTAAGTCTTTATATTTCCAGAGCTGTTCATATTCCCAATAATCCATAGCAATCCAATATTAGACATTCGAGATGATGTAACCCTGTTTCAATAAATGTCGTCCCTGGGGGACCCAGTCATTGCCGAATGGCCCATTGGCCTTAAAAATACTAAAGTCGTGTATTATTTCGATCTTTGAGTCTCATTAAATAATCTCCACAGGAGAAAGCTTTTTATTAGAAGTTCCTGGAATAAAACCTTAAAATACCTGCCTGAAAGAACATGGCTTTTCCGGAGTTTCGAACTTCCATTATCAGCAAGTACTTTGAAATTTTGCTGATTAAATGATTTCTGGATTTCCGGGATAAAACTTACGGGAGATCAAATTTGTTTCTCATGCCCCAATTATCCTCCATCCGTACCCGTTTCGGATACCCTTATCATCAATGGATGACCCAGGAATTCGACGAAGAGGGCTGGCGTCTTTTGGAAAAGAGCATCCAACAAAAGCGAGTTCATGACGTCACGCTTTTGATCGAAGGGGCCGACGGCCGTTTCGCTATGATGAGCAAGCATAGCTACCCTCCCGGTAATTACCGGTCCCCTTCGGGGGGTATTAAACCTAACGAGGATTTCGTGGCGTGCTCCCTCCGAGAAGCCAAGGAGGAAACGGGCTTGAATATAACAATCAAGCGTTTCCTTCTCCATATCACTTTGGATATTAGTTTTGAGGGTGAAGTAATAACTTGGAATTCCTATATTTTCCATGCCACAACCACGGATACCGAGTTGCGGCACGCTGATTGGAAGGAAATCCGCGAAACAAAATGGGCTACACGCATTCAGGTGCTGGACTTGGCAACCCGGCTGATAGAAACCAAAAAGGGGGGGTTAATGTACCGGGGGGAACTGACTTCCGCATCCCTTTGGACATTGGACCATCCTCTTGCCTTTCGAGAAGCTGGTCCCCGGGACTTTTACGGGATCGAAAAAAGCCTGGAAGCCAACCGCATGGAAATCCCAAAAATGGAAGATACCCTTTGGTGGATAGCTGAAATTCAAGGTTTGTCCTCCGGTACAGTCGGAATAACAGCCCATGAGGATTGCGTGGAATTAACAGGCTTAACGGTTGACCCACTTTTCCGCGGCAAGGGTTTGGGGCATGCCATGGTGGAATACGCTTGCGACCAATGGCACGACTCTGAAAAACGCAGGAGGTTCGCTGAAAAGAAAAAAATATTTTTAAACGAAAAGCTTTGGCTTATCACTCAGATACCAGGATATTTCCTTCCGGTCAATTTCGTCATGACCGATAAGGAACTTTTGCCGAATACCCTTCAAAACCAGTTAACTGGTCCCAGGTCCAAATGGCGCGGTATGCGGTACCAGCTATACCGGCTCTAATACCGCTTCAAACAATAGTTGAATAGAAAGTTTAATCTGCATTTTTCTCTTAAAGTACATCCTTCGATAAATGGGTAGTGATAAGGGACGGGCACAGTTCTTCAAAAAACAAAACCCGCAAATCTGTCCTGTTTCCAGCCACCAGCCAAAAGCAAAAGAGGGTGACTGATCTTTCAGCGTCCACCTACGGTTTTTATTTTGAGATCCGCGACGGGCGCAAAACATCCATTCAAAACCGGCTTTTGGCTTTCCAAAACCGGCCAAAAGTCGTTTTTACCCATGCCATTTTGGCCCGCGGAAAATTGTACCAGTGCCCCATTTTCGCCCCGGCCTATGAACTTTTCCAGGTTTTGGAAATCACCACGTTCATAAAATTCATATTGATATGATTCCATGCCGGGCAACCGCTTCGGCGCTTCTTTTTGAAGCCCCACTACTAGGTGGTATTTCCCCTGGGGAAAATCCGAAGGAATAAAAAGAATCCTCGTTTCCCTGTACATCCGATTTTTCCTCAACCGGCCGAAAGAAAGTCCAAAAGGTTCATGAATATCATGCAGCCAAAAAACGCCATCTTTCATCCAAAAACGGCCGCTTTCGTCTATGAAGAGAGCGACAACCGGCGAAGTTCCACTCGCCTTTTTTACCTGCTCCCCTTGGAAGTTTGTCCGCGCCCAAAGGTAGGTGATTTCAACCATTCCACCTGGCTGCACCACGCCGGGATTTACGGTTACACCTTCTAATAAAATATTACCCCATTGGGCTAGGGGCTCCCCAAAGGGGATTGTTTCCTCAATCTGGAGAGACTCCTGGCTTGCGACTTGAAGCAAGGGTCCCTTGGCGGAATAAGCCCATCCCGGCGGCAAGTCCCATTTTCGGGTTACGTAAAGAGATCTTCCTTGGGTAAGCGCCGCCCTAATCCGGGGAGCGATGTCGCTGGGTGTGCTTCCCGGCTCAACTACCTCCACATCCTTACGAAAGTCAAAAGATTGCTGAAAACCCACAATCGGGAAATACTCATTTTCCTCGGTCGGCAGGTAAAGGGCCTTTGAGTCCATAATAGTCAAAAGGTTTTTCGCATAATCCTGCGCCCCTCTCTCGCTCTTGCGTTCAAAAAGATGCCCGATGGAGCCAAGTTGAACCACCAACCAGCAAACCAGGAGAAAAGTAACTATATGTGGATTTAACAAAAAAGATTTTCTTCTAATATTTCTACCGTAACACTTCTCGAATAAGCAGAACAAACCTACTCCGGCAAACAACCCGCTGAAAACCCACCCGAGCAAAACTTGGTGGGACTCAAAAGTCGGAAAAGGTATGGTAAAGACGAAAAACCCCTCCATGGCTCCCCATCCCAGGGCGATCCATAAAAAAACAGGAATGGCTTTCCGCCGGACAAATGCCAAAACCAAGCCCGCAAGAATCAACCCGATTCCCAATGGTGTCAAGTCGGTCCAAAAGTGTGAAAACATTTGTTTTAATACTGTTTGGATGTTGGATAGGGATATAACTGCGACATAGTGTGAAAAACGCAAGGCGAATAGATGCTTCAGGAGGGTCGTGAAACTGGTCAAATCCGCATAAGCCATAGTGGGGTGAAGAGCGGACCTTAAGGGGAGATACAGGAACGTGCTGCGGCCCAGGAAGAATGCACCGATTATAAAAATAACGGTTTTAGGAGGCTTAGAGCTATTCCGCCACCCATTTAAAATAAAAGCTAAACCGAGAAATGGCAGGGAGAAAAACTGAGTCGGTCTAAAAACGGTTGCCAACCCCGCAAGGAAAAAAGCCAATAACCATTTCGCGGGCTTCTCCAAGCTTATGGCCCAAAGGATCAAAAGAGCCAGTAAAAGGTGAAGGGCGTAGATGAGGGGTGTCAGTGAATAACGCCACCAGGGAAGACTTAGGCTCCAGGCGAGAACTAAAATAATAAGCCATACCTTCAATTTTGGGAAAAACTCCTCCCATTTTCTTGATCGCGGAGCAAGGGAAACCGATATTTTTAAGCAAAGATTCCAAAACAAGACCGAGGCCAGTGCGGAACAAAAAGCGGACATCAGTCCCAATCGGAAAGCCGGGGTCTTAAAGGGCAGAAGCAGGAACAATTTGCCCAATAGGTGGAATAAAACTTGGCCGGAGGGGTGGGAAATCCCAAGGCACAGGGTAGTTGCGATCATTTCTCCCGAATCGTACCAACCTATAAAGGGGGATACGAGAAAAGCGTCGAGGACGAACAAGCCTAAGAATAGAGCCGCGGGATGAATCCAGGAATTTTTGTTTCCTCGGCATCGAAAAAAAATTCCCATCAGGAGGAACCCTTAAGCCTCTTGATATTGGGTTCTACCCAACCGGAAGGATCGGTCATGTGTATGTTTTGGAGCATATCCCGCGCCTCTTCATAAACGTTAAGTGCTTCATTTTTCCGCCCCATTAACTCCAAAACTTGGGCTTTTAATATATAACCCGGAAGGAAATAGGGATACTTGTCCACTAGTTTTTGGGCGGGTTTTAGGGCTTCCCGGGCACGGCCCATCTTGACCAGAATGGAACCTAAGTCTAAATAATTATTCGGCAACTCGGGACCTTTCGTCATGAGTTGGCTTTGAAGATCCAAGGCTTGATCCAACCGTCCCCGCAAAACCAGGCTTTGGATCTGGTTTTCCCTTGGCTCAGAAGCGTAAGGCGAACATTGGATGGCGCGTTGAAAATATTCGTCCGCCAATTCGAAATATTTTTCCCTTTGGGAAAAGTTATTGACCCTTTCGGCACGTACATCCTCCACCGCGCCAAGAGTATTCCACGGATCCATGAAATTGGGCCGCTGCTGAAGGCTTTTTTGAGCGTATTTTTCCGCCTGATCCAAGTCGCCAATTCTTTGCGCGAGGTTCCCCTTGAGATCATAAATCCTGGAGGAAAAATCTCGTGCCCCCCCCCACCCTAAGATCCAGAAAACCAGGAGAAAAACCACTGAAAGGACGGTTCGAAAGACAGGTTGGGTCATTTGAAAAGTCACTTGAAGCAAATCCCCCCTTTTTTTCTCCCTGAGTGCAAATGTCACCAAGCCCATTAAAACCAGTCGGTGAGACCAATCGTGGAAGGTGAAGTCGACCGAATTATGCAATCCCTCAAATAGAATGAGATAAAACGCCAATTCGGCGGTTCTCACTTCACTTGGGTGGCGATCCATGATTGAAGTCTTTAAAGTGACACCGGAAAAATCCCTGAGCAAAACCCAAAGCAGGAGAAGAATTAAAATCAGCGCGGGAATACCACATTCCGCCGCCGCCTGGAGGAATTCATTATGGGCGAATGGGTTGAAAACGTCCCAATATCCTTCCGGCCTGAAAAAAGGATAGACATCCGCGAAGGTTCCCGGTCCGAACCCGAAAATCGGTTGGGCCATAATCATATGGAAACTACTGATCCAAATGTCGAACCGGAAATAGGCCCGGGGATCGGCATTCTCGCCGCTCAGCATGCGGTTGACTGTCGATGAAAGGCAAATCGCCAGGAAAATCACCGCCACACCGAATGTCAGCCATTGTTTGGATCCCCATTGGGAAATCCTTTTTTCAATTTCCCCCATATGTAATACCAGGTACAAAACCGCAACCAAAACCATCGCCGCTAATGAGCCGCGGCTTTCAGTTAACCCCCAAGCAACCAACAGTAATCCCAGGCCAGTCCATGGGAACCATTCCCGGTTTAATTTAAGATGCAGCCCCCAAAGAAGGGCCATGCCTAGGAAGCCGGCCGCGATATTTGGATTTATAAAAAAACCTTCCCGGGGAACGAACCTCGAGAAATAATCGAACCAAAACCAGCGTCCCATGGTGGTGAATAAAAGCCAAGTCCCGGCCAAATAAGCGGTCAAAAAGAAAATCTTTTTGAACCAGCCAAAAAGTCCCGGCCAACGCTTCCACACGATCCGCAGTGAGAACCACCACAAGGTCGAAGCCAAAAAGGTTCTGAAAGCGTAGAAACTGTCAAAAGATGTTTGGGAATTCTTGGCGGAAAGGAGAATCCAACTTAAAAGGAGCACAAACAAAAAATCGGAGGTGTCCAATAAAAGGGTGACGGGTAAACGGTCCCGGACTACGTAGATCGCCATACAAAGAATGAAAACGAGTCCGGAAATCCACCGCAAAGCCAAGTCCATGGATAGCCAAACGGGAACAGCATTATGGGGAATCAAAACCACAATGGGTATGAGAATGAGGAAAAGCAATCCCACCATTCTTCCAGTGAAATCCAGGGGAAAAATTCGTTTCGAGGATTCAATCATCCATTCAACCCTTTGAAAATTTCATCATCCGATAACAGTGATTCATCTATAACGATGGGATGAATCTGTTGGCCTATACTCTACAATCATAAACGAACATGATAAAAAAATCCGGGTCATCTCGCGGCTGAATACGTGTTTATAAAACATATTTTAAGCTGTAATTGAAGAAAATGGATGATTGAAAGTTTATTTCTGGTTTTTGAGGATCCTGCGGAACTCAGCCTGCACACCGTTATTCCACTGCAATAGTAAGGGAATATTCTAAAGAATAAGGGTTCCATTTCCAAAACGACGAATCTAAGCAACGATCCACCAATAGGAACATTGGTTAATTCGGATATACCCTCGAGCTTTTATAGGTTCACTTATATAAATGTTGAAATTCTTTCGCAGGCTGCTGAAAAATTAAAAACAGGCCCACATACCGCTTTTCCTATTTCTTGAATCATAAGGAAAGTGGCATAGTCCCATTCTCAATAAATAAGTATAGAGGAATGGGACAAAACAGCCTGCGGCCCCAAAGATTCTGCGCCATTTTTTTCATATAAATCTTATAAAGACAAAATGGCATACCCAGTTATCTTTTTCAGATTCCTATTCAAACAGGGCGGGAATCGTGGGGTTTCCGCAAATGTTGTCAGCTGCCCCCATTTATCATTGTTCGAACTTTTACAAGGAAAATGGGGACGTCCTCATGCCCTTTGATATATTTTCAAAGTGGCATGAGGGAAAAAGTCCGTTTTAGGGACTTTTTCAGCAACATTTTAAAAACCGAAATTCACCCCGCCGGTAACGTTTTGGAAACCATAATTCGTCAATCCCAATTTTCCCTGGTATTGGACAAAAGCCCCAAAACCCTTGCTGAATTTTGCGTTAATGTCAGCCCCGATGACCGCTACATCCGTCCCCGTCGCGGGACCCTGGACTGTAAATAGGTTGTTGGCGCTCCCAAGAGTGGCGTTCAAACTGTCCTGGTTTCCTTGATACACATGCTCCCATGCCAGGCTTAAGCTCGGCAGGATGGAAACATTTCCCATTTTCCACGACCAGCCCGCTTTTGCCCCCAATTGGCTCAACACAGAGCTTTCCCCTTGGGAAGGAATGTTCAAGTTCGTCAGAGAGGATCCCGTTTCCTGGAAACTGTTTATATTCACATCAGTGTATTGGCCCGACAGGAACATTTCCAAGGCCACTTTGTCTATTTGCCTTTCAATCCCGCAAGTCAGTTGACCGCCATACTGGACGCCTTGGGTTGAACCAGTCGCCACCCCCCCGTAACTTTCCCGCTGGGTCTTGTAACTGTTGATTCCCCCATCCACGAGGGCTTCCAAGCGGAGTTTCCCATGATTCCAGCCGCCATAAAGGCCCGCCTGGCCGCCCGTCACGCTTACACTGTTGCTGCCGGATTGGGTCGTTCCAGTATTGGAATAACCCAAAAGAAGGCCACCCGCCCATTCCTGGTTGAACCTGTAATCCATCCCAGCCGCCATACCGGAGGTCGTAAAATTATAACCCGCGGCGTTGGAATCACCTGTGACGGACCCGAAATTGCCTAAACCATCCACATATACCCCGAAGCGGTTTTCAGGCGCCGCAACCGCGGGAGGTTCGGCCGTCTCATCCTTTTCCTCCTCTTCCTGCATGATGGCTTTCTCTTTTTTCGCCGACATTTTTCCAGCGAACAAGGGGCCTTCCCGGATGATGTTGGAATCAGCCATTCCCTCCGTCAAGAACGGCTCTTCAAAAAGCGATCCCAGCCTGTTTAAGACGAAAGCTGCTCGGCTTTCCGCCGTCGAGAAACAGATTTGATATATGGACGTCAAAATCGCCGGCGAGATTTGGTTGTAAATCCCCGGCAAAACGGCATTGGACTTGGTATTTAAAATATTCATCAAAGCCGGATCGGCCGAATGAGCGTTCAAATAATCCAACGCGCCGCCGACGGACTTTTGGTTGGGCGACACGCCCAAGGACTGGTAGGTCGGGCCCGACACCTCCAGGAGAATCTCCTGTGGGTCATAAACCAGCGACACCGAACCGGCCGTGATCCCATTCATTACCGGATTAAATTTACCGTCCACGCTGCCCGCCGACAGAATCTCGAAGTCCTGGGTTCCATGCGTCTGGAACTGAAACCCGTTAACCGAAACCAGCCGCAGGGTCCCCGCCAAGGTGGCCGCACCGGAAATTTTCAGCATGTCCCAGTCCCCCGCCGCCGTTCCTCCCATACCTAATTGCAGGGTTCCCGTGGATAATTGGGTGTAATTACCCCCAATCGTCACCGTTCGGAGGCCGCTGACGCTTAAAGTGCCCCCGTTCACCACCACCGAGCCCGCGCCTAAAGCGTTGTTGTTGGCCGCCACTAAAGTGCCGCTCACAATGCTGGTGCCGCCCGTGTAGCTATCGATACCCGACAGGGTCAGGACCCCGCTTCCTGTGACGTCCAGGCCGCCCGATCCGCTGATGACGCCCGACAGAAACGAACTATTGCCGTTGGTATCGTAAGCATCGTTCCCGTTGAGGGAAACCGCGTTCGTGACCGCCAGGCCGTTGGTCCCCGCCTGCAAGGTCGTTCCGTCTTCCAGGGTCAGGCTCCCGGTGCCCAGGGCGCTGTTGTTCCCCAGGTTCAAGGTGCCGCCGTTCAAAGCCGTCCCGCCCCCGTAGGTGTTGGTTCCCGTCAGGGTCAGGGCTCCGCTTCCTGTAACATCCAGGCCGCCTGAACCGCTGATGACGCCCGACAGGGACGAACCATTGCCGTTGGTGTCGTAAGTATCGGTTCCGTTGAGGGATACCGTGTTCGCGACGGCCAAGCCGTTGGTCCCCGCCTGCAAGGTCGTTCCGTCTTCCAGGGTCAGGCTCCCGGTGCCCAGGGCATTGTTATTCCCCAGGTTCAAGGTGCCGCCGTTCAAAGCCGTCCCGCCGCTGTAAGTGTTAACGCCTGAGAGAGTCAGGGTTCCCGTCCCCATTTTGGTCAACGAACCGCCGGAACCTCCAGCTATGCCGCCATCACTGATAACTCCAGAAAGGGTTGTCGAGCTGTTGTCGTTACCTTCCGCTAAACCTTCGCCGCCCAGGAAAATATTTCCCCCCCCTGGATGGACTCTACGCTTACTCCAGCGGTTGCCCCGCTCATGTCAAAATTCGCGGAGGGATTTACCATCAAACTGCCGCTTCCCAGGGTTCCAGTGCCGGCCAAAGCCAGCGTCCCCGCGGCTACCGTCGTCCCGCCGCTGTAGGTGTTCGTGCCCGTCAGGGTCAGGATTCCGCTTCCTATAACGTCCAGGCCGCTCGAACCGTTGATGACACCCGACAGGGACGAACCATTGCCGTTGGTGTCGTAAGTATCGTTCCCATTGAGGGATATCGCGTTCGTGACCGCCAGGCCGTTGATTCCCGCCTGCAAGGTCGTGCCGTTTTCCAGGGTCAGGTTCCCGGTGCCCAAGGCGCTGTTGTTCCCGAGGTTCAAGGTGCCGCCGTTCAAAGCCGTCCCGCCGGTGTAAGCGTTGACACCGGAGAGTGTCAAGGTTCCCGTCCCCATTTTGGTCAACGAACCGCCGGAACCTCCAGCTAGGCCGCCGTCACTGATAACTCCAAAAAAGGTTGTCGAGCTGTTGTCGGTACCTGCCGCTAAAGTTCCGCCGCCCAGGAAAATATTTCCCCCGCCCTGGATGGACCCCACGTTCACTCCGGCGGTTGATCCGCTCATGTCAAAATTCGCGGAGGAATTTACCATCAAGGTGCCGCTTCCCAGGGTTCCAGTGCCGGTCAAAGCCAGCGTCCCCGCGGCTACCGCCGTCCCGCCGCTGTAGGTGTTCGTGCCCGACAAGGTCAAGGTTCCAGTCCCCATCTTGGTTAATGAACCGCCAACTCCGCCAGCTTGGCCGCCGTCGGCCAGGACTCCGGAAATAGCGGTGCTCATGTTATTCCCGCCCGTCGTCAAGTTTTTTGAGCCAAGATCAATATTTCCGGCGCCCTCAATCGAACCCACCGTAATCCCCGACGCATCTTCCCCACTGATGTCGAACAAAGAACCGGCATTATCGATAAAGTCGGCCGTCCCTCCCGCGGATAACCCGTTAAACACTACCGATGAACCAGCGTTGGAAGTGATAGTGGCGCTTCCAGCCGTGGAACTGTCGCCGAAATTTATGGTGCCATTGTTGGTGATCATCGCGCTGCCTGCGGTCGATATGCTCACCGGAATGTCATCCCCTGAAAATAGGAGCGTTCCGTTGTTTTGGATATATGCGGAACCGGCTGAGGAACCATCGTAAAAATTCAATTGGTCAAGGTTGGTGATGGTCGCGCTTCCGGCGTTCGATGAATTATAGAACTGTAAAAAGTTGTTATTGATGATAGTGGCGTTGGAGGCCGTGGAAGTGCCCTGGAATACCAGGTTGCCGCTGTTCCCCACGGTCATGGTATTGCTTCCGGCATTCGCGTTATCTATAAAAACCAGGGTTGAGTTGGCATAAACGGAACCGCTACCGAGTGTTCCGCCCGTATCCACGGCCAGTTCTCCCCCGAGGACCGATGTCCCGCCGCTGTAGGTATTTAATCCCGAAAGGGTCAGGGGGTTAGAACCGCCAACCTGCAGGACCCCCGAGCCCTGGATCGTACCGGCAAAACTTCCTCCGTTGACAATCAGGAGCTGTTGCCCCGTCCCGCCGAGGCTGACGGACGACCCGGCTACTCCCTCCAAATCGTTGAAAATAACATTGATGTTCCCGCCTTGACCCCCAATGCCGGCCGCCCCTCCGACAGCCGTAAAATCGGAATTGGAACCCAATGTAACCCCTGAATTCACGGACATCTGGACCAACCCACCGTCCCCTCCCGCACCACCCTGCCCGCCTTCCACCATGAATGTCGAACTGCCATTCATTACCAAAGAACTTAATTGGATGTTGGCTTGGTTTCCATTACCTCCCCCGGAACCCCCATTCCCCCCGTAAATACTGACGGAAGCGGAATTCATCGATACCGACCCAGCCGTAAAGAAAGCCTGGCCCCCTAATCCGGTCCCATCGACGGCCGACCCTCCTATTAAGTTAATGGCCGATCCTGTGTCCATGGACAGTGATGTCATGGTCACACCTATATCCCCGCCCTGGCCCCCTCCAGTGCCACCGGCTCCTCCCGTGACACCCAATGACGACCCTGAACCCATGCTCACGGAACCCGCTTTAAAGATTCCAAAACCCCCGCGTCCTGGTTGAATTACGCCTGGGTTTCCAGTTCCATTCCCTCCAGCGCCGCCCAAAACCTCTATGGAAGATCCAGAGTCCATCGTCAAAGTTCCCGCGGAAACAGCCGCTTGGCCGCCTGGTCCGACTGTGGTCCCGTTACCGCTTATTCCTCCCATAACCGAAAGGCTTGCACCAGTGCCGATAGTCCAGGCATTTGCAGCCGCGCTGGCGGCCCCGCCGTTACCCCCAAAGAATCCAGAACCGCCGTTGCCACCCGTAACGCCCATATTCCCTGAAAGGGTTACCGTATTCGCCGAAAAAGAGGCAACACCTCCATCTCCCCCTCTGCCTATGTTCATTGCGGATGTATCGCCGCCTAATCCGCCGGTAATGTCAAAGACAGTTCCTGAACCCGTCGCTAAAGCACCGGTGGAAACAGTCGCGTTACCTCCCGTCCCCCCAAGGTCAGCCCTTTGGGAACCCGTCTGCTGGCCGCCCGCTCCCCCAGTGATGTTAAGACTTGTTCCTGGACCTGTAAGCGATACGGAACCAGCCGTCAAGAGAAGGCTTCCACCATTACCCCCTTCGCCATAACCGGCGCCACCGTTCCCGCCGGTAAGGGAGGCTAAAGCGCCGGGAACCATATTCAATGACCCTAACGTTGCGGTGACGCCGCCACCGGCGCCCGCATCTTCATTACTGCTATCGCTTCCCACTCCTCCCAAAACGCTTAAACTGGATCCTGAAATTGTAAGGGCCCCGTTAGTAATTAGGTTTGTGTTTCCCCCATTTCCTCCCGACCCACCGTGATCCGAACTCCCGCCGGCGCCGCCCCGCAGGATGAAAGTCGAAGCCCCGGAGAGGACTCCGGTACCGATAGAAACTGATGACTGCCCGCCGTCACCACCGTTACTGTTGGAGATCCCACCCGCACCCCCGGTCACAGTGAAAGCGGAAGATGCCGCATTAAGATTATCCGCGTTCAGGGAAGCATTACCCCCTGTCCCGCCCCTGTCGATATCGCCGCTCGAGACGCTGACAGATTGTCCATCACCGGCCGTGATGTTTCCCCCCAAGATTGTGTTCATCGTCACCGAACCCGCTGTCACAGAAGCATTACCCCCGGAAGTACCCGTAATATTGGAGTTACCCGTGTCAGTTGTTACCGCGGCGGTCCCCGCCAGGAGGCTGAACTGTGATCCGCTGTTCAGGGTCCAGGTGCCGGCCGTTACGGCGCCATCTAATTCGCTAACCGTAGAGGCGTTGTTGCTTAGGCTTAAGGAGAAATTGCTCCCAACATTGAGCTCCTGCTGGAATAGGAATTGGGATGTATTGTTGTCCTGGCCGGCCACAAAGGCTGAATTGACTGACCCCGTGCTTAAGAAGGTCACGCTACCTGTGGCGGTTGGAAGGGATTGGCTTAGAAGGATCGGCCCAACCGACGGGTCGAAAGTGACGCTTCCGCCGGAAGAACCCAGTGTGTTGATGGCGTCGCCCAGCGAACCGGCGCTGTTATCCCCATTGCTATTGATAACACCCACGGTCTGCCCGAAAACAAACCTCGCGCTTAAAAGGGTAATAAAGAATGAGGCGGAAAAAATGAACAAAAGACCTTTCCTGCCGAGATTCCTGCCCATAATGGTTCTCCCTTCGGAATTGTTTGATGGTTGGTTTGTTGCTTTGGAGTGCCGGGTGGCTTTCAGGCCATATGAAGAAAAACTCTTTTATAAGCATACCACTACTTTTCCCAATTATAAAAAAAATTCTGAGGTTATTCCCCGGCGATCTGGCTGGGAAAAACGCCCGGTTTTTAAAAAAATAAAACAAAATTTAAGCCATCCAAGGGAAAGAACCATTCCGGCTTATAAATTCGTTTTTTCAGTTGCATTTTTCAACTTCGTGGGCGAGGTTTTACCCGCCATTCACCCACACCTGCCGTGAGCCCACAAGGCGAACGGCAAGATTTGGTTGTACCAACTGCCGTAAGCAGTTGGCACCAGGTGAATGGTGAAGGTTGGTAATGTCATTCGCATAAACAAATGATAAAAACAGGGGTGGAAAGGTCTTGGGCGGGAAGGGGAACGTTTTTGTGCAAATAATCGTGACGGTGAATTTTGGCTTTTAATCCAAAAGCCGTGATTAAACCCACGGATCAAAAAGATTTAGGCTGGAAACCTATGTCCCTTGTATGTTCATTGTGATGACGGTAGTAGACGGACAACTATGGAATGTCGCGGAATAAATTCGGGGGGAGAGACTGGGGTGAATCAGTTCGAAACCGCTGGAAAAGTTTTCATTAACTATGGAATAAACTTACTTCAGTAGAAGAACCCTTTTAATTTGTCGGTTATAAGGCTCGACTAGGTAAAGAATATAAACCCCGTTCGCGCAGGAAGCGCCGAATTTGTTCTTCCCGTCCCAAAGGTAAGATGCCTCAATTGGCGCTTCCAGATGTTTCTCATCAAGGGTTTTGATGTGTTCCCCGGCCGAATTATAAATCCGCAATGAATAATTGCCAGGATACTTGCAATAGGAAACATAGATCGAGACAGGCTCTTGGGATGGGGAGAATGCGTTTCCCGAGACGTAGAATTCGTCGCAGGACGGAAGCGGTGTTGAGGTTGCCATGGGTGTGATGGTCAGCGTGGGAGCCACGGTCTGCGTCGGTGTTGGGGTAGGAAAAGTAAACTTCGCCACAAAGGCATCTTGATATCCCTCGAAAACCGTCTGGTAAGACCCGCTTGTAATGGGGAAATCTGTATCGGAGGCAGAACCCGTCATATAGGCATTCCCAGACGAATCCACCGCGATGCCAGCACCTCCATCCCCCGTACTTCCGCCCATGTAGGTCGAATAGAGTAGATTGCTTCCGGAGGGGTTCAACTCCGCCAAGATTGCGTCGCCATTGCCGTCATAAGCGGTCTGATAGGCTCCGCTGGTCGTGGAGAAATTTTCAAAAACCTTTAAGTGTTGAGGGTTGGCCCCAAAATTACCGGCGGATAAGCGTTTTCAGGATTGTGCGGGTGACCTTCCCTTCCCGGGCTTCCTCCACCACCAGGTAATAAAGCCCATTGGCGACATTGCCCAACTGGTTCCAGGACAGGCTGTAGGTTTGCCGCCCGGCGCCTGATGCCAGGCCGCCGCTTTCAAAAATTTTCCGGAAAGACACGGTATAAACTTTTAAACGCACCGAGTCGGCGGGCGTCGTAAGGGTATGGAAAATGGAGACCGGACGGCTCCCGTCCCAGGGATTGGGCCACAGAATATCCCGTTGGATGTTGGGTGGGGTCGGCATGGTCGTGGGGGTTCCGCAGGAAACGGAATTCACCGTGGCGTTGAACCCCCGGCTAGTAAAGGGCACCCCCGCCGTCCTGAACTCGTTTCCCGCATCGATAGCCGAAAGGTACCAGGAGGTTTGGATATAGCCCCGGGCCACGCTGTCGCGGATGAAAGCCAGGAGGTCCTCGTCGTTGAAGGAGGTGACGTGGGTGTTGGCGAGATAGGCGACATAATTCCAATCGGGCGTCCCCCCGATGGAAACGTCCCAATAATTTCCGTCGATGGAAACGTGGGTGGCCGCCATTTGGGCCCCGGCGATGGTCCCATTCATGTAATCCAGCCAGATCATCAACTCGGCCCCCCCGGCGGGCCCGTTGCTCGTATCGTAGGTGGGGTAGAACCAGATATCGTAGGACGCGTCCCAAAGGCCGGTATAGGTGGGGGTAAAATTCCAACTGCTGGTGACGCATTGGAGGTTACTGACAAGTATGGGAAGGTTGGTGCCGGGACTGCACATTCCCCAAAAGCAGCCGTAATTAATGGAG
Organism: candidate division FCPU426 bacterium; assembly: GCA_963847625.1. GTDB lineage: Bacteria > Oederibacteriota > Muellerivitia > Muellerivitales > Muellerivitaceae > CAWCKJ01. The sequence goes on along the minus strand of CAWKAR010000027.1, from coordinate 284,155 downwards.
GGATAAGAGGCCACGTTTTGGCCGCAGTTAAAATTCCCCGCGTACACCGTGAAATCCCCGGTGACGCTGTCGAAAACCACGCATTGCGTGCCGGGGCAGGACGCCAGGTTCCAATAGTCGGTCGCGGCGATATTGGATCCGATGGAAATCCAAGCCCATTGATCGCAGGAAGTAACCGGGGCCCCCTGGGCCAACGCCGGAGTTTTCAAACCCAGGATTCCCACAGCCCCCAGCAATATCGGCAACCCAACCTTGGTTAAAATGGATTTTGAATTTCTCACTGGTTCCCCCGGGGAATATAGGCATTCTATCCGCGCTTCAATTAAGAACCAAACCGGCAAACACCTATCCTTCCAATCTTCAATTTGGCGTATCGGGATTGGGAAGAACCCAATAAAATGAGACGTCAATTTTACCGCGAATATGGCCGGAGGAATGGATATGAAAAAACTAGCGGTGTTTTGTTTGTTGTTTATATCTGCGGGCTTCTTCCCCAACCGCGTCCTTGGAAACGGGTTTTATTACCGTGCGGATGGCTTCGACATCCCGAACGGGCACATCGCCTACATGGGGAGTTATTTCAACCCCTTGAGAGTCCACGAAAACGGATCGGATACCAGGTTTTTGGCCTCCAAGCAAAGCGATTTCTTGGGCATCAAAGGCAAACCGTATTTCGTGGCGGAAAAAGTCCAGGCCGTCAATGAAACAAACCAGTCCCTCCAGGAAAAAGCCACGGAGATGAACCTGTCCTTGGACGCGGTCCCTTTCAACGAAACCTACCAGAATGCCCTTCTCATGCACGTGTTAAGCCCGGCCAAGTACCTTTACAACCCCCAAATTGCCAAGTTTTGCGGGGACCGCCCTTATGCCTTGATCGTCCTCATCGACTACTACGCTGACTTTGCCTGCTCCCTCAATATCCGGGAAAACCAGAAGGGCCGCAAAATCAACTATCGGGGCAGGCGTTCCATCATCGAAAGGGATATGAGCCTATTCAAGAACAAGGGCAGGCAGAGGGTGGTCGCGCTGGAGTATTTCCTGGTATCCACCCAGGATGGAAGCACGCTTTGGCAGGCCAATATCATCACAACCGAAGGCGGTTATGCCACCGGCTACTATGACATCGCCAAGGGGCTGAGCGGGACCGCGTTTAACAATTTGATGAAACAATAGAACTTCGCGGAAAAAATCGGGGAGGGTGACTAGGTGGAAGAGTTTTCAAAAAACCACTGCAAATGGCCCAGCCCAATCCGGGGCGGGTCCTCTCAGTAATCAAGCCCCTTGACGATGAACGAACCCGCCACCGACGAAGCCTTGCAGCCGGAAAAAGCCGGAATCTTCGTCTGGAACAGCCATAGTCCCACGGTGTCGTTTCCGCTCCCGGCCGGGTCGTTCACGAAATTAGCGGCCGGGATGATATAAGGGGATGAAATGGCGGGACTAGGGCCGTATTGAAGGGTGTCGTTCCCAATAACCGAGATGAAATTCTCGTTTCCCCCGCCGGTCCAGGTGAAGGTCACCCCGCTGGGACCCGTGGTAACGCCGGCCGAGCCGTTCACGGTCGTGAAGTTCCCGGTATAGGTATTCGCGCCGATGCCCACTTTAAAAGTACAGTTTTGCCCCCCCGCATAGACCGCGTTTCCCGCGTAATGCCCGCCGGTAATGGCCGTGATGCCGCAATTGGGCGGGGGATTTGACACGGATACGCCCGTGTAAGTGGCAGGATAAGAGCCCCCGGGGGTGACCAGCGTCACGGACGCAGTCGTGACGGGGTTGCCGGCGTTGTCCACGATGAAGACTGAGGTGAATATGCCGACATTGACGCTGACCATGTCTAGGTTGGCGACAAAAGCCTCGATGATCGGGCCGTTCGGATCGGGGGTGACGGAACCCGAGGGGGAGGCAGGGTTGTTCCCGGAACTGCAACCGATGGATAGGATTGGGACCAAAACCAGGAGCAGGTATAAAACGCCGTTATGTTTTTTTTCCATAAAAAAACTCTTTCTTTAATTTTGAACTAAGGGTTTACCTGAAGACGGTTGAGGTTTTCCGGCCCCAAATTTGTTCCAGGATTAATGGAATCCGACGATCCTCCATTGATTGGCCTCAGACACATAAATATTACCCGCCCCGTCGTTAGTGATTCCTTCGGGAGAAATTAATGTCCCTTCTCCAAATTGGCCTATGACCGTGCCTGCGGCGTTAAATTCCACGATGTTATGATTGCCTACGTCTACAACGTAAACATTACCCGCGGGGTCGATCGTCGCGTCGTTCGGGGTAAAACCAGGATGGCCGGGAGCCGTGAAAGTTTGGGAGGCGCTCCCGCCTAACGGGGGGAATTTCAAGACCCTAAACCCCGAATAGTCCGACTCATAAATGTTATCCGCGCTGTCCAAGGACAAACTCGCCGGAATGTATAACCCGGTAATGATAGTGGCCGGGTTGGTAAACGTCGGGCTGGAAGGCGTGCCCCCTATGGTATAGCTGTAAACCGCCTTGGCCGTGCCATCCATTGTGTAAACCGTCGTTCCAGTTGAGTTCACTCCCACGCCAGTGGGAAACCCTGAGCCAAACTCGGTTTGGCCGAAAGTGGTCAAAAAGTTTCCATTGGAATCGAATACCACAATTCGGCTGTTAAAATAATCCGCCACATAAACGTTACCCGTTACCGGGTCGATTGCGTCTTGCCGCGGATAATTAAACGCGGTCGAAGGGGAACCATAAACGGAAATGGGCCCAAGCAATTGGACACCGGCGGTGGTCCATTCCTGAAGATTCTTGTTGTAGTCCTCCACAACCCACAAATCCCCGTTTCTATATTTGATCCCCCACGGAATGACAAAGTTGGCGGGTGGGCCGGAACCACCGATAGTTACGAAAACTGAAAGGGAGTTGGTGGGGGTACTGGTAGGGGCATTGGTGGGCGTGTGAGTGGGGGTTCCCGTAATAGTTACAGTCGGGCTGTTAGTAGCCGTGTATAAAACAGAAGGTGTAATAGTGGGGGTGGAGGTGGGGGCGAAATTGTATAACTTTGAAAGAGTGTCCAAAGCAATCACGGACGAACCTGGCGCGGCGCCGGTTAAGGTGGTCACAATATTCATGCAGGAAGTCGAGAGAGTATAACTGGCCGGCGCGGAATAAACCGTACTGGGAATGGCCTGCGGGGAATCGACGTCCGGTCCCTGTTTGTATACGCTGATGCCGCCGGGCTGTTGCTGGACGTTGACACTGTCGTCATTCCCTTCCACCATCCAGGAAGTCTGGGAACCGTCCGGGGCGTCCGTGATACCGCCGGGAGCCACCGATGAACCCGAAGCGTTGCCGATGGAGGTAGAGACCCCGATGGTGTAGACCTGGCCCGGCGTGTAGGTCCAGGAAGCGGTAGTTTGGTACAAGGCGTAGCTGTTTCCCCCGGTGGTCGTGACACTATTGAAAGGCACGATAACCGGAGCACCTCCCGTTACCAGGCTAACCGCCGCGGTAGTCTCCGGCACCTTGTTGACGTCCAGAAGCACCACGACAACCATGACCGTGACCGGCGATCCCATATCCACCGCGACGCGGGCGAAGGAAGATCCAAGTAAAATGCCGTTCGGTAAGCCGGGCGTTGAAGTGTTGGTAGGGGTGGATGTGCGGGTGAAGGTGATCGTGAAGGTCAGGGACGGCGTTCGCGTGGCAGTAGGGGTGAAAGTGATCGTTGGAGTATTGGTAATAGTGGGAGTCAAGGTGTAAGTGGGGGAATGGGTGGGGGTGGCGGTGGCAGTGAAGGTGCAAGTCGGCGTGGATGTGAAAGTCGGGGTGGTAGAACAGGGGGTCCCCTGGGCATTCAGGCAGGCCGTGGAGGTGGAGGTGTCCGTGGGCGTGAAAGTGGCGGTGGGTGGTATGGTTGGAGACGTTGGATGGCCGTTGTTGGCGCAGGCGGTGGGCATCAATCCCAACGCGGCCGCCAGCAGGATCAAAACAAAAACCCAATAATACTTGGGCACGGGAGGCTCCCTCACCGGGATTCCGGGGCGGTGTTGCCATCGGCCCGGGCGGATGATTGGGGCGCATTATATCATTCCCATCGGAACTCAAGTTGGAACTTCGCGGAAGAAATTGGGGGGAGAAGCTGGGGTTAAACAGGTCCAAATCATCGAGAGAATTTTTTAATATAATTCGTAATATGTTCTGGGAATTCTAAAATATTTTTAGTATTGAGTTTTATCCTGACCCAAATTTCTTTAAATGGCTCCCCGTGGTGGACGCCTTTAGAAACATCGCTGAGTAAGCTAAACGTTTAAAAAGGCTCCCCGGGCTGGACTCGAACGGTTCGATAAACTCACCGCATGCCAACTTCATCACCTTTGAAGTACCAATATTTTACCGTTCTGGAATAAAAGGCGGGAATTCTTTGGAGAATCAGGTTTTACCCGTCGAAAAAGGCCGGTTCTCCCGTCGGAAAAGTGGGCGTCCCCGTCGGAATGGAGCGTTTCCGCCGTCGGAATTTGAGTCAACCCCGTCGGACAGGACAGCCCACCCGTCGGAAAGGGATGGTTCTCCCGTCGGAAGCCCTGTCGGAAAGGGGCCCCAGTGAACTGGGTTTTCAGCCGAGTAAACCGGGTTTTCAGCCCTAGTGAACTGGGTTTCCGGCACGTGTCTAAGGACAGGGGCGCAGTCCCACGAGTAAACCGGGTTTTCGGCCCAGTGAACTGGGTTTTCGGCCACAGTGAACTGGGTTTCTGGCTTAGTGAACCGGGTTTCTGGCCTAGTGAACTGGGTTTTCGGCCCCGAGACGGTCTGCCTGTCGGAAGCCCTGTCGGAAAGGGTGGGGCCGGAACGTGCCCACAGGGCATCCTGTTTAATGGGTTAAGTCCCGTTTTACAGGTTACCCCAGTTCCGTTTAATGGATTCCGCCCCGTTTAACGGATTAGCCCAGTTCCGTTTTATGGGTTCCGCCCCGTTTAATGGGTTGGTCCGGTCCGTTTAATGGGTTCCGTCCCGTTTTATGGGTTGGTCCGGCTCCGTTTAATGGGTTCCGCCCCGTTTAATGGGTTGGTCTGGCTCCGTTTAATGGGTTCCGCCCCGTTTAACGGGTGGCCCGGCTCCGTTTAATGGGTTAAGTCCTGATTAATGGGTTTGGAGGAACTTGCCAGTAGAAGACTCGGAAACTGCCAGTAGGCGACCCCGATCTGCCAGTAGGTACCGCCGAACCTGCTACTAGGCACCCCGGAACCTGCTAGTAGGTACACTGGATCTGCTACTAGGTACCGCCGAATCTGCTAGTAGGGCCCGACGGTGGCTCCGACCCATGCCAGTAGGCGGCATACCGGGCAGGGATATTGGCCTTTTCTACCGGCTTTCTACCGGGGTACCGGCTTTTTCTACTGGGGTACGGACTTTTCTACTGGGTTCTACTGGCTTTTCTACCGGGGTATCGTCCTTTTCTACTGGGGTACGGACTTTTTTCTACCGGGGCACCGAGCTTTTCTACCGGGGTATCGGCTTTTTCTACTGGCTCTTCTACTGGGGTACCCACTTTTCTACCGGTTTCTACCGGCTTTCTACCGGGGTGCAGACCTTTTCTACCGGGTACCGATCTTTTCTACTGGCTCTTCTACTGGGTTACAGGCTTTTTCTACTGGGGTACCGGCCAATTCTACCGGGGTACCGCCCTTTCAGACAGGGATACCGGGCCGTGCCTACACGCGCCCCCTTCATGAGAGCATCACCCAAATGGCCCGATAGTTCACATTATCAGTAAGCGAAAGGGAAACCCTATAAAGGCGATTTTAAATTCTAAGTTTTAAATTATGAATAATTGAGGATTTTCAGAATCTGAAAATCACACCACAATTTAAAATTAAAAATTTAACATTCAAAATTACGTCACTGTTATCCCAGCGGGTGGGGGGAAAATAAGCAGGCCGTAGGTTTCTACCGGCTTTTGTTACTGTTTCTTCGGCTGGGGCCACTGGTCCTTGGGAACGTCCTTGTAAACTTCCTCCATCTTCTGGAATCCGTCCGCGATGACCGTGTCCGCCATGTTGTCCTTGGTGACCGGGATGGGGTCCAGGAAATAGCTGGGCACGTCCTTCTTCCCGTTGTTGGTGGTGAGGGTGGTGGGGGGCATGGGTTCGTGCTTGGCGAGCTTCACCGCGATCTCGGCCGCCTTGGCGGCCAGGTACCGGACGGGTTTGTACACGGTCACGGTCTGGGTGCCCGCGATGATCCTCTGGCAGGCCGCCAATTCCGCGTCCTGGCCCGAGACCAGGACCTTCCCCGCCAGCTTCTGCTCGGCCAGGGCCTGGATGCTCCCTCCCGCCGTTCCGTCGTAGGAATCCACCACCGCGTCCACCTTGTTGTCGGTGCGAGTGAGGATGTTTTCCATGTTCTTCAGGGCGTTCACGGCCAGCCAGTCGTTGGACCACTGGTCTCCCACGATCTTGATGTCGCCCTTCTTCACTAGGGGGTCCAGGACGTTCTTCTGCCCCTTCCGAAGCAATATGGCGTTGTAGTCGGTCGGCGCCCCGCCCATGAGAACGTAATTCCCCTGGGGCTTGATGTTGACCAGGGTGGAGGCCTGCAGTTCCCCCACCTTGATGTTGTCGAAGGACACGTAGGCGTCCACGTCCTCGTCGAGGATCAGCCGGTCGTAGGAAACCACCGGCACGCCCATCTTGTGCGCGGCCGCCACCAGCGTGGCGCAGCTCTTGGCGTTGTGGGGGATGACCACCAGGCACTGGATGCCCTCGGTGAGGAGGTTCTCGCCCTGCGAGTTCTGGAGCGAGTCGTTGGAGTCGGCGGACTGCACCAGGACGTCGGCCCCCAGCTCCCGGCACTTGGCCGTGAAAACGTCCCGGTCCTGGGCCCAGCGCGGCGCGCGCAGGGTGTCCATGGACAAGCCGATCCTCAGGGAGTATTTGTTCTTCTGCCCGCAACCGGCCAAAAGTAAAATTCCGAGCCCCAAGGCTGCAATAAGTTTCATTCCTCGCATTTTCTTCTCCTTTGAAATCCGTTTCACCACAGGTCCCAATCGTGGACAACAAACTCATTGGTTTTTCAAGAAATTTGACGGATTCATGATTTTTATATTTTGGTAAACCCCAACATCCAACAAAGCTTTATCACCAGAGACAATGAATTCAGCCCCTCCCGCCAGTGCGGCCGCGATAAATTTATCATCATCCGGGTCTTTGCAAATGCCTCTAACAGGCTTGGCGTTCACCAGTTCGCAATTCAGTCTGATTAATTCAAGGACAGGATCAATCGGAACGGCTGGAAAATCACTAGCCAATTTACCAAGCGCCCTCTGGTATTCTGCCAAAATTTCAGGAGAAACTAGCCAATGAAAAACCCTTTTTCGCCAAGCACTCAAAACACGGGCTGGAGGCCCATTCCAAAAAACTCCAGAAACAAGAACGTTTGTATCGATTACGACTCGAATCATTTCCGCCGGGACCGGGCCCAAGCGATGGCGGCCTTTGCGTCTGACCGACTCAGACCGGCTTTACGGGCCTGTGTCCGCACCTTCGCCAACAGGCCTTCTAATTGATCCAAATTGGGGGGAGAGATAGTCTTGAAAATCACTGAATCTCCCTGACCAACCACAACGAATTGGTCGCCTTCTTTGAGACGCAGGCTCTTCCGGATGGATTCAGGTATAACAACCTGCCCCTTCGATGAAAGCTTTGTAGTTGCTACGGTCATAGGTCACCTCCCAGTATTCTTACCAGTAAGATTATATCTAAACCCGGACCAATTCAAAGGCTATTCGGTATTTGCCATCCACGCCTTTGAACTTTATTTCCCTGTGTTCTCTGTGTGACTCCGTGTTAAATGTTTTTACTATTTAACCTCGATGGGTCCCAAGGGTCCCGCGTACAATCCCGCGCCGCCGGGGCCGTTGTAATTCCGGATGGCGATGACGTTTTCCCCGCCGAAATGGATCAACCCCGCCGGCACCTCATAATGCCGCTCCTTGTTCCAGGCCGTGTCGTAGTTGGGCGGTAATTTCCCCATGCGCCCGATTTCCTTGCCGTTGAGGTAGCTGAAATCCACATCGTCGATTTTCCCCAAGGGAATGACCAGGGAATGCCCCTTCCACTCCGCCGGAATCACCACCTTCTTCCGGTACCAGCCGAAACATTGTTCGCATTTGTAATTGGAATGGTCCTCCCAACTGGCGGGAAGTTTCACTTTTTCCCAATCCTTCTCATCCAGGTCGGGTTTGGACCAGGTAGGGTCGTCCCCCTTGTGGAAAAGCCACTCCCCCGAAAGGTCCATGGCGGGCAGGGCCACCTTTGCCGCGTAAGCCGGGAAATCGGCCGTTTCCACGGACACGTGGTAGATCCCCGCTTGGGGAACTTCGCTTTTGATTTCCACCTTGCCCGAGGACGAGGGAGCGACCGTGACCTCCTTGAAAGCAACCTCTTTTCCGTCAACGGAAAGGGTCACGGATTTCACCAGGTCGGTATCATCGTAATTCTGGAAAGAGGCTGACCCGGTCAGGGTCTGCCCATGGGCCTGAACCGCGGTTCCTCCCATGCAAGCCCCCTTCAGGACCGCCTTATAAACCACCGGCATGGCTCCCTTTTTAGCGGGTTTCGGAAGCACCAGGGCTTGGTCGTTCCTTTCCCATTTGATCTTCTCCTCCGATCCCAGAAGTGAAACTTCCTGAATCACCAGGGAGGGCGAGGCTTTCTTGCCCAGCATTGCGGCCTTGATGGAATGGGTCGGCGGCAGGAGCGAAATGATATAGAGGGTGTTGCCCTTGAGCGTGTAGCGGATATCCCCTTCCTTGTAATCGCCGCCCTCGGAGAATTTGCCACCCTGTTCCTGGGTCGGACCCTCGCCGAAGTTCACCCAGGGCCTGGTGCCATAGATGGACTCGCCGTTCGCCTTCAACCACTGGCCCATCTCGAGAAGCACCTCTTCCTCCTCTTTCGGGATGGTGCCGTCGGGTTTCGGGCCGATGTCCAACAACAGGTTCCCGTTCTTGCTGACGATATCCACCAAGTTGCGGATTAAAAGGTCGGCCTTCTTGAAATGGTCGTCCTTCAGGTAACCCCAGGAGCCCATGCTGATGGTGGTGTCGGTCTGCCAGGGCTCGGGATTGATGCCTGTGAGCTTGCCCTTCTCCACGTCCATGACGGAAGTCCCCGGCACATAGGCCTTATCCTTGGTGTTGAGGACCGACCAATTCTTCCTCTGGGCCGCCCGGTCGTAATAATAGGCCGTGAACTTCTCCAAGTAGGGCTTGAACACCGGTTTCTCGCCGACCCACCAGTCGAAATACATCACCTGGGGATGGTACTTGTCCACCAGCTCGCAGGAACGCGCCAGCCAATTGCGCAGGTACTTGTCGTCGGGGACGGTGTCGTCCGGCTCTGCCGGGCCGTAGAACTCGGCGTACTGGGGATCCTTCACGTCGGAATCGAACTTCATCCCGCCGTTCATGAACCACCAGTGCTCGGCCCTGTGGGAGGAAACCCCGAAGACCAGCCCCGCCTTGCGCACGGCCTTGCCCAGGTCCCTGATGACATCCCGCTTGGGGCCCATCTTTTTGGCGGTCCACTTGGAAAAGTCCGAGTCGTACAGGGCGAAACCGTCGTGGTGCTCGGCCACGGGAACCACGTACCTGGCCCCGGCATCCTTGAAGAGTTCGGCCCAATGGTCCGGGTCGTAATTTTCCGCCTTGAACTGGGGGATGAAGTCCTTATAGCCGAATTTCGTTTGGGGGCCGTAGGTGGCCACGTGGTGCTTGAAGGCGTCGTCGCCCTGCTGGTACATATTCCGCGAGTACCATTCGTTGGCGAAGGCCGGCACCGAATAGAGTCCCCAGTGGATGAAAATGCCGAACTTGGCGTCGCGGTACCAACTGGGCACCTGGTATTTTCTCAGGGATTCCAAATTGTCCTGGAATAGCCCGTGACGGACAACCTGGTTCACTTCGCTGATTTTACGGTCGACTTTCCTCTTTTGGGCCGCCGATTCCCAATTAGCGCCCATGGCGATTCCCGCGGCCGCCAGGATCGCGGCGGATAAAATTAAAACCGGTTTCATATTTACTGTCCGCATGAAAGCCTCCTGAAAAAATTTTGCGCATGGTTTTAATGGGTCCGATCATCCTGGATGAGGCGCCTATTATCGGTTTTAAAAGGAAAGGCTGTCAAAAAGAATATCGGGGGGAATCATTCGGTTGGAAAAAGCTTAACGCTTTTTCTTTGTTTTATATGTCATTGTGCCGATTAACCATTAAGGCCCAAAAAGCAAAAAGGCATGGAACCGCCGATCAAATCCGATGGACGCCGATAAGGTTGAGAAAGCCTTAAACTATAAGCCGTTATCGGCACGTGCGGAGCACGTCGGTCGTTATCTGCGGTAAATAAATTTCTTTACGTGTCGTGAAGAGATAGTCATCTTAATTTACTGAAGGTCGTATTGGAACCAATCGAAATCGGCGGGACCCCCGCAGGGGGTCCCGTTGCCCGTGGCGTAAAGGCCGAAAACCGCGCCGGTGAAGGTGTTCAGGCGGGCCGGGGACACGTTCACCGAAGAGCCCGTGCCCAGGGAGGTGAAATTTTTCCCGTCGGTGGAATAGAGGAACTCGTATTGGTCGGGCCGGATCTTGATTTGCAGGTCCACCGTGCCGGATTTGATTTCCGATTGGTTCAGCACCATGCCCACGCCGTTCAAGGTCTGGCGCAGGAACACTTGGAGCCTTTTTTGGACCCAACCCACCAGGAGGTCGAAGTGGTTGCCCTCGTCCAGGCGCACGACCAGCCCCGCTTCCTCCCCTTCCTTGGAAGGTTCGAAATCCATGCGGGTGGTGATCTTGCCCCCGAAGCTCTCCTGGCGCCTTCCAATGAAGGCGGGGGAAAGCTGGTCCCCCAGGGTGGCGGAGGAACCCTTCAGCCGCAAATACCCGGGATGCTCCTCCAGCGACCAGGTGGCGGGGTCTGGGTTGCGCAGGAAAACCCAATCCACTCCCAGGTTTTCCGGGTGAAAGTCGTCCCGGCCAGGGGGCGGCGCGGCATGGTCTCGCGGCAGGTCGGGGACAGGCATGCGGAGCGAAATGTCCTTCCCCGAATTCACGACGGGCCAACCGTCCGCGGTCCAATTGACGGGCGCCAGGAAGGTTTCCCTTCCCAGGGGCGAGGGATGGCCGTCCACCGGCCGGGTCCCCAGGAATACCATCCACCAATTTCCCTCGGAGGCCTCCACCAGGTCCGCGTGGCCCGTGTCCTGGATGGGATTGGACCGGTTTCGGCGCTCGGTCAGGATGGGGTTGCCGGGGCAGGGGTCGAACGGCCCCCATGGGGAGTGGCTCCTAGCGATGTAAACCGCATGATTGGAAAAGGTCCCGCCCTCGGAAAGCATCAGGTAGTAGAAGCCCTTCATTTTGTAGAGGTGCGGCCCCTCGTTCCAGACCTGGGTCAGGTCGTTATAGATGGGCTTCAAGGGCGTCAGGAATTTCCCCGACTCCGGGTCGATCGGGGCCTGGATGATCCCGCCCTTCGCGCCGTCCTCATGGCGCGTGTAATACACCTTTCCGTCATCGTCGAAAAAGAGCGAGGGGTCGATGTAGTAATCCCGGAGCCACACCGGCTCGGACCAGGGCCCGGCCGGGTCCTTGGCGGTGAAGATGGCGTTGCCGCCCCCGTCCACGTTGGTGACGACCAGGTAAAAGGTTCCTTTGTGGTATCTCAGGGTGGGCGCGTAGAGGCCTCCCCCGCTTTTGGCGCCGGACAAGGGGAGCTGGCTGGGCCGCGTCAGAGCGTAACCGAGTTGCTTCCAATGCACCAGGTCCCGGCTGTGGAAAATGGGGATGCCGGGGAAATACTCGAAGGAGCTGTTGGCCAGGTAGAAGTCCTTCCCGACCTTTACGATGCTGGGGTCGGGATGGAAACCCGGGATGACGGGTTGCTGGAACATCGGCGGCTCACCAGCGGATGTCAAGGAAGGCCCCCCAAACAGGATTAATGATGTAAGGAGAAACGGCGCGAGAAGACACCTGAAAATACGTCGGGCAGGCCCCAAGGCGCAATGGGAATTTTTAGGATTGAACCCGCATTGGTGAAATAGCCGTTGACGTGAAGAGCGCATGAGTTCCTTCCCGAAGCAAATCATGGTTTACCCTTTTAAACACGGTTCATTCTAATCCATGTTAAAGGAAAAAACCTCAAGAGCGGGAAAATTACCAAAAAAACGGAAGATGTTATTTTATGAGAACAACCCTTTTGATATTTACCGCAAAAGGCTCGGCCAGGTAAAAAATATAGACGCCGCTCGCGCAGGGATTCCCGAATTTATTCTTGCCGTCCCAATGGTAGGAAACGTCAATCGGGGCTTCCAAATACCGTTCATCCAGGGTTTTGATGTGTTCCCCGGCTGGATTGTAAATCATCAGAGAATAGGGGCCTGGATATTGGCAAATGGAAACACGAATCGATACCGCTCCATGGGATGGGGTGAATTTGTTTTCCGAGATGTAAAACACGTTGCAAGGCGGTATCGGCGTGGAGGTTAATGTCGGGGTGAATGTGGCGGAGGCTGTCGAGGTGGGGGTGCTGGTCGGCGTTTCCGTGGGTGTGGGGGTGAAGGTATTCGTCGGCGTGAAAGTGTTCGTCGGGGTAGGCGTGTTGGTGGAGGTTGATGTCGGCGTCGGGGACGGGGTCGGCGTGTCGGTCGGTGTGCTCGTGGGAGTGGGTGACAAGGTATTTGTCGGTGTATTCGTGGGGGTGGTTGTCCAGGTGGGTGTGGGGGTTTTCACCGGGGTGGGCGTGTTCGTGGCTGTGCGGGTCGGGCTTGGGGAGGGCGGATTTAGGGGCGCCGAAACGCAGAATTCGTAATTAATGCCGGTATTCCCGTACAAACCCGACCCTATTCCCGTGCTTTGCGTGTTGATGAGGTAAATGATGATGGTATTCACGCCGGTACTCGAAAAAAGGCTGGCGGGAAAAATCGCGTACTGCCCGCCTTGGCAGACTTTTGATCCCGCGGGTTGCATGCAACTGGTGAGAGTCGTCCCGGCAGTTTGATTGTTGGACAGCACGAAAATCGCCTGGTCGTCCGCCCCGTATTTCAGTGTCACCGATGCCCCCGAATTGACGATGCTCGCGGGTGCCGTGAAGATCCGGTTGAAGACGATCGTCGTTGGAGGATATTTCGGGGCCGAGGCGCTTGCCGAGTCGGAAATCCAGAAATTATTCCCCGGATCCGCCGAAGGGCCCCATTGCGGATCGGTGACTGTCTGGGATTGCCGGTTGACGGCAACCCCATTGTCCATCACGATTTGATCGTTCCCGTCACCGCTCTTGATGAAACAACCGGTGTTGAGAACTGGTACCTGGGCCTGGGCGGCCGAACAAAGGGTTAATAAAATCAAAATAATGGTTTTTTTCATGGCCTGTACCTAAAGGGTATTTATCTCCTCACCCTCTAGACGGCCGAAAACCGATTTATTTCAAAATAATTAGGTTAAAAATAGGGGGCTTTTATTGGTTTTTTGGGAAGAGAGATGAGGCTTTTGGCGGATGAAGGACCCTTCATCACCTGTAGAACGTGGGCCCAACACACGTTTTATGGCCCTTTGGTTTTATCTTAAAACTATCACTTTTCGGACCATTTGGCCCGAAGGCTGTTGGATGACCAGGAAGTAAACCCCATTTCCGACAACATTGCCGCTTGAGTTTCGCCCGTCCCAGGACGCCTGGAAGTTTCCCGCGTTCATGGATGCATCCATTAATTTCCTCACTTCCTCGCCGGCGAGGTTGAAAACCATCACTTTTACCCGGCCAGGACTATTCACCCGGATCGTCAGCCCCAGGGGCTGGCCCGTACCGGGGTTGAATATATTTTGATCCAGGTACAGATCGGTATTGGGCGTCACCGTGGGGCTGGATGTCGCAGTCGGGATGGGGACGTGCGTGGGTGTCAACGTGGCTGAGAAGGTCACGGTTGGTGTGGTTGTGGGCGTATTCGTGGGCGTGTTGGTTGGGGTGTTGGCAGGTGAAGCTGTGGGTGTATTGGTTGGAGTGTTAGTTGGCGTAAAGGTGGATGTATCCGTGGGAGTCAAGGTATCAGACGCGGTGGCAGTGATCGTGGGGGTCGGCGTGGCCGTCGGCGTCGCCGTAGAAGTGGAGGTGTTTGTCGGAGTATTCGTGATGGTATTCGTCGGGGTATTGGTCGCTGTGTAGGTTGGAAAAACCGAAATGGAACAATGGTAATACATTCCCAATCCTCCGGCCGAACCGGCTGGTGTCCCTGAGCCGCCCGAGCCGCCTTGAACACTGACACTCCCGCTGTAGCCCATGGCAACGGAGGCGCAAAGATTGATGATTCCACCGGCTCCTCCTCCTCCCCCGCCGCCTGCCGAACCGGTCCCCCCGGGGCCGCCCTGCGCCCCTACACCCCCCGCTCCTGTGATGGTCGCGGCTTGGACATATAGGACACCACCCGCCCCGCCACCTCCGCCCGAGGTGCCGCTGCCCCCGCCGAGCCCGACGAGGATGATCCCGCAGTTAGCCCCAATACTGACTTGCCCGTTGGGAACATTAAGAGCCAAATAGGAGCCGGCGGGGCCTCCGGTAACGGCCGCGCTTCCGCCACCGCCGCTTCCCATATTGAATGGAATGATTCCGGAATCATACATGGCCCCGCCATTGAGGACGCCACCGCCATTTCCCCCAAAGTCGCCGTGTCCCCCGCCGCCGCCGCCGGCGCTGGCACTGCCCGCCCCGCCGCCGCCAGGGCCCATTCCAGACTGGCCGATGGCTCCTCCCGCGTATCCCCTGCCGTCGCCCGTCACCAAATTACTCCCGGCTAAGATAAAACTTCCGTTTGTCACATTGACTGTCACCATCCCAAATATAGTAAACCAGGCGGTTCCTGCCATGACAAAATCACCGCTTATGACATTGATGGTGATGGGCCCTAAGGCGACCAGGTTGGTATTGGGGGTGTTAGTACCGGAGATGGTTACCCCGCAAAAATTATAGGTTCCGGAAGTGAGGGTCAGCCCTGAGGAAGAAAGGTTAATGGTGGGGCAAACCGTGTTGGTTGAGGTCGGGGTAAAAACGGCCGTAACCGTGGAAGTCAACGTGGGGGTTGGAGTCTGGGGCCAACCGATCGAAGGCACGCCAAAACAAAGGAATGAGCAAGCCATCCAAAAGCTGAAACACCGCGCCATGCGGAAGGGTTCAGGAGAAAGGGCTTTCAAAGGCAACCTGATTCTTTCTTTCCAAACAGGACTGCGTCTAAAACATAAAACCATCATAAAGTTTAACGCTTATACCAATATCCGTCAAACCTACACCCAATTGATCAGTTTAAGACCCTTCGGAAGTTTATTCGGAAGAACCTTCCCCGACTGAAACCGGGCCTACCCACATTTCGCCCGTTCCGGTTGCCTGGGGGCCGAAATTCATGCCATTCACTTTGGACAAATCCATGGGGTGCCCCAACTCGGCGTTATCCGGCGTGTAATAAGGGTCCTTGACGAAGGAGGAAAGGGGCACCTTCACCTCGGTCCACTTCTCCGACGGCACCGATACCTTGGCGACGTACTGGACGTTCCATTTATCTTTCAAAGCCACCTGGACCTCGCCCGACAGGGTGGTCTTGGCCTGGAAGACGATCGCCCCGGCCTTGGACAGGTCGTAGGAAGCGTTGTGCCATAGGCCGCAATAGCCTCCGGAATCAAGGGTGAAAGTAAGTTTGACGGCCTTTTGCCTCTTCTCAGGGCCTTTCTCCATCGAGAACGAAATGGTGGAGCCTTTCGAGTCGACGTAGACGCCGGTTTGATCCAGCGATTTCCAGGTTTCGAAGAAGTCTTTACCCCCTTCCGCTGTTTCCGGCTCGGTGCTGAAGCGGAAGGGCGATGCCGGAAGGCCGTCCTCGTTCATGAGATTGCAATCGGGATTGTCGGCCCAAGCGTAACGCACTTCCACGGGCTTCTTCACGGAATCGTTCCAGACTTCCATTGTGTTTTCGCCGGTGATCTTCGCGTTGGCCCAGTAAAATTCACCGTCCTCGTTGGAAACCGCGAAGCCCGTGACAGGTTGGCCGTCCCGGGTGGAAAGGCCCTTTCCGGTTTCCTTGAACTTCAGGAGCATTTTTTCGCCCTTGACGGTCAGGCTGTCGAACAGGGGGCCCAAGCAAACCACGGGTTTTTTGTAAACCTGGCCCAGGGCCGCCAGGGACAGCCTTCTGCCGACCTCGGTCTTGTTTTTCGGGTGGATGTTGCCGGCCTCCCCCAGGTCGATGGTGGTCACCACCCCCGTCCCCGGAACCGAAAGGGTCTTCAACTGGGCCTCACGGAGCTCCGCCCAGGAGCTCTCGGAGGGCTGGGACTTGCGTTCCATGTAATTGGGCAGTTGAACGATGAAAAAGGGCAGGTCCTTGCCCCAGGCCGTACGCCAGCTTTTGATGAGCGTGGAAAGGAGAACCTGGTAATCGGACGCTCGCCCCGCGTTGGATTCCCCCTGGTACCAAAGCACCCCTTTGACCCCGAAGGAGGTTAGGGGCGCGATCATGGCGTTATAAACGATCGAGGCGATCTCGGGGTTGTAGGGCACCTCCACCGTGAAGACCAGGGACTGCACCGCGTCCGGGGTGAACGCTTTGGGCAGGCCCCATCCCCCCTGTTTGAGCGAGGAAATGGGGTAAGTCATGAGCTTCCAGTCGGCCGGGGCGTTGAAGATATCCGTGGAGTAATAATCGTAATCCGCGATCGAGGCCTGGCCCAGTTTCATGCGGTACTTCCCGTTCCCCTTGGCGTAAAACTCGATGGAGCCGTATTCGCCCAGGTCCACCGCGGAATTGTCCGCCTTCAGGGACCCGGTGAGGGTGATCCAGCCCATCCCCTTCATGAGTCCTGACAGGGTCGCGGCGATCCCGCCCTCGGGGCGCTTGCCCTTGACGGCGAAGGCCCCGGTGGAACCGGGGTTCACGGAGCAGTTCCAGTTCCCCCCCAGGCCTTTTTTGTCTTTTTCAAGAAGGATGGGCGTTGCCTTGCCGTTTTCGTCCTTGGGGGTGAGCCGGATGTCGGATAGCTGGAGCTCATAGGGCAACCCGACCGTCCAGCCCTTGATCTGTTCCTGGTTACTGTCCCAATCCTTGAGGAGCTTCGTGAACCGGGGTTCGCGGTCCAGCGCGTCGCGGGGCACCCAGCACTCACCCGAGGTTCCGCCCCAAGCGCTTTTGATGAGCCCGATGGGGATTTTCAGGGCCTCGCGGATATCCTTCCCGAAATGGTAGGCCACCGCTGAAAAATCCTTGACGGTTTCGGGCGTACAGACTTTCCAGGAACCTTTCACGTCGTCCGCCGGGGCGGCGGAAGTGGCATGATCAAGCGTGAAAAACCGGATTTGCGGGATATCCGCCTTGGGAATCTGGACATCCGCGTCGTGGGTGGTTTTCATCGCGAATTCCATGTTGGACTGGCCGGAAGCGAGCCACACGTCGCCCACCAGCACATCGGTCAAGGTCACCGCCCCGTCGCCGGAAACCACCAGGTCATAGGGACCTCCCGCCTCTAGGGGAGGAAGTTCAACCTTCCAGTTCCCTTTCGAGCCGGATTTCGCGGAAGCCTCCTGGCCCGCCAGGGAAACCGTGATGGTTTTCCCCGGTTCGGCCTTGCCCCAAACCGCGCTCTTGCCCTGTTGGAGAACCATGTGGTTCCCGAAAATCGCGGGCAGCTTCAGTTCCGCCCGGGCGACAGTCACACAGGCGAAGGATAAAAGAGCAGCCAAAAGAAAACGTGGTTTCAAGGCGGCCTCCCGTAAATTCATTTTTTCAATCCAACCTATTCCAAAGACTTGATCGTACCATAAAACATTTGCCGGAAAACTCCCGTTCCTTATTGAGTGAGCTCACAAGGGTAAAACCCCCTGTGTACCCTTTTGGACAGCATGGGGTCCAATGGTTCCCCATACCTTTCACGGTTCGGCCGTTCGCTATCCACCCCGGGGCAGCGGAAACAATTGGTTTCACCGCCGGCAGGAAGCCGCCGTTGAAATACCGGAATCACCGGTTTGTTGGGTTGGCCGCTCAATGATTTTGACTTTTCGGTTCAACGCCCGCAAGACAAGCGTGAGAAGGCTGGGATGGCGCATAAAGAAAGGCAGCCACTTCAGGATCTGCATCGGCGCGCGCCGCTTGAAAAAGTGAAAGAGGTTTTCGTAGGTCCGCTGCACGCCCATTTCCAGCTCTTGAGCCGTCATCAGGGCCGGCTTGAACACCGCATTGGCCCATCCGTAATTTTCCCGTTCATGGAGCAATAGGCGCCCCTCGCTCTTGAGTTGATCATAGATCGGAGTCCCGGGATAGGGCGTCAGGATATAGAGCAGGGCGTCCTCAAGTCCCATCCTCTTGATAGTGGACTCCGCCGTCTCAAAAATGCGCTGATCCTCGTTGTCGAAGCCGAAGATGAAGAACCCCTGCACCAGAATGCCGTGCTCGTGAAACCGCCGCACGGCCTCCTGATAGTTCTCGATCTTGTTCTGCACCACGCCGGCTTGCCGCAATGAGTCCGGATGCACGGTCTGAAACCCGACCTGAACGAAGAAACAGCCGGATTTTCGCATGGCCTTGAGCAGCTTCGGGTTGCGGGCGACGGTGGTGGGCGCCTGGACCGACCAGGCCCTTTTCAAAGGCGCGATTTTCTCGCACAAAGCGATGGCGTATTCCTCGTCCACGAACAGGTTGTCATCCACAAAAAAGAGGACCTTCTGCTTCATGCCCTTGATTTCCTCGTAGACTTTGTCCGGCGACCGCTGGCGGTGCCGGTGCCAGGGCACACTGGGCAGGTAGCAGAACCGGCAGGCATGATTGCAGCCGCGCGTTGCTTGGATCATGCCGACCCGGGGATCCTGCCTGAGCAGGTCCCGCCGGGGGACCGGCACGTCATCCATGTCGGTGGGCTTGTCCTGCCGGTAGGTTTTTTTAAGCTCGCCGGCTGCGGCATCCTTGAGCAGTTGGGGCCATACGTATTCCGCCTCGCCGATGACGATCGCGTCCGCATGCTGCAGGCATTCCTCCGGCATCAGGCAGGCGTGAACTCCGCCGATCACCACCGGAACGCCCCTCTTTCGGAACACATCCGCGATGTCAAACGCCCTTTGAGAGGTGAACGTTGTGGCGGTGAGCCCGACCAAATCGAAGTCCGCGTCAAAAGGGACTTCATCCCAATCCTGGTCGATCACCTTCACGTCGTTCCCTTCCGAAAGAGCGGCCAGAATGCCCAAATGAAGGGATTGGAATGTCACCCGGGTGAGGAAGCGGTACACTCCGTCTTTGACGAACCATCTGGGTTTGATCAAGAGGATCCTCATAGAAAACGGATCCTCAAAAAACCCTTGACCACGGCCTTGAGATTCAGCAGGAAAACGCCCAGCCGGCCCCAAGAACCGAAGATTCCGCTCCAGGGGCGGTTCCGCACGAGGTGATTCAGAAAAACGCGGGTGTTGGCGGTTTGCAACTCTTCATGAGGGCTTCGCGTCCCGACGTCCTGAGGCTCGAAAAAACAGGAGGGATCTTCCGCAAGATAGTCGCCGGTATGGTAATAAGCCAGGGAACGGCAGCCGCGGCAGGAATCACCATAGCGGCAGCGGGCGCACTTGCCTTTTGCCGGACGCTCATGACGCAGAGCGCGCATGATCCCGGACTCATGGAAGATCCTGGACAAGGGCCGCTCGCGTACATTGCCGCAGGTGACTGGGCTGTCCAGCAGATGAACACAGGGTGCCACGTCGCCCTCCGCGTTGATGCCGATGAATGTCCGGCCGGCTTGGCAACCCAAGTTGCCCAGGGTCAGTTCTCGTCCGCCGAGAGTCAGGTTCATCGCGTCTGGGGCGGCAAAAAAAGGCGTATAACTGACATAGCACAGAGGATTGTCCCGTAAGGAGGGAAAAACCGTACTTTCCATGTCATCGCGGTCGCAGCATAAATGCCGGGCTTTTGCCGCCGCGCCTCGGGGCACAAAGGGAGATCGGATCACCGCGATCTTTTTCTCGTACAACCAGTCCATGGTGCGTCGAAGGGAGCCAAGATTCTGTTTTGAAACCGTCACCAGGACGAAAAAGGGGACCCTATTCTCATCGCAGATCTTAAAGAGGCGTTCGAGGGTTTCCAGGTTGCCGGAGCGGCATTTTTCTTGGACGTCCTCCTGAACGGAATCCAGGGAAAAACCCATGGTGAGCCGGTTGCCGGCCGCCCGGTTGAGCTGCTTGAGTTTTGCCGAATCGAGGCCCTGGCCGCTGGTATTCACAAACGTGTACAGGCCATTTCGGGCGTTGTGCGTGATGAGTTCCAGATGGTCGGGCCTTTGCAGAATCTCGCCGCCGGAAAAGGAGACCGCTCCATTTGGGCAGAGGATCCTCAGTTCATCCAGAACCAGGCGCTCCGCCTCTTCCGTGGAGAGCTCCGTCTTGATCGGCGGCTCCGTCCGCTTGGTCATGCAGTTGGGGCAGCCCTGGTCGCATTGCCGGGTCGTCTCAAAGTAGCATAAGAAAAAACTTGGTTTTTTCATTGTCTGTTCCCGCCTGGGAGTTCACCCATGTGCTTGGAGTAATACTGCAACTGGCCGAAGCGCTTGAGAACCACGTTTTGGAGAACGGGAATAGACGCCAGCTTCACCACCAACCCCAGGCGCCCCATTTTCGGCCCATCTCTCGGACCCATTGGGCGCGATGGACGGGGCCGGTCAAGTCGCATGATTCCAATGTCATTTATTTCTTACCGTTCACTGAAGAACACGATTCTGTTTGTATTTCGTTAGTATATCGGAGGAGTCAGAGCGCGTCATTCGTATGTTTTAACTATTCAAACAATTTTTATTTTACTTGGCGGGGTCCGAAGCGATGGAGCGGACATGGAAGGGAGAATGATGACAACCCTGCCTACCCACGGCCTCTCCTTCATGCGAATTGTGATTGTCGAACCGTTTTGCGCACAGAAGTATTTTCCCTGTGTGTACTTCTAACAGCCATAGGGACACAACCTATGTACCCCAGGTTCGAATCCTTCCACTCCAAATAATTAAGTCCATCCTCCATTATTGAGGATGGACTTAATTGGCCGCCCTGCACGGATACATATAGAACTTCAGTTGGAAAGCTGTGCAAGTCATTTACTCATTTTAATCCGAATATGAAGAAATGGCCGGGGCGGTGGATACGAACCGCTTCACTCACAGGGGTAAAACCCCCTGTGTACCCCTTCGAACAACGCGGGGACCAATTGTTCCCCAAACCCCTCCCGGTTCGAATCCTTTCACTTCAAATAATTAAGCCCCACTTTCTCAATGAGAAAGTGGGGCTTAATTGGCTGGCCTTCATGGACGCATTTAGAACTTTTCTTTTACAAGGGATTCCTGCTTAATCCCCCATTTCCCAGTTTATTCCCCGAAAGTTCCCCCAAAATTCCCCTTTTCCCACTTTTTAAACGGCTCCCCGTGGTGGACAGTTAGAACTCTGGCCCGCATGGATACCTTTCTAATATTTTTGTTCTTCTTGGTGAAAATCTATTTATTAAAAATATTTTGAGCTTTAATTTATTGGCTTATCATCCAATCCAGATTTTATTATTGGCTTTTCACCTAGATTTGCATTTTTGAGTTGAATTCTTGTTAAATCCAGTAACCAATCAGGGGCAGAAGGTGGTAAATAAATTGCTTCTACTAATTTGTTTAAATCAACGGGGAAATAAAAACCGAAATATTTTGTATCATCAATATCGAAGTTTGGGCTTGTTGGTTCAAACAACGGCATTCCGTCTTTCCGTTCAACTATCCAAGCAATTACTCTCAATTCCCTTTCGCTTTTGAAATAAAGTCTCTTATGTAAAAAATTAAAAAATAAATTTCCTTCAGGTATCATTTCATTTTTGTAATCAATATATTTAACTATCCCAATATGGAATATTTGATTTTTTTCTACGTTCAAACTTTCTGCTAAATTTCCGTAACTTGATTTGATCGCCACGCCTTCACCCGAAGGGCAGTAACATTTCCATAATAATGCGGATTCATGACTTCCCATATGCCAACAATTCACAAAAATTGAATAACCCGAGTTCCATAAGTAAGTGCAACACTTAGTGTCTGAAGAAGGCCGCATGAATAGGATATGCGGCTATGAAAAAGAAATACAAGCATTTAAGCGTTGAAGAAAGAGATCATTTATCCGTCTTGAAAGGAAAGGGTCTTAGCCTTCGAGCAATTTCACGCGCCTTGAAGAGGTCTCCTTCCACCCTCTCCAGGGAACTCAAGCGCAATGCTCCCCCTATCCGTTCTGGTTATTATCTTTCTCATCGAGCCCATCAACGGTATGTTGACCGCAACCAACAACGAGCACGCCGTTTACGCCTGAAAACAAAACGAATTCGTGCCTACGTCCGTCGTCAATTGAAACGAGGCTGGTCTCCAGAACTCATTTCAGGTCGATTAGGTCACCTACGGCCTAAGCAAACCATTGGTCCTGAAGCTATCTATCAGTAGGTTTATGCTGAAGCCACTGAGCTGATTCCTTGCCTAGTTCGACACCACCGGCGACGATTCTCATTTGGCCATAGCCGTAAGCACGCCAAAAACCATATCCCAGGCCGTGTTTCCATCGATAAGCGCTCCGAGATCGCCAATCAACGCAAGCAATTCGGCCATTGGGAAACCGACACCATGGTCTCTCGTCAGAGTAAAGTTGCTATGCGGGCTCTCGTCGAGCGTCAAAGCCGTTTTTCCAAGTTGGGAAAGCTCAAACGAAAGACCGCTCGCCAAATGAGTCATAGCCTCAACCGCGCTTTATGCCGCTTCCCTCAAGACGCCCGCCTGAGTCTGACCTATGACAACGGAACCGAAAACACCAACCACTTGGAAACCAACCACGTGCTTGGTACAAAATCCTTTTTCTGCGCCCCTTTCCACAGTTGGGAAAAAGGTACGGTGGAAAATACTATCGGTCTTGTCCGCCGCCATTTGCCTAAAAAGACTGATCTTGCTAAAGTGTCCTTCAAAGAATTCAGGACCATAGAAAGATGGCTCAATAACAGGCCCAGGAAATGTTTGGGCTTTAAAACTCCGGCGGAAGTCTTCCGGCGAAGTGTTGCACTTACTCCGTGAATTCGGCAACTATTAAATTCGTTATAAACAGATAAAAAATTAATAACTTATAAAAGCACAAAGAAAAATAGAGCGGCTAAAACCAACATGGATGAAATCGCCTTACCAATTGTGATTTTCCAAATTAAGAAAACGATTAGAACAGATAAAAACGACAAAACTAAAGATATTGAGATTTTCATTAATAAATTCAATTGTTTAAACATTTTCAACCGTCCCCAGCATGACGAGATTCTGGTGAGCCCGTCGAACCATTTTCGAACCGTCAAATTCGCGGTAATTCAAGCCTAAGGCCGCGAATATTGGACTTATTGCAGAATTCTTACCAACAAGTTAGCGTTTTTTGTCTGAATCTATTAAATCAATACCAAAAAACGCATAACCCCCGAATAGCAAACCCGCAAATAAAAAGGGTAATAGTGGTTTCACCAAATCTGGATTAAATAGCTCTTTTTCCGTCCCCAACATCATTGTCGCTCCTGTTAGAAACAATAGACTGACCAAACCTCCAATAATACGCATAATAATCGATGTTGGTTTTCTTCTGCGATTTCTATCCTTGGCAATCCTAAATACAGCAATCACAATGGCCAGTAGCCACCAAATCATCGCAATGACCCAAAATATGTAATCCGGAATTTCCCAGATGACCTTCTCTGAAAACA
This sequence comes from candidate division FCPU426 bacterium, assembly GCA_963847625.1. GTDB lineage: Bacteria > Oederibacteriota > Muellerivitia > Muellerivitales > Muellerivitaceae > CAWCKJ01. The sequence continues at coordinate 260,389 of CAWKAR010000027.1, read as the reverse complement.
TTGCCGGGTAATTTGTTTCTCATTATATTCCCCCCCCCGCTTCTTCCACCCGTATCCGGAATTTTCTGGCCCAAGGCCAGCGAAATGAGCCCAAAAAAGGGTTTCTGTGCCCCAAAAAAGTTGAAAATGACCTTCCAGAAAGCCAATTCTCGTTGTGAACGCACACCTATCCCACGATGGTTGATCCGGTTGAAGCCATGAAGTGTTCCTGCGGTTATCGCAGTACTGGCGCTCGCGGCCTTACCATCGCCAGTAGCCTTATCCGTCCAAGGATTTCAGCAAACAGGCGTTGGGTAACCATCACCTCCGCCATCTGGAAAACCACGTACCGCGAATGGCGGATAACGTTAGCTCCGATTTTGATAAGTTTTTCTCGCAACGTCGTCAGCGACCAATGCTTCACCAGTTCTGGCAGGGCTAGACGGCGAAGGAAGTTGCCCAAGTTGTAAGCCAGTGCAAATAGTTGCAACCTTACTTGGTTGTCCGCGAAGTCGTGGCAGCTTAGTCTTGTCCACTTCATCGCGTACTTTCCCTCCTTGATCCATTGCTCAGCCGTACCTCTTCCGTTGTAGAACTTCACCACCTGGGGTGCCGGTCGTCGCATGTTCGTCACGATGAAACCCACCCTCGGGAAAAGTTCGCCGTTGTGATGCTCAATCTTCGCCACCACGCGGCGGGGTTTGTCCCAGCTGACGGCTTGGTATTGGAAGCTGTGATACCGGACAACCGGCTTGTGGGAAGGGCGGCCCACGGGACGGGTCAAAAATGGCTCAATTTCTCTTTGTAGCACGCCATTGGCGGGTTGGCGGATCGCATAAAGGTATCCTTCGTCTTCTAGGTACTCGTATAGTTCCTGACGGGCGAAGGCCGCGTCACCCCGGAAAAAACGGCTGATGGAAAGACCCCGATAACGGACAACCACTGGTTCAAGAACCGACCGCCACTCGTGGGCGCTGGCCACATTGCCGTTGCGCAACATTGCCCGTTCCAAATCGCCAAACTGGTTGAAACAAAACAGGGGATGGTAACAGGTACAGCCGAAGTAACCGTTGTACAAGGAACCTTCTTGGTCCCCGTAGGTTTCACTCACGGAGCTGTCCATGTCGAGAATAATCTGCTGGATGGGCTTTTTTTCATGGACACCATCAATCCATTGGCCAGATAGGTCAATCAGACCGGTCTGGTTCTTCGACTGGGTGAGAACTTCCGTCTCGAAACGTCCCATCTGGCTGGTGGAGGCAGCTTGTTTTTCCTTGGCCCGTCCTCCGATCACATGCCGCATCGCCGGATCAACACTCAATCGTTCTGCGTCGTTGGTGTCCTCGTAACCGGCTAGGCGGCTGTAGATTGATTGCCGCAAAAGCGCCGTCATCGTATGTTGCGTATTCTTGCCGGTTCGCCGATCCCTCAGAAGGTTTTCCGTTCTGTCAGTCAAACCAAAGGCTTCATCGAGTTCACGATAGGGAATCAACCCGCCATCGGAAGTGACCTTCGCGCCATGGAACTCCAGCTTGAGACCAGGATCAAAAACCACCCGAAGAGCGTCTTTTCCCCTTTCACCCATTGCATTCCCCCCTCTCGTGGTCCCCAAAGTGAAGAAAAACCTTTGTTTGTATGGCCAAACGACGCCTTATTATACTCGAAAGGTAATTTCATCTGGGAAATCCGGGGTAATATGTGGTTGGCTGTTTTATTAACGGATGGATTATCCCAAATAACTCTGTAGCCACAAATTTTTCTACTCCCATAGCAATCAAAACATAACTCCCTGCACTCGTCCCAATGATGAATAAACACATAATGGCTAGTTTTAAATATTCATCTACTGTTCGAATCCGCAGTAAATACTTAAATATCAGAAACCAAAATCCATAAAATACTAACGTGTATCCAAACATAATGAACAAAAGCTTCCCTTCATATCTTCTCAAAAATAGAAACGCCGAATTCACGGAGTAAGTGCAACACTTCGCCGGAAGACTTCCGCCGGAGTTTTAAAGCCCAAACATTTCCTGGGTCTGTTATTGAGCCATCTTTCTATGGCCCTGAATTCTTTGAAGGACACTTTAGCAAGATCAGTCTTTTTAGGCAAATGGCGGCGGACAAGACCGATAGTATTTTCCACAGTACCTTTTTCCCAACTGTGGAAAGGGGCGCAGAAAAAGGATTTTGTACCAAGCACGTGGTTGGTTTCCAAGTGGTTGGTGTTTTCGGTTCCGTTGTCATAGGTCAGACTCAAGCGGGCGTCTTGAGGGAAGCGGCATAAAGCGCGGTTGAGGCTATGACTCATTTGGCGAGCGGTCTTTCGTTTGAGCTTTCCCAACTTGGAAAAACGGCTTTGACGCTCGACGAGAGCCCGCATAGCCACTTTACTCTGACGAGAGACCATGGTGTCGGTTTCCCAATGGCCGAATTGCTTGCGTTGATTGGCGATCTCGGAGCGCTTATCGATGGAAACACGGCCTGGGATATGGTTTTTGGCGTGCTTACGGCTGTGGCCAAATGAGAATCGTCGCCGGTGGTGTCGAACTAGGCAAGGAATCAGCTCAGTGGCTTCAGCGTAAACCCACTGATAGATAGCTTCAGGACCAATGGTTTGCTTAGGCCGTAGGTGACCTAATCGACCTGAAATGAGTTCTGGTGACCAGCCTCGTTTCAATTGACGACGGACGTAGGCACGAATTCGTTTTGTTTTCAGGCGTAAACGGCGTGCTCGTTGTTGGTTGCGGTCAACATACCGTTGATGGGCTCGATGAGAAAGATAATAACCAGAACGGATAGGGGGAGCATTGCGCTTGAGTTCCCTGGAGAGGGTGGAAGGAGACCTCTTCAAGGCGCGGGAAATGGCTCGAAGGCTAAGACCCTTTCCTTTCAAGACGGATAAATGATCTCTTTCTTCAACGCTTAAATGCTTGTATTTCTTTTTCATAGCCGCATATCCTATTCATGCGGCCTTCTTCAGACACTAAGTGTTGCACTTACTTATGGAACTCGGGAACAATAAAATAAAAGTAACCACGGATATAACTGCAATTAACACACCCTTGAGTTTATCTCCCATCGTTATTATGGCCTCCCTGGATTGGTCTCGAACCGGCCAACCATTCTCTTTAGCGATCGTTTATGAGGAAGCAACCCCAGTTTAGAAATCTTTTGCTATATTTTTATTTCTGGTTGAAGAACTTCTTGTTGATCTCCTTCGTCAGTCCCGGCAGGATTTCCGAGGGCGTTTGCTTCCCTTCCCAGGCCTTATCCATGGCGGCATTGACGTTCCCATAATAAATCTCCGACCAGTTCTTTAGGAAGGGCTCATAAACGCTGTGGTCCGGCATATCCAGCAGGATGGCCTTGCTGGGAGCCCCCGGGCTCTTTAGGAAGGCGTCGGACGCTGCCAGTTTCCTGTCCGCCGGCAGGACCCACCCCGTCTCCGCCAGCTGGGCCACGGCCGTTTCGGAGCACAGAATCTTGACCACTTCCCAGGCCAGGGCCTTGTCCTTGCAGGTGGCGGCGATGGCGAACCCCGCGCCGCCGGTCGCCCAGCGCCGGAGGCCCGTGGGGCCGGCCGGGAAAGAGACGACGTCGAAATCGAGGCCCTTGGTTTTGAGGAAATTGGGGGTCTCCCAAAGGCCCGAATCCATCATGGCGACCGTGCCGTTCATGAACATGGCCGCCACCGAATTGCCGATCCCGAAAGACTGGATGGCGGCCGGGGCCGGGACCACCCGGTATTTGTGCATCAGGTCCCAGTAGAACTGGAAGCCCCGGATGGCTTCGGGCGTGTCCAGCGCCAGCCGGGTGGGATGCTCGGTGTCGTCCACGAAATTGCCGCCGCTGCTGAACAGGAAATTATCGCAATTGGTGATCCAGGAGTCGCAAAAGGCCCAGCGCGTGACTTTGCCGGAGGCGTCCTTCTTCATCAACTTCTGGCAGATGGAAAGAAAGGGCTCGGGCCAGGACCAATCGGCCTTGGGATAGGGCAATCCCGCCTCCCGGAAGGCCTTTCGGTTGTAATAGACCAACCCCATGGGCGAGGTGTCCTGGGGCAGGACGTAAAGGCGGCCCCCGGGGCTGAAGCGTTTGACGACCCCCGGATAATCGTTCTTCAGGTCCATTCCGTCCTTCTGGGCGAAATCCGTCAGGTCCGTCAGCACCCCGCGCAGTTGGAGGTCCACGTAATTATTCACCGCCAGCATGAGGATGTCCGGGGTGGTCCCGGCCGCCATTTCCGAGGTGATTTTTTCCTCATAGCTGGTGTAAGGCACGTATTCCAGGCGCACCTGGTAACCGGGGTGTTGCTTCTCGAAGTCCTTGACCGTATCCGCCAGCAGATGGAAATGCGGCTCCCCCAGCCAGGTGGTGACCCGGATCACCTTCCCCGCTGGCTTGAAGCAACCTTGGATGGGGAAAAAGAAGGCAACCGCCAAAATCATCCATATCCAACCCTGAATTCCCAGCCGCGATATTAAAAACTTATTCATGAAGCTAACCTCTCTAACGGGCATTAAACCGGCTCCCCGGATTCAGTGATTTGCGAACCACTAAATTTGTGATAATTCTTAAAATAAATTAATGAAAAGCCTCGATACCGGAAAGTTCGGTTTCGGAATCAACAGCCTCATGCACGATTTTCTCGTATTTAATCCATTCATGCCCATTAAACTCATAGCGCTCATAGTGGGTAATACCATGGCGATTTTTCCGGGAATATTCCGCGAACCTCTGAAGAATAACCTTTCCTTTACCATTGGGCGAAGGAACAGATTTCCAAACACAGAGCATATTTAAATTAAGATCGATAGAATGAATCCTGCCAGTTTTTCTGTCTTTTGACTTCAACCAGACAATATGTCCTTTTACCACGTCAAAATAACGGCAATAGGTGCCTTGAGCTATGCCAGATCCAATTTCATTATCTTGTTGGACAAAATAGGAGGTACGTCCAGTTCCGTAAAGGTCCTCTTTCCCAAGGTTGATCCAAATGGGATCATACCAAACGCTCTTTAAATTTATCGTTTCCACGATTCGACCTTCTTTATTCCGCAACCGTAAAAGCGCAGGCTCAAAATTTTTCGCGTAGTTCTCACCCATTTGGAAATTACCCTCCTTACGACTGCCTGGGTTTTTCCAGTTTTTGAAGGCTTTATCTTGCAAAAGCTCGATTTTGCCCTCTATCCCTTCTATCGCTGGATTAAGGGGATATTGATTCGCAATAAAGTAATCTTTGATGTTGATTGTTTTTTGGCGTGAAAGCTGGGAATCTACATGCGCAAATGATTGTTCACCCCAGGGAAAAAAACTAAAAGTATAAAGTGAAATAAAAATCATGATTTTTTTCATAGTCTCGTAACCTCCCGATTCCTTGCGATTTGCGAACTGTTCGTTTTGAAGTGGTTCGCAAATAGTCAGAAATGACCCCATCACGGACGATTTTGCGAATCGTTATAAATGCTTCCCTGTCGCGGACAATCCATTCTCATCATTTAAGCGTTACACGCATTTAGGAGTATTTATTAGTATTTTTTCCTAAATATCTTATTTTCAATTGAAGATTTTTTTCAAAACGTTCATATAACTTATTAATAGTTTGGGGATCGCTGCTTTCGAAGTAAATATTTGGCATAGGTGATCCTTTGGGGAACTCTATTATTTCTGGGTAATATTCGGGATCAACTGGTATAGGATAACGCCCTCCCCACATTGAATAATTCGTTAACCGCTTTAAGATTTTCTCTTCATGATTACTTATAGAAATATTACTTTTCTTTGAAAGATGTAATAAGTCGTGGCCTAAACCCTCCCATTTCCTAAGAGTTAATAATTTGATTTTTCTATTTAATCCACCACATATCAAAATCCCTTTTAAAAGATTTTCAAAAGAAAAAGCGATTAAAAACAAATATAAATGATTGGCATCCGATGCCAATAGTACATCGGCGCCTTTTTTTAATTCCTTGCCTTTTGAAAGCCAAATAGTTGGAAAATTGGCGGTCGTTTCGAATAAATATTTTTTAAGCTTGTTTTGGTTTTGGGATATTTTACTTGTCATTTTTTTGACTCTAATTTCTTTGTACACCCTAGGTCCCTGAGTTGGACTTCCTTCATTTCACTCTCCTTTCGTTATCCCACTACCCCCTTCGGGCTTGTCCCTACGCTCAAGCTTCGAGACACATGTCGAGGGGCAAGCAACTCCGGGAGACATGTCAGGGCAAGCTCATCCTCACAATCGTCTTGGAAGTACCAATATTTTACCGTTCTGGAATAAAAGGCGGGAATTCTTTGGAAAATCGGGTTTTAAAGGCCGTCGAAAAACCACTTTTCACCACAGTGACCTGCCCTGAGGTTCCCGAAGGGGCCCAGAGACCCAGCCAAAACCCAATTTATTGGCTAGCCGGGAACCCGGGAACTCATTAAAAGCCAATTTTGAATGTTGAGTTTTAAATTATAAATTTAGGTTAGATTTCCGCATTTCGGAAATCCTCGATAATTCAACATTTAACATTGAGAATTTAGGATTGCCGTCCCAGGCCCCTGGAACCCCCCACTATGCTGAAGCTTCGTGGGGCAGGCGGCTTGTCTACCAAAGCTGCCTGACGGACGCCCTGTCGGAAAGGCGGGGCCCCTGTCGGATAGGGCTTACAGGTTTACAGCCTACCTTATCAACTTACAGGCTTACCGCCCGACTTACCGCCTTACCGGCTTACAGGCTTACAGGGCACCCTCTTTAATGGGTTAAGTCCCGTTTAATGGCTTAGCTCGGCTCCGTTTAATGGGTTCCGCCCCATTTAATGGGTTAGCCCGGTTCCGTTTAATGGGTTCCGCCCCGTTTAACGGGTTGGCCCGGCTCCGTTTAATGGGTTCCGCCCCGTTTAACGGGTTGGCCCGGCTCCGTTTAATGGGTTCCGTCCCATTTAATGGGTTGGCCCGGCTCCGTTTTATGGGTTCCATCCCGTTTAACGGGTTAGCCCAGCTTCGTTTAATGGGTTCCGCCCCGTTTAACGGGTTTGGAGGAACATGCCAGTAGGAGACTCGGAAGCTGCCAGTAGGCGGCCCCGACCTGCCAGTAGGTACAGCCGATTCTACCAGTAGGCAGCCCGAAACCTGCCAGTAGGTTCGCCGGACCTGCCAGTAGGTAGCCCAGAACCTGCCAGTAGGCACCGCCGGAACTGCCAGTAGGCAGCCCTGATCTGCCAGTAGGTAGCCCAGACCTGCCAGTAGGCGGCACGCCCCATGCCTATAGGGGTACTGGCCTGTGCCTACAGGACTCTTGCGCCGTGCCTACAGGACTCCCGGCCCATGCCTACAGGGGACACCGGCCCATGCCTACAGGACTCCCGGACCATGCCCCCAGGGCGCCGACACATGCCCACAGGGCCACCGGCTCATGCCCACAGGGCGCCCGGATCGTGCCCACAGATCCGCCGAACCTGCTACTAGGCACCCCGAAATCTGCTATTAGGTACCACGGAACCCGGGAACTCCGGAACAGGTTCGATAAACTCACCGCTAGCTGGCCTGGAACCACTGGAACACTCGGGGCAGGCCCGGGAACAAGGGAACCCGGTAAACGCGGTAAAGCCGGGAACTGGGTTAGCTTACGATGTTGGGCAGGCCATCCATGCCGACAGTGGTATCAGCCTATGCCGACAGGCAAACCATGAGGGGGCTATTTCAGGAAGGAGGGCCGGTCCAGGGAGAGGTTCAAAACCCCAGCCGATCAATAGAAACTAAGGTCGTCGATCCAAATATCAAAATTACCCGCGGTAGTCTGCGTGCCATTGGTATAAACATCCTGAAATTGAACGCCAACCGCCTGATTAAGTTGAATCGCTTTGACGGGATTATTAGTGGCCCAATTCGGAAGAGTAAAATTACTAAAGGGAATCTTAACGGGGCCTAGCCATGTGTCGTATACATCTCCACCCCATAAATTGTTGGGATCTGTAGCCATATCCCACAATGTTCCCTTGTTTCCGTTACAAGCATATAAATAATTCTGGCATGTCGGACTTGCGATATTCGGATCGGTCGACGCATCAGGTATTTCGATCATGAAAGTTTGAAAACCAAACATTGTGCTTGATCCCACCTTTACGTAAAACTGTATCCCGGTAAAGTTGTATGAACCGCCTTGCGTGATATCGTAAACCTGGTCATACCCGCATGAATCCGCCCCCTTGAAATGAACGCCGAAACCCGGATAACCCTGGGTAGTTCCCTGGAAACTCATGGTGCCGGTCACATGGGCGGCGTATTGCGGGCTGAGGGGACCACCCCCCGGACTCATTTGGAAAGGGTAGCCTGCCCCAGGGCATATCACGTCAGGCGGGTTGATATTCGTAGCGCGATAAGTAAACCAGGGTCCCCCGTCCCGGTTGGCTATGGGAGGGCTGAAGTTGGAGCCTTGTTCACAGTTATCAATCAAGGACACCGGCCAACCCGATGAACCGGGCAGGGGGTTAGCCGCCGCGGGAGGGGAGTCCGTAATGAACGTGACATTATCAACAGATATGTCGAAATTGCAGGGGTAGTTCACTTGCCATTGAAACTGGACCGCATGCGCTTGGTCGAATGAGTGTGTCTGTGGCGTGCCGCCCGTTTTTCCCGTAGTGGTCATTTGATTGAAAAAAACCGTCACTGGCGAAGGCAGCCAGGAACCTTGAACCGTGATGGGCAGGTTGACGCCATTGGCGTCGTTAGTGGCGGTGGTGATTGTGTCGTAAACCATGAAACGCACTACCGGCGTAATGCAGGTGTTGGTAAAGGATGCCTTCATATTGAAAGCGATGCCTGTGATGCTCGAGGGGATGTTATAGCTTCCCTGTGTTACGAAATTGGCTTCCATGGACGCAAAGGGATTGTTATAGGTGATAACAGGGCCGAAGGAGTTGGTACAGGTTTGCGCCGCCCCGGGAGCCGCCACGGTTCCGGTGATCCTGGCGCAGTAGCTGGAATTATACCCAGGAGAGGACATCACGAAGTAAGAGCCGGCGGGCGGCCAAACCGTGGAGCCAATTGTATCGTTGGAGGTGGAAAAAAACCCATTGATGCCGTTTTGCGGGTAAAGGGAGGGGCAATCGCACTCCATATCGGCGAGAACCAGTGAACTGGACGGCGTCGCCACCACCGTTGGGGGAGGGGTAGGTGTTACGGTCGGGGTGGGGGTGGGCGAATTCGTCGGCGACCGGGTGACGGTCGGGCTGTCGGTAATAGTGGGCGACAACGTGAGGGTCGGCGTTGGCGTGGGGCTGGCGGTGGGCGTCACGGCCGGCGTGAAAAGCACGGTGCTCACGTCGATATCCCAGTTGCTGGCGTTGAAGGTATGGACGAGCAAGCCGTACTGGGTGCCGCTTGAAAGCACGGCCGCCGGCTGGTAGGTGATGCCCGTGGCGGCGTAGCCGTAATTCACGCTGGTCAGCACGGCGGCCTCCTCGCCCCAAACCCAATCCACGAACACGTTGGAGGTTTGGAAGGTCAGCCAGACCCTGCGCGTGGCACCCGCCACGGTTCCATTGGTGATGGAATAAACGGGCGTGGTGGAATTGGAGGCGGTGAGGGTCAGGCTGTTGGAGGCGGTGGTGCCGGATATGGCGTGCACCACCCGGGAAGCCGGGCTGTCCGGCCGGGTGCCTGTGGCCACGACGTAATAATAATAGTTGAAGGTGGTGCCGATACTGTGGTCCACGTACATGTAGGTCCCGGTCTTGCTGAAAATGCTGGTGGGAGAGTAGCTGGTCCCGTTATTGCTTATGTAAAGCCGGTACCCGGTCACCTCGGGACTGGGGTCGGTCGCCCAGAAGATCTGGGGATTGGAGGACGGGTTCAGCCATCCCAGCACCCCCTGGGGCGAAGGCAGAGGCGACGGCGTATTGGTCGGGGTGCCGGTGGGTGTCCCCGTCGGGGAATAGGTGGGCGACATCGTCCCGGTCAGGGTAGGGGTGTTGGTGGGGCTCGGGCTAATAGTGCCCGTCGGAGAGGGGGGGGACGGTGGCCGTCAAGGTCGGGGCAGGCCCAGCGGGGGAAATAGGGGGGGTGGAGAAGTTTTTTGTGCAGGCGAAAGGCATCGCCAACAGAAGAACCGCGAGGATGAATCCCAGGGGATGGCGTGGCATCATATCCGATAGGCCTCACTCATATTAAAAGCCGAAGGCCATAATTGTACTACAGGTTTGTCCCACGGTGTTATCAGCATGCCCATTCGATGAACTCAGGGCAGGCCGACGGGCGTTTTCCAAAAAACGATCCGGTTTAACAAAAACCCGGGCCCCGTTTACCAGAAATCCGGGTATGCCAGCGGGTGTTTACCAAAAAACCAACCTTATTTACCAGAAACGGGGGTCTGTTTACCAGAAATGCGGCTTCCGTTTACCAGAAATCCGGTTATGCCGGTAGCGTTTACCGGGTCAATTCCCGGTAAACCTTTTCGATTTCCCGAAGCATCCTTTGGATGATAAAGGTTCCCCTTAAAGATTGGCGCCCCGCCTTGCCCATTTTCAGGGCAAGTTTCTTACCGGATAAAATCTTGCAAAGGCTTTTGGCCATGCCATCCACATCATGGGGAGCGTGAAGATAGCCCGTCCTGCCGTCCAGGACCGCCTCTGGAGTGCCCGAAACGGCCGTGGCTACGACCGGCTTTCCTGCGGCCATAGCCTGTAGCACTACCCTTGGCAAGCCTTCGTAAAGGGAGGTCAAAAGCAGGACATCCGAAGCCGCTAATAGCTCCGCCACGTCTTCCCTCCACCCCAATAGATTGATGTTATTTTCCAGCCGATATTTCATTATCGATTTTTCGACCTCCCATCGGAGATCACCATCCCCCGCCCAAAGAAAGAGGACATTGGGGATTTCCGCGGCCAAGCAGGCCGCCACAAGGACAACGTCCAGGGGCGATTTTTGGCTTTTGAAGTTGGAAAGGACCAGGACCACCAGCCTTCCTTGCGAGCCGAAAAACCGCCGGGCCTTGAGGGCCGCGGACCGTGGGAGCATATATTTTTTCGGATCAATCCCGCTGTGGATGACCCGGTATTGTTCTTCCCTTCCGATTCCGGCCCTCAAGCCTTCTTTTTTGTTATCCCCACTGACCGCGATGAGAATGTCCGTGAACCGGGCCGCCCAGCGTTCCAGGGTTTGGTACAACCAACGCTTCAGGAAAAACTGGCCAGGGAAAAACCCCCAACCATGGACTGTATGGATGATTCGGGGGACACCCGCACGCCTGGCGGCCCAACGCCCGAGGATCCCGGCCTTGGAGCTGTGGGTATGGACCAAATCCACCTTTTCAAATTTCAGGATTTTAGTGATGTGTCTCAGGGCGAGTAGGTCCCACAGGGGATGGATGGGGTGTTTCAACTCGGGAATAAAATAGGTCTTGCAGTCCTTCACCTTCCGGGCTTCTTCGTCCAAATAACCGCCCACGCCGCTGACCAGGATCACCTCGTATTTACGCCGGTCGTGGTGTGCGCAGCAATAGAGGGTGTTCTGCTGGGCGCCGCCCAGTTCCAAACGGGTGATGATATGGGCGATTTTAATTTTCCGGGGGGAATGCTTGTTTTGTTTTGAGTTTCGAATAGGGGCCGCCCGGTTAAAAGAAACTAACAAAACCTTAATTTACCTCAAAACTCTTCGCATCCTAGCGAAGGGCCGTTGACAGAGCCTCATCAAAGATAATTCATTAAAAACCAAATCGATCCTAAATAAAACCTAGCCACGGATACATGGGATTCATGGGATTTAAGAAATACAAATATTTAAAGCCCTTTTTATTTTACCTATCTTAATTGTATCCCCTGAATCTGTGGCTAAACCGTAGTTTTGCTTTACGTTTTTTAGATACCGTTACGAAACCGGGTTCTCCGGCGCATCCGGGGGTTGGGAAACCGCGCTGGGTTCCGGTGAAATATCCGCCACACCGGCCGCCTGTTCTTTCTTGGCCTTGGCGGATGCCTTGCGGGCGGCCTTCTTGGCCGCCTTCTCGTCCGATTTGGCCTCGGCGAGAACGGCTTCATCCACTCCCAGGATGGGCTGGATTTTGGCCTTGATGGCCCTTTCCTCGTCCTCGCTTTGCACGAACTGCTTCATCCATTCCCACTCGCGGGCCAGGCCTTCCCTCAGGGTGGTCTTGGGTTTGAGGCCGAACAGCCTTTCCAATTTCGAGGTATCCGCGCGGGTGGCGAAAACATCCCCCCTTTGCCTCTCCAGGAAAGTTTTGGAACAGGCAACGCCGCTGATTTCCTCCAACAATGCCACCGCTTCCAGGAGGGTCGCGGGCGATCCCCCTCCCACGTTCACGACCTCGCCTATTACGTCCGCCGTTAACGCCGCCGCGACGATCTCCGCCACGTCGTCCACATAGGTGAAATCCCGGACCTGTTTCCCATCGCCGTAGAGTGTCAGGGCGGCCTCGTGGAGGATGTTTTGGCAAAACCGGTGGAAAGCCATGTCCGGCCTCTGGCCCGGGCCGTATACCGAGAAAAATCTCAAGGCCGCGGTGGGCATCTTGTATTCCTGGTGGTATACCCGGCAAAGGTGCTCCGCGGCCAGCTTGGTGACCCCGTAGGGGCTCCCGGGTTGACACTTCATTTCCTCATTCAGCGAGTCCCCCACGTCCCCGTAAACGGAAGACGAGGAAGCATAAACGAAACGTTTTAACTTTAAGGTTTTGGATTCCTCCAACAACTTCTGGGTGACTTGGATGTTGTTGGTGATATAACGGTGGAAAGAGGATCCCCACGAACCCCGGACTCCGGGCTGGGCCGCCAGGTGGACGACCGCCTCCGTGCCCTTCAAGACCTTCACGAGGGCCATGGTGGCGAGGTTGTCCTCTACCAGCTTGAAGTTGGGATGCATGAGGACGGGAAGAAGGTTTTTTTCCTTTTGGTTGCGGGAATAATAAATATCGAAGTCGTCGACTCCCGTGACGTTATGGCCCTCTTTTAAGAGCCTTTCCGTCACATGCGACCCGATGAAACCCGCGCAACCGGTGACCAGGATCTTCACTAAAATTCATTCTCCTATTTAAGATGAAAGCCCTTCAGTAAACCCGCCGGGGAAACAACCCTTCAATGTATTTTAACCGCATTGGATTCAATAGAGAACCTCGGATAAAATCAAAACCCTTATATATTCCGTCTCCGGAATCGACAACAGGATGGGGTGGTCCGGCGGCTGGGTCAACCGGTCCAACAGCTTGAAGGATCGCCCGGATTCCTCCTCCACGTCCCGGACAACGCCCTCCAGGATCGTCCAGGAAAAATGGTGCGAGCAGGAAGCCGGGATCAGGAAACCGCCGGGATTCAAAAGATCCACGGCTTGGGATACCAGCCGCTTGAACGCGATCCGCGCGGCCGGAACATCATGCGCGCTTTTGGCCAGGGGCGGCGGATCCAGGAGGATTCCATCGAAATATTTTCCCTCTTTTCTCAATTCCCTCAGGGCCTTAAAACTGTCGTTTTTCTCGAAACGCACGATGCCTTCCACGCCGTTCAAGCGGGCGTTTTCCGACGCTTCCTCGAGCGCCGCTTGGGAGGAATCAAGCCCCCAAACCTCAAGGGCCCCCCCCAGGGCCGCCTGGATGGACGCGGCGCCGGTGTAACAAAAAGCGTCCAGTATTTTTTTCCCCCGGCTCAATTGCTGCAAACGCAACCGGGTTTCCCGGAAATCCAGGTAGAACCCTGTTTTCTGGCCCTGCTCGGGCTGTATCCGGAATTTCGCTTTTCCCTCGGTCAATAGGATCGGAATGGGCCCGGGATCGGTCAGCCAACCCTGGAATTCAGCCATGCCTTCCTTTTTACAAACCTCTCCCACGCTTTTTTCGAAGATAAATTTGTATCCCTGGTCCTGGAGGGTTTGGGAAATAACGGGAATGAACGGCTTGAGTCCGGCGCTGAAGCAGGCTAAAACCACGGTTTCCCCGAAAGCGTCGGCGATGACGCCAGGCAGGCCGTCAGCTTCCCCAAAGAGAAGCCGGACGCCGTTTGTTTGATTCTTTTCAAGGAGCCCATCCCGGACCTTCAGCGCCGTTTGGATCCTTTCTTTCACCAAGGTTTCATCGATATCCTGTCCAAAGTCGCGCGTTAACAGCCGGACCAAAATTTTGGAGGCGGGATTCGCCACCCCCCGTCCCACGGGCAGGCCTTTGGAGCTGACCACCTCCACCAGGGTGCCGGGTGAAATGATTCCGGGGGGTTTTTCCACTTCATTGGCGTAGACCCAGGGATGGCCCGTCAGCAAACGGTCTTCCTCTTTTGGTTTCAGCTTTATTCGAACGTAAGACGGCAAGATACACCTCTTTGACCCAAGGGAAAATTACGGAAAAAAACCGGCGGGAATCAGAAGCTGAGGGAAAAAGCGAAATCCGTAGGGCGAAAAGCCTTTTGAAGGTCGAGTCGGACAGGGTCCTGCAGCCAGGCTTGGCGCTCTTTCAGGTATTCGATCCGCACGTGTTGGTCCACCTCGTAGTCCCGCGGCATGATGAGGGCCCCGACAACGATCCCCACTCCCAAACCGATGGAACCCCCGATGAACAGGTTGGTGGTCATCTGAGTCTGGTCGGTGGTAACCCGGTTCGCGATGAACAAACCCGCGGTAAACCCCACGATTCCCGAGGTGACCACTTCCAGGGTCCTGGCACCGCTGTTCACCCCGGGTCCAGAGTCCGGATTGTCCATATCACGGTAATGTTTTTCCTTCTCGGTTTTTCCGATGTCATCCACCCAGTCGAATAGGCCGAAATGGTCCGGCCGGCGGATCACTTCCTTGGGATCATTGCTGTCAGTATCGTCCTCCCAAAAAAGCGCATGGGCTTTGGGAATGAGGGGATATGCCGTGAGCCCCGAAAAACAGATCAGGGCCAGGAAAATAAAGGTGGTTTTCAGGAATGAAAGCTTTGAAATCATGGCCAAAATTATACCCATATTCAGATTGAATAAAACAACAAAAATCCTTTGTTTCCCGGGTTTAAAACTGTTATGAAAACCCATTCGCGGTATGAATGGGTTCCTATATAGATGCTTGCCGGCCGTTCTTCCGCTGGAATTAATTTCCCGGGAAAACGTCAATCTCTTGAGCGGGAAACGGGAATGAATAGGACGAAAGTTTTCATTCTAATTCCCATTCTTTTGGATAACCCCTCCGCCTACTACTTTATCTCCATCATAAAAAACCGCCGATTGGCCGGGAGTCACGGCCCTGGCCGGCTCCTCGAGGACCACCTTTATCCTTTGGTCGCCTTCCGGATATAACACCGCCGGTTGGGCCTGGGTCCTATACCGGACTTTGACCTGAGCTTCCCTTGGTTCTGTAAGGGACACCCAAGCCACCCAATTCAACTCCCCCACCTGGAATTCTTTTGTAAAAACATCCTCTTCCCGGCCTACCGTGACCGTGGCGGTATCAGGGTTGAGGCTTTTCACGTAATAAGGCCCCCCCGACAGGGCCAAACCCTTGCGTTGGCCGATGGTGTAACCGGCGATGCCTTCATGGCGCCCGAGAATTTTGCCTTCCCGATCCACGATGTTGCCCGGCACGAAGGCCCGGGGCCGGTGCTGTTTCACGAAGGTTTTGTAGTTTCCCTGGGTCACGAAACAAATTTCCATGCTTTCGGGTTTTTCGGCGGTATTCAGCCCCAAACGCCTGGCCTCCACCCTGACTTGTTCCTTCTTATATTCCCCCAGGGGAAAAAGGAGCCGGGAGAGGATTTTTTGGCTGAGCTTATAAAGGGCGTAACTTTGGTCCTTATCGGGATCAGCCGCCTTCCGGAGGACCCATCTGCCCGTGGCGGGTTCCTGTTCCAGACCCGCGTAATGTCCAGTCGCGAGTTTTTCGCAACCCAGGGATAGGGCTTGTCGGAGCAGCAGGGGCAGCTTGGCGAAGCGGTTGCACTCCACACAGGGATTGGGGGTCAACCCTTGTTCGTACTCGTCCAGGAAGCGCTCCACGACCCGGGCCTTAAACACATCCAAACCGTCGTTCACGTAATGGGGGGCCCCCACCTTCAAGGCGACATCCCGGGCGTCCTGGATGTCTTGGACCGAGCAACAACGCTGGCCCTGGGGCCCGGCCGTCTTCACGCTTACGGCGCCGTTTTCACCCGGTGTGATTTCGCAGGGAAGGATTTTCAGGGTCAAGCCCACCACCTCATGGCCCTGTTCCTTCAGAAGGCCAAGAACCGTGGAAGAATCCACTCCTCCGCTCATCGCTACACCGATCTTCATTTCAAACCTCGGAATTCATCAAATAATGTTGGAATGTTATGCTTTTTGGCAAACCTTAATCAAGCTGGATAACCAAAGGGAGGCTTTTTATTTGATTTAGGTGTCATTGCGAGGAAATGTCCGCCGAATAGGCGGACGTCTATGACGAAGCAACCTAAGTTTAAATAATGCCAGAAACTATACATTCCAAAATCACCCATAAACTGGGGTTGTCTGGGGCCTACGGCCCTAGTGTAGTGCGTCTAACGCTTCTTTACATTTGGTAATTTTGGCCAAGATTTTTTCTGCCGAAGCCGTCCACATAAAAACGTGCGGTTTTTGGTTATTGGCTTCAATGAACTGCCTGATAGCCTCTATCAAATCCGGCACGCTATTGAAGGAACCACGGCGAATCCGTTTGTCCGTGATTTCGCGGAACCAACGCTCCACCATGTTGAGCCAGGACGAGGAAGTAGGAATGAAGTGAAGGCAGAATCGCGGGTGGCGTTTTAGCCAAGATTGGACCCTGGGATGTTTGTGAGTCCCGTAGTTGTCCACGATCAGATGCAAAGCCAAGTCAGAAGGTGTCTTGACGTCAATGATTTGCAAAAAACGGATGAATTCCTGATGCCGGTGCCGAGGCATACAATCTCCGATGACTTTGCCATCCAACATACTTAAAGCGGCAAACAGAGTTGTTGTCCCGTTGCGTTTGTAGTCGTGGGTTTGACGGGCTGGAATGCCCGGACGCAATGGCAGCATAGGTTGAGTGCGATCCAAAGCCTGAATCTGGCTCTTTTCGTCCACACATAGAACTAACGCCTTGTCGGGTGGATTCAAATAAAGCCCCACCACATCGTGGAACTTTTCTAAGAACCGCTTGTCTTTGCTGAGCTTGAAGGTTTCGATTAAGTGTGGTTTTAGGTTGTGCCGCTTCCAGATTCTTCGGATTGTGGCTTCGCTGAGACCCTTTGCTTTGGCCATGCTGCGCGTGCTCCAGTGGGTGGCGTTGGCAGGGGTTGTGTGAAGGGTAGCTTCAATAACTGCGGAGATTTGTTTCTGAAGAATGCGGGGGATACGGCCAGGACGAGGAGCGTCCTTCTCCAATCCGGGCAATCGTAGGGCCAGAAACCTCTGCCTCCACAGTTGAACAGTGGGACGGGAAATTTTCAATTTTCGGGCGATTTCCTGGCTAAAAACTCCATTGGCCGCCATTTGAATAATCCGGGCCCGTTGGACTAGCCGGAAGGGAAGTTTTCTCCCCGTGGCCCATGTATCCAACGTGGAGCGTTCCTCCGGTGACAAAGCGATGGCTTCTGCGTGCCTCATTTACAAATATGATAGGCAAGATCTCTTGTTAAGTAAAGTTATTTAGGACGCACTACACTAGCATGGTTGGCCAAAGGCCAACCACTTCAAGCCCGCCACATAATTCACCCCTGCCACACGCTGCGGTGCGTGGGGCTCGCAATGACAGCTAAATTGACGCACTACTATTTTTTCGTCATTTCCCTTAAAGCCATTAAGGCTTTCTCGATTTCCTTCTCGGTGTTGTAGTAACCGAAGCTGAACCGCACCGTTCCGACGGGGTAGGTCCCGATGGTTCGGTGGGCCAGGGGCGCGCAGTGCAATCCCACCCGGGTCATGATTCCATACTTCTCGTCCAATTCAAACCCCACTTCGGAAGGGTCCTTTCCCTCGACATTGAGGGAAACCACTGCGATCCTTTCCTTGCCCGTGCCGCCGGGCAAACCGTATACTTTTATCCCTCTTATTTTTCCCACTTCGGTTAGGAATAGCCCTGTCAGGGCTTCCTCTTTGTTGCGCACACTTTCCACCCCTGATTTCAGGAGAAATTCCACGGCCGCCTTGAGGCCAGCCAGTCCCCAGTAATTCTGGGTCCCGCTTTCGAACTTGTCCGGCCAATTTTGGGGTTGTTCCTCCTTATCGCTGTTGGATCCGGTTCCCCCTTCCAGGAAAGAATCCAGGTTCCACTGGGGCGCCACAACCAGTCCCCCCGTTCCTGTGGGGCCCATCAGGCCCTTATGGCCGGTGAAGGCGAGAAAATCCACATGGAGGTCCTTCATCGAAAGGGGGACCAATCCCGCGGTTTGGGCCGCGTCCAACAGGAAAGCGATCCCTTTCCTGGAACAAAGGGCCCCCACTTCCTCCACCGGGCTCAAATTGCCGGTGACGTTGGAGGCGTGGACGAGACAGACCATCCGGGTGTTGGGCCTGAGGGCCTTTTCGAAGTCGTAGGGATTCAGGCGGCCTTGGCTGTTGGCCGGCACCAAGGTGTATTCCAGACCCTGGGAGGCCTTCAACTTGTTCAAGGGCCTGATGACCGCGTTATGCTCCAAGCTGGAGAGGACGACGTGGTCCCCTTTTTTCAGGAATCCCTTCAAAGCGGTGTTAAGCGCTTCGGTCACGTTTTTCATGAAAAGGATCCGGTCCATCCGCTGGACGTTGAACAGTTTGGCTAACGCCAGGCGGGTTTGGAAAACCAGCTCGTTGGCCTCGATCCCCTTGCGATAAGCCCCCCGGCCGTGGGAAACCCCCACTTCGGTGGCGTATTGGACCAGCGCTTTCAGCACCTGGGGCGGTTTTTGGAGGGTCGTGGCCGCGCAATCGAGGTAAATACCTTTCGGTTTTTTCTTTTTCATGGTTTTTTCTTTCTTAAAGCCCAAGGGATTTTAGCACAGGGTTGATTCCGGAAACCTACCCGGGAAATAAAAAAGGGACGCTGGTCAGCGCCCCTTTCTTGGATTTCCATGGGTTCACTTACAATTCACGGGACGTTTTAGACAAGTCCACGACCTTGTTTTCTTCCTCCATTTTGCAGTTTCCATCGAAAATCGCCCCGTCATCGATCACCAGGACGGGAGTCGTAACATCCCCCTCGATTTGGGCCGTGCTCTGCAACTCAAGCCTTTGGAATGCGATGATGTTTCCCTTCACCTTTCCCCCGATGAAAATGGCTTTCCCCGTCAGGTTTCCGCGGACCATTCCCTTTTCCCCGACGATAATCCCATCCTCGCTGGTGACATTCCCGTAAATCTCCCCGTCCACCCGGATGGTGTTTTTCGAATGGTAACTCCCGCGCAACGAAGTGTCGTGGCCGATGATGGTATCCACGCTTCCCATGGCCTTCCCATCACCCCAGTGAAATAAACTCATTATTGTCTTCCTTTCCTCAATTATCCTGTGGAAGGTACTTTTCCGGGTCCACCGGAATGCCGTGGATGCGCACTTCGTAATGGCAATGGCTTCCCGTGGACCGTCCCGAGGAGCCCACGTAACCGATGATCTGTCCCCTTTTTATCTCGTCCCCCACGTGGATTTCCAGGCGGGAGCAATGGCCGTACCTGGTGCTATAGCCATAACCGTGTTCGATAGCCACCAAACGTCCGTAACCCGTTTCCCAGCCGGCGTAAGTCACCATTCCATCGGCGGTCGCGCGAATGGGTGTGCCGATTTCGTTGGCGATGTCCACCCCCATGTGCCTTCCCGGTTCACCCGTCAGGGGGGAAGCCCGCGCCCCGAAACCGGAAGTAATCCAGCCTTTGATGGGCCAAATGGAGGGAGTGGCGGCCAGGATGGACCGTTGCTTGTCCAGGAACACGCTTATTTCCTTGAAGCTGGCCTCCTGAAGGGCGGCTTGTTGGTGGGTGCCTTTCAAACTGGCGTCGATCTTACCCATGAGCTGGTCGTTTTTCTCCTGGAGGATTTGGGACAACCGGGTGGAATCCTCCTCGGTCGGCCCGCCCATTCCGTTATAGGCCAGGACCTGTTTGCGGTCGCCCAATTTTAAAAGTTTCCGGAACTGGACGTCCACCTGGGACATTCGCGAAAGGAGGACACGGTTGTTTTCCAACTCGCCCAGGATCTCCTGCATATTGGCCTTGAAACGCTGTTGGGTCATCAGTGCCAAATGGTAATCCACGTCTTTGTGGACGATCAAACCCGCCCAAGCGAGGATCCCCGCCAAAACCAAAATCAAAGCGTAAAGGGTATAAAAATTCGACTTGATTTGGATGGGTTTCCCGCCGTCATGGGGAATCACCATGATGGTTATTTTCTTTTTGAAATGGGAATGGAAATGGTGGGTCATAATCCTTTGCCGAAGGAACGAATGAATGAAGTTATCGTTTCAAGCCGATGATTTATTAGAAACTACATTGCCTCGCGGTTTCTACCATTTTACGGATATTTCTTACTTTTTAACATAAGAGTCGGGACAATACCTGTCAATTATTATCAGCCTTTCGGAAGTTAAAGGATGCCAATCTCACGCATTAACTCGAATTCCATCCGACTGGATAAAACATAGCGTTTTTTCAAATACGGTCTCCCTGTCATAGTCCAAGGTCACCACATGGTCGGATCTATCCAGATAAAGGAGGTGTTTCAGGGTGGAACCCAACCGCTGGTGGATTAAGCCGCCATTATCAGGTGGTACCATGGAATCCTTCCTTCCCTGGATGATCAATGCCGGAACTTTTACCAAGGCTAAATCCTTCCAAACCCGGTCCATCAATTTCTTGAGTTCGTGTAGGCTTTTCGTGGCGACATAGGGATAGGTCAAGTGAGAAACAGCCGGGTTCAGGACGCCCCCGGTCAATTGGGAGGTCCTCCATTGGAGGAAACGGAAAAAAGCGATGCCTTTGAAACGAAAGTCGGAAATCCGAACCGGCGCGGCCATGGAAATCAGGCCCGAAACCGGGTAATGGGCCGCCAAGTGGAGGGCCAAGACCCCGCCCATGGAAAGGCCCCCGACATATACCCTGGGACAGTGTTGCCGGAGGGATTCCAAGGCTTCCCGGGAACTTGACGCCCAATCCTGCCATTTTGTTTTCGCCAGATCCACCGGGTTTGTGCCATGTCCCGGAAGCCATGGCCCCAATGTGGAGAACCCCCTTTGGGCCAGGTAATCACCCAAGGGTTTTACCTCTTCCGGCGTACCGCTCAAGCCGTGTAAAAGAAGGATTCCAACCGGCCCGCCCTTCGCTTCGAAACCGGTTCTCATGGATGGATTTACCGTTTACTGGGCCGGGGGAAAGTTTTTTTCCAATTGCTGAATGGTGTAAAGGATTTCATCGTCTTCGGGACGGTCCGTCGCGAATTTCCCGATGTATTTATACCGGACGATTTTTTGGGGATCGATGATGATGACAGCCGGGTGGGCGATATCCTTGCCTTCGTGCCCCTCGGGATGCCGGGCCCCGTAATCGTCGATCAAGTGGAGCCGCGGGTCCGAAAACAGGGGAAAGGGAAACCGCCATTGTTGGTTGAAATGGTTGCTGTCCTCCACGCTGTCCGTACTGACTGCAACCACCGCGGCATGGAATGCCGCAAATTTGGGGAAATCCTGTTTCAGGTTCAACAACTGGTTCAGGCAGGCCGAGCACCAATAGCCGCGGTAAAAAAAAAGGACGAGGTACCATCCTTCCTTGACATTTGAAAGGGTCACGGTGTGGCCGTCCGAGTCCAAAAGGGAGAAATCCGTAGCTTTATCCCCCACCTGCAATCCCCCGGGTTTCGGAGGGGCCGGATTGGGCGAGCCGCAACCGGATGAAATAAAAATGGCGGATGCGAGCATTATCGCCGCCCAAAGAGAATGTTTTTTCCAAACCATGTGGTTTCTTCGCCTCGGTTAATCCAGTGACAAGCTTTAATTTAACATTCTAACTCAGCGCTGTCCTGCCCTTCTTTAAATATTTTAAACCCTTTGATTTTATCGAATCGAGCCAATATTCGGAATCGGAAGGGAAGACACTGGGGAAAGAAGAGTTGCTTGAACGCGCAAGAATGGCTTGACCCATGGGTTCACGGGCAAAAAGCGGATCCTCTTTGAATGATTAACGAGACCACTTAAATAAATGGGCGCCATTTTTTAACAAACATAGTTGGTAGAGATTCCCTTTATTATCCACTTTGAATAAATTTGAGTTAGGGCTTTCAGAAGTGCGCTTTTCCACTTCTACGGGAATATCATCCTGGCATTGGCCGTCCGGCGAGTAAACGTAAACACTATCCGCCGCTAAAGTCTGGGCCCCGGGCCTTGGAAAAAAACTGTATAAAACAAATACATTCCCATTTTCATCAACTCCCAGAACTTGCGGGTGGGTACTCATTCCATTTTTGAAAGGTATGAGTACCACGGTCTTACTCGTGAATATGTTGTTTTTTTTATAATGCTTTTTTATCCGCGAATAATTTATGCCGATTTCAGTTTTTGTGCATTCCGCAAGGTCAAGCACGGGAATAATTTTAGGGGAAATGCCGAACTTCGTCGGGGAATATTGCTCGATCGCCGAAACGGAATTTCCTTTGGAATCATAAATGATCCCGTCGCTGATTAAACCCGACCAAACTTCTTTTGTGCGGATCACTTTGCCGTCCGGTTTTATCATTGAAACTTTATAAAATTCTTCCGGCGTACGATAGGGTAAAAAAATATTCCCTTTTTCATCCACCACCATTTCTTTGACGCCTTTTTCCCCGGCGTCAACCGTTCGGAGCAACGCTCCTGTTTTATTAAAAATTTGGATTCTTTGATTAACGGTGTCCAATAAATAAAAATTACTTTTTGCGTCGATTCCCAGGCTGGATGGATAAACGCCGGCTTCCCCAGTCTTGTGGCGTTCTATTTTTCCAATTTGTCCCGGGTTTTCGCCCCAATTCAAACGCAAAATTTCTTGTTTCTTATACTTCAGTTGCGCCGATGCGGGTGAAGTCAAAAATAAAATGGAGATGAGCGTCACAACAGAACAAATCGAGAATTTCTTTTTCATTCGCATTCTCCTTTGAGTACCTCATGTGTACCCGAATAGTTTAACTGAGTTAATTGTTTCCTTGAATTCAATTGCGCTTTAAAATCACTTTCTCCCACAACTTGGCGCAAATCACGAAATCATTGAAGGTAGATAGTCCGCAAACCGCTAGACCATGCCAGCCGTCCAAATACCCCCGCCGGGAAACATACATCCGGATGAAGGTGAAGAAGGGGGCAAAGATCAAATAAAACCACCAAAACCGGATTTTCTTGGGTTTCATTTCCAAAACGGCCAAATCAGAATAGCGGTTCATTTTATCCAGGTACTGGCGGATGGAATCGTAGGTGTAGTGGTTCATGGGTTCGTTTAGCTCCAGGGTTTTACCCTTCACTTCCAACCCTTCATGCACCGGCTCATTCGTAAAGGCCCCCGAACCCCTGCGGATCAGCCGCCTCTGGGTATCCGGCCACCAGCCGCAATACCTGATCCAGCGGCCCAAAAAGAACGCCCGCCTTTTGAAGGAATAACCATCCACCTCCGCCGGGGTCAAAGGAACCTGTTTTTCAATCTCGGCTATGAGTTCGGAGGTCAATTCCTCGTCGGCGTCCAGGGAGAGGATCCAATCGCCCAAACAGCGCTCCAAGGCCCAGTTTTTCTGGTCCGAATAGCTTTTCCAGGGACGGACAAAGGTTTTCGCGCCGAGTGATTTCGCCAACGCCACGGTTTTATCCCCGCTTCGGGCGTCCACCACGATGGTTTCGAGGCGGCTGAAGGTTTCCTTCGAGAATTTCAAACTCCTCAGGCAGCGCCCGATCTTTTTCTCTTCATTGAGGGTGATGATGACGACAGATAAAACAGGTTTTTTCACCGGCATAATCCTTCCCGCGTTTGCATGGTCCCCGAAGCCGCATCGTTACTTCATCAAATAAAGGTTGAAATCGTAGGTCCAGTGGAAATAAAAAGGAAACCGCAACAACTGTTCCTTGCCATGCTTGAACAGGTAATAAAGCCGGGGATAGGAACGGCCCACCTCAACTGCCCTCTCCACGCTGCTCTCGCCTGGCTCCCTTCCCTGGTAGACGCGCTCCCAGCCCCGCTTGCGGGGCCATAAACCCAGGACGCGCATGGCCCGCTTGAGGCCGCAACTGTAGAATTTCTCGATTCGAAGAGCGGCATTTTGGGCGAGAAAGGATAGCGACAGCGGGCTGAAGAAATACAAGTGCCCATCCATGCTGGCCGCGCGTTCCCCCATTCGGAGGTGGTAATCCCGGTAGCCGTGCCGGTCCACCCCTCCGTTGGGAACGGCCAAATAAAGTCGTCCCCCCGGTTTTAGGATGCGGCCCACCTCGGCCATCACCGCCGCGGGATCGGTCACGTGCTCCAGGACGTTGTTGAGGTGGATGAAATCAAAAAAATTTTTGGGGTAATGGGCCTTTTCCAGGGGAACGTCCTTTATGGGAAGCTCCATTTTCTCGCGGGCGTAGGTTGCCGCCTCTTTTCCCCTTTCCTGGCCGTAGACCTCCCAGTCGCAATTCTGGCGGATCCCGCTCAGGAAAAAACCAGTGGCACAGCCGATATCCAAGATCCGGCCCTTTCCCCGGATGCGCCGCAGCATGCGGGCGTAGTAATAGCCCTTCCCTTCCTCGCTATGGCGGTTGAAATTGTAATATCCCTGGTTGTAATAAGTGTTGAGTTCCCCTGGGGTGGGCAGGGGCCATAGAACGGACAGACGGCAGTTGCCGCACTCCCTGATCCAACGTATATCTCCCCTCAGGAACGACGCGGGACAATAGTCGGTGAAGCGGTCCTTTTCGCCGCAAGCGGGGCAAGGGATCATTCGGCGCTTACCAGGCATTGTTTTTCCTTCACGAAAGGGTTTTGCCGCATCTCACCAGTGGCAGGGATAGTTTAACCGAGCCGGAGGGGACTGACAAACTTGGATTAAGTCCTGAAAAGATGCCGGCGGCTGGAAAGATCTGTGGAAAGATGTGTTCCTAAAACAGGATTCAAATGATGATTACTGTATTTTTCGTATTAAATTGTTCAAAGTATCGGCGACGTAAAGAATTCCCGAAGAATCAATCGCGATTCCGAAGGGATTATTAAAGGATGCGGCAGACCCGGTTCCATCGTTGGATCCTGCGGAACCTGACCCCACCAGGGTCGACACCACCCCGCCGGGAGTAATTTTTCGGATCAGGTTGTTCAATGTATCCGCGACATAAACAGTTCCGGAGGAATCAACCGCTACCCCGCTGGGGTTATTGAACGAAGCCGCTGTCGCCAGCCCGTCGGCGGAACCGACCAAACCATTCCCCGCCAGGGTTGAAACCACACCGCCGGGAGTGATTTTACGGATCAGGCAATTCTGGGTATCCGCGACGTAAACATTTCCGAGAAGATCGACCGCGACTCCGCATAAACCCGAGAACGACGCGGTGCTCCCCGGCCCATTGGCGTTCCCAAAAGCCCCTGACCCCGCCAGGGTCGACACGACGCAGGCGGGGGTAATTTCCCTGACCATGGAGTTCACGGTATCCCCGATAAAAAGATATCCGGAAGAATCGACCGCGATGTACTCGGGAAAATTAAACGATGCGACTTTCCCTGGTCCGTTGGCGTACCCGGGGATCCCTATCCCCGCCAGGGTCGACACCACCCCGCCGGGAGTAATTTTTCGGATGTAATTGTTGTACTGATCAGCAACGTAAACAGTCCCGGAGGAATCGGACGCGACTCCTTGGGGAAAAAAGAAGGACGCGATGCTACTGGGTCCGTCGGCGTAGCCGGCCACCAACGTGCCCGCCAGGGTCGAGACCACTCCGCCGGGAGTGATTTTCCGGATCAGGTTGTTGCCCAAATCCGCGACGTAAACATTTCCCTGCAGGTCGGCCGCGACTCCGGTGGGAAAATTGAAGGAGGCAGCGGTCCCCGTACCGTTGGCGAATGTCCCGGAGCCTGACCCCGCCAAGGTTGTCACCACGCCGCCATTAACGTGTGTGGGTGTGGCTTGTATGGGTGTGGTCTTGGCAGGGGTAACACTGTATTTATTGCTGCAAGCGATCGGGAAAAATCCCAAAAGGGGGGAAAGGATAAGACCGAAAGCCATTAGATATAAAAAACGGCGCATGAACGCCTCCGGCAAGATAATCTTCAAATATCATATTCCTCTATCTGAAATGGAGCAACTTGCGATAAACACATTAGGGGCCCATATTAAGTTCCGCGTCATACGGTCCCGCGGTGACATTCCCTTTTTCGTAACCGTCGTAATGGATTTTAAGCGTTTTCTGGGGGGTTTCCGTGAAAGTCAAGTTTTGATAGGCCGTTAAATCGTAATCCCCTTTTTCTTTGTTTTCTTTCAGGTAATTTTCCAGTTCAACTATATTGGCCGGCCATCGAAAATTTTTGATCTTGAAACCAATAAACAACAAATTTATTTGGCCCGGATTTTCAAGTGTTTTTCCGCCGTCAGTGCTTACTTTTTTTCCACTTTGCCATTGAAAGATAAAATACAAGAGAACTAAAAAAACGACGGGAACACTTACTGCAAATATCATCTTTTTATTATTCTTTTTTTTCTTCGCCAATTTCGCCTCCCAGCCTCAAAAGCCCTTCAACCGCGGCTCAATTCTATTTCGGTGATTTGAGCCGGGACCCCGAGACGCATGGGCGGGCCCCACATTTCAAGGTCTAATACACCACAGAAACGCAAAGACGCAACTATTAATGATGATCTAATTTAAAATTATTTTCTTAGCTGTTCCTCTGTCCACGGCCCCTCGCTGCGGTGCGAAGGGCCGTGTGGTAAGGGTTGGGTTGGTCTAATACTTCACCTCTAAACCCAGGTAAGGCAGGAACGGCAGGTCGTCCCGCTCCGTCTTTTGGGTGTAAGTGTTGTTGTACTGGTAACCCAGCACGTTCTTGGTCCCAAGCAGGTTGACTATATCCAAATAGACCTTCCATTCCCAGGTGTCGTAGGTGGTTTTGATGGAAGTGGAAAAATCCAGCCTTTTATAAGCTGGAAGCCGGGCCGAGTCCGTGGGGCCGTATTGGGCCACGTAAATAGTGGTGGGCTGGCCGTTGACGGTCACGGCGGTTTGCCCCGCAGAAGCCACAGGGGTGTAGGGAAGCCCGGCGTCAAGGAGGACCTTGAATCCCATGTCCCATCCGGGATTAAATTTGTAGGTTCCCACCGCAATCAGGCCATTGGGCTCGTCATATTCGAAGGGAAAGGTCGGGCCGGAAGGGGAATCCTGCCGTTGGGATAGGCTGTGGGTATAGGCGATCCAGCCGAAGAAACGTTCAGTGGGTGGTTGCCTGAGAAAAATTTCCAGCCCTTGGGCGTAACCCGAGCCGGTATTGATATAGGCCTGGCCTGGACTGAGGATGGGATTGGCGACGATTAAATTGGAGAAATCCTTTTTGTAACCCTCGACCCTGAAGAGAAGTCCCGAATCGTTCAGCTTTTGCTCCACGCCCAGAACCGTGTCGATGGATTGCTCGGGCGCCAGGTGGGGGTTGCCCAGTCCCGCGTCCAGGTATGGCGCGCCCAGGATGCGGTCGGGGGACTCGTCATACAGGCCTAAGGAAGCCTTCAGGGTGGTGTCCGCGGTCAAATGGTAGGCGGCCGCGGCCCGGGGGGTGAGGAACACCGTGGAATCCGAATTCACGTAATCCGCCCGTGCACCCACCGAGATTTCCAGTTTTTTCTCGAGGGCCTTGAACTTCTGGTCTAGGTAGGCGGAAAAATCGTCGGAGTTGACGGTACCCGTGGAACTGAGCTTGGGCGCGGTCGTCAGGTTGAAGGTTCCGTTAGGCTGGCCGTTCTGGTCGGTGTAAACGGCGTAATAGGCGCTCAAATCGTTGACGAAATGGTCGTATTGAATTCCCCCTTCCAGGCTGGCGTCGGGGTTGAAATCATGGACGAGGGAAAACTTGTCCCCGAAATCCTCGATGGAATTGTTCTCGAAGAGTCCGGGTCCCAGGGAAAAGTTCAAATAGCTGTCCGTGTGGTAAAGGGCGTTGGTGATCCTGTTCTGGTCGTCCAGGAGGTCCCTGAAATTGATCCCCTGGTTGTTGTAACCGTTGGTGAAGTTGAAATTTCCCGCAAGTTCCGGGTCATTCGCCGCGAAGGTCGCTGAGTTCGAGATATCCCCGCTGATGGAATCGGCGCTGCCCATGGCCAGAAAATCCCAGTGGATTTTCGGGGAGGAGTTGTAGCTGTACTTCACCTGGTAATCGGAGAAATCAGGCACCAGGATGGTGGCTCCCGATCCGGAAAAATCCTTGATGAAAAGGTCCAGGTAACTCCGGCGCCCGGCAATAGCCAGGGAGCTTTCCGGGTTAATGGGCCCCTCGAATTCGATTTCAGAGAGGAACAGGTTCACATCCGCGCGAAAGCCCCAGCGGTCGGACCTGGGATCCCTCTGGGTGACATCCACCAGGCCGCCCATGGAATTCGGGTACTGGGGGCCGAACCCGCCGGCATAAAAATCGATGTCTTTAACCAGGTTTGAATCCAGTGTTGAGACAATGCCAAAGTGATAGGGGTACCCTATGGGGATGTTATCCACGTAATACTGGTTGTCATTGGGCCCGCTTCCCCGTACCAAAAGCTGACCGTTGAGGGACCCGGCGGTGATGACACCCGGAAGGGCTTGAAGGGCCTTGAGAACATCCTCCTGCGTTCCAGGCACTTCCACTAATTCAGCCTTCGATAGGGACTCGTGACTGACCTGGGTTTTGGGAACCTTGGTGGTGGTCACCAAAACCTCGGGCAAGGTGAAGCCTTCCCGGTCGAGATAAAAATCCTTATGCGTATTTTTTCCAATGGGAAAAGAAGCCCGGGTGACTTTTTTGAACCCTTCCCCCGCGGCGACCAAACGGTAGGTACCCGCCGGCACAGAAACCTTGTAATTCCCTTTCAAGTCCGCGTCCGCCGAGTAGGTCACCGGGGTCGGAACGGGGGTAATGTCCGGAACCGGCGTCTGGTTGGTTTGGGCCTCCGGGGTGTTGGACGCCGGCTCCGCAAGGAGCGTATTTCCCGCTGCTTCCAGGAAAAGACTTCCGCCCAGGACCGGGTCCTTAGTTCCCTTCTCCAAGATCCGGCCTGATAAAAGATAAAGAGTTTCAGCCGATTGGGCCGGGCCGGCGGTCGGGATAGATTCGGGGATCAATTCCTGGCTACTCGCGGAATTCCAAAAGCCGAGTAACAGCAAAAGGGTTAGCCAAAAGTATTTTCTAAATCTTTTCAAATTCAATCCTTTAAATGCCTACCTTTATTAAAATCTCCGCCCCCATCAAGAGAGCATCATTCAAATAGCCCGACTTAACACGAAACCAGTGAACGAAAGGGAGACCCTATAAGCGCCTAACTTCTCGAGAATCTATGGGCACTCCAACATGCCCTTAATTCAAGAACCCACCGGGGAATGTGTGGAGCGAGTCAGCGTACAAGCGTTCAATAACTCACCCCTGCGGATTAAATGAATGCTTGAGTGAAGGGGGCGAAAAAAGAATTAAACTCACAGTGCAAACCTCCCACAAACTGTGATTGCCACGCTGCATAGCTCACATCTCGCAATGACATAACTTATTTTTTATTTCATCCGTTGATCTTGAACCGGTAAGGAATCCGGATCCTCACCGGCACCGCTTCCGTGCCCGCCATGGCCGGTGAAAATGTGGACTGCTTCATGGCGTTAACCGCCGCCTCGTCGCACCCGGAACCCAAGCTTTGGATCACCTTCACGTCCATGACGAAACCGCTGGCGTCAATATCCACTTGAAGCATTACGACACCCTCGAGGTTCGCGTTCTTGGCGGCTTCCGGGTAAACAGCTTGGACCTGGTTCTTGAATTGGGGCAATTGGCTGACTTGGGCCACCGTTCGGATCTGGCCGATTCCCTCCCCCGAGGAGGGGACCGCCTGGGCGGAGGGCGGCGGAGGCGTTGGCTCGGGTTTAGGTTTCGGAAGTGGAATCCTTCCGGTGATCTTCAACATGGGCCTTTGCCAAAGGTCCTCTTTCGCCGGTTGGAAAAAGGCCGTCGCTTTGGCCTGTGCCGATTCCAGGGTGACCATGGTCAGGTCCAGGAGGCGGGGGCGCGCCAGCCATAGGACCCCCAGGATGAAAGCCGCGTGAATCCCCAGGGACAAAACCCAGGACAGGGGGCGGACGGAAAGGAAAGCGGGGCTTCTCAAGGTTTCTCCACTCCCAGGGCGACCTGGGTGATGCCCGCCTGGCGCATCATGTCCAGGACCTCGATCACCTTGCCGTGGGTCACCGTATCATCCGCAGAAAGCACGACCCGGAGTTCCGGGTTCGTGGCAGCGGAACCCCGCAAGCGGTTGGGCAAATCCTCCCTCACGATTTTCTTGCCCTGGTAGAAGATTTCGCCCTTGGTGTTCAGGACCACCGAGATGCTCCGGGGGAGGGACGGGTCGGAAGTGTAAGCTTTGGGCAGGTGGACCGGAACGGAAGGTGTCGCGATGAAACTGGCCGTCAGCATGAAGATGATCAAAAGCACCAGCATGATGTCCACCAGCGGCACGACGTTGATCTGGGTGATCGGCTCGTCGGGGTCGTGGCGGGTATGGGCCATGTTCTTATCCCTTTTCCCTTGGGGTGTAGGCTAGGAGCAGTCCCGAAAGCCGGTCGGCGTTCAAGAGCGAGCGCTTGACCAGGTTTTGGAAGTAGTTGAAGGCGGCCACGCAGGGGATGGCTATCAGGAGCCCAACCGCGGTGGCGACCAGGGCCTCGGAGACGCCCCGCATGACCACGGTCGGCCCCGAGGTGCCGGCCAGGGCCAGGTCGTTGAACGCCTTGATGATTCCCAGGACGGTCCCGAACAAGCCGATGAAAGGTGCGTTGCTACCCAGGGTGCCCAGCACGAGCAGGTTTTTTTCCATCGCCATTTTTTCCAGGATTTTCTGGCTTTCCATGATTTGCTCCAAGGCGACGGGCCCAGCGGACAGGTTGGACAATCCCGCTTTCAGGATGGCTCCCGCGGGGGAATCGGATTTTTCCACCAGTTCCCGCGCTTCCTCGAATTGCCCCTGGGCGAAGAGGGAAGGAATCTTCTCTTCCAGCATTTGGGCGTCCTTGGCTTTTTTCCGGAACAGGAAAAACCGGTCCCAGATGACTGCGATACTCCAGATGGACAAAGCTAATAATAGGTAAAGGACCCATTCCCCCCCAAGAGGGCGAAAGCCTTGATGGCTTGAAGCATGAAATTCCTCCTACTCCAGCCTCAATCAAGGCCGAAGGGTTTATATTGAAACCAGATTTTAGACGTTAGGCCGGGTTAATTCACCACGTTTTTATTCTGGTTTTCGCCAAATGCCAAGGAATTTCCTTTTCTATTCCTGAGCTTTCTTCCTTTCATTGTCGAGAATGATGAAATTCCTAACTTGTTTTTATTAGGGGGAATGCATTGGGGAAGAATCGTTTTTAAATATGGAATGGTGGTAGGTTGCCAACCCGATCTTAAGTCAAATAATCCCAAACAAAAAAATGAGGGCCTGGCCTCTCGCAAAAATCTGATCCTGAAAACCAGTTTTGTTCCGATGATGAAACAAACCTAAACCAATTCCTGTGATATGATTTCCCCGGGCCGGCCTTGTCCACGACGAGGGCCCAACACCGGCAGGGGTAAAATGGCAGCCGGGTCAAAGAATAAAAAATGAAAAACACTTTTAAACCAAGCGGGTCTAATAACTTCCTTAGTTTCTTTTTTTTCGCCGGATTGGCGCTGAGCATTGGCGGCTGTGGATTTACCCTCCTTTATGAATACCCGGCAGTGGTAAAAAAGTTCGATCCCCAAGCTTCCTTGCCCGCACTGCAACCCAACGAAATTTACTTTTTCCTCTCCAAGGACGCTTTTCCTCCCGACCTTCAATCGGTCGCGGTGGGCACCCTCTTGACTCCTCCGAATTCCCAATGGTCCTATGAAAAACTCATCCAGGGATTCCAAAAGAAAGCCGCTGAAATCGGGGCCAACGCGGTGGTATTTGACAAGGTCGAAAGGGACAAGTTGGAATTCGGCTTTTATTATTATAAGGCCCTTGCCACCGCTTACCGGCTTTACAAGCAAAGTCCGCCGGAGGACGTTGATTTAAGTGCCACCCAGTACGGAACCCAAAACCCCGACCTGCAGTTGGTGAAATAGTGGCGAGATGGGGTTAACTACGCCTTGCTGCCGGAAGCATGCAAGGAAAACCTGAAAGATACATTCCCGCGAAGGGACGCTTAAGGGGTTTTGGCTATATGGTTTCCCGGTCAAGCCTCGGGGTTTTCCGAATTTTAAGTTACATGAATCCGGGAAAATTCAGTGCCGCGGGAGCTTTCCGAAAGCCATCATAGGAACCAAGCTGAAGTGGGACTGGCCAGGAGGCATCCACAGCAGGTGGAAATCCATTCGGATTTCCCCGAACCTGGTCCTTCCATCTGAAAGGTCAATCCGGTGCTCTCCCTTTGAAAGTTTGATGGAAGCTTGGCTCGAAACCCAGGTATCTATCACCGGACGGCCATCCACCCAAAGCTTTCCATGGTCCTTTGAAAGAATGGAAAACCCGTACTTCCCCTTTTGTGGCGCGTTCAAAACCCCGTTCCATTGGACGAAGAAACCCGGGCCCGGAACGAGAAAATCGCTCAGGTGCGTGAAATTCAGGAGGGGATCCCAGCGTACCGCGCTCGGGCTTCCCGAACCGTCCCCCGATTCAAAGTAGCGCCCCAAGAGGCCCCGTTCTTCCAGGGGGCGGCATTCCCTCCCCGGACCGCCCCTCCAATAATATAAATAAGCCATGGGAACGCCCCAGGGATCTTTTAGTTCTTCTTCCCCGCCCCCCCGGTAAACCTTTTTCAAGAGTTCGAGGGTCGGTCTTTTCCCCTGGTCCAACACGAAGCAAAGATTTCCAGGGGGGGGCGCTTTCGGACGGAGGGCTTGTTGCAAATCGAGCGGCCGGACCCTGCCCGCTTGGTCGAAGCAAAGAAATTTGACGGTTTCCTGTCCCCAAAAACAGGGGGCCAGCTCATAGGCCACGCCCGGATGAGACACCACCGTTTCCGCGACCCGGGTCGCTTCGGGCGTGAAACTGTGCCAGTTGTCCCGGTCGCCCGCCTGCTGGCGGAAATAAACGTCGTAATTCTGGTAAACCGAGAGGGCGAAAGCCAAAGCCAAGGAAACCCAAAGGAGGCTTGGGACCCGTCCCAGCCTCTCCCTCGTCCCGCGAAGAAGCGCCAGCACCGGTAGCGCGGCCAAGGAGGCTGCGAAAGGCGCGGCTCCCGCGATCCTTTCGGCCATCAGGCGGTCCGAGGCTAAAATCAAAGGAAGGCTCATCACGAGAAATCCGGTGAACGAGTAAAAACAGGCCCTGTTCTTCCAATACCTGAGGGCGTGGAAAAAACCGATCCATAACAAAAAAGAGGCGGAATCATCCAAAAGCCGGTGGCCTTCGGCCCACTTGAAGGGATAGGGAGCCTCCAGGCGGTTGAACATCAAGGCCCAATCCGTCAGGTTCTTAAAAAGTGGCGCGAGGCTTTTTTTGGTGATTATTTCTTGGCCGATCCAAAGGAAGGATTCCCGGGCCCCCAAGCTCCCCTGTTGGATCCATGAATAGAGAACTGGCGAAGCTACGGCCAAAAACACACCCCCCATGAGGGCTGTTCCTTTCCATCGCAGGCCGGGAATTTTCATTTTTATTTCGTATAGGGCCAGGATCACCACCAACAAAGGTAGGACTTTCAGGGACTGGTAAGCATAATACCCGGCCCCTAAAAAAAAGCCCCCCAGGGCGTAATAGGCCATATTCCGGGTCTGCAATGCTTTCCACCAAAAGAGCAAAACGAGAAAAGTAAAAAAAGGCGCCTCGATGCTGGGAAACCCGTCCCGCGCGACGAGGAAATACCATCTCATGACCGCCAAAACCGCCAAACCGGTCAGGGCCCATCGTTTCCCGCCCAGGTCTCGGAGAAACCAGTAAAAAAAAAGCATTCCCGCCCAAGACACCGTTAAAAAGAATAGATGCAGGGAAAGGGTCGTAGCGGGAAAAAGCGCGAACCACGCGGCCAGGCAATAAATAATGAGGGGCGGGCTGTTGAGGTAGATTAAATGGAACGGCGGGAGGCAATGCCCCTTTAAAAGCCGGAGAGCATCCAAACCCATGGAGCCCTGGTCGACGAAAAACCCGGGGGGCTCAAGCAAAATCCGGAAGGTTCCGAAAAACAACGCCAGCGCCGCGACCGCCCCGAATAATCCGAACGCCGTCACCGGCGGCAGGGGTTCTTCGGGAATGGATTGAGGCGGAAGGGAGGAAGTCAAAAAACCGAATAAGACCAAGGCTAAAAGAAAAAACGGAAAGCCCAATCCCCAAACCAGGGTCTCTCCCGAGGTGGCGAATAGAAACTGGCTTCCGATGCCCGAGAGGGCGAATAAAACAAAACAGAAGAACCATTTCGCCTTTTTCGTCACGAATCCCCTCCCGGGATTTATTGACTCTTCATCCGTTAGTGGGCTTCCAGCCAGTTCTTGCCCACCCCCACGTCGACCTTGAGGGGAACTTTCAGTTTCATGGCGTTTTCCATTTCATGGACGATCATCTGCTTGGCGTTCTCCACCTCGTTTTTCGGCGCCTCGAAAACCAGTTCGTCGTGCACCTGCAGAAGCATGGCAGTTTCCATCTTTTTTTGTTTGAGTTTCTCATGAAGCCGGACCATGGCCACCTTGATCAGATCCGCGGCTGACCCCTGGATGGGCGTGTTCACCGCCATGTGCTCCGCGTTGATCCGAAGCCCGATGTTAGTGGAATGGATTTCCGGGATAAGCCGTTTGCGCCCCAGGATGGTCGACACATAATTTTGTTTTTTAGCGGTTTCCACCTGCTCAGTCGTGAATTTTTGGATGCCGGGGTACTTGGCAAAATATTCCTCGATGAATTTCTTGGCTTCAGCCATGGTGACGCCGTTCTCCCGGGCCAGCCGTTGGGGGCCCATGCCGTAGATGACCCCGAAGTTGATGGTTTTGGCCTGGCTCCGCTGGCCCGGCGTTACTTTTTCCAGGGGCATCCCGAATATCAGCGAGGCGGTGCGCGCATGGACATCCTCTTCGTTCTGGAAAGTCTCGATCAGGTTCGGATCCTCGGTAATGTGCGCCAGGACCCTCAATTCGATTTGGGAGTAATCAGCCGAGATCAGCGTTTTTTGGGGGCCCTCCGCCACGAAAGCCGCGCGGATCTTCCGGCCGAATTCCGAGCGAATGGGGATATTCTGCAAATTGGGGTCGGTGGAAGAAAGCCGGCCCGTCGCAGTTACCGTCTGGTTGTAGGAGGTGTGGATGCGGCCGTCCCGGGGATGGACCAGCGTGGGCAAAACGTCCAGGTAGGTGTTCTTCAATTTGGCGGTTTGCCGGTAGTCTAAAAGCATGTCCGCCACCGGGATGCCCTTGAGGGACTCCAAAACATCCACGTCGGTGGCATAGCCTGTTTTGGTCTTTTTCACCCGGGTTCCAGAAATCCGTTGAACCTGCATTTTCTCGAAAAGAATTTTTCCCAATTGCTGAGGGGAGCCGATGTTAAACTCCTCACCGGCTTCCTTGAAGATCTTCTTGGTGAGCTTTTCCAGCTCTTCCCCCGCTTCGCCGGACAGTTTCTGGAGCAGTTTGACGTCGATGGAGATTCCCTTTCGCTCCATGTCCTCCAGCACCATCACGAGCGGCAGTTCCACTTCCTGGTAAAGCTGGTCCAACCCTTCTTTTTTGATGCGGGGCGCGAAAAGGGCGTGGGCCCGGAAGGTGAAATCCGCGTCCTCGCAGGCGTACTGGGTGATGGCCTCCAGGGGAACCTTCTCCATGGTAATCTGCCTTTTGCCGCTTCCGATCACTGCCTCGGTGGGGATCTTGGTGTAGTTGAAATGTTTGAGGGCGATGGCGTCCAAGTTGTGTTGGCGGCTGGAGGAATCCAAAAGGTAGCTTTCCACCATCGTGTCGAATGCGAATCCCTGGGGGTTGATGCCGTGGGTCTTGAACACCGCCCAGTCGTACTTGCTGTTTTGCCCGCCCTTTTTGATTTTCGGGTTTTCCAGGAACGGTTTGAGAAATTTCAGGAGCTTTTCTTTTTCCAACCGCTGGTTGAAAGGAATATAAACCGCTTCTTTTTCTTTCCAGGCCAAGGAAACGCCGACGATCTCGGCCGTCAAGGAGTCCAAGCCGGTGGTTTCGGTGTCGACCGCCACCTCTTCCGCTTTTGAGGCAGCTTCCAAGGCCTCTTGGATCTCCTCCGGGGTCAAGAGGGGCCTGTACTTGGAGGAAACGATCTTGACTTCCGGAATGAATTCTTCCGCTGGTTCCTTTTCCTTTTTTACTTTCGCTTTTGGTTCCGGCTTTTCCTTTTTTTCGGATGTTCCTTTAAGGCCGTCCGAATATTGCTCTACACGGGTGAAGAGCCGGTTGAACTCCAGCTCCTTGAATATTTCCTTGATCTCGTCCAGATCCGGCTTGCCGCAAACCAAATCCTCCAGTTTTTCCTTCAGGGGCACTTGGCAATCGATCGTGACCAGTTCCTTGGAAAGGTCGGCCAGGGGTTTGTTCTTCAGGAGGGTTTCTTTCAGTTTGGGCTTGGAGATTTTTTCCGCGTTCTTGAACAGGTTGTCCAGGGAACCGAACTCGTTGATCAGCGCCGAAGCGGTTTTTTCGCCGATCCCCGGAACTCCTGGCACGTTGTCGGAGGCGTCCCCCATGAGGGCCAGGACGTCGATGACCTGGTCGGGCCTGACCCCGAATTTTTCCAGGACACCCTTCTCATCCACGACCACCATATCGTCCGGTTTCCTCGGGTTGTACATCTTCACGTCGGGGCCGATGAGTTGCATGAAGTCCTTGTCCCCGGACACAATAAAACTTTGGATTTCCTCCTCTTTCGCGCGGGCCACCAGCGTGCCAATCAAGTCGTCGGCCTCGAAACCGGGCAGGACGAGCGCCGGGATATTCAAGGCCTTGACCACTTTGTCGATATAAGGAAGCGATTCTGCCATGTCTTCGGGCATTTTTTCCCGGGTGGCCTTATATTCCTTGTACCGTTTATGCCGGAATGTGGGTTCGCGGGAGTCGAAAATGACTGCGAAATACTCGGGTTTTTCCTTTTCCAATAAGCTCAGGAGAATGTTTAAAAATCCAAATACCGCGGAGGTATTCAAGCTATTGGCGTTGGTGAGAGGGTTTTTAATGAAGGCGAAGTAGGCCCGGTATGCCAGCGCGGCTCCATCCAGGAGGAATAAACGAGGTTTTGGCATTTAAAAGTCTTCCAAAAGTAATGATTTGATGATTTTTGCCTGGCGGTTTTCTTCAGACTTACCATTAAGAAAATAAGACCGGGGGCATGTTACCCCCGCTGAAAACATAGTCAAGACCCCGATTCATCATGAAAAGGGTATGGTTTTTCCATGGGGATTCAGGCGGAAAAAGAACTATTTAAGGGCAAGCTAGGAAGGGTTTTTGGGTTCGCATCTCAAAAGGGAAACTCATGAAACGTTTTTAGGAAAAGTTAAACAGCTATTCCGTATTTTTTCTTGGCTTCCTCGGTCATATTCTCGATGTCTTCCATGAGCAACCGGGCTCGTACGTGTTTAACCCTTCTCAACTCCCCATCCATCAACCCTTTCAGCCTGCCCCTCAATATGTCGGACACCTTCCGGGGGGCGTACAAGTAAATATCCACGCCGTCATCATGGTAATTGGAGTAATCCACCCGGAAGACGGCTTGTGGCGCAAGCCGCTTGGTTTCCATCTCGATTTTTTTCGCTATGATCTCCGCCGCAGTCTGGGGCACTTTTCACTCCTTGGAAAGGGTGCATTTAGGGAGGGATCAATCCCGAACAAATATTCTTTGCTGAAAATAATTTAACACATTCACTTCGAATGTCAACGGTAGCCGGCCTTGCGGAACAAATTCAAAATCCGGTCCAAATCATCCAGGGAATAATATTCCAAATAAATTGTTCCCTTTTGTTTCCCAAGGGCCTTGATGGAAACTTTCGTACCAAGCCAATTGCGGAGGTTTTCCTCCAATTTTGTCAAGTTTGGGTCCTTTGGGCCGCTTGAGGATTTTGTTTTTTTCACCGGGCCTTTTTGGTTTTGCAGCCATTTCTCCACATCCCGCACGGGCAATCCTTGTTGAGAAATTTTTTTCGCCCATTTCAGTTGTTCCTGGGGTGTTGAAAGAGCCGCGAGTACGCGCGCGTGACCCGCTGTGAGTTGGCCGGAGGAAAGAAGAGACTGGACTTCGGGCGTCAGCTTCAGGAGGCGCAAGGTATTGGCCACGGTGGCACGGTCCTTGCCGACCTTCTGGGCTATTTGCTCCTGGGTCATGTTGAATTCTTCCTGGAGCCGGTGATAACCCGCGGCCTCTTCCAGGGGGGAAAGGTCGGTGCGCTGGAGGTTTTCCACCAAAGCCATTTCCAGGACCTCCACGTCGGAAACCTGGACTTCGACGGCGGGAATGGTCAGCATGCCCAATTTTTGCACGGCCCGGAACCGGCGTTCCCCCGCGATGATTTCCCAATGTTCCCCCTTTTTTCGCACCAGGATCGGCTGGAGAATTCCCTTCTCCCGGATGGAATGGATCAATTCCTGCAGTTCTTCGGGTCGGAATATTTTACGGGGTTGGAAAGGATTGGGCTGGACTTGGGATACGGGAATCTGCAGGGCATGCCCTTTTTTATCGTCGGAAGTCTTTTTCGGAATGAGGGCTTCCAACCCTCGGCCGAGGGCTTTTTTAGCCATTGCGGACGATCTCCTTGGTGAGATTTAGATAGGCTTGGGCACCACTGCAGCGGATATCGTAAAGAATAATCGGTTTCCCAAACGAAGGCGACTCGGAGAGTTGGACATTCCGGGGAATGGTCGTATTGTACACCTTTTTCCCGAAAAACTTTCGCACCTCCTCGGAAACCTGGGAGGAAAGGCGGGTCCGGGTGTCAACCATGGTCAAAAGCGCTCCTTCGATTTCCAGTTTGGGGTTCAAGCTTTCCCTCACGCGCTCCACGGTTTCCATGAGGGAACTCAATCCCTCCAGGGCGTAATACTCGCTTTGGATGGGGATCAAGACCGACTGGGCCGCGGTCAAAGCGTTGAGGGTCAAAAAACCGAGAGATGGCGGACAATCGATTAAAATAAATTCGAACTGGTCTTGGACTTCGGCCAGGGCCTTTTTTAACCGCGTTTCCCTCTCCTCCATGTTCACGAGCTCGACTTCCGCCCCGATCAAGTGGCCGTTGGAAGGAAGGCAAAAAAGCTTTTTTAATTCCGTGGGCTTAACCGTCGCCAGAATATCCGCCTCACCCATCAGTACTTGATAAATGTTGGTTTCATACTCGTTTTTCTGCAGGCCCACCCCGCTGGTGGAATTACCTTGGGGGTCCATGTCCACGAGCAAAGTTTTTCTTTCGAGGGCGGCCAGGCAGGCGGCCAAGTTAACGGCCGTGGTGGTTTTCCCGACCCCGCCCTTTTGGTTAGTGATACATATGGTTTTTGCCATCTGTCCAGTCTAGCGCCCGAATTAGGAGAGGGAAAGCCCCTTTAACCGGATGGGCTTCAGATAAAAACAAACCAAACCCAAGAGATTGAAAAGAATATTTCCCACAAATAAAAGTAGAAGTGAATAAGCCAGGGCTTGGTCCTTGGTGATGGACACCAAGGCGAAGAGAAAGATCAAAGCCGCTTCCCTTGTCCCCATGCCCAAAAAGGTCAAGAGGGACACGATATTCACCACGGAGACGCAGAAGGAAAGGTAAAAGAGGTTGACCGGTATTCCGATGGATAGGGCGATCATATAACAACCGCAAAAGAAAGAAGCGTAGGAGACCAGCGAAAGAAGAATCGGCACCAGGATGGCGGGTTTATAAAAGGAGGCCATGGCTTCGTGAAAATCTTCAAAAAGCTTATCCGTCTTGTCCCTGTGCTCTTGTTTCAGGAGGCGTTGGAAAGCCGCTTTCAAAAAAACCTCGCCGATCTTCCTGTTGAAAGCCAAAAGCGTGATGACGATCAAAACCCCGAAAAGGACTTTTACGGCCAATATCATCTTGAGTGAGGTGGTGTCCGACGGCATGGGATAAACAAGGATTCCCAGTCCGCCCAGAACCAGGAGAAGGTATAAATCGAACACCCGGTCCACCAGGACGCTCGCCATGCCGGTTCCCGTGGAAAATTTTAGGTCCTCCTTGAGGTAAAAAACCTTGAAAAAATCTCCCGCGCGGCCCGGGGTAAAGTTTCCCCAAAATAATGTCGACATGTAGATCAGGAAACAATTCCAGACTGGATATCGCGCCGACTGCATCCGCAAAAGAAAGCTCCAACGAATTCCCTTGATATAAACCATGACGAGAAAGCCTAACAGCGCCAGGGCCAGATAAGTCCAATCGGCCTTCTTCAAATAAACCATTGTGTCGGCCAGGTTGATCTTGCCAAAGAACAAGACCCCAGCGAATAAAAGAAAGCCAAAAATGACGGGTATATAGCGTCTCATAGAGAAATGAATTCCTTTTTCACAATCCCCAGTTCAATAACGAAGTGCAACACTTAGACCCGGCAGAACCCGGGGGTTATCCTAAGTGCTATGAAATCATCCTACAAGCATCTGTCGTTAGCCGAACGTGAAGAAATTTCAGTTTGGAATGCTGAAGGCCTCTCCCTTCGGGAAATCGCACGCCGTCTGGGCCGTGATGTATCCAGCATTTCCCGAGAACTGAAGCGCAACGCCCCTCCTATACGATCTTGCCGCTACCTGCCCGCCAGAGCTCACATGCGTGCAGAACACCGAAACCGTCTTTCACGTACTCATTTAAGGCTTAAAAATCCTGAGATTCGCCGTTTAGTACTGCGAGAAATACCTCGTGGACTCTCGCCCGAGCAAATTGCCGGTTTTCTTCGCCGGGAGAAACCAAAACTTTCCGTTTCCCATGAAGCCATCTATCAATTCATCTACTGCGAAGCTCGAAACCTCATTCCTCATCTAGCCCGGGCCCATCGAAAACGTTTGCGACGTTGGCACACTCAAAAACATCGCAAAAGCCATATTCCTCAACGTACTCCCATTACCCAACGACCAGCTATCGTTGAAACAAGACAGCAATTCGGGCACTGGGAGGCCGACACCATCATCTCCCGGAAAAGCAAACCCTCACTTCTGGTTATGGTCGAGCGCAAAAGTCGTCTGGTGAAACTGGCTTGGCTACCTCAAAAATCAGCTTTCCACACTAGAGCCGCAATCAACCGTCGGTTGGTTCGGATTTCAAAAGGCCTCCGCCGTACCATCACATACGACAATGGCTCCGAAAACGTCGAACATCTCCAGGTGAATCGTGTTTCAGGCACTCGTTCATTCTTTTGTTTGCCCTTCCACAGTTGGGAGAAAGGTTGTGTTGAAAATACTGCAGGTCTTGTTCGTCGCTTCTATCCCAAGAAAACGGATTTTGCTACTATAACCCCAGCGAATGTACGACGCGTGGAACGGATCCTAAACCATCGTCCTCGCAAGTGCCTTCGTTTCAAAACGCCGGAGCAGGTCTTTAGTCAAGGTGTTGCACTTACTGGTTGAATTCAGCAATCGATATTCGGGTATTTTTCCCCGGTAAAGCGGAAAACCCGATCTCGGATGCCATATCAAAAGCACGTAGAGTCGGGCCTAGACGTTGGAGGAGATTATATCCGAAGCATTTTCAATCCCACACGGGCTTTTCGAAAAAGATCGAGCGCGGAATGAGTGCGAACCATATTTTTCATGAAAATTTTCGGCCTAAGGTAAAAAGACTTATAGGCCTCCTTCAGCAAACCAATCAATTCCTCGCGGGTCATGAATTCTTCCCATAAGCGGGGTTTAAAATCGAGGCTAGGATTCTTGGCAAAC
Source organism: candidate division FCPU426 bacterium (assembly GCA_963847625.1). GTDB lineage: Bacteria > Oederibacteriota > Muellerivitia > Muellerivitales > Muellerivitaceae > CAWCKJ01. The sequence goes on along the minus strand of CAWKAR010000027.1, from coordinate 218,531 downwards.
TCCGCCCAATAATCATGGTCGTAACGGCCTTCTTCCAAAGCCTTGTAATAAATGGCGGTGGCCGGAAACGGGGTTAAAACGGAAAAATGGACGAAATCAGGATCCAATTCCTTCGCGAACTCGATTGTTTTATGGGCCATGGCTCGCGTTTCACCCGGGTTGCCGATCATGAAATAAGCCAGGGTTTTCATGCCGTGTTTTCGAGTGGCTTTAAACACCTCCCGGACTTGATCCAGGTTCAAATCCTTCAAGAGGGTCTCCAAAACTTCCTCGTTGCCAGACTCTACTCCATAGTGGATGCGATCGCAGCCGGCTGAGGCTAGTTCTTTGAGCATTTCCTCGTCCATCCGGTCCGCCCGGGCCCGGATGTCGAAGGTAATCTCCATTTTTCGCCGCTTGATTTCCCCGCATATATCGAAAACCCTCTTGCGGTTCACGTTGAAAGTGTCGTCATAAATGAAAAATTCCCGGATCCCCATCTTCACGCACGCTGTCATCTCATCGACCACGGCCGTCGCCGAGTGGCTGCGGAACCGGCGGCCCATGGTGGGGCGGTCGCAAAAAAGGCACCGATAGGGGCACCCCCGGCTCGTGAACATGGTGGTGATGGGATTGTGTTTGGCGAGAATGGAATAATACTTGTGGATGGGGGTCAATTCCCTGGCCGGATGGGGCAACTGGTCCAAGTCCTCGATGGGAGGGGCCGGTGGATTATCCTTGATTTGTCCCGTGGAGGGATCGCGGTATGCCAACCCAAATACCTGGTCGAAAGCGATGCCGCCTTCCAAGGCAGAGAGAAGCTGGGTGAACGCCAATTCTCCTTCCCCCTTGACCGCGAAATCCACTTCCGGCATGGCGAGAGTTTCACGGGCGAAAATATGCACGTGGGGTCCGCCCATGACCACCTTGCACAGGGGATTTGCCCTTTTGGCGGCTTTCGCGACCATGCGCGCGTCGATGACCGTAAAGGTGAGGGTTTGAATGCCGACAACGTCAGGATGGATTTCGCGGATTCGGTCTTCCACTTCATCCTGGGAAATTTCCTCGACTTGGCAATCCAGGACGAGTATTTCATGTTGGGTATGGGTCTTGGCGTATCCCGCCACGTAAAGAAGTCCTAAAGGCGGGTTGAAACCCCTCTCTTCGTCCACCACCGATGGGATATTGGTGGTGATCATATTTTCACTGGGTGGGTTGACCAGCAATACCTTCATCGGATTATCTTCCCCTCTTTACCAACAGGTCGGCCAAGAGTCCTAAAGCGGCGATTTGGAGTCCGGCCACCAATAAAAACAAGGACATGCCGTTAACGGCCTGGACACGGGAGTAGGATAAAATTCCGATGACGACACCGCTTAGTAGAATCATAGCGCTCAGAGGGATGAAAATCTTCAAGGGCTTGAAATACATGACCACCCTTAAAACCAGGGAAAAGAAGTTAAGGGTGTCCTGAAAAGGCCTAATTTTGGAAGCCCCGATCCTTTCGTGATAGGTGATGGGATGGTATTTGACGATATATCCATGGCATTCCAAGGCCAGGGTCAGGGTGGTGGTGAAGGAAAAACCGTTCGGGAAAAGGCCTTCGTACCGGGCGGCTATATTTTTACGAAAAACCCTTAATCCCGAGTTCAAATCGGGGATTTTCCTTTCAGCCAGGTAATTGGCCCATTTCCCCAGGACCCATTTCGGAAACCGCCGCAGAGGCGGGATCGCGGTAAAGGGTTTGATCCTGGCCCCGACGGTCATATCGGCCGTTTGTGCCATCTGGATGAGATTCGGCAGTTCTTCTGTGGGATAGGTTCCGTCCGCGTCCAAAATGGCGATCAAGTTGTGGCGGGCCTGTCTCATCCCCGCCTTGAGGGATGCCCCGTAACCGCGATTTTCGCCCATGGAAATCACACTGGCTCCGGACTTTTTGGCTTCCTGGAATGTCCGGTCGCGGCTTCCGTCGTCTACTACCAGGATCTCGAATTTCACCTTCGCTTTTTTCAGTTGGGACCGAACCGATTGGACCACACCTGCTACCGCCCCCTCCTCGTTATAGGCGGGAATGATGACGGAGACGGATTCGGTTTCCCTCATTTAAGTTCGACTTTCATTTCAGTGTAATGGGGGCTTCCTTTCGGCAAATAAACGACTACCCTCACTTGATAAGTGCCCGGCTTGACCCAGGGGGAAAAGGGAATGGTCCCATAAAAATACCAAATGTTTTTTTCCTCGTTTTTCCTGAACAATAGTTGCGGACTTCCAAAAACCCGGACCGTACCGGTGACTTTTTCCGCTTCCATGGGAGCGTTAATCTCGGCCAAAGCCGGCTTTCCCCTCTCGACCGGGCTGGGTGTTATTTCCAGCTGTAGGCTGGAATCCACGATTCCCACGGACGCGCAACCCGTTAAGCCGATCATGAAAAAGAATATTAAAAATAATTTTTTAAACATGATGAATCCCTTTGGACGGTATGACTGTAAAACCAAACCGGAGACAACCGGTGAGGCTGAAAATTTTTAGCGAGGCGATTATTTTGCCGCGGGTGTGGGGGCCTTCGTCCCGGGGCTTGAAACGGGCGGGGCCGGTGAAGACGTTCGAAGGGCTTCCCGTTGGGCTCTCAATTGCTTGGCTTTTTCCATGATCTTCAACTTGGCTTTCTTCTGCAAAATTTCTTCCCGGACCTCGCGGTACACGAACCCATTCGTCTTTAACAACATGGTCTCGGATAAATAGGTCCCAACTGCAAAATTGACGAAAGCCGGAATGACCACGGAGAGAGCCACCAAAACCAAAATCCAAATGCCATTCAAGACTTGAGGAAAGCCCAATACGGGCTTCTGGATCATGGCCAAATAAACGACCAAAGCCATCAGAGCCACAATGACGATCAGGAAAAAACCCAGCAAGCGGAAAGTATAACGGATTTTTTCATGTGTTATTTCCAGGTCTTCCGCAAACTCCTTAATCGACACACCGGTTTCCTCCAGCTTTTCCTTCCATTGGTCGTCCCATAAAAGAATCCTTCGCCGAAGCATGAAACCGAAAACAAGGACAGCAAAAGTCACGGTCCAAGTTATGAAAGAAAGGGCCAAATATCCCCAGGCGGAATCCACGGTTTGGTTGATCATTTTTCCTCCATCCTTTTTTTCAAATTACGAATGTGTCAGCTGGACTGTGGCGTCCAGAAGTTCCAACAAGCGTTGCTTGACCTCGTTCCACTGAAGACCGCCATCCCCGTTTTGCTTGGCTTGCTGCCAAATCATAACGAGTTGGGTGAGGATCTTGTCCCCTTCGGCTATCAGGGCCATTCGAATCGCTAACTGGCGGTTTTCCTCTTCTTCCTCAAGTTCTTCCTTCAATTTCTGAAGGAGTTCTTTCTGCTTTTCCGGGCTTTCCTTTTCCTCGGCAAGAGAAGCCCTGACTTCCGCCTCAATTTTTTGCCGGATGGAAGTTTCCAAGACCTTTAACAGCTCATTTTGATCCACCGGTGGAGGGGTGGACACTACCGGCGCCAACGGTTTCTTCTGAGAAACCTCCTGGGCAGTGTCTTCAGGGGCGAATAACTGCCATTCCTCTTCCTTGGCTAATTCAGTTTTGATGCCCCGATTATCGCCAAAAACCAAAGGAACAAACTCGGTTATCTTATCATGATAAACCTTTAAACCAACCTCCATTTCCTTAAGTTCTTCCGGTGTTTTCGCTAGAACAACCAAGTTGTATTTGGTCAATTCCTTGGGTCGGGCAAGTTTTAAATGTTCGTAGAGGCGCGGTTCACGGACTTGGGCGACTTTGAGGAACGCCTCCCAATGGGCTTGGAGTTCGTTTGAGACGGCCATAGGGGCTCCCTTTTATTTTCTCTCACTAATCGCAATACTTTTGGAAGAAGAGGCAATAAATCACCGGCCAAAACCCCATCCGGCCCCATCCGCTTGCTTGCCTTGTCGCCAGCCATCCCGTGAAGGTAAACACCGGCTGTAGCCGCCTCAAAAAGAGGTATACGCTGGGCTAACAAACCGCCAAGGATACCGGATAGGACATCACCAGTGCCGGCGGTTGCCAAGGCCCGTCCCCCGGTGGGGTTAATCCGGACCTCTCCCTTGGGATTGGCAATGACGGTGTGGTGTCCCTTTAAAATAACGACGACATTATAGCCCTGGGCTATTTGCTTCGCAACTTTAACGCGGTTTTGTTCGACATCGTTAATGGTAGTTTTTAAAAGCCAGGCCGCCTCCCCGGGATGGGGTGTCAGAAGGACGGGAGCCTTAACGGCCTTGAATATGTCTAACTGTCCCCCCAAGAGATTGAGGGCATCGGCGTCCACAACCATAGGCAAGGTAAGTTTGGTCAAAAGTTCCCTCAGTAATTGTCCGGTTTCCCGGTGCCGGCCTATTCCAGGACCGATCACCACCGAATTGACATTCGTGGCCAAGTGGATGATCCGGCCGGCTGCCTTCAAGGAAAAAAAACCGCCTTCCACTTCGGGGACCGGCGCGGTCATGGGTTCCGTCAATTTGGCTTCCAAAATGGAATTCAAGCTTTCGGGGCAAGCCACCGTCACCAATCCGGTGCCGATCCGTTGCGCTCCGAGGGCGCAAAGGGTGGCGGCCCCGGTGAGACCCGTGGCCCCGGCCACGATCAAGACCCGGCCTCGTGTTCCTTTGTGGGTGTAATCATCGTAGGAAGGAAGACATTTACGGACCATCTCCGGCTCAGTAATTTCATGTTTTAAAAATGGGGCGTTTAAAAGCTGCTCCGGGAACCCGATTTTATCCACTTTCCATTCCCCCAAAAAAGCCGGAGCGGTCGGGGAATAAAAACCTATTTTGGAGAGTCCAAAAGTAACCGTGAGTTGGGCGGTCAAAGCCTCGCCCAGGGGCACACCCGCATCGGAGGAAAACCCCGAAGGCACATCGACCGCGACGATCGGTTTTGCTAACGTCTTGACCGCCCGGATCAATTCCCGGAAGAGACCTTCCACCGGGCGCGAAAGTCCGGTCCCGAAAAGGGAGTCCACCAGAAGGTCGCATTCCTCCAAGGCCACTTGGACTGACTTTAACCCTTCCGAGCCCTTTAAAAACAGAATTGGCACCTTGACGGTCTTGGCCTTTTGGAATTGCTTGAGAGTTTCTTCCGCCATATCCTCCGGGTCGCCCACCACGACGGCCACGACGCTGGATTTATTCTCCTTAAGAAGACGGGCAACCACGAGTCCGTCGCCGCCGTTATGGCCTGGGCCGCAAAGCACTCCCACCGTCTTATGGGAAAGAATTCCAAACTTACTTTCCATGGCATCCACCACGGCTTGTCCGGCGGATTCCATAAATTTTCCGACGGTCACGGAAAATTCCTTTACAGCCATTTCATCGATTTTTTTCATGTCTTGGCTTGTGGCCAGTTTCATGGATTACTCCTTTTACTTGGCGATCTTGTAAACCAAACTTTGGAAAAATTGCGGTTGGAATCTATAGGCCGTTGAAACGGTTCGGTTTTGCATGCTCGGATCCTCCATCAAGTCCGATAGCAAAGGAACGACCATGCTGTGATCTGTATGGAGCAGGCCCGCCCCATGCCGGCTCTTTAAACTTTCATCGATAAACCCCAACCGCTGGGTATAAAAACTGTGTAGCGCAAGGTAATCCCCGGATTGCGGCTTAAAAGGCAATGTTAAATACCGCAGGGAACGCCCCGACCAATATTGGGTTTTTGGGATTTCATCCGAGTAGATCACGGCCCCTGGAGGCAGGGTTTTCAGGAATTCCGCCGAACGTTTTAGGTCCCCAAAAGAATCGTTTTGGCCGATCAAAACCGCGGATGAATAGAGGGCACTGTAGCAGAGGCAAAGACTGACCAAACCATTTTTCCAAAGCGTTTTTTTTAGGGCCGAGCTTTGACCGTGCCATTGCTCCAAAAAAGTCTCCAGATGATAGCCGGCCGCGATGAGAATGATCGGCAAGAAGGGAAGCATATGCCGGTCCTGGTAGGTCGTTGGAACCAGTCTTGAAACCAAAAGCAGGAAATAAACCTGAAGCACGATTCGTTTGAAACTGTGGCCTGTCGGATCATGCCGGAGAACCATTTTCGCCGTTCCAAGGATGGCGAACAAATAAAGAAGGGGGGTAAATACGAAAAACGGCTGGGTTAAGTAGGCGTAGATATGTTCGATAAAATTGATGAACGGGAAAAGGACCCGGTCCGGACCGTTCGTGAGTCCCAATCCTTCCCGGTAGGCTATTAAAATCGTGAGGATTCTTTTTTCCAAAAAAAAGGCAGCCCCGAGCCAGAAGACGAGAACAAGTCTATTCCATTGGAAAAAACCTAATTTTTTTCCGACCACGATGACCCAGGGCAATAATAAAAAACCTTCGGGCCGAACCAGGGCCGCCAGGATTCCCGCCAGGCAGCCCGTCAGCCAAGAGGTATTGTTTTGTTCGATCGAGGCCGTGGTCAATCTTTCCAGACACCACCAAAAAAACAGTAAAAACAGTGTATCGGCCATGACTTTCAGTGACCATTGCCAGAGCAAAGGGGAAAAAAGCGCGAAAAGACAGATCACTCCCGTCATTTCAGTCGAAACCCATCGTTTAGCGAATTTCCAAAGGGGTATCAGGAATAAAAGGCCCGCGACCGCCGCCACGATCCTTCCCCACAGGATTCCATCCAAACCTAAAAATTGGCCGATCCAAAGCAGGGTGGAATATCCGGGAAGAATGCAAAACCGCGGGGTATCAACGAAGTTTGGGGAGAAATAAGTCAAACTGAGAATGCCATCAGTGGTTTCCGCCTTTGCCACCCTCAATAAAGGGATCCGCGTCAACAAGCCCATGAAAAGGAGGAACCAAAACCATTGGGTTTCGGTCAATTGGCGTGGAACCCATTTGGCTGGACGTTTCACGTTCGATCTCCCGATGGCTCGGATTCTAAAATCACGGTCGCGGTCGCGTCCCTTTTACTATGGGCGAGGGACAGATGAATCCGGTTGATTTTCCTTTCCGCGCGGAGCTTTTCCAAGATGCCTTCCAAACGGATGGTGGGTTTGCCGCTTTTTTCCCGAACCACCTCAATATGTCGCCACTTCCATCGGCCCCCGAAACCTTGGCTGAATGCCTTGATCACCGCTTCTTTGGCGGCAAATCGGCCGGCAAGCGATGGATAAGGATCTTTCTTCTTCAGGCAATATTCCGCTTCAGCGGGGGTAAAAAGGCGGTCAATGAAACGGCAGCCGAAGCTGGCATGCGCTTGTTCCACCCGTTCAATTTCAATTAAATCCACACCCGTACCAACGATCATGAGCAACACCTTTTAATACGTGAAAAACAGGAATATTTTACCGTTTATTACAACATGAACTCAAGGGAACCATTAGCAATAGCGAGAAAAGTGCGAAGGAATATCAAAAAAACTATATTTTTATTTTTTTGAAAAAGAATTGTGTTTTGTCCTTCTAGGCCTTTTTTTCTTCCGCACGGAATGTATTCAACCTTTTGGAGTGTTTTGAAATTCAAATTTTTCAAAGGTTTTTAATTCTTATTTTTTGGCTTTTTTCGATTCCTCGACGACCTTTAAACGGGCTACGGCCCTGGCCAAGGAAGCTTTTGCCTGCACCACCTCGCCGGCATCTTTTTTCTCAGCCAGTTTTTCCTCGGCCAGTTTTTTGGCCTTTTGGGCCCTTTCCACGTCGATTTCCTCCGCTTTTTCGTAGGCCTCCGCCAAAACAATCACGGAGTCCGGGTTTACCTCGACAAACCCCCCTGAGACAAAATAAAGATCCCTTTGCTGGCCCTTGAGGACCTGAAGTGTTCCTGGTTTGAGTGTGGAAAGAAACTTCATATGCCGCGGCAGAACCCCGAATTCCCCCATGCCGCCCGGAAGGATGACCGAATTCACTTCCTCATCGAGGGCGGGCCGGTCAGGAGCGGCCACTTGAAATTTTAAGCTGTTCGCCATTTTCCCTACCGCCTTCTTTTATTTCATCGTCTTTGTTCGTTCCAAGACTTCGTCGATGCTTCCGGTCATGTAAAAGGCTTGTTCTGGAATATTGTCATACTGTCCTTCCACCACCCCTTTGAAGGAACGGATGGTGTCAGCCAGAGAGACGTAACGGCCTGGCGTTCCCGTGAATTCCTGGGCCACGAAAAAAGGCTGGGAAAGAAACTTCTGGATGCGCCTGGCCCGGCCCACAACCAGCTTATCATCGTCGGAAAGCTCGTCAATTCCCAGGATGGCGATGATATCCCGCAATTCCTTGTACCGTTGAAGAATCTGCTGGACTCGGCGGGCCACTGAATAATGCTCCTCCCCGACGATCAGGGGATCGAGAATCCGGGAAGTGGAATCCAGCGGGTCCACCGCGGGATAAATCCCGATTTCGGTCAGGGCGCGGCTAAGCACCGTGGTGGCGTCCAAGTGGGAAAAGGAAGTGGCTGGCGCCGGGTCGGTCAGGTCGTCCGCCGGAACGTAAATGGCCTGAACCGAGGTGATGGATCCCTTCCGGGTGGAAGTAATTCGTTCCTGCAAGGCTCCCATTTCAGTGGCCAAGGTTGGCTGGTAACCCACTGCCGATGGCATGCGGCCGAGCAGGGCGGACACTTCCGAACCCGCCTGGGTGAATCGGAATATGTTATCGATAAAAAGGAGGACATCCTTCCCCTCTTCCTCGCGGAAATACTCCGCGACGGTGAGGCCGGCCAACCCGACCCTCAGGCGGGCGCCTGGAGGCTCGTTCATCTGGCCGTACACCAGGGCCGCCTTGTCGATGACCTTGGAATTCTTCATTTCCAACCACAAATCATTCCCCTCGCGGGTTCTTTCCCCGACTCCCGCGAAGACCGAGTAGCCGCCGTGCTGTGTGGCGATGTTCCGGATGAGTTCCATGATGACAACGGTCTTGCCGACGCCCGCCCCGCCGAAAAGGCCGATCTTCCCGCCTTTTTGATAGGGAGCGAGCAGGTCGATGACCTTGATTCCCGTCTCGAAAATCTCCTTCTTGGTGGATTGTTCCACCAGGGCGGGCGCGGGGCGGTGGATGGGGTAGCGTTTCTCGGTCTTGACCTCGCCCATCTCGTCCACAGCCTCGCCCAGGACGTTGATGATTCTTCCCAGGGACTCCTTGCCGACCGGAACCGTGATCGGGCTGCCCGTGTCCTTCACTTCCATTCCCCGGCGCATTCCGTCCGTGGAGCTCATGGCGACCGCCCGAACCGTCTGGTCGCCGAGATGCTGGGCCACTTCCAGGGTCACGTGGATGTTGTCCTTGTCCGAGTCCACCCGGATGGCGTTGTAGATGGGAGGAACACCTTCGGGAAACTTCACGTCCACCACCGGGCCGATGATCTGGATCACTTCCCCGGTCTTAACCTCTTCCAGGTTTTTCGTTGCGCTCATACGTCCTCCAAACTCTTAATTTCTAAAATCTTTTTATTCTAAAAAACTCAAAATATCATTTAAGCGCTTCGGCGCCGCCCACGATCTCGGAAATTTCCTTGGTGATGATGGCCTGGCGGGCCCGGTTGAATTCCAGGGTCAACTTGCCGATCATTTCCTTGGCGTTCTTGGTGGCGGCTTCCATGGCGTTGCGCCTGGCCCCCATTTCCGAGGAAAAGCTCTCCAGTAAAATCCGGTGGATTTCGGTGGCCAGGTACTTGGAAAGCAGCGAATCCAGGATCGTGTTCACATCCGGCTCAAAGGCGTAATCCCCCCCGATATAATTGGTTTTCCCTTCGGTTTGTTCCCCGGAAATCTTCAGGGGCAAGAGGGTTTCCAAGATGACCTTCTGCTGGACAACACTCTTGAACTCGTTGTAAAGGGTCAGGACGGATTTAAAGCCTTCCTTGACATAATGGGTTTCGATCTGATCCCGCATTTCCTGGATCGTCTCGAAGGAAACCTGGGGAAAGATCTGAAGCCATTCCCTGCGGATGTTGTAGTTTCGCCTCTTGAAGAAATCCCGGCCCTTCTTTCCCACTACGAGAAGAACCGTATCCGGGTTTTCCTTGATATAGGCCTGTGCCCGGCGGAAGATATTGGCGTTGAAACTGCCGCAAAATCCCCTGTCAGCTGTCACGACCAATAGAGCGGTCGGTCCTTTATCCCTCACAGCCAGTAAGGGATGCTCATCCTCGCTGACACTGGATGCGAGATTTTTGATCACGTCTGTCATGCGGAAAGCGTAAGGCCGGGCTCCCAGGATGCGCTGTTGGGCCCGTTTCAACCTTGCCGTGGCCACCATTTTCATGGCCATGGTGATCTGGTTGATATTTTTGGCGTTTTTCAGGCGTTGTTTGATTTCCCTAATCTGTGCCAATGATTAAGACTCCTCAAAAGGTTTTCGCGAATTCCTCAATGGCCGCCACTAGTTTCGCCTTGTTGTCGTCCGTCAGGTCGTTCTTGTCCCTGATGTCCTTGAGAATTTCCGGGCGCTTGTTCTTCAGGAAGGACAAAAGACCCGCTTCAAAGGGTTTGACTTTCTCGATGGGGAGGCCGTCCATATATCCATTCACTCCCGCAAAAACCGACGCGACCTGTTCCTCCATTATCATGGGGGAATACTGGGGTTGCTTGAGGAGTTCCACCATGTGGGCGCCCCGGCTTAATTGCGACATGGATACCTTGTCCAGCTCGGCCCCGAACTGGGCGAAAGCCGCCAGTTCGTTGTACTGTCCCATGTCCAGCTTCAACCTGCCCGCCACCTTTTTCGTGGCCTTGGTTTGCGCGTTGCCGCCCACGCGGGACACTGAAATGCCGACATTGATGGCGGGCCGCACGCCGGAGTAAAACAGGTTGGATTCCAGGTAGATCTGCCCATCCGTGATGGAAATGACGTTCGTGGGAATATAAGCCGTCACGTCCCCGGCCTGGGTTTCGATGATGGGAAGAGCCGTCAAGGAACCGCCGCCAAGTTTTTCGTTGAGTTTGCAGGCGCGCTCCAACAACCGGGAATGGAGGTAGAAAACGTCTCCTGGATAGGCTTCCCGGCCCGGCGGCCTGCGAAGGAGCAGGGATAATTCACGGTAAGCCACGGCTTGCTTGGATAAGTCGTCGTAAACCACCAGGGAATGGCCGCCCTTATAGGTGAATTCCTCCGCCATGGCGCAGCCGGAATAGGGGGCGATGTACTGCAAGGGCGCCGGGGTGGAGGCAGTGGCCGAGACGATGATGCAATACTTCAGGGCGTCGTGCTCTTCCAGCGTGCGGGCGACCTGCGCGACGGTGGATTGTTTCTGGCCGATGGCCACATAGACGCAAACCACGTCCTTTCCTTTTTGGTTCAGGATGGTGTCCAGGGCGATGGCGGTTTTTCCGGTTTGCCGGTCCCCGATGATGAGCTCCCGTTGTCCCCGGCCGATCGGGATCATGCAATCAATGGCCTTGATGCCGGTATGAAGCGGTTCCTTGACCGGCTGCCTTTGAACCACGCCCGGGGCCCGAAACTCGATGCGGCGGCTGGAAGAGGCGTTCAAGGGGCCCTTTCCGTCCAGCGGAATTCCAAGGGGGTTGACCACGCGGCCCAAAAGTTCCCTCCCCGTTGGCACTTCCGAGATGCGGCCCGTCAAGGACACGGGATCCCCCTCTTGGACCTTCTGGGATTCCCCCATGAGCACCACGCCCACCGAATCCGTCTCCAGGTTGAAAACGATGCCATAAACATCGTTGGGGAATTTCAGCAGTTCCCCCGCCATGGCGTTTTTCAAGCCGTATACGACGGCCACGCCGTCGCCGACCTTGATGACCTCCCCGACCTGGTTGAGTTCCGCCTCGGGTTTGAATTCCTTGATGCGGGTTTTTAATATTTTTGTCACTTCATCAGCTTGGATGGCCACGGCGAACCTCCCGAATTTCTTATGTTATAACCACGATATTAAAACGGCTTAATCGATCTCCACTTTTGTCAACCGTTGTTTCATCTTTTCCAGTTGTCCCAGAATGCTGCCGTCCATGCGCTGGTCTCCCAGGTAAACCATCATGCCCCCGATCAAATCCGGCTTGACTTCCTCCTTCAGTTCGACCGTCAAGCCGAACATCTGGGTGAGTTTCTGGGAAAGGGCTTCTTTCTGGGAAGCGGACAAAGGCATGGCCGTCATAACCCGGGCGGCAGCCTTTCCCTGCATCTGCAGGCAAAGGCGTTCGTAATGCTCCGTGACGGCCTTCAAGTGCTTGATGCGTTTCTTGGCCAGGAGGAGCCGGAGGAAATTTTCCAGGGTCTGGGAAAGCTTGTTGCCCAAAAGGGCCTTTAAAGCGTCCAACTTTTCCTGGGATTTGATCCGGGGATGCTCCAGCGTCGCCTTGAGGTCGGGATAGGAATCCACGAGATCCTGCACGGATTGGATTTCGGCGCCAAGCGCGTCCACGGTTTTCATTTCGCGGGCCACCTGCAAAAGGGCTACGGCGTACTTCTCGGCGATGACCGATTCCATGTTCTACTCCTGGGACTGCCGGATTAATTCTTCTGGGCGTTTATTTCCCTGATGCTTTCCTGCACGATTTTCTCCTGCACTTTGGCGTCGATCGAGGAACGGATGAGCTTTTCGGCGATGGCGACAGCCAAGGTGCCGACTTCCTTTTGAAGGGAGCGGGATACCGCCTGGCTCTCGTTCTCGATAGTTTTCCGGGCGTCCGCCAGGAAAAGGTCCGCTTCCTTGCGCGCGGCCTGGACAATATCGTCTTTCATCCGTCCGGCTTCCTTACGGGCTTCTTGCAGGGTCTCCGTGGCTTTTTGCTCGAGATCCTTCAGCTTGCGTTCCAAATCCGCCTTGAGGACTTCCGATTCTTTTTGCCGCTTTTCGGCGTTGTTGAGCTGGTCCTCAATGCGTTTTTGGCGGCTTTTCATCCAATTTTTCAGGTACGGAATAAAAATCAGGGTGGACAGCCATATTCCGATCGCGAAGGTGACCAGCTGCAGAATGAAAAAATTGACGTTGAATTCCATGTCGTCCCTCTTCCAAGATGTTCGCCCAGGGGTCTTGGACCCCTGGGCGAGGTTTCTTTATCAGACTTAACCGATGAACAATCCCTTAAAGGGATTGGCAAACAGCAGGATCATGGCGACAACCAAGGCGTAGATACAAAGGGACTCGATAAAGGCCAAACCGATGATCATGTTGGTCTGGATCAAGCCTGCTGCTTCGGGTTGGCGGGCCATGCCTTCCACGGCCTTGCCGACAGCCGTTCCCTGCCCGATTCCCGTTCCCAGCGCGGCGAACCCGATGGCGATTCCCGCGGCCAGGGCGGACATGGCGAAAAACCAAACCGACCCCTCATGGGCTTTCCCGCCTGCTTCCTGCGCCCAAGCGATGGTTCCCGCGGCGAAAACCAAAAACGTCATGCAAAACGTCGATAAAGCTCTTTTCATCTTAAAACTCCTTTTTACTTTTTTAGAATCCCCGGTGGTCAGCGGGGGCTGGCCGGGGAACCCTCCTAACGAGGGTACGTCATATTCAAATTTCTTTTAAGAAACGGCGTGGCCGTGATCTTCCCCGCCTTCCTCATGGCCCTCATGGGATTGGACGGCCCCCCCGATGTAAACCATGGCCAAAAGCATGAATACGAAAGCCTGGACGAAAGAGACGAAAACACCCAGGATCACGATGGCCACCCTTAAAAGGAAGGGAAAGGAGGACGCGATCTTCAGGGCAAGGTTTTGGTCCCAAAACACGGTGACCAGGAAGACCAGGATGGCCAGAAGTTTCTCCTTGGCCATCATGTTGCCGAATAAACGAAAGGTAAGCGAGACGGGCTTCACCAGTTCCCCAATGACGTGGATGATGGGCATTAACACCAGAAGCACCAGGTAGATGATCCTCATCAAAAGGTTCAGGAAGAAGTTAGGCGAGTTGGCCGGTATTTTAGGCGGCAGAAAATGCTTGAAATACTTGAGGCCCTTTTCTTTGACGCCCCAAAGGTGGGTGGAGAAAAACACCGTCAAGGCCATGCCCGCATTGACTTCCAGGCGGCTGGTGGGCGAAACCAGGCCGGGCACCAACCCCATCAGGTTCCCGAAAAAGATGAATAAGAAAAGTATGAGAAACAAGGGGAAGAAAAACCGGGTGTGCTTGCCGACGAGGGGTTCGGCCAGGTTCTGCACGAAATCGAAAACCATTTCCACGAAATTTTGCGCCCCGGTGGGCACTAATTTCATGTTCGAGCGGGCCCTCCACATCAAAAGAAACACCAGGCCGAAGGCGAGCAGGGCGACGGTGTAGGGGTTGATGAAATTGTCAAAACCAAGGAAAGCGAAAAGACGGGTGGGAATGATTATGGGGTTCTCAGCCTCATGCATGGACTGGAGCCTTTCTCAAATCGTTTAACGATGATGGATCAGAAAGTTCGGGAGAATAAATGAAGGAAGGTGTTGGGACTCGCCGCAAACTTTGAGAAAAATTTCTCCCCAGAAAAACAAGGGGTAGTCTAATGGGGGTTTCTCGAATGGTCAACGCTATTTAAAAGCGGGTAATTGCGCCTTCAAAAATATTTTTTGGCGTAAAAAATTATTATCCGGCGGTAAGTTTAATATTTTTTCTGGCGCGGGCGGCTTGCCAGCCCAGCCATGCCAGGACCGCCAGGAACCAAAGATAACTGCCCAGCGCCCCTAAAAGGCAGGAGAAGGAAATACGGACCAGGACCAAAATAATCAAGGCAAATGCGAGCCAACGAAGGATTTGCTGGGTCCAGAAAATCTTGCTTCCTTTCCCGCCGCCCGCCGCCAATACTTTCACGACCAACGTATTCAAGAGCAGGAAATTCAAAACGGACAATAAAGCTCCCAGCAAAAAGCCCAATGCCAGGTGGGCCCGGCCCGTGAAAAAAGCGCCCGCGCCGAAAAGAATTCCTCCCAGCAGGGTCCCCAGGCAGGTTCTCCAAAAAAAAGGCTTTAGGGTTAAACCCGCGTTGGAATAATTATTCTTTTTTCTCATCTGGAGTTGTTCCGGAGGTGGAGGTGAGGGCTCTTAAATCTTCTATTAAAAGGACATAGCTGGTAATAACGCCGATTAATAAGCCGGCGATGATGATCCATCCCCCCAGGTGCAGCCATTTATAGAGGCACCATCCCAAACCCATTCCCAGGAATATGGAAAAGCTGAAATTCAGCCCGAGGGTGGAGAGTCGTAATAGATTGGCGCTTGTGGATAATCTTCCCTTGTCCAATTTCCATCCTTTTCCACATGGAATGCGGCTTTGATGTAGATTTCCGAGGCTTTCAGGAGAAACTCGACCCGGCTCCTGTCCTCCTTGACGATGACCAAACCCAATCCGCAGTCATCCTGGATGGCCCGGGGCCTGGGAATCAACTTGAACCGCAGGCGGTCGCCTTTCAAGATCGATTCGGCATGCATGGTCTCATGGGTGGTGTGGAACAATAGGATAAAATGGGCGTCCGTCAAAGTTAAACGGCCGGAAACCGGGTTCGACGCGTACACCTCATCTCCTCTTCTGGATCACTCCAAGGGTGTCAGACGGTCCAAGTCCCCACCCACTTGGAAAATAAAGCGGAATGGACCTTCATCATGGGAATTTCCGGCTTGAAGTCCGGGCTCACTGTTGCCCGGGTTTGCCTGGTCAACTCTCCGCAGCCGGTCCTGAGATGTCCTTAAAGTCGGTCGGTGTGAGATTCTCGAGGAATTTTTTAAACTCGCTCATTTCTTCCTTATATTTATCCTTGTCCACGATGGTGGCGTTGACCACCACTTTTTCCGCCACGAATATGGGGGAGTTCGTGCGAAGGGCCAGGGCGATGGCGTCCGAAGGCCTGGCGTCGATGTCGAATCTTTCCCCCATTTCAGGAAGCTCGAGGTAAATCCGGGCGAAGAAGGTGTTCTGGTTGATGTCGTTGACCAAAACCTTGTTCACCTTGGCCCCGAGGGTCTCGATGACGGTCTTGAGAAGGTCATGGGTCATCGGCCGGGGGAGGGTTTGCTCGTTCAATTGGATAAAAATGGCCGTGGCCTCCGCCACGCCGATCCAAATGGGCAGGTACCGCTTTTCCTCCTCGTCGGTCAGGATCACCGCGGGGGTTTTTAGCTGGGGATCCACCGCGATTCCCCTCACTTTCATCTCAATCATGAACCATCTCCATGGGTTCTTCTTAATATCCGGCGTTTTTCACAAGTCATCATGAGAAGTTTCAACCGGCTTTTCAAGGGCAGGGTTGTAATGGCATTGCGAGGCCCTGATTTTAAGGTCAAGACCGTCACATTTAAACAAGGATTTACGGCATTATAAAACCGAACCATTCCCCTTTCAACGAGGCTGGTCCTAGGTCCCCCGTGTTGCGGTGGAATGCTCAAGCTTCAAACAGGCTTATTCACTCATGAACCGTTTCTTGTTTATTTGCAAAACGCCACGGCGGAATAACCCACCACGCGCGAACGGTCCCCGGTGACATCGCCTGAGTTCCTGTAAAGCAATTCGCGGATATTTCCCGCGTTTACTTCCCGGGCCCACTTCAGCAGCGCCGCCACGGGTTCCCTTCCGCAATGGGTGCAGTGGTAATTCCTGAGGCCGCTGGACATGATTTTCTCGTCGGTTTGTTGGACTTTTTTCTCGTCCCCGCTCAGCAGGGCTTTCAGGAATTGCCGGTCCGCCTTGTTGGCCGTGTCGTAGTCGGGAAAGTGCGAAAGGTCGGAGGAGGCGACGAACAGGAACGGTTTTTTCTTCCGCAAGGCCCCCAAAGCCTGAACAAGCGGTTCCGCGGTGTCTTCCAACCCCTGGCCCAGGACCAGGGGCACGACCTTGGCTCCCGGCAGGAAAGACTGGATCAAGGGGAAATGGACCTCCACGGAATGTTCCCGGGAGAATGCCGGTTTAAATTCGGCGAAATGCCGGTCAGAATCCAATAGAATCCGGCAGGCTTCCTGGTCCACCTGCAGTTCCCCCAAGGGGGTCAGGGCCGCTTCCCCCGCGAAGATCGAGATGCCGTTGAAGGAAACATAATGGCTGGGGCCCGCGACCACTACCGTTTCAATGTCGAATGGAGCGAGGGAAAGATAACCCAGGGCAGCCACGGCGCCCGAATAGGGATAACCGGCGTGGGGGAGGAGCAATCCAACCGGTTCACCCGGCAAGGGGGCCGGGGCGGCCTGGCTCCGGAAGGTTTCCAAAACCCCTTCCAGTTCCTTCTTTACCCCGGGATAGAATTGGCCCGCGACGGCCGGCTTGAGTTTCATGGTCATCTCTTGCGATTGGAAAGATTTCCTGTTCGGGATTAAACGGCTTTCAGCATCTTTAAAATACTGCCCTGGGTGTAGGGCCATGCGCCGTCTGGAATCACGGGAAGGGACCCGGCCGTAAACATGGACGTCTCCAGGGGCACCCATGTTTTGCACCCCTCATAGGAGGGTTTCACGGGAAGGTCCAACGGGACGGGCAGGGAAAAGGCGCGCACGACGAAAAGATAGACCCCTTGCCAATCCCCGCCGTTGAAGCGTTTTTCAACCGCATCCTCGCTGAAAACCGTAAAGGGGACGATCCGCTTGCAAATCTCCCAATCGGTTATCTTTTGCGCCTTCTCCAAAATGGCATAGAGCCGGAAATGGATCCGCTTGGGGTCCTTGTTTTCCCGCTCGATGGCCGCGAGCCTCGGGCGCCAGTCCGGCTTGATCCCCTGTTTGGACTCCTGCTCCAGGGTCGGGTAAAGGAAAAATTCCGGATGCTCGGGTTGGTATTCCCCTCCCTCTTCCCGGACGCCGTCCTTGCCCAAAAGGATGGTCTGTTTGCCTTCCTCCAGCGCCTTGAGGATGACCGCCCATTCCTTGAGTGCGATATTATTTTGATTTTTCATGGAAAAATGATTATGTGGGTTTCAACACGAAGTTTCAAGCTATAAACAGCCGGGATTCCATGGGGAAATTATAATTTTTTGTATCAGCGCAACAGAAAACACGCTGGTTTTTTAAGCGGAACAGGCCAAGAAAATGATTCCCAAGATGGCCAATAAAGTCCCGC
The DNA here is from genome assembly GCA_963847625.1 of candidate division FCPU426 bacterium. Classification (GTDB taxonomy): domain Bacteria; phylum Oederibacteriota; class Muellerivitia; order Muellerivitales; family Muellerivitaceae; genus CAWCKJ01. The sequence goes on along the minus strand of CAWKAR010000027.1, from coordinate 200,609 downwards.
CCAGAACTTTTCCGCCTTGGGATAAGGGCAGTTCCTTAAACACAAAAAAGGACCAGGCCGCGTAAACCAGGCTGTTGGAGTTGACCACGGGAACCGCGCGGGAAAGTCCCAGCGTTTGGATGGCCATTAGGAAAAAGAAAGTGCCCACGTTCCATAAAAAGGCGCATACGACGCCCCAGCCCACATTCCGCAAGGTCCAGATCCTTCGGTTTTGAAACAAACCCAAGCCCAGGGCGGGTATCCCTCCTCCCAATACAAGGCCCGTGAGGACGTCCAGGGAGGAAAGGGACGGTTCCGGCGAGAAGACCTGGAGCGCCTTGACCGGGACGAAATAAATCCCCCAGAAGAACCCGGCGCATAAGCTCAGCCAAATTCCCCTTTTCAGGTTTTTTTCCTTGGCCGGGACCGCGGCCGCCCGGGAGACCCAGAGGGCTCCCGTGAAAAGCAGGCACCCGCCCGCCAGCAACAACAGGTAGGACCTCCAACCCGAGGCTTCCTTAAAAAGGGCCAAACCCAGCCCCATGTTGATGAAAGTGTTGGTGTTGTAGAAAGCGGCGGCTTTTGCCAGGCTGATTTCCTCCAGGGCCAGGTTGCCAAATCCCTGCCCTAAAACCCATAGGAAACCCGACACCAGACTGCCCCAAAACCATAGGGGATGGATCCAAAGCGCTCCGATGGAGCCCCACCGGAATAATTCCAAAAGCAGCATTCCCAGGCCCATGAGGGGCAGGAAGGAAATCCCCTTGGCCGTGGAAAAACGCACAGGCACCAGGTAACTGCCGATGCAGGCGAAAGCCGCCAACGCGTATAGGTATCCCACACTGTTCCTTTATTGCTATAGGTTTATGAAGTTTTCAGGAGAAGCTTTGACGCGCGCCGTAAAAGGTAAAAATTTAAAATTCTCAGGCCGATCATCAAATAAAGCAAAACCACAGGCGAGATTTTCCCGTAAACAAGGGCGCCGAGAGCCCCGGTCAAAAGGCCGAGCTTGATGGCCGCGTAGGAGGCCGCCACCACCTTGCTCCTTTCCTTTTCCCTCATGATGTTCATCCACACGGAAGCGCTGACCGACCCGTAAAGGGCGACGCCGACCGCCCACAAGCTGGCCGATAACAGGCAAACCAGGAGGATGTTGTTGCCCCCGGGGGAAAGCAGCAGGAGGATCGCGAAAGCGGCCACCCCGAACAATTGGTCCACCCCCAAAATCTTCATGACCTGCTTTTGCTTAAGCTGGGGCACGAACAAAAAAACCACGAGGGCGGCCGGATAAGCTGAAACGGGCCCCAGGATGGACAGGTAGGAATCCTTCATGCCGAGATGGTCGACAAAATAAAGGGAGGAATAAATACTCCAAGCCCAGATGATCCATTCGTCCAGGAACTTGGAAAAAAGCATGATGCGGGGGATTTTCTTTTGGAAAAAAGGTCGGAGGGATTTCCGGTATTGGTTCAGGCCATCCCGGAAGATCCGGTACCAGGACCCGGACGGTTTCTCGAAAGTCGGGGATTTCGGGAGGTATCTCCACCTTAACGCGATGCCCAACGCGATGAAGGCGAAGAAAAGCCAGAACATCTCGTGGCCGGCTTTCAAACGGCCGTGCTGGTTCACCCAAATGCCGCCCAGGAGGGAGAGAAACGCCAGGGAAGGCATCATGTTGACGATGGCCAGGACTGAAAAAACGAGCGGCCTGGTTTTTTTGGCCACCCCCTCGGCCAGCAGGCAGACATAGGGCGCGGTCGACCCGGAATTGGTGGCCATGAAGAAAATGGCGGCCACGCACCACCACTTGTTGAACGCCATAGCGAGACAAAGGCAGTATCCGCCCCAGCTCAGGATGTCGAAAGTAATGAGGGTTTTCTTCCTCCCCCAGGCGTCGGACAAATAGCCGCCGAGAAAATAACCCACCAGGCTGACGAGGCCCATCAGGGACGGATAAACCCCGACTTCGGTCTTGGAGAGCCCCAAACTCAACATATAAAGGCTGGCGTATTGGCTGACGATGACGATGGGAATGACCCAAAGGACGCCCGCGTAAATGGTGACTTTTTGCCGCAGGGGAAGGTCCAGGAACATCCGGCGGGCCTTGGCTCCCTGCGCCCCCAGGAGATTGATGGGTTTCCTCAGGACCAGCTCGAAGGCTTCCTCGCCGGTGTCGCGCAAGGAGGTTATAAAATTTTGGAACGGTTCTGGCATGTTGTACCTTTAAATTAGGGATTTACTTACTTAACTCCCTAGACGAAAAGTAAAGATTTAGTTAGGTGTCATTGCGAGGAATGCCCCGCGAATAGCGGGGCGGTCATGACGTGGCAACCTCAGTTTAAATAACAGTTTTTACCACTGGCAAAACCCACAGCTTTAAACCACCCATGAACTGTGGTTGCTTCGTCACAAAATTCGTTCCTCGCAATGACAAATAAACCCTCCAGCAAAAGGGAGTTAAGTAAGTAAATCCCTTAAATTAATCTCACAACAAAATCACGGAATCAGGCATTTTCAACTTTCAGCGTCCGTCAGTTCCTTCAGCATCACCACCGCGTCCTCCAGGTTGTCGCTGTAATATTTCTTGCGGATCGCGACGAACCGGAACCCGCATTTCTCGTAAAGGCCCCGGGCCGCCTCGTTTCCCTCCCTCGCCTCCAGGGTGGCCAGCCTGGCCCCCCGCTTGGCGGCGTAACCCAGGCACTGGTGGACGATCTGGCTTCCCAACCCCCGGGCCCGGAAACCCGGATGGACGGCCAGGGTGATGATATGGGCTTCCTGGGGCGCCTCCCAATAGCCCATGTATCCCGCAACCTTGCCTTCCTCCTCCAGGACGAAGTAATGCGCCTGGTCCCGGTGGAGTTCCTCCTCGAACAATTCCTTGGACCAGGGGGAGGGCATGGAATTTTTCTCGATCTCCGCCACTTGCTCCAGGTCTTCCATCAGCATGGGACGAAAGGTCATAGTTCCTCAGGGTCGCCGGAACCAGGTATTCCGGATCAAAAATTTTTAGCCCGGTTTTTCGTCCACCGCTGGCGGGCGCAGGTAAAGGGGCTCCATCTGGTCGACGGTCGTCCGGGAGCCCGCCTTCCACCTCCGGTAGGCAACCCGGGCGATGCTCATGGCCTTGGGTTGGTGAAGGGCCGTGAAGGCGAACATGGCGCTGGTTCCCAGGCATTCCCGGATATCCTTCTCGAACTTCAACGCGCCCGGCCCAATGATCCAGGCCCGCTCCCTTAACAAGGTGGACATCATGTCCACTCCCATGATTCCGGAGGGGCTGAGGTGGCGGAAACTTTCCGGCTCGATCAGGTAGTGTCCCGTAAAACACTCGTTTCTTTGCGCGTCCAGCAGGCACAAAGCCTCCCCCAGCATCTCGGAATGCCGGAGGTTCTCGGCCAAGCCGTCGAGGGTGTTGATGCCGTACGCCAGGAGATTGGAGGGAAGGCAAAGGCCCTGCGCTGTGGCCATGCCCACCCGGATGCCCGTGAAACTCCCCGGCCCGATGGAAACAGCCACGGCGTCCAGGTCCCGGGGGTCGAACCCCTTCTGCTGGAGGAGGGTTTCCAAGGCCGGGACGAGGGTGGCGGAGCTTTCCCATCCCGCGGGCAGTGAGCATTCGGCGATCTCTTCGCCTGTGACCAAGTCGAGCAGGGCGACGCTTGAAATGTGTGTCGTGGTTTCTAGGGCGGCCAGCATTGAATCAACTCCTCCAAACGCGGGATCGAGCCGGGATGGCCGGCTTCCAACGTGACTCGCCTGACTTCATCGGAAACGATGTCAAAACCTATTTTGAGGGCGGTGTCGGGCATGAGTTCCGGGAACTTGTCCCCCCATTCCACGGCCACCACTCCCCCCCGGGTCAGCCACTCCTCCCAGCCGAGCCCCTGGACTTCCCCGGGCTTCAAAAGCCTGTACCAGTCGAAATGGTATAGCGTCAACCGCCCCTCGTAAATGTGCTGGAGCGCGAAAGTGGGCGAGGTCACCATACCCTCGAACCCCAGGCCCTTGGCCAATCCCTTCATGAACAGGGTCTTCCCGGCGCCCAGGGGCCCCGAAAGGCACCAGACATCGCCCCGCAAAGCCTTGGAACCGGCCAACTCCCCCAGCTTTTGGGTTTCCTCGGGCGACTCACAGTTGAAACTAGTGGTCAGCAAAAAGTGCCCCTGATTTTAATTTGTTTACACACCTGTCCAAAATAAACCTAGCCACATGCCAATCTTCCATAAAGCTTTTATTGAGATTGGTATTGTACCGATCTCCAATAATTTTTTTGGATAATCGGCACAGATGCATGGGATTCATGGGATTTAATAAACATAAATACTTAAAGCCTTTTTCTTAGGACAATCTGAGTGCATGCCGAACCTCATTAAAGCTTTCAATGAAAGTTCGGTATAGTACCGATATCCTTAACTGGTTTATGGGTGAATCGGCACATCCCCTGAATCCGTGGCAAAAATTTGGTCTTGCTTTACGCCTTTAAGGCTTAAAAATGTTTTGTGTATTTTTCAAACCTGAAAAATGATCGTATCCCCCCGGCTTCAAGGCCGTTCTTTTTCCCTTGCGGGTGACCAAGCGGACGCCCTTGGCCGGGGAAACCATCTTCCCGATGACATGGACGGGAGTGCCCGTTTCCGCGGACAGTTCATGGGAAATCTGCTCAGCCCGGGAGGATTTCACGGTGAATAAAAGCTCGTAATCTTCCCCGCCCCCCAGGGCGAAGTCCAGCGGCTTCAAGCGGTTTTCATGGCAATAATGGATCATGGCGATCGAAAGGGGAATGGTCTCCTCAAGAATTTCCGCCCCCACTCCCGATTCCCGGCATAAATGGTTGATTTCGCTGGAAAGGCCGTCCGAGATGTCGATGGCGGAGGTAGCCAGTTTTCGGGTGGAAAGATACCGGCCCACGTTGAAACGAGGGACGGGGGTCAGGTGGCGTTTGATCAAAAGGGGAATGGCTTCCTTGCCCCTCCCGGAGGGATGCCGGAGGGTGTGAAGGCCCGCGGCCGAATCGCCCAGGGTTCCCGTCACGAGGACGGAATCCCCAACCTTGGCCCCGCTTCTTAAGAGCGCCCTTCCCGGTTCGATTTCCCCGATCAAGGCCAGGTTCACGATGAACTTTTCGCTTCCCACCGTGTCGCCGCCTACTACCCTAGCGCCGTAGGATTCGCCCCAGCCCGTGAGGCCGTCGTAAAAAGCCTCGAGGTCCCTCACCGGGAAAGAGGACGGCACGCCGATGGAAAGCACCGCCACGGTGGGTTTCGCCCCCATGGCCGCGCAATCGCTCAGGTTGACCGCCATGGTTTTGGCTCCCAATTGCCAGGGCGTGATGAAGCGGAAGTCGAAGTGCCGGCCTTCCACCAGCATGTCGGTGGTGAAAACCAGCTCGTGGCCCGCCGAGGGTTTGAATATGGCGGCGTCGTCGCCCAGTCCCTGGATGACGGATGGAGGATTGGATTTCAAAAGGGTCCGGATTTTACCGATGAACCCGAATTCGCCGATCTTGCCGATGGCGCCCTTCCTGGTTTTTCGTTTTTTCAATCGTCTCTCCTATTTCAATCTCTCAGTTCGTATTTGATCAAAAGCTTTCATCTTTAAGATGTCATTGTGCCAATTCCCTTTAAATAAAAAAAGGGACTTCATTGCCGTCCAAATTAAACAAAATCCAGGTAACAAAGATAAATAAAATCAGGAATTCTTTTATCTGTAAGGCGTTAAGCAAAACCAAGTCCTTTGCCACGGATTCAGGGGATGCACTCGGATAGACCACAAAAAAAGTTTTTAAAAATTTATGCTTATAAATCCCATGAATCCCATGCATCCGTGGCTAGATTTATTTTGGACAGGTGTGAAGGTACTATGACGACTTAACTGAAATAACACCGAAAAAGAAAACCCAGAACGGAATTGTGATTTGAACTATTAGGTCGTGTAACGGCCGTTGATATCGATGTACCCATCCGTCAGGTCGCAGGTATAAACCGTGGTCCTTCCTTTTCCCAACCCCAGGTCCACCGCGATATCCACGTTTTTTCCCTTGAGGATCTTCCTTAATTTTTCCCGGGACCAGGTCAGTTTTTTCCCCCGGTCATAAACCCGGTAGCCGCCGATCCAAACTTTCGCCTTGTACTCCTCCACCTTCGCGCCGGAATAACCCACCGCCGCCAAGGCCCTACCCCAGTTGGGGTCGGCCCCGAAAAGGGCGGTTTTCACCAGGGGTGATTTGGCCGTTGCCATGGCCGCCAGGTAGGCGTCCGAATCCGTCCGGGCGCCCCGAACCGATATCGTCACGAATTTCGTGGCTCCCTCCCCGTCCCTCACGACGGCTTTCGCCAAGTCCAGGCAAACCTCACTGAGGACTTTCACGAAATTCCGGTAATCCGCACCCGGAGACGATAGGGGCTTGTTGCCGCAGGCGCCGTTGGAAAGCAACAGCACCGAATCGTTGGTGGAAACGTCCCCGTCCACCGTGATGCGGTGGAAGCTTTCTTCTACCGCCTCCTGGAGGGCCTTCCGCAAAAGCGGCCGGGAAATCGCGGCGTCCGTCAAAAGGTAAACCAGCATCGTGGCCATGTTCGGATGGATCATGCCCGACCCCTTGGCCAGCCCCGTGAGCCACGCGTTTTTTCCGCCCACCGTGAACGGCCTGGCGGAAACCTTCGCGAACGTGTCCGTGGTGAGGATGGCGTTCGCCGCGTCCATGCCCCCCCTGCGGGAAAGGCAAAGGACGGCGTGCCGGAGACCGGCCAATACTTTCGGCATGGGAAGGGGGACCCCGATGACGCCCGTGGAATGCATCAGGACGGCTTGATCGTCCAACCCCAAAAGGTCACCCGCAGCTTTGACGGTGGTTTGGACATCCCTCTCGCCTTGCTTGCCGGTCAGGGCATTGGCGTTGGAGGTGGTGACCACGACCGCCTGGATTTTATGGCCGGCTTTCAGGGCCTTTTCCGTGTGCCGGGCCGGCGCGGCTTTCACCCGGTTGGTGGTGACCATCCCGGCCGCCTGGGCCGGCAGGGTGGAGCAGATCAGGGCCAGGTCCAGCCTGCGGTCTTTCTTTAATCCCGCGTGGACTCCTGAGGCGATGTACCCCAGGGGAAGCGGAAGTTGGGTCTGTTTCATGTCATTTATCCTGTTCATCCTGTTATTAAATGCGGCTCAAAACGAGCCGTTATTTTAGCAGGCCCCCTGAAAATGACAACGACCCCGTCCTTTGGAAATCTTCAACCATTATTCATTTTCCATTATCCATTTTATATTGGTGTTTTAAGACAGCAGTTCACGGATCATGGATCTTCGCGGGATTTGCCCGCCCATCAACCACAAGTTGATAGGCGATTAATGGCAATGTCATTTGCATAAACAAATGATAAGAAATGGTGGGGAGGAAGAAACACAATGAAGAATGGATATCTAATTGTTCTCGGAAGAGTTTTAAATATTAAAAATTAATGACACCGTTTATTATTGCGATTGAATAATGAGGGCGGCGGCAACGTGGGACCAATTTCACATATTATTGGAAAAAACTTTCCCGAAACTCGGAGAAATAATTCCTTTGGTTTTTGGTGATTAAGATACTCTTTAAGAATTATTTTTTCTGCTTTTTCTCTTTTCTCAATTCATGAATGCTTTTGTTGGATTGATTAATTAATTCAACAATGGGATTTTGATCATTAACTATAATGAATTGATCATTTTGCTCAATAGCTGAAGAAACATAATTAACTACATCAGAAAATTCAGATAATCGGCTTACTGGTATCGAAGAATTAAAAAGTAGCTTCATTTTCTCTCCTTCTGCCGAGACTAATTATATCATTAAACCCAAGCAGACGTTTTTAAAGTTACTGCTTGTTGAGGACCAGCCATTGGCACGTTTTGCATTGAGACTTCACAGGTAGTTGTTTTTTTAAGCTCTTTTTTTTCGCTTTTTAAAATTCCTGTAAGTGTATCCCCATTAGCTATAACAAATGGGGTATTTAAAGCTAAAACTTCTACAACTTTTCCATATAGTATGTTAACTGCTCTTTCTAAATCAACTTTGTATGGAAGAACATTTAAACCCGGATTTCCCAGATGAAATTACCTTTCGAGTATAATAAGGCGTCGTTTGGCCATACAAACAAAGGTTTTTCTTCACTTTGGGGACCACGAGAGGGGGGAATGCAATGGGTGAAAGGGGAAAAGACGCTCTTCGGGTGGTTTTTGATCCTGGTCTCAAGCTGGAGTTCCATGGCGCGAAGGTCACTTCCGATGGCGGGTTGATTCCCTATCGTGAACTCGATGAAGCCTTTGGTTTGACTGACAGAACGGAAAACCTTCTGAGGGATCGGCGAACCGGCAAGAATACGCAACATACGATGACGGCGCTTTTGCGGCAATCAATCTACAGCCGCCTAGCCGGTTACGAGGACACCAACGACGCAGAACGATTGAGTGTTGATCCGGCGATGCGGCATGTGATCGGAGGACGGGCCAAGGAAAAACAAGCTGCCTCCACCAGCCAGATGGGACGTTTCGAGACGGAAGTTCTCACCCAGTCGAAGAACCAGACCGGTCTGATTGACCTATCTGGCCAATGGATTGATGGTGTCCATGAAAAAAAGCCCATCCAGCAGATTATTCTCGACATGGACAGCTCCGTGAGTGAAACCTACGGGGACCAAGAAGGTTCCTTGTACAACGGTTACTTCGGCTGTACCTGTTACCATCCCCTGTTTTGTTTCAACCAGTTTGGCGATTTGGAACGGGCAATGTTGCGCAACGGCAATGTGGCCAGCGCCCACGAGTGGCGGTCGGTTCTTGAACCAGTGGTTGTCCGTTATCGGGGTCTTTCCATCAGCCGTTTTTTCCGGGGTGACGCGGCCTTCGCCCGTCAGGAACTATACGAGTACCTAGAAGACGAAGGATACCTTTATGCGATCCGCCAACCCGCCAATGGCGTGCTACAAAGAGAAATTGAGCCATTTTTGACCCGTCCCGTGGGCCGCCCTTCCCACAAGCCGGTTGTCCGGTATCACAGCTTCCAATACCAAGCCGTCAGCTGGGACAAACCCCGCCGCGTGGTGGCGAAGATTGAGCATCACAACGGCGAACTTTTCCCGAGGGTGGGTTTCATCGTGACGAACATGCGACGACCGGCACCCCAGGTGGTGAAGTTCTACAACGGAAGAGGTACGGCTGAGCAATGGATCAAGGAGGGAAAGTACGCGATGAAGTGGACAAGACTAAGCTGCCACGACTTCGCGGACAACCAAGTAAGGTTGCAACTATTTGCACTGGCTTACAACTTGGGCAACTTCCTTCGCCGTCTAGCCCTGCCAGAACTGGTGAAGCATTGGTCGCTGACGACGTTGCGAGAAAAACTTATCAAAATCGGAGCTAACGTTATCCGCCATTCGCGGTACGTGGTTTTCCAGATGGCGGAGGTGATGGTTACCCAACGCCTGTTTGCTGAAATCCTTGGACGGATAAGGCTACTGGCGATGGTAAGGCCGCGAGCGCCAGTACTGCGATAACCGCAGGAACACTTCATGGCTTCAACCGGATCAACCATCGTGGGATAGGTGTGCGTTCACAACGAGAATTGGCTTTCTGGAAGGTCATTTTCAACTTTTTTGGGGCACAGAAACCCTTTTTTGGGCTCATTTCGCTGGCCTTGGGCCAGAAAATTCCGGATACGGGTGGAAGAAGCGGGGGGGGGGAATATAATGAGAAACAAATTACCCGGCAATGTTTTCAGAGAAGGTCATCTGGGAAATTCCGGTTAAACCTAATTTATTTTTAGCTTCAAACGCGTCAATTTTATAGTCATGTGAACCAAAACCACTAGTGAGAGTTTCAGCTAAAGTAGCAAAATGATCTGCTGAATTCAACCAGTAAGTGCAACACCTTGACTAAAGACCTGCTCCGGCGTTTTGAAACGAAGGCACTTGCGAGGACGATGGTTTAGGATCCGTTCCACGCGTCGTACATTCGCTGGGGTTATAGTAGCAAAATCCGTTTTCTTGGGATAGAAGCGACGAACAAGACCTGCAGTATTTTCAACACAACCTTTCTCCCAACTGTGGAAGGGCAAACAAAAGAATGAACGAGTGCCTGAAACACGATTCACCTGGAGATGTTCGACGTTTTCGGAGCCATTGTCGTATGTGATGGTACGGCGGAGGCCTTTTGAAATCCGAACCAACCGACGGTTGATTGCGGCTCTAGTGTGGAAAGCTGATTTTTGAGGTAGCCAAGCCAGTTTCACCAGACGACTTTTGCGCTCGACCATAACCAGAAGTGAGGGTTTGCTTTTCCGGGAGATGATGGTGTCGGCCTCCCAGTGCCCGAATTGCTGTCTTGTTTCAACGATAGCTGGTCGTTGGGTAATGGGAGTACGTTGAGGAATATGGCTTTTGCGATGTTTTTGAGTGTGCCAACGTCGCAAACGTTTTCGATGGGCCCGGGCTAGATGAGGAATGAGGTTTCGAGCTTCGCAGTAGATGAATTGATAGATGGCTTCATGGGAAACGGAAAGTTTTGGTTTCTCCCGGCGAAGAAAACCGGCAATTTGCTCGGGCGAGAGTCCACGAGGTATTTCTCGCAGTACTAAACGGCGAATCTCAGGATTTTTAAGCCTTAAATGAGTACGTGAAAGACGGTTTCGGTGTTCTGCACGCATGTGAGCTCTGGCGGGCAGGTAGCGGCGAGATCGTATAGGAGGGGCGTTGCGCTTCAGTTCTCGGGAAATGCTGGATACATCACGGCCCAGACGGCGTGCGATTTCCCGAAGGGAGAGGCCTTCAGCATTCCAAACTGAAATTTCTTCACGTTCGGCTAACGACAGATGCTTGTAGGATGATTTCATAGCACTTAGGATAACCCCCGGGTTCTGCCGGGTCTAAGTGTTGCACTTCGTTATTGAACTGGGGTCTTTATCTAATTGGCATTGCTGACCTTCCCCCAATGTTTGATCCAAATTTAAGTTAGTTAAGGCCCAACTTTTCGGCCTTTGCTTCCATTGGGGTTTTTCCCCCCAAACTGCTGTGCGGTCTCTGCCAGTTATACACCTGCCTCCACCAATCCACGACTACCTGGGCCTCCGCTTTTGAAAGAAAAATTTCTTGGTTCAGGCACTCATCCCTAAACTTTCCGTTGAAACTTTCGATGAATCCATTCTGCCATGGACTCCCTGGTTCGATATATAGCACCTCTACGCCCTTCTCCTCAAGCCAGTTCCTCAGTTCTTTCGCCACGAACTCTGGCCCGTTGTCCACCCGCAGGCACTTTGGTGTCCCGTACTCCGTCATCAACTCGTCCAGCGTCTCCAGCACGTCCCGGCTTCTCATTCGCTTCTCCGCCCGGATCTCCAAGCATTCCCTAAATCCTTCATCCAACACCGTCAAAAACTTCACCTTTCCCCCGAACCATGTCAGGTCATGCACGAAGTCCATCGTCCACACCTCGTTGGAACCCAAAGCCGGGTGGGGCCTTCTCCATTCCGTCGGAACCCTCTTCTTCCTGGGTCTCCTGCGCGGTAATTGAAGCCCTGCTACCTGGTAGAGCCTCTCCACCCGCTTGTGATTCACATCAAGGCCTCTGCGTTCCAACATCCACAACATCCGAGGGCTTCCGAAACGTCGGTTTCTTTGCGCTAACTTAACCATTTCCTGCAGGATCACCTGGTTCAACGGATCTTCTGGCTGGGCCTCATATCGAAAACTCGATCGATTTACCCCAAGAACATCACAGGCTCGTCTTTCCGGTACTTCCTGAGCCTTCAGGGCTTCCACCATGCCTTTTTGCTCCTCGATCAATACCCCTTTTTTTTTATGTGCTCTTGGAGAACCTGAATAGCCAGGGCCTGATCACCCGCTAACTGCTTGAGTTTCCGGTTTTCTTCTTCCAGCTGTTTGATGCGGTGGACTTCGGAAACTCCAAGGCTTCCGTACATGCGTTTCCAGCGGTAGTAAGTCTGCTCGGAAATGCCATGCTTTCGGAGAACTTCCTCAACGGCGGGAGCTTTCTCCGCCTCGCGGAGAATAGCCACTATCTGCTCAGATAAAAACCGTTTCTTTGCCATCTTTCCCCTCCCGATCTATAATCCAAAATTAACATATTTTTGGATCAGTTTTCGGGGGAAAGGTCACTCCAGGTATCTTTTTTTGGGTTGCCATTCACTTTCTGAATGTAAATCCATCCCTGGAACAATAAGATCCATACAATGCCAAAAAGGTGAAAATAATAAACATTTTCCGAGCCCTTTATTTAGTCCTTTTCGGAACATCCTCTCAGGTCGGAACAATATATATCCAAGAAAAAACAAACCTAAAATCCACAAAAATGGAATACACGATAAACTTAAGCGTCCAAAACCAGCAATTAAAAACAATAATTCAGTTTTTATTTTATTAATGCTATACCACTGGGAATCTTTAACCGCACGGAATTGCCAATCTATATAAATTTGATCCGCCAACTTATTTTTACCAAGGTTTAATAATTTTTCATAAAGTGTTTTATAAGCAGAACTGGAATAATTAGATTTCCAAAAAAGATTTCTAACTCCATCCCAATCTGGTCCGAACATATCAGATGCAGTTTCAATTCTTGTTCTTGTTATGTTCATTTCATAATCATTCGATTTTTTGTTGAAAAATTGAAGATTTCTATATTCGAACCCCTCTAAATCAGGTTTGCTAGATTCCGTGAAAAAATCTCCTCGCATTTTTAAAGTATCTACAGTTAACCCCGTAAGTTTTAAATTACTCGTAAGATAAGGGTATTCATCTTTTTGATTAATGTGGGACATTGTATCGAAGGAAATTTGGTTACAGGTTGCAATGCCAAATTCAACATAATCCAAGGGATCAAGGTGTGACATTTCAATTGTTTTAAAATTACCAGAAAAATATATTTCTGTTGGCTCCCCCGAGTAGTAATTTTGTTTTTTATCCTCAATAAATATGTGGCCAACCGAACAATTAGAAAAATCAATATCATCAAGAAAATTTCTAGTCAGCAATATTTTCTCTTCTCCTAAATATCCTCTTTTCCAATTCGATGGCGAATAAACATTTATTCCTGTAAAAGAACAAGAATCTGTTGGGGTCGTGGAGCATGAATCCATCTTAATTTGGTCTATAAGTTCACAATTATTAAAATGAAAACCCCATATAGAATCGCATTTTTCTAGAATTATATTATTTATTTTGCATGCATAAAAAGAAAGTGTGTCGAAAGAACAATTAATAAAAGTGATTGAATCAATTTCACAATTATCAAAAATAATTTGAGGAAACTTTTTTTCTTTACCCTTTCTATTTCCAATTGTTATAGGTGCAGATGTGAAAATTTCCCCTTTCATAACTATTGAAGGGAAAATACTATTATTTTTAATAAGTCCTGATTCAGGAGATAATGGCCATCTCGAATATTCTTCCCCGCGCAGAAAACCAGGGGCGATAAAAAATATCATTATTATAAATATAAAAAAATACTTAAAACCGGAAAGTATATCAATCATTCCTGTTGGGGTATGGCATTTGTTTATTTGTTCCCTTTTAAAGATCATAAATGTGATTCCTTATAAACGCAAAAAGTGCTGACCACCTCAAATCCTCTCGCTAAAAACCGAATCTTATTATGCCACCAATTCAAAAGATCGGAGTGAGGGGCATTCAAGAAAACAGTTAGAAGTTAGGAGTGAGAAGTTAGGAGTTAAAACCAAACAATTAAAAAGCCAATAAAAATAAGGAATTTATAATTCGTAGAGAAAAAATGCCAGGAATTAGGCAAATTATTTAAAACGATGAAAAACTGACTATCGCTTAAAACATGTGGAAATTTAAATTCTAAATTTTAGATTTTGAATTGTTGAGGCTTTCTATCATTAGCCATGATGCATCTCCTAATAAAATTGACCGAAAAACACCTATTTCAGGAAAAACCTTTAGTGGATGGAATACTCGTCAATCTGTTGGGTATTGAAGTTCCCCACGTAGATATTCCCCGATGTGTCGCAAGCCATGGGCCCCGTGACCGGCCAGTCCTCGACAAAACTCCCGGTGGAGGGGTCGTAAACGGCCGTGGTCCCGTTGATGCCGATGTAGAGGTTACCATCCGTGTAGGCCATCATGAACCTGGGGTAACAAAGCGGGGGGGTGGCGGAACAGCCCCCGAAATTTGAGACGAGGCCGTCGGAGGTGGTGACGACATCAACCAGGGAGGCGTTGGTATCGCCCACGTCGATATTGCCCCCGTCCGTGGCCATGCCGAAGGGTGCCGAGAAGGTGACGGCCCCGGCGGAGGTCCAGGTGACGGCGGTGGTCAGGGTGGGGTCCAGCTTGAGCACCCTTCCGTTGCCCGCGTCGGCCACGTAGACGTTGCCCGCGGAATCCGTCGTGATGCCCTGGGGCTCGTAAAGAAGGGCCGGGGCGAATCCGGCGTACTGGGCGAGATGGGTGGCGTTGGTTTCACTGTATTTCTGGACCGCGTTATTGGTGCTGTCCACCACGTAGAGGTAATGGTTGTTCGCGTCCCAAGTCATGTTGGTGCCGGACAGGAGGTTGTAATCCCCGATCTGCCGGATGGTGGCGCCGGTGGAGAGGTTGTATTCCATGATGTTGCCGTTGGAGCCGTTGCTCGCGAAAAGAACCCCGTTGGCCGAATCCACCGCTAGGCCCGCGGCATTGGTCACCCCGAAGGATTTGACCAGGTGGTGGATGGGCGTATAGGTGAATGTGGGCGTGTTGGTGTTGGTGGGGGTGGAGGTGGTAGTGAAAGTCCGGGTGATGGTGGGGGTGAGGGTGATGGTGGGGGTGTTAGTGATGGTGGGCGTGTTGGTGATGGTAAAGGTGTCGGTGATGGTGGGCGTGTGGGTTGGGGTGGGCGTGGCCGTGGGGCTGCCCGGGGTGTTGGTTCGGGTGGGGGTGCCGGTATGAGTGGGGGTGCCGGTGTTCGTGGGCGTGAAGGTGGCCACGTAAACGTCGGTGAAAAGCTCATCGGCCGCCTGGCACTCGATGGCGGTTAAGCCCTGGCTGAAGGCGGAGATCCGGTTGCAGTCCACCACGAACATATAGGTGCCGGGGTTCGCGAAATCCGAGGCGGGCAGGTTGACCGGGGGGTTAAGGTCGGTCAGGGAGTAGTACACGAAGCCCCCGTTATTCGCAACCTCCATGATGTCCAGGTTCCCGTCGGCCGACCAGGTCGTGGACCGCCCGTCGGGGGAAACGGTGATGCCGCCCGGCGCCGTCACCGAGGCGCCGGCGTTCCCCATGGCGGTGGCGAAATGGACGGTGTAGGCCCCGCCGGGCTCGTAGGCCCAGGAAACGGCCGTGGTGTAATCGGAAGCCCCGGAGGACCAGGTCAGGGGAAACGAGCCGTTGGAGGGGCTGTCCACCGTGACGCCCGCCGTGGAAACCGCGGCACCCGCCACGGACACGGTCGCGGCCATATTGAGGATGGTCGAGGAACCGCTGTAGGAAACCCTCTGGACCAGGAAAAGGCCGCAAAGCCCGTTGGGGGGGCAGGTGACGGTGGGGATGCCCTGGGTGGGAACCCCGGGAACCGTGGGGGAGGTGGTGGAGTTCTTGTTGCTGCACGCGAGCGGAAACAGGATACCAGCCGTTAAAAGGACTAAAACCACGAACGTTTTCAATTGAGCCATCGGATAAACCTCCTTGAATTTCGCTTGGTTAACCGGCTTTGGGGGTCAGGCATGGTTTATGGTTTTTATCCGGCCCCTGGCCTCATGCCAATAACGGACCCTTATTATGCCACCAATTCAAAAATACGGAGTGAGGAGCTTTCGAAAGAAAAGTTAGTAGTTAGCCCCCCTGCGCTAAAGCTTCTGGGGATAAAGAGTGAGGGGTTAGGAGTTATCCAAATAACAATGAAAAATGAAGAATTGTTGAGGATTTCCCGAGGGCGGAAATCGAACCGGGCCTCATTGCGGATCCAGGGCTTATCCTTGATCGATAGTACCGCCCCAGGAATGGGGGAGCAAATCCTTCAAGCTTACTTTTTTCGACTCTGAGATGATCACTTCCGTCTTATGATTTTTCTTGCAGACTTGCTTGATCATTTCCCTGCACTTCCCGCAAGGCGGGATCACCTGGTACTTTCCCGTCTTTTTATCGAACCAAACCGCCACTATTTTCTTGATTTCCTTTTCCCCGTTGGAAATCATCGCCCCGATGGCCTGGAATTCCGCGCAGGAATCGATTCCGCAGCCAAAGCCGGTGCAAACCCCGCGGTAGACATTGCCCTGGGGAGTAACCAGCGCGGCCCCGACATCCCCGGTGTTGTCCAGCCTGACTGGCCGCGACTTGACGATGATGTGCTTGGCTTCCCCGATGAGTTGTTTATCTTGGATGGATAATTTCACGCTTTTCCCCCGTCAGAATCCTTGGGTTTGGCGAAACCCAAATGGTTCGCCAAGTGCATGGCGTGGAAATGGATCCAATGATTCTTATTCAAAGGGCCGAACCGCGGATGCTCGCTCAAGGGGCCCTCGAATTTCTCGAAATCCTCCATCGCCTTCCTCAAACGGATCAGGGCCTCTTTTTCGTCCCCTTCCACCCTTTCGGGCTTCAGGGTCGAGGACGAATTGACCCCGGCGGGTATGAAACCCTGGGCCATCACCCTCCTGGCCGCGCGCGGCCCGGAGAAATGCCTCTTCCACCAGGATATGTCCCTCTTGATCCCTTTCATGGTCCCCTCGAGGGAAGTGGCGCAATGGGTCAGGATCTGGAAATAGGACCAGTTCCCCGTCGTGGCCACCGGACCCTTCTCCAATAGGGCCAGCTCCCGCCTGGCGTCGTCCAGGATCTTGAACCTCAATTCGCGCCGGACACCCATGAAAAGCCTCCTATCCAATGTTCCCGATATTATCACTTTGCCGGCAGATGGATACGCTTGTTATACCTGGCTTCTGCGGGCAGGACTACTGTAGGAATAACAAATGAAAGACAATTTTGAATTTTGAGTTTTGAATTATGAATTTTGGTAGATTTCGGAAATCCTCAATAATTCAACATTTAACATTCATAATTAACAATTGCCGTTGAAATGCGGGCAGGCTTCCGCTTACCTCGATTTCTTTAGGTAGGCTACCAGGTTGTCCAGGGTTTGGTTCGTGCCTTCCTTCATCCCGGCCAGGTAGGGTTCCGACCCCGGATTGGCGAGGAGGATTTTCACATCCAAATCCACCACGGTCGCATCCCCTTTTTCCTCCAGGATCACGGTTTGCCTGATCCTGAAGATCGGTTGCCCATCCTTGGCCGGGACATGGGCTTCCATGACGAGCTTTCGGGGCGGTGCCACTATTGAATAAACCGTGACGCAGCTGTGCTCCCAGCCCTCGGGCGAGCGGAAGCTGTAACGCCAAGTGCCCCCCGGCCGCAAGTCGACTTCGCATAGGGGCATGGATAACCCCCCGGGGGCCCACCACCGCACCAGATGCTCAGCGCGGGTAAAGGCCTCGAACACCTTTTCCCGCGGGGCTTCCACGGTCCGGGTGAGCCGGAGGTCCAGGGGATGGGGTCCTATTTCACTCCCAACTTCCACCAGGTACCCCTCCAGCTGGTCGAAAGTCCCCGTCCAGCCGGCCTTCATCCCCTCCATGGCGTTTTCAAAGGCGCTGGCTTCCCCTTCCGTCGCGTTGAGCGGAAGCCACTTGAGCGTGACTGCGGTTTCCCCTCCCTTGTCCTTCAATACGACAGTGGTGAGCAATTCCAAGGGCCAAGCGGAGTGCATGGGGTGGCGGGTCAACCCCCCTTTTTCATCCGAGAAAGAATTAATGTAAACAAGTTCCGCCGGCGGGGCGATCTTTCGGAACACCCATTTTCCCCATGTTTCAGTTTTATCGGGGGCGGCCATGCAGGTGAGAAGAGACCCCCCCGGCCGCAAATCCATTTTGGCGCTTTTGACCGAGATACCCCTAGGTCCAAACCAGCGGGCGATACGGTCCGGCTCGGTCCAAGCCTTGAAGACCAACTCCCTTGGAGCTTTGAAAACCCGGGTGAGAACGAACTCCCTGCCGGTTCCCGGTTTGCTTATGTTATTAACTGTTTCCATATTTCTCCCCTTTAGTCATCTGATTTCCCCGCCGATCCGGCGGCGGACCGGTGCCATCCCCGGCGTACCTGAGAACAAGTTTATGGACGGTAAACCCGTAAAAGAAAGGTGGTCTTGAGAATTTTCCATGGTAAAACCCAGCACCGGCCCCTGCGGGCAGGACCTATTTAAAAGCCAATTTTGAATTTTGAGTTTTGAATTATGAATTTTGGTAGATTTCTGAGGTTCGGAAATCCTCAATAATTCAACATTTAACATTGAGAATTTAGAATTGCCGTTCCAGGCCCCCGGAACCCAGGAACCCCGGAACTCGGGAACTGCCCGAGAACCCGAGAACTAGCCGAGAACCCAAGAACTGCCCGAGAACCCGAGAACTGCCCGAGAACCCGAGAACTGCCCGAGAACCCGAGAACTGCCCGAGAACCCAAGAACTGCCCGAGAACCCGAGAACTGCCCGAGAACCCGAGAACTGCCCGAGAACCCGAGAACTGCCCGAGAACCCGAGAACTGCCCGAGAACCCAAGAACTGCCCGAGAACCCGAGAACTGCCCGAGAACCCGAGAACTAGCCGAGAACCCGAGAACTGCCCGAGAACCCGAGAACTAGCCGAGAACCCAAGAACTGCCCGAGAACCCGAGAACCCGAGAACCCATTAAAAGCCAATTTTGAATTTTGAGTTTTGAATTATGAATTTTGGTAGATTTCTGAGGTTCGGAAATCCTCAATAATTCAACACGGGGCTCCCGGCCCTTGTTCACGGGGTTACCGGCCATGTTCACGGGGCATCCGGCCTATGTTCACGGGGTTCCAGTTCATGTTCACGGGGCTCCCGGCCCATGCCGACGGAAAACCTATTTAATGGCCAATTGAGAATTTAGAATTGCCGTTCCAGCCCATGCCGGTAGGCGGCCCCCGTTTAATACCCATGATCTCAAGTTGCCATATATGAAATCGCCCTATAATCTTTTAAGAGACATTAACAAAACCTCTTTTTACCACATGCCGACCTTCCATTAATTTTTTAAGGAGGTCGGTATAGTACCGATTTCAATTTCTGACTAATGGTGAATCGGCACAGAGACTCAGAGGCCCAGCATAGATAAACTATTAAATATTCGTTCTTTTACGCAGAGTCTTTGAGTCTTTGTGCCGATTAACCATAATGAAATATTGAGAACGGTGCTATACCGCATTCCCAGTCTTTATTAATTTGTTTAGCGGCATGTTGTCCTATTTTTACTTTTTCAGCTGCCTGCTAGAAAGGCTTCCTCATGGTCCTAAAAGCGGTTCTTTTCGATTTGGACGGGACCCTCATCGACTCGAAAAAAGACATCGCCGCCGCGGCCAACGCCGCGCGCCGGCACTTTGGAATGTGTCCCCTGGATTTGGATACCCTGGTGGGTTATATCGGCTGGGGC
Organism: candidate division FCPU426 bacterium; assembly: GCA_963847625.1. Classification (GTDB taxonomy): domain Bacteria; phylum Oederibacteriota; class Muellerivitia; order Muellerivitales; family Muellerivitaceae; genus CAWCKJ01. Next base: position 181,143 of record CAWKAR010000027.1, on the reverse strand, counting down.
GTCGAGCACCTGAACCGGAAAGCACTCGGCACGGAGGATCCCGCCATTCTCGCGGAGGGCCTGAAGGTCCTGGGGGCCCATTACCGGGAACATTGCGTGGACCAGACCCTGGTTTTTCCGGGGACCCGGGAGTTGCTGGAGGCGCTTACAAAGCGCGGGTTGAAACTGGGGCTCGTTTCCAATAAACCCCATGAACTCACCCTCATCACCCTTCAGAAGCTGGGCTTGTTCCATTACTTTTCCGCGATCCTGGGGGGAGACAGCACCCAGAATAAAAAACCCAATCCTGATCCCCTCTTGGCGGTCCTGCGGGAGATGGGGGTCTCCCCGGAAGAAGCTGTGATGGTCGGTGATTCGTCGGTGGACCTGGAAGCGGCCCGGGCCGCGGGAATGAGGGTGGGCCTGGTTTCACACGGGTTCGTCCCCAAGGAAAAGCTGGAATCCCTCCACCCCGATTGGCTCGTAGATTCCCTCGGCCAATTGGCCGATTTGTTGCCGTTTATTAAACCCCTGCCCCCTTCATGAGAGCATCTTCCAAATGGCCCTGTAGATCACATCACCAGTAAGCGAAAGGGCATCCCTATAAATGCAATTATGAATTCTAAATTCTTAATTATGAATTATTGAGGATTTTCGGAATTCGAAAATCACATCACAATTTAAAATAAAACATTTAAAATTCAGAATTTTGTTTCCGAATGGGGGCGAAAAAAGAAAACTACCAATTAGTGTAAATCGAAAACCCCCCATGAACTGGGGTCGCCACGCCCCTCAGCGCGCCGATTGGCGCAGGGGCTCGCGATGACAGATAAATAAAATAATATTGAGATTTATTTCAAGAAGGGCGGCCAGTCGGGAAAGAACGACATGGCCACGGACAAAAGGCCCAGAAGAATGACGACGGCGCCGGTCGTGATGACCAGGGTGTTGGCCTTCCAACCGTTGACCGCGTTTCCTAAAAGATTCTTGTCGTTGGTCAAGAGAAGCAGGAAACCCAGCACGATCGGAAGAAGAAGCGCGTTCCCGACCTGGACCATGACCATGATGTGGACCAGGGGGATATTCGGGATCAGCACGATGCCGGCCGCCAGGGCCACCCCCGCCGCGTAAAAGGCGTAAAACCGCTTGGCCTGGGGAAGGTTGTGGTTGAGGCTGTGGGGCCAACCGAAGGTTTCCCCGAAGGCCCAGGCGGTGGAAACCGCCACCACGAAGGCCCCGAGGAACGAGGCGCTGATCAGCCCCACCGCGAAAAAGACCCCGGCGTACTTCCCCGCCAGGGGAATGAGGGCCTGGGCCGCCTGGGCCGCGTCGTCGATGGAGACGTGGTTCATGTAGAGCGTGGCGCCCGTGGCGATGACGATGAAGGCCATGATAGCCTCCGTCACGACCGCTCCGATGGCCGTATCCAGCCGCTCGAAGCCCAGGTCCTCCCCTTTCAGCTTCTTATCCACCACCGCGCTTTGCTGGTAATAGATCATCCAGGGCATGATGACCGCCCCGATCATCCCGATGACGATCAGGACGAAATCCCGGGTGATGGGTCCCGTGGGAAGGGAAACGGACTGCCGGAAAACCTGTCCCCAATCGGGGTGGGCCATGAAGGCGGCGGGGATGAAAAGCAGGTCGGCCAGGCAGAAGGCCAGGGCGATGTATTCGGCGGTTTTGTAGGTGCCGGAAATAACGACCAGGATGAGCAACACCGCGGCGAAGGATACGGAAAACAAGGGCGGGATATGGGCCAGCCGGGCCGCGCTCAGGATCCCCGCGAATTCCGTGACGAGGGCCGCGACGTTGCAGGCGAAGAGGATGACCAGGGAAACCCAGGCCCAGCCCATCCCGTATTTTTGGCGGATCAGGAAGGCGTGCCCCTTGCCCGTGATGGAACCCAGGCGGGCCGTCATTTCCTGGACCACGTAAAGCGGGACGATCAGGATGACGAGGAGCCCCACCAGGAGATAGCCGTATTGGGCCCCGGCCACGGCCGCGGTGGTGATGCTTCCCGCCTCCGTGTCGGCCTGCATGACGATCAGGCCGGGGCCCATGACCATGAGGAAAGCGCCCAGCTTCTTCCAGCCGGGAAAGTGATGGGAGAAAACTTCGGTTTTTTTCATATTAAAGAGTCCTTGATATGTTCAAATTCCGCTTTAGCTAAATGATAATCATTATCAAATTTAAATCAAGGGTTTATTTAGATGGTCGAACTAAGCTTGTATAAAACTTCACACCTATCCAATATAAACCTAGCCACGGATATGCCGATCATCCATAAAAATATAATGAGATCGGTATGATACCAGCCCCATTAAAAGCTTTATTGAAGGCTGGCATACATGGGACTCATGGGATTTAATAAGCATAATCGACATTGGCAAATCGCAGGTTGCCTCGCGTTTCCCCTTCTGAAAGAGGGGGAAAAAGGGGAGCCCCACGCACCGCAGCGTGTGGCAGTGCTTCGAGAGCCTCAGGGCCCTGAGCAACGTCGAAGGGTTAGTCTTTCCGTTCCGTTCTGACAACGACTAATACCCCCCTACCCCCCCCTTTTCAACGGGGGGAATAGCTGTCCATAACAAGCCATCAGGACTTTTCAAAAGTTGAGTCATTAATGAAAATCGGCACAATGACAAATATATGCGATTAGTGTGGTTACTCCTCCAGGCTGGAGAGCAGGGTGAAATAATTTTTCCGGTCTTTTTTTGATACGGATTTATCCGGCGGGACTTCCAGGACCTTGATTTGAAGCTTCCGCTGGGGAAGAAAAATCTCGAGGATTTCCCCCGCCAGGATCTCCCGGGAAGGTTTCAGCGGCTTTGGGCCGATCAGGACCTTCCCCGAATCGCACAACCGCTTGGCGGCCATCCGGGTTTTGGTGATGCCGATGAGTTTTAAAAAGAGGTCGACCCGCAAGGACCCGCCTTTTCCTTCCCTTTCAGCCCGCCTTAGTCCTGGCTCTTATCCAGGTAAAACCGGATGCCGATCCCCAGTTGGATTCCCGAAAAATCGATATTGGCCTTGGAGCCGTTGATGTTTTCCAAGGGCGAGGGCTGGGTGGGGCCCGCGGTCGTTTGGGCGGTAAGCGAGGAGAATTTGACCAGGCGGTAGGCGATCCCCAGGTCCAGGGAGGTGTTCTTGTCGTCATCCAGGAAAAATTCGGTGCCGAGTCCAACCCTTCCCCCGAAGGTTTCCCCGCTTAAGTCCGCGTTTCGCGGAGAGGAACCCGTCACGGAAACACTTCCGCTTAAAAGGAAGTAATAGCCCCCGGCGGCGTTCAGGATGAAATTGGTCCCCTCGTCCAGGGGAATCAAGACCCTGGCTGAAACCAGGGGTCCCGCGGCGGTGGCGTTCCATTGATCCTGGTCACCGGCGGAATCGGTGACATTCTCGGTGATTTTATGCAGGGCCTCCCCCTGAATCCCCACCTCGATGGTCTGGTCCACCGCTATTTCCATCCCCAGGTCCAGGCCCAAGCCGAAGGGGAATCCCTGGTTGGTATTCACCGATGAAGGGTAATAACCCGAAAGGTCCTGCGTCCCGTAATTCAAGCCGTTCAAATGGAAGGCCAACGCGAGGCTCCCGGCGCTGGGCAAGGTGGGGAAATCCCGGGTGGTATCGCCTTCCTCAACGGGGGTTTCAACAGCCGCGGCGGTAGTGGTTTGGCCGGCCGCCTCGATTTCATCGGCCTGCGATTCCGAAACCGAAGCTGAGGAGGGAAGAATCCCGGCGGCCTTCGGCGGGTTGGAAGCGACGGAAAGGACCTTCCCGTCCTCCACGATATAGGCGTTTTTCTTCAGGCCCTCCACCCAGCTTTGAAGCGCCGTGGATTGCTTTCCCTTCACAAGATGGTCCTTGATGGCGGGCGCCACCGAGTCGTAATCCGCCTTTCCCTTGTAATCCACTTTGACGATGTAGATCCCATCCGAAGCCCTGACCAAGCCGGTTCCCTTGGTGGGAATCGCGAAAACGCCTTTGGCCAGCTTGGGATCCAATTCCGCGCGGTAAACCGTACCGACCGCGCCGCCCTTGTCCGCGGAGCCCTGGTCTTCGGAGTATTTTTTCGCGTAGGCCGGGAAATCCGCCCCATTTTTCAGTTCCAGCAGGAGGTTCTTGGCCTGTTTTTCCACCTGTGCCGCGTTCTCCGGCTTGGCTTTCGCGGGTACGCGAAGGAGTATGATGGAAAACTTCACCCGCTCGTAATCCTGGGGGTGCTTTTGGAAATATTTTTGGACCTCCGCGTCCTCCACGACGGCTGATCCCGGCAGTTGCTCCTGCTTCATGCGGATCATCCGGTCCGCTTTCATCCGCCTTAAAAGCTTGTCCCGGGTATCCTGCTTCAGGTCCTCCAGCGTAATGCCTTCTTTTTTAAGCTCCACCTCGAACGCCTTTTGGCTGTCGAAGTTCTTTTTCATGTTGTCGATTTCCTGGTCGACTTGGTGGTCCACTTCGGCGTCGGAAACCCCCGCCTTCTCCCGGTCCGCCTCTTCCGCCAACAGCACTTCCTGGATAAAGCTGTCCACCACCGCTTTTTTGGCTTTCTCGTAGTCGGGATTGCTTGCGGAGGGTGGGAATTTTAGCCCCTGCGCCTGGAAGAAAGCCTGGATGCCATCCTCCAATTCCCCCTGGGTCAAAGCGGTTTGATCCACGATCAAAGTGGTCTTGTCCAGGGTTTTGGCCCATCCGGGCGCGGCGAAGCCTGTTGCCAAAGCCAGGATCGCCGCCGCCCCCATGATGTATTTACTCATCTCTTATATCCTCCAGGGTCACCCCCACCAGGGGCGCCATTGATTGATTGACCAGGATAGTCGCTTTGCGCTTGACGCCGGCCATCCACTGGTCGAACCGCCGGTCCTGTTCTTCCTTCAGCAGGCTGTCATGAATGCTTTTCCGGACTTCCTCCAGGGATTGCATCCTCCGGGGCCGCCATTCGATGAGTTGGAACAAATGATATCCAAACTCGTCCCTCAAGGGTGGAGAAACTTCCCCGGGATTCAACGGGGAAAGGACTTTCAAGTAAGCGGGATCCAACCGGTCGGTATCCATGAAACCCCAGTCCCCTCCGTTGATCTTCTCCATCCCCGCCGAAAGGCTTTCGGCGATGATGGAAAATTCCTCCCCTTTTTGAAGTCCCTGGAGGGCCCGGTCCAAGTCCTCCTTGTGCTGGACCACCAAGTGCCGGGCCCGGACGGCTTCCGGTTTCCAATATTCGGAAAGGTGGGACCAGTAATATTCCTCGACTTCCCCGGGAGTGATGAGGACGTTGGAATTGACTTTGAGATCCACCAGCTTCCGGGCTAGTTTTTCCTGGAGTAGTTTTCTTTTCCAAGAATCCTCGCTGACGCCCCTGACTTTGAGGATCTGCAGGTAATTATTGGGCATTTCACTCAACGCGTCCCTGAAGGTCTCATTGACATCCTGCTGGGTCATCCTTAAATTCGCCTTCCGGGCTTCCTGCACCAAAAGGCGGCGGTTGATCACCTGTTCGAAAAGCCTTCGCTTAATGGCGCGCATGTCCCCTTCGGAGACCGCGCTGTAATGAATGGCCATGAGGCGGAATTCATTGTCGAATTCCTCAAGCGAAAGGGGTTCGCCATTGACGGTCACCACGGTCTTTTCCGGCGCCACCCGGGGCGGGGGAAGATCCACCGTCAACTCCCGGGAACATCCCTGAAGGCATAAACTTAAGGCGGCGCCAAGGATGGGCCCGAAGTATCCCAAAAATTTTTTGTTCATATCCATGGACTACCCGTTACCGGTTAAAACTTGTATGAAGCGGCAAAGCACCGAACCCCCCAAAACACTTTAGCGGCAAGGGCTTAACCTATTTCGATTCAAACGGGTTGTGATAATCCAAGGGTCGGCATGAACGGTCAAAGGCTCTATTCTTAACCCGCTCAGCCTTCAGGCGCCAAATTTAAAACGCTTTGATAAATTTGATTATTGCTTTGCCCTGGGATTCATCCCCTTCCCCCTGGAAGGCGCCCCGCCGGCCCCGGGCTGAACCGGAGCTTGGAGGGATTGCTGCTCCGAGGTAAGGTTGGCCAGGTACTTCTCGATGACGTCAACCTGCCGGTTGATCTTGCGGTCCCCTTGGAGCTTGGTGAGGAGTTTGTCGGCCCGGATCCGGAGTTTCAACTGGTCCTCGATCCTGTCGAAAGCCGGGACCTGCTGCCCCGCGAGCTTTGCTTGCTTCGAAAGTTCCATGTATTTATCTTTGGCTTCCTGGTCCGAAACCACCACCGAATCCACCTGGGAGGCCGCGTAGTGCTGGGCCATCAGCATTTGCATGTAACCGTCCTTATAATTTTTCTCAAGCCGGTTCACCGTTTCAATGTCGCGGGTGAGTTTATCCTTGAGTTCCTTGATCTGGAGGCCGGCCTCCACGAGTTCCTTCTGGGCCATCTCCTCGAATTTGGGATCGGAGTAACTGGTTTTATGGATGACCCCCAAGACCACTTCCTGGTTAATGAGGCTTTCCAGGACCTCCTTCACTTGTTCGGCGCTGTTGGGATCAACCGGCTGGGGGGAGAAAACCCTCAGAAGGTCCAGGTGCATCATCCAATCCTTAAAGGTTATTTTTTGGTCGCCGACGGTCGCCACAAGCTGGTTGTCGGAAATGCCCGCTTTATTCGGGTATTTATTACAGGACCATCCAAAGAAAATAAGGACTCCCGCGGCCAAGGCCAGGAACAAAAAACGCTTCCCTCTAGAAAACATGACAACTCCCTTCCGGATCCAGGAAATTTTTTTAAAGAGGGCGTATCCTAACACTTTCATCCCGTTGGCCGCAATATAAAGCAGGGACATCAGCGCCATGCCAGGCCGGTTCCCCTATGGAACCGGCACTTCCACCCGTTGGGCCTCCGGCCCAAGGGCGATATAAAACATCGAATCATGTTCCTCGGCTGGTAGCCTCGTCACAGGCAAGCCTCTTGAACGGCTTTATGGGTGATTGGCATGTGCTGCCTGACGCTCCGGCTAAATAAATTGGAACTCCGGGTATAACACGGGCCAAGAACGGCAAGATCTAAAGGGTGTTCGTAAGCCGGGTTATCCCCCGAAAAATATTCCTAAAAAGCCATAAAGCGCCGAAAGAATGAAATTTTAATGCCGGGTTGGAATATAGTAGTATTTGAACTCCTATCGAAAATGGCTTGGCTGTTCCATAATAGGGGCGGTATCCTAATCGCAGGGATTCTTTGAGGGCCTGGGGAAAAAAGCCTGAACTGGATCCCCCTACTCCTTTGAGGTGTTTCATGCCTGAATCCATGAGAAAACGCCTGGGCGATATGCTGGTGGATGAGGGAATCATCACCGATGCCCAGCTCGAGGACGCCATGCAGGAACAAAAGAGCAAGGGCGGACGGCTCGAAAAAATCCTGATCGACCAGGGTTACGTTACCCAGGATGTCATCATGGCTTTCGTGGGAACCCAACTCGGCATACCCCAGGTGAACTTGAGCGAAATCGGCGAAATCCCAAGCGATGTGGTTTTTTCCGTTCCTGAGGCCATTGCGGTCAACCATTGCCTCATCCCCATCGTCAAGAAGGAAAATAAACTGATGGTGGCCATGTCCGATCCCCTGAACGTTTTCGCCATCGACGACATCAAGATGACCACGGGTTTCGAGGTGGAGCCGGCCATTGCGGGCGAGGCGGAAATCAAGGCTTTGCTGGCCAAGTACTACGGCGGAGGCGCGGGCGGCGCCGGCGCCGGAGGGGGGAGGCCGGCGGGGATATGCAGGAAATCCTCGACGGCATGTCCAAGGGCGGCGAATCCGATTTGGAGCTGCTCGAGGATAAAAACGAGGACATGGATATTTCCAAGCTGGAGGCCGCGGGGAGGGACACGCCCGTGATCCGTTTGGTGAACCTGGTCATGACGGAGGCGGTGAGGGCGGGGGCCAGCGACATTCACATCGAGACTTACGAAAAAAGCCTCCGGTGCCGTTACCGGATCGACGGGGTGCTTCATGAGGTTCAATCCCCCCCGCGGTCCCTCGCGGCATCCATCGCCTCCCGCATCAAGATCATGGCCTCCCTGGACATTTCCGAGCGGCGTCTTCCCCAGGACGGCCGCATCAAGGTGAAGGTCCTGGGCAAGGAAATCGACATCCGCGTCTCCATCTGTCCCATGCAGTTCGGGGAAAAGGTGGTCATGCGGATTTTGGACCACTCCAACCTTTCCCTGGACCTTCCCAAATTGGGGTTCGAGGAGGACATTCTTCCGAAATTCACGAGGGCCATTTCCCAGCCCTACGGCATGGTCTTGCTCACCGGCCCGACAGGCTCGGGAAAATCCACGACCCTTTACTCGGCCTTGAATTACATCAACAAACCGATCATCAACATCTCCACGATCGAGGATCCGGTGGAGTACCAGATGACGGGGATCAACCAGATCGAAGCGAAATCGGGTATCGGGCTTGATTTTTCGACGGGGCTTAGGTGTTTCCTCCGGCAGAACACGGACATCATCATGGTGGGGGAAATCCGGGACAAGGATACGGCGGAGATCGCCATCAACGCCGCCCTGACCGGCCTGATGGTTTTTTCCACCCTCCATACCAATGACGCCCCGGGGGCGATCACGCGTTTGGGAAATATGGGCATCGTTCCCTTCTTGATCTCCTCAACTCTCAACTGCGTGGTGGCCCAGCGCTTGATCCGGAAGATCTGCAACGACTGCAAGCAACCTTACGAGGCCACTCCCGATGTCCTGGAGGAATTAAACATCCAAACCCAGAACGGGGAGCCGGTCATGCTTTATAGGGGGGGGGGGTGCTCCACCTGTTCCAACACCGGTTACAAGGGCCGGATGGCCATTCATGAGGTGTTGATCCTGAACGAGGAATTCCGCAAAGGGGTCTTTCAGCGGAAATCAGCCGTGGAACTCAAGAAAATCGCCAGGCAGGACGGGATGCAAACGCTCCGGGAATGCGGCGTCAAGAAAGTATTGAAAGGCCTGACCACGGTGGAAGAACTCCTTCGAATCGCCCACGAGGACGAAGAAGGTTGATTCCCATCTCAGGATGAAAGTCATCACCGTCCGCGGCTAAATCACTCATCCCCACCCAGGTTCTTCAATAACTTATCCACCGCTTGGAGGCGCGCTTCCTGGCTCTCGTCTCCCTTCATCACCCGGAAGGAAACCGAATGGGGTTCCTTCGACGAGAACCGGATGCGGGAAGGCGGCCACATCTTGAACCATTTATCCACCCGCTCCGGGGAGGGCGCCTTTTCCGGGTGCCATTGAAGGCTGACCCAGCCTTCCAACGCTTCCAGCCGCTGGATTCCCAGGCCCTTGACCCGGGGCCGGAAAGCTGCGACGGTTAAAAGCATCCGGGCCTCCGCCGGCAGGGGGCCGAACCGGTCCTCCAACTCCGCCCCGATCTCCGTCACTTCCGATTCCCCGCTCATTTCCGCCAGGCGGCGGTAAAAGTCGATTTTTGCCGGCTCTTCCGCGATGTAATCCTTCGGAAAATACGCGCTCACACCCAGGGACAAGACCGGTATGAAATCCGTCCCGGCTTCCTGTCCCTTCATGCGGGCCATTTCCTGCCCCAGCATCCGGCTGTACAGGTCGAAGCCGATGGCGTCCATATTGCCGTGCTGCTGGGTTCCCAGCACGTTGCCCGCGCCCCGGATTTCCATGTCCTTCATGGCGATGTGCAGGCCCGAACCCAGGGAGGAAAATTGCTGGAGGACTTCCAGGCGTTTCTGGGCCAATTCCCTCAGGGTGATGTAACGGGGATAGAAAAAATACGCGTAGGCCTGGCGGTCGGTGCGGCCCACCCGCCCCTTGAGCTGGTACATTTGGGCCAGCCCGAAATGGTCCGCGCGCTCCACGATGAGGGTGTTCACGTTGGGCATATCCAGCCCCGATTCGATGATGGAGGTGCACACCAAAACATCGTATTCCCTGTCCACGAAATCGATCATGACGGATTCCAGCTCGTGCTTCGCCAACTGCCCATGGGCCACGGCTAACCGGGCCTCGGGCACGGTTTTTTGCAATTGGTCCGCGATCCGGTCGATGTCCTTGACGTGGTTGTGGACGTAAAACACCTGCCCCTCCCGGTTGAGTTCCCTCCGGACAGCCTCGGCCACGAGCCGGTCGTCCATGGGAGCCACCTGGGTCAAGACCGACAACCGGTTCTGGGGCGGGGTGTCGATGATCGAGATCTCACGGATGCCCGAGAGGGACATGTGGAGGGTCCGGGGAATGGGGGTGGCGGTCAGGGTCAGCACATCCACGTCGCGCTTTAACGACTTCAAACGTTCCTTTTGGGAGACCCCGAAACGGTGTTCCTCGTCGATGATCAACAGGCCCAGGCTGGAAAAGCGGACGTCTTTCATCAGCAGCTTGTGGGTGCCGATGAGAATGTCCACCTGGCCCTCCCGCAGGAGGGCCAGGGTTTGCAGGGTATCGGACCTGCTTCGGAAGCGGGATAGCATTTGGATTTCCACGGGATACTCGGCCATGCGTTCCTTGAAAGTGTGGTAATGCTGCTGGGCCAGGATGGTGGTGGGCACCAGAAGGGCCACCTGCCGCTTATCCAGGACCGCTTTGAAGGCGGCCCGCATGGCCACTTCGGTTTTTCCGTATCCCACGTCGCCGCAAACGAGCCGGTCCATGACCTGCTCGGACTGCATGTCGCGCTTCACGTCCTGGATGGCCTGGTGCTGCCCCGGGGTCAACTCATAGATGAAGGAATCCTCGAATTCCGCCTGCCAGGGGGCGTCGGGGGGGAAAGGCTTTTTGCGCAAGACCTGCCGGGCGGAGTAAAGAGCCATCAATTCCCGCGCCACCGCCTCGATTTCCTGGCGCACCTTGGCCTTGGCACGGCTCCATTGTTCGCCTCCCAGCTTGGACAGCGCAGGCGAGCCCTCCCTCCCGATGTACCGCTGGATGAGGACGATCTGGTCCGTGGGAAGGTAGATTTTCTCGTTATCAGCGAATTCCAGTTGGATGTATTCCCGGGTCACCCCGTCGATCGTCAGGGGGGTCAAACCCCGGTAAAGGCAAATTCCGCAATCCACGTGCACGGTCCAGTCCCCCAGGGACAACTCGTTCAAGGAGGCCAGGGGCTTGCCGCCGTAAACCGCCCGGACCCCCCAACGGCGGCGGTTTCCCCGGTAACGCCGGAAGATCTCATGGTCGGGAAGCACCTCCAGACCGATCTCGTCTACGGCGAATCCCGACTCCATTTCCCCCAGAAGCAGGGATAGGTTCGGGTGATCCTTGGGTTCAATGGACTGTTCCCGAAGGAGTTCGGAAAATCTTTCCCTTTCCCCTTTGTTGTGGCACCAAAGCAGTACTTGGTTTCCGGAGGTCATCCACTTTTTCAGGTCTGACGTAAAGGAGGCGAACTTGCCTTTATAAGGGGGGAGGGATCGGGTTTCCACCGCCAGTTCCTCCCCGGCCGCCGCCCCAAAAAGCTCTTGGCGGATCTGCCCCAAACCCGCCGCCTTGCCCTTTTTCAAGGATTTTTCCAGGAAACTTAAATCGGAAAAAAAAGAAAAGGGATCGAAAAGATCGGACTTTTCCTCCCGGGCCCTTTCCCCGCATTTGGAAAGTTTTTCCTGCAAATCCCCGAACTTCCGCTCCAACGCCATCGGTTCCAGGATCATGACCCTTGTTTCTTCCGGAAGATAGTCAAAGAGGCATTGCCGCCGGACCAGGGCCCCGACGGCTTGCCATTCCCACCCGGGAAATTGGCGGGTTTGTCCCAGAAGTTCCAGGGCCGTTTCAGCGTTGTGGGAAGGAATGCCGGATTCCCCCTTTGCTTTCGCGCGTAAAGCTGTTTTCAAATTTTGTAGCGCTTTGGCGCTCAATACCACCTCGTGGGCGGGGAAAATGAGGATATCGTCCAGGTCCCCTCCGGAACGCTGGCTGAAGAGATTCAATGGCCTTACGGATTCCAGGGTCTCGCCAAAAAACTCAAGCCGGACGGGTCCCGACGGCGAACCGGGCGAGGCCACGTCCAGGATACCCCCCCGCATGGCGAACTGGCCCAACTGGACTACCTGGCTGACGGGTTCATAACCCAGCGCCACCAGTCTTTCTTTCAAATCCAACGGCGCATTTTGTCCTTTTCTTAAAACCATCACCTGGTCAAGCCACTCCTCAACGGGAAGTGTGTTTTGCAGGGCTCCTAAAAGGGATGCCACGACCACAAATGGACCGCCCTGCAGAAGTTGATAAAAAGCACGCTGCCGTTCGCCGACGAGCTCGGGATCGGGAGTTTCCGCGTCCCCCGGGAGGGTTTCCCAAGAGGGACAAAGATAGACGGGTGTTTGGGGCTCCCAAGTGAACAGGTCCGCCTGGAGGTTCACGGCGTCTTCCTGGGAGGGAGTGAGGATCAGCCAAGGGTGGCTGGGCTTTATTTTTTGGAAAAACCAGGATAGAAGGAAGGCCTTGGCGGAACCCGAAACACCGTGAATGAGCATTCTGGGTTTTTGTTTTGTTAAGGCTTCCAATACCCTTTCGGCCGAGGGCCAAGAAAGTTTTTCAAGAAAAAGCGTTATATTATTGCTTGGTTTACCCGAGTTGGAAGAATTGGACATTGTTCTTTATTTCACTTTAAAAGGAATGGATAACCCCAAACACAAAAAGGGTTTTCCGCGCTTTTTGGCGCCGAAAACCCGGTAAAACCAAATGATTTAAATTGCATCTTGCCTATTGGAGATGGTGCTTGTCAAGGAAGGATTCATGGCAAAAAAAAGCCCGCCGGGCAGGGCAGGCATTGATCATTCAATTATTTTACTGGTTGTTTAACGGTCCAGGCATAACGACGGTACCAGGGTCAAAAGGAATATACACTCCGGGCAATATAACAGGTGATATTCCACATCAGCCTTTTCTGATTCCGTCAATTTCCCCTCGCGGTAAAGATCCAGCATCTTTTTAATTTTCTCGCAATTCTGATCCATGACTCCACCTGCTTTCTGGCGTCCGTAGGCGTCGTGCGATCACTGATTCAACTTCAATTTCCGCTAGATCGCTTGCAAGCGGGCAACCTTACTTCTTTAATAATAACAGCATCAACCATGCCACTTTTAAAAAGCCCCTCTTTTATGGTTTTTAGCCGCCTCCTAATTTAACTTCTATCCTCTAGACGGGCTTGGAGTGGTTTTATTTCATAAAAAATGAGAATTTTAAACTTCAATATGCTTTATTCCTGTTACAAAACATTGCAAATGCGCATTAACATGCTGTTTTTTGTAGAAGCGCCAAGATCAGGGCTTCTCAATCAATGGCAATTATTTGGCTAAAATGTTCAATATTTAACGTTAAAAATTAAAAAAGCATTGGTTATTCCATGAAAAATCGAGGGAAAAGACCAGGATTTAGACTGAATGAAAAAAGAGAAGTGCCAGGGAAAGAACCAAAGCTGAACCGATCGGCACAGTCAAGTTGTCATCAATTTCAAAGGAAAATAGTTCTAAAAATGCGCTGGTAATCGCCCCCAGCAGAGCGACTCTCCAATCCTCAAAAATGGCGAAAGCAGTTAAAAAAGCCACGCTAAAAAAGAAAAAAGCACCTTCCCAGGATTTCCGGAAAATCCTCATCCTCCCGAAATGCTTTCCCCCCAATTCCGCCGCGGCATCCCCGAGTGAAAGGAAAAGCATCGCGGTCACGGCAACCTTGCGGGATGAGAACAAAATGACGAGAAAAAAGGCCAGGAGAAGATATGTAGAACCATTGAACCTGTTTTCTTCCGAACTGCGGATCAGGATTGAAAAAAAACGCATGAACTTGGAGTTAAACGCCCTGTCTTGCAGTCTGAAAAAATCCAGGAGGAAGGAAATCAAGAAAAAAAGACACGTAAAAATCAACAATGTTTTTCGCGCCGTGGTGGAAGTCATGTGAAAAGGCAAATAAAGATACGCTAATGGAAAAAGCGAGGAAGCCAGGACATGATAGATTTTGCGGAAACCTTGGAAGGTCTTTGCTTTTACAGCTTGGTTATCCATTTCATTCCCAACTTTAAAATCATTGGACATTGATAGCGAACCCTTCCAAAACTCGATTAAACTATTTTCCTAAATTCGAGGGCAAAGCTGACCAAAAAATAATTTCAAGCCGGAATCGCGGCCGGCTTCGAAAAACTTCCCTCAAAACGGCCCTCAACAAATCCCTATTTCATGATCACTTCAAAACACTACCACTCGTCCACCGTAAATCGATGGGGAAAAACCCTCTGCTCCTCCAGGAAATGGGTGCGCCGTTCAAGCGCTTCTTTAACTTTGTCTTTCATGGCTTTGAGTTTGAAGGGTTTGGAGAGGTACTCGCAGGCGCCTTTTTTCAGGGCCTCGAAACCGACGGAAAAGGAGCCGTAGGCGGTCATGATAATGACGAATATTTTCTTGTCCCTGACTTTCAGGTATTGGAGAAGTTCCAACCCCGTCATCTCGGGCATTCGCAGATCCACTAAAGCCAGGTCATAAGAATGCTTGCGTTGGAGGGCGATGGCCTGGGTGGCGCTGGTGGCGATATCCACGCGGTAGTCGGATTGAATCAGGCTTTTTTGAATCAACCTGGCAAAATCTTCTTCATCATCCACAACTAAAAGATGGGCTCGAATAGGAGTTTTAGGCACGGGTTTTTTCGTTTCCTTTTTTATTTTCCTTTTTACTGAGGTCATGTTGGGTTGTCCTTTTAGAGCAAACTGACATTATTACAATTATATTCCAAATTCACGTTACCTTTCATTTGTTACTACCCAGATATTACTGATCTCCGCCTTTTGACATGGGTTTGAATGTTTACTCTTTTCCTAATTCCTCGGCCATTTCGCTTTTTATCCATTCAGTTGGAAAAAGAAGGATAAATGTCGTTCCCTCGCCCAAGCGGCTTTCCACCTTTATTACCCCGCCATGATCCTCGACAACGCGTTTGACAATGGCCAGCCCAAGGCCCGTGCCTTTGCCGAATTCTTTCGTGGAATAAAAGGGCTCGAAAATCCGCTTCAGTTCGCCGGAGGGAATGCCCTTGCCGGTGTCGCACACTACGATTTTGATTTCACCGCGCCGATCCTGCTCGCTCAACCGCACTTGGCGGTATTGAAAATGGGCGGAGAGCGTGATAAGTCCTCCGGGAGGAATGGAATCGACGGCATTTTCCAGCAAATTGAGAACCACTTGGAAGATTCCCTCGGGATAGCCCAGGATTTGGGGTAAGTCGTCATCCGCGTCCAGGATCAATCTTCCCCCGGATTTTTTCAGCCTTGGTTGGACCGCCGCCACCGCCGCCCGGAGAATTCTTGAAAAGGAGACCGGCCTGACCTCGGATAGGCTTTGGCGGCTGAAATCCAGGACATCCCGCACCGTGCCGATGGCCCGCTGGACATATTGGTCGATTTTTTCCAGTTGCTTCCGGATCTTATTGTCCTTCCGGGTTTCAGTCAGTAAAAGTTCCAAGCTTCCGGAAATGAGGCCAAGTGGCGTGTTGACGCCGTGTGCGATTCTGCCGGTCAATTCCCCCATTTGGATCAAGTGCCGTTTTTGTTCCAAGGTCTTTTCCTTGAACCTTATTTTTTCCTCCCTTTCCCAAACTTGGCGCATTAATAACATGCTCAGAACGGTCATCATGAGGAAAATAAAAAGCCACCGTTCCGCCTGTTGCTTGTAGACAACAAGACGCTGGGCAGGCAGTTCCTTTTCGATGATGGAGGAGTAATGGTTGATTTCCCCAGCGTCGAAAGATTGGGAAATGTGCCACATGTAATCGAGGTAAAAAGCCGAGATCAAAGCCACCAAAACCGTCACGATGACGAATAACGCCTTGCGTGGCGGCAAAACCATGATGGCGCTCACGAGAATGAGGAGAAAAAACGGGATATAAAAACTAACCGGCCCTCCGGAAATGGAAACCCAAAAACCCGTCAAAAGGCTGTCAAAAACATAACCCATCGGCAAAAGAACGCCTGTGATGCGCTTGATCCTTCCCAAAACTCCGAACACCAAACTCAGGACCGTTGCGACGAAAAGAATATCCCATCCCGTCACGATGACCGCGGAATCCCTTTTCCCCTCGACGAGATAAAGCAAAAACATCATCACAATCAGGCACAAGGTTCTCGTGCGGATGAGGGTTTTAAAAGCTTGGGAATTGGTTTCAACCGACGACATGAAAGTCCCTTTTATTAATTAAAATAAGTTATTTTAAACTCTTTTCGATCCACTTCAGATAGGGAGGGTTTCCCACGGCCACGGGCAATGCTAGTATTTCGCTGATGGTATAGGGATGATTTTCCCGCACCCAACGCAGGAGGGGCTTCAATCGGGAGGAGGCGGTCTTAACCAGCAGAAGTTCTTCCCGGGCGGTATTCACCTTGCCCTTCCACCAATAGCGGCTGGTCAGTCCCGGCACGCGGCTGACGCAGGCGGCCAGTTTATTGCGAACCAATCCTTTGGAAAGTTTCTCGCTCGCCTTCCGGCCGGGGGTCGTGATCAAAACCACGAAGACTTTCACCTTTTACTCCTTTAAAGCGTTGTCCCCGTCCAAAAAGTAGACTTTCTCCCCCGGTTCCGTTTGCAGGGTGGGGTCTCTGTTTACCGCCACGGCCTTTGGGGCGATGATCTGGGTTCCCGGCAGAGCGTAAACCTTGGTCCCATTCACGACGTCCACCAGCTCGGCCAGCCTGTTTTTAGCGAGGGTCTCCAGCCGGCGGGCGATGGTAATCATGTCGCGGCCCATGAAACTCTGTAAGTCGGCATTGGTGGCCGCCGCCCGTCCCGACTTGGCGAGGAAAAAAAGCAGCTTTTTGCAGATCAAATCCAGCTTGAGGTGCTCGTTGACCGCGTCGAACAGATCCTGGAATTCCACCCGGCGGGAACGTCTCCGGAACGATCGGTACATTCCCTCGGAAATGAGGAAAAGGAAGCGGCGGGGGTTGCCGTAGGAAAAGGAAAGGGCCATGGACAAGGCTTCCGGTTCCAGGAATTCCTCCTGGGAGCCTCCAAAGCCAGCCTGCCTGAGTCGGATCGCCAGCGCCTCCTGGAGTTCGGCGCGTGTGAATCTTTCCACGAACACGATGTTTTTGAAAAGGCCCAGGACGGTGGGTTCGGCGCCCTCCTTTACGATTTGGCCGACCATCGAATAAAACTCCTCTTGTAGAATAACAACAAACCCCACCTTGGGCAGTTCCAGGATGGGCTTTAGCTCCTCCAACAGCTGGAGGGTCCTTTCCGAACGGGTGAAATGCCGGACCCGGTCCCCTTTCGTTTTTTCAAGGTCGTCCACGAAGACGACCAGCGGTTTTTTCAAGTGAGCGATCAGGGTCTTGAGGATGGAAAAGATCGTGTTCTTACTGAGGGTCTCCTTCTCGACTCTTCTCGCCACTTCGCCCAATTTCAATCCCGGCACCTTCGGAATCGCTACGAGAACTTCCCTCAGAAGTTCGGAAAGGAAATAGGAGGCGTCATCCAGGGGGACGCCGATCACCACTGAGAAAAAGTCCTTTGGAAGGCGGCTGCGGAGCAATTGCATGAGGCTGCTTTTGCCCACCCCGGGTTCCCCCGCGACACCCACATTCGAAAGAGAGAGCATGTTGGAGGACAAACGGTCGATGAGTTCCTTGCGGCCCACGAAATAATCCAAGTTATGCGCTTGGAGGGAGAGAGTCGTGAAAGGGTCGGTTTTCATCCCAAAATGCTGGTAAGCCGCGGTTGCCGGCGGGGCGGGGGCCGGGCGTGATTTTTTTGTTTTTTTCATTTTGTTAGGCCATTTCCTCAAGACTGAATCGGAGAAAACCTTACGTTCGTCTGGTCATCACCGGCTCATTGTTAAACGCTCCCCCAACACTTGGTAAGGAGTGTGTATCCCGGACTTTCCCTTAATTTGGACCGCAGGCAATGCCGTCAACTCGAAATAATCCTGGGACACTTCGGCCATTTCTTCGTTCACTAGAATCTGGCCGCTTTTGGCGATGCCGCAAAGGCGCGATGCCAGGTTGATCGTGTCGCCGATGAGGGTGAATTCCATGCGGTTGGCCGAACCCAGGTTTCCCACGATGGCCGTGCCCGCCGCCACTCCGATACCCATGCCGATTTCCATTTGATCGCTGTAGGCAGCCTTGAAGCCCTTGTTCAGGATTTCAAACCGGTCCTGCATCCGCAAGGCAGCCCGCAACACCGGCTTGGTCGCTTCCCCCTCGTTGCTGTAGGGCCTGCGGAAGTAGGCGAAGATGGCGTCGCCGATGAACTTGTTGATATTCCCCCCGTTCTGGGTGATGACCTCTTCCATGGCCGAGAAGATTTTGTTCAGGATATCGACTGTTTCCTCGGGCTTTAACTGCTCGGCCATGTGTGTGAAACCCCTCAAGTCGGAAAAAAGGACATAAACCCTTTGGAGCTCTCCACCCAGTTCCGAACGATTGGCCTTATCCGCGGCTTTCGCCGTGATGTTGGTTCCGACGTATTTTTCGAGCGTTTGCTGGGTCCGGGCGGCTTTTTCCCTCAGGTTGTAATATTCCCCCGCAACGGATCGGATCAGCTTTTCCTTTTGCATCCCCGCGGTCCAAGGCAGGCATCGCTTGAACTTGACGAAGTTAAAGGGAAGAATTTGATTCTCCAGCATGTAATTTTGGATATCCAGGAGCCATTCGGACTTGATCCACCAGGAGATGAAAACCCACCATAAAATAAGAAGAAAGGCGGTCCCCACCCCGATATATTCCACGATCACAGAATCCTGGATGTAAAGAGCCGCAGCCACTCCAGCCCCAATTCCCAATATGAGCCATAGGGCCAAGGGAACCAAGACTTTTAAAATTCGGGATTTTATTACCTGAAGGACTGATTCTGAATCCATTGTCAGGAGCCTTTTTTAAAACGGTTCATAGGTAAACACTTCATTAGTTTATAGCAAAAGGTGCTGGAAAAGCATGATGAAAATCCAGTGGAAGGACCGGTCTTTTCGTGATTTTTCGAACTAACTATGAGTGATTTCTTTTACGGCTTTTCTTAAATTTTCCAGGCTTGCAAGGGAATGGGCTTCCATGTAACAACGCATGAGAGGTTCGGTCCCGGAAAATCGTACCATCAGCCATTCGTCGTCTTCCAGGATGAGTTTGGTGCCGTCCGGATCCTTCCGGTTTACCTCTACCACGCGCTTTCCGATCACTTCAGCGGGGGGGTTGTCATTGAATTTAAGGGTTATGGCTTCTTTCATTCCTTCCTCAAGATCTAGGTTCAAGCGGTCAGTGTAAAAGGGCCCGTATTTCTGGAAAAGATTTCTGAGGACAGCTGAGAGGTTCTTTCCCTCTTGCGCCACGACCTCGGCCATCAGCAGGTTGGCCAGGATGCCGTCTTTTTCGGGCACGTGTCCATGCACCGTAAGGCCTCCCGATTCCTCTCCCCCGATGATGATGGATTCCTCGGACATGACTTTTGCGATATGCTTGAACCCCACTGGGGTTTCTCTCAAGGGAATCAAGTGTGCCTCGGCGATGGCGTCAATCAGGTGGGTGGTGGGCAGAGTGCGGACCACGCATCCTTTCCAATCGCGGGTGTTCAGGAGATGCTCGAAGAGGATGGGAAGTACGACATTAGGGACGATAAAGGTTCCGTCCCCGTCGATGACCCCGAAACGGTCGGCGTCCCCGTCATTGGCGAGCCCCAGATGGGCGGGAAGGGTTTTCACTAGGTGGATAGCTTCCTTCAATTCCTCCGGCCCCGGCTCTGGATGGTGGCCGCGCCCCCCGAAGAACGGGTCCCGGGTATTGTGCAGAACCTTCAGGTTAATTCCAGCTTCCTGAAGAAGGGTGTCGATGTATCCCAGACCGTTTCCATGCATCAGGTCCAAGACGATTTTGAGTTTGGCTTTTTTGAGGACGTCAAACCTGACCAGTTCCCGGATCCGCGCGAAATAGGCCGGCTTCGGATCGATGGGGATAGCCATTCCCTTTTCCACCGCCTTTTTAAAGGGTAATTCGGGAACCAGGCCCCCTTTGGCGGCGATAATAGCGGCCAGGGCTTCTAATTTTTTAGTGACCTCGGGGGCGGCCGGACCGCCGTCGGGCCCGTTGAATTTTAGGCCCTGGTAGATGGCCGGGTTGTGGCTGGCGGTGAAATTAATGGACCCCGCCGTTTTGCGGCGGATCAGCTCATAGGAAACCGTAGGGGTAGGCGTTCCGACCGGACATATATAAGAGGTGATGCCGTGGCCCGCCAAGACCCCGGCGGTCAGCTCCATGAATTCCTCGGAGAGAAAACGGTAGTCCCCCGCCACGACAACGCCTTTGGAAACCGAGCCCTCTTGGTGTATATGCTGCGCGATTGCCGCCACCGCGATCTTGACGTTGGCGAAGGTGAAATCCTCGGCCAAAATCGCACGCCAACCGGATGTCCCAAAGGTGATTTTTGTCAAAATGAGGCTTCCTTATAATAAAAATCTTCCCAACGGCGGGAATTTTAATCTAAAGACATTCATTATGCAACGAGCTTCGATCAAGGCAGTAGTTGAAATCGGGTGAAAACCAAAATTCGAACGAAATACCCGGTCTCGCTGCCAGGAATTCCTTAAAAGTCAATGACGCCGAAGCCAAAAACTCACACTGGTCCAGGGAATCTCCTTGCGGCGGACGTCGGGCCGCCAGAATGGCTCAAAAAAATTTTCTATCTTTTTAAAATGTTTTTTCAGCATGAACTGTCCGGCCCAAAGCACCTCAAAGGCTGGATTGAATGCCAGGAAGGCGTGCAAAAAATATTGCTCGTTGTAAAACTTAAAATCCTTCGTCACCAGTTTCCGCGGGTATTCGAATGGAAGGAAAATATCGTGGAAATGCACCAGGACGCCCCGGGAAAGCCGGGGGAGTATTTCCAACAGTAAATAGTTTAAGTCGCTGCCGATTTTCAGGACATGACTGGAATCGATGAATAAGATGTCGTTTTTACCCAAGGTTGTAAATAATCCGAGTGGAACCTTTTGCACTTCCCCCCGGATGAGCTGATGAAACCCCGGGAATCCCGTGCGCAGGGCTTGCCCCGGGAAAGGATCGACGGCTTCCAGCTTGGTCTTCTTCCCCTCTTTTCCGTTTTGGAGAACCGCCTGGGCCGCTAGAAAAGTGGAAAAACCGGTCCCGATTTCGAATATCCGGCTGGGTTTGAAACGCCGGATCATGCTGTAGTACATCCATGCGTCCACCGGGCCAAAAGCTGGATTTTGTATGTAAAAAATTTCTGATTCTTCGGAAACTACTTGGGGAAACCGCCGAAACTCTTTGAAATAAGCCTTAGTGAAATCCCCCATGAGCCGGAGCTGTTTTTTTTCGGAAAAAACCAACCCTGGAAGCGCGGACTTTTTCTCCCAATCATGGTGTTCTAACTCAGCTAACGATGGGACCGGTACCTCGAAACCGGTTGGCAGGATGTTCACGCCAAGTTTCTGGTAAAGCGGAAGCAACTTCTGGAGATATTTGTTCACACTTGGCTTTCTTCGAAAATTAGGGCGAATTATCGCCCGATCGAATCATCCATCGGTCCTGCTTTTCAGCTCTGCCACTTCTTGATCTTCTCTACGTAGGCCGTTACCAACTCCTGGGCTTTTTTCTCGTTTTCAGCTTCGGCCGAGACGTGAAAAAGGGCCATGTCGGCGTCGGGCAAAATCATGACCGAGGATCCGTTGCGGTTGATCTTCACCCCGTCGATGAGCTCCCGTTTCTCGTTCGCCGTATCCTCAATAAGCTGGCGCATGATGCTTCCCTTCAACTCCCAGGAACAATGGACCGTCTGGCTGATCTCGACTTTTTTCGGGATCTCCTTCAGGTAATGGGAAATGGGTTTGCCTTCCAAGGCGATGAATTCCATCAGCTTGGCGGTGGACATCATGGCGTCCATGAAGGGGGCAAATCGCGGAAAAATGAAGCCACCGTCCGATTCTCCCACCAGCACCACGTCTTTCTGGGTGGCCGCTTCCATGAGTGAGAAATAGGTCGTGCGCGTATGGACCACCGTTCCGCCGTTGGCCTTTGCCAAATCTTCCAGTATCTGGGAACTATTGACGGGAACAACTGTCTTGGCTCCCTTGTGGGTGTGGTACGCGAAAAGAGAGAAAACTGCCAGGAGTTCCGTCCCCCCTAACAGGTGGCCCTTCTCGTCAACGACAAAAATCTTCTCGGCGCCGGAATCGAACAAAACCCCGAAATTAGCGTGGAGGGTCGGGACGATGTCGGACATCTGCTTGAGGGATGCCTGGAATTGCTCCGGGGTCTTGGTAAGTTTGGTCTCGTCCATGTAGGCGTTCAAGGCCACCACCTCGCATCCTAACTTTCCCAGCAGGAGTGGGAAGATCGGCGCCGCCGCTGAGAAAGCGTAATCAATGACGACTTTTGGCTTGTAGTCCAGGATGGATTTCAAGTCCAACGCGTCCAGGAATCCCTGGTGGTAGAACTCGAGCATCCGGTGCGGGAACATCAACTCCCCCGTCTCCTCCATGGTGGCCCGGCGGAAGTCTTCCCGGTAGAAGAGGTTTTCGATCCCCTTTTCCTTGCCCGAGGAAAGGGCCATCCCGCGTCCGTCGAAGAACTTGATGTCAATGAACTGTTTGTCGAAGGGGCTCTTGCGGGTGTGGAGTCCACCTGCGTCGGATAGTTTTGGGACGGCGTACCGGGCAACTGAGATGGGCATTTCCTGTAGGTCGTGCACGTTGACACCCGAGGAAAGGATGCCCGAAATAAGGGCGCGGTTGATCATGCGGCTGGTTTTGTGGATGTCGCGGGAGGTGAGAATCGTGGAACCCTTGGGCAGGGACACGCCGTAGGCCGCCCCCATCTTGCTGGCGAACTCGGGCGTGATGTCGATGCCGGCCATGCCCGTGACGCCGTACTGTCCGAAGATGGAACGCGCCCACTTGTCACCCCAAACCAAGGAGGTGGAAAGCCGGCCACCGTCCTCCACAACCTTGTTAGGCCAAACCTTGACACCCGCCTTGACGACGGCGTCACGTCCGATGGTACAGTTATCCGAGACGATGGCCCCTTCGAAGATGTTGGCCTTTTCCCGCACATCAGTCCCTGAAGCCACCACGCATTCCCGCACTTGGGCTTCGGCGCCAATGGAAACGTTCCGCCATAAGATGGCGTTGGTAAGGACCGCGCCTTCCTCCACCTGGCATCCGTCTCCCAGGACAGAGTTGGTGAGCTTGGCGTGTTTGCCAATATTGCAGTTCTCGCCAACAACCACCGTTCCCGTGAACTGGGCCGTGGGGTCGATATGGGTCTTCTCGCCCGCCCAGATCTCCTTGCCGATTTTGTTCAAGCGTGATCCCTTGATGCGGACATCCACCTTACCGGCGAAAATATCCTGGTGGGCCAGGCGGTACTGGTCCAAATTGCCGATGTCGGCCCAATAACCCTCGGCGATATAGCCGTAGAGGGGTATGCCTTTCTCGAGCATTTGGGGAAAAAGATTCTTGGAGAAATCGTATTCCTCGTTGGCGGGAATCATGTCCAGGACTTCCGGCTCCAGGATATAAATGCCAGTGTTAACCGTGTCGGAGAAAACCTCCCCCCAGGTCGGCTTCTCGAGGAATCTCTGGATTTTCCCGTCTTTGTCGGTGATGACCACGCCGAAAGCCAGCGGGTTTTCAACCCGCGTTAGGACCATGGTGGCCTTGGCTTTTTTTTTCTCGTGGAAGCGGATGGCCTCGGTAAGGTTGAAATCGGTGAGCACGTCTCCGGAGATGACGATGAACTTGTCTTCGATCAGGGATTGGCAAGATTTCACCGAGCCTGCGGTACCCAGGTCGCTCTCGGCTGACTTATATAACATCTGCACGCCGAATTCGGCGCCGTCGCGGAAATACTCGGTGATGATCTCGGGCTGGTAAAAAATAACGCCGACCACGTCGGTCAGGGAGTGTTTCTTGAGAAGATCCAAGATGATTTCCATGATGGGACGGTTCACCATGGGGATCATGGGTTTGGGTAGGTTGATAGTCAGGGGTCGCATGCGGGTTCCGAATCCACCCGCCATAATGATGGCTTTCATGGAATCCTTCGTCTCTGGAAGATTCTTTCCCTTCAGAGAAGGGAAAAGGGATCAAAAAACAAATAAAAAACCGGAAGTAAATTTACGCGGGACAATCATTATTTTACTAGTTTTCACGGGAAAATTGAACTTTTCTCTGGGTTCCGTGAATGGCAGAATGTCGTTCTTTTAAAAATCGCAGACCTTTCACCTGAAGTGAGAGGGATGGAATAGTGATCTCCAAATAAATGCAAAGTCCGGCTTGCATTTTTCAGACCCAGGACCGATGTTAATTTCTTAATCTTCTTCTTAATACAGCATGTAACAAGATGAACTTGGATAAACCCTGGTAATTTCAGCCATAAGCCATCGATTTTCGGATCAAAAGGAGAAAGGTATGGGTGTTTCCGAACAGGACATCTTAAACGCCCTTCGGGGTATCAAGGATCCCGACCTGTACCAGGACATTGTTACCTTGGGTTTCATCAAAAATATGAAAATCGAGGGTGGAAACGTCAGTTTCAATATCGAAATGACCACTCCCGCCTGCCCCGTCAAGGACCTTTTCAAGTCCCAAGCCATGGAAGCAGTGAAAAAGATTCCCGGCATCACCCAAGTGGATGTCCGGATGACCTCCAACGTGAAACAAGCCCCCACCGGTGTCAAAAACCTGAATATGCCGACCGTCAAGAACCTGATCGCCGTGGCATCCGGAAAAGGGGGGGTGGGGAAAAGCACGGTGGCCGCCAACCTGGCCCTGGCCCTGGCTAAAACCGGCGCGCTGGTGGGGTTGATGGACGCGGATGTCTACGGGCCTTCCATTCCTCGAATGCTGGGGGTATTGGGCCACCAGCCCGAAACGGACCCCCTTTCCAAGAAAATGATCCCCTTCGAGAAACACGGCATCAAATTCATGTCAGTGGGCATGCTACAGGAGGAGAGCGACACGGCCCTCATATGGCGCGGCCCCATGGCCAGCAAGCTGGTCCGGCAATTCCTGGCAGGGGTGGAATGGGGTGCTTTAGACTACTTATTAATAGACCTCCCCCCGGGAACGGGCGATGTCCAACTGACCCTGACCCAGTCCGTTCCCCTGTCGGGGGCTGTTCTCGTAACGACCCCCCAGGATGTGGCCAGGGTCATCACTCAAAAGGGACTCCGGATGTTCCAGCAGGTCCAGGTTCCCATTATCGGAATCGTGGAAAACATGAGCGGTTTCGTGTGCGGGCATTGCGGGAAAATCACCGAAATTTTCAAGAAGGGCGGGGGCGGGAAAATGGCCGGTGAATTGGCCGTTCCCTTCCTGGGTGAGGTGCCCCTAGAGGCGCTGGTAGCCGAAGACGGGGATTCCGGCGTTCCTACCGTGGCTTCCCATCCCGATTCCCTCTCGGCCAAGGCCTATGGCCAGATCGCCCGGCAGATGGCCTCCCAGCTTTCCATCATCAACGACAAAACAAGCAGGGTCTCCAACCGGCCCCGGGAGGTGGACACACAGGATGAAAAGGTCACGGTCATCAAGTGGGATGACGGGAAGGTCCTTCGCTATCCAAACCGATATCTGCGCAGTATGTGCCCCTGCGCTTCTTGCGTGAACGAAGTGACCGGAAAGCGGATGGTGAATATCGAATCTATTGATCCCAGCGTCTATATCGCGGGAGTGGATCCGGTAGGCCGTTACGCGCTCCACTTCCAATGGTCCGACGGGCATGGGACGGGCATCTATTCCTTTGAGACTCTACGAAAACTCGGGAAATGATTTAAGATCCCGGTCAGCCTTTTTATTTCCTTATACTTTGTCATACAACCATTTTTTGTTTTAACCTAAAACCCGTTAGATATATGCGTTCCCCAGTTCAATAACGAAGTGCAACACTTAGACCCGGCAGAACCCGGGGGTTATCCTAAGTGCTATGAAATCATCCTACAAGCATCTGTCGTTAGCCGAACGTGAAGAAATTTCAGTTTGGAATGCTGAAGGCCTCTCCCTTCGGGAAATCGCACGCCGTCTGGGCCGTGATGTATCCAGCATTTCCCGAGAACTGAAGCGCAACGCCCCCTCCTATACGATCTTGCCGCTACCTGCCCGCCAGAGCTCACATGCGTGCAGAACACCGAAACCGTCTTTCACGTACTCATTTAAGGCTTAAAAATCCTGAGATTCGCCGTTTAGTACTGCGAGAAATACCTCGTGGACTCTCGCCCGAGCAAATTGCCGGTTTTCTTCGCCGGGAGAAACCAAAACTTTCCGTTTCCCATGAAGCCATCTATCAATTCATCTACTGCGAAGCTCGAAACCTCATTCCTCATCTAGCCCGGGCCCATCGAAAACGTTTGCGACGTTGGCACACTCAAAAACATCGCAAAAGCCATATTCCTCAACGTACTCCCATTACCCAACGACCAGCTATCGTTGAAACAAGACAGCAATTCGGGCACTGGGAGGCCGACACCATCATCTCCCGGAAAAGCAAACCCTCACTTCTGGTTATGGTCGAGCGCAAAAGTCGTCTGGTGAAACTGGCTTGGCTACCTCAAAAATCAGCTTTCCACACTAGAGCCGCAATCAACCGTCGGTTGGTTCGGATTTCAAAAGGCCTCCGCCGTACCATCACATACGACAATGGCTCCGAAAACGTCGAACATCTCCAGGTGAATCGTGTTTCAGGCACTCGTTCATTCTTTTGTTTGCCCTTCCACAGTTGGGAGAAAGGTTGTGTTGAAAATACTGCAGGTCTTGTTCGTCGCTTCTATCCCAAGAAAACGGATTTTGCTACTATAACCCCAGCGAATGTACGACGCGTGGAACGGATCCTAAACCATCGTCCTCGCAAGTGCCTTCGTTTCAAAACGCCGGAGCAGGTCTTTAGTCAAGGTGTTGCACTTACTGGTTGAATTCAGCGTTTGATATTATAAAAAGTTAACCTTTTAACCTCATTTAACATTCCAAAATTTCCCATCATTCCCTTTTGAAAGTAAAATAATATTCGCGGTTGAATGAGGGGGTGTTATATGTCCACCACTTTAAAGTTTGAATCTAAAATCAAAATCCTCCACAACTATCTCTACGACGCGAACTCGGATTCGCGGGAGCTTTTATGGCGTTGTTTCACCTGCGGTCAGTTGGTCCACCGCAAAACCGGTCTTCCCGAGAAATGCCCTTCCTGTTTTTCCCACCACCGTGAATTCGCCTTGGTTGAGGAAGATTAAGCTTCTCCAATAACCTGCATTATTTCTCTACGTTTGATTTTTAGATTTTTTTTGGCAAGCTGTTATTTGACCTGATTGATTTTTTCCAGGAGTTCGGAAACAGGAATAAATCCGACTGTCCGCAGTCCCGACCTTTCCTTCCCATCTGCTCCGAGGAATATCAACGTGGGTACCCCCAGGATGTGGTAATCCTTTTTTAATTCCTCCACGGGCCCCGAGGAATATTGGCTCATGTCCGCTTCCAACAGGACCCAGGATCGGAACGCCTCGTGGATCTTGGGATCGGAAAATATCCTCACCTCCAGTTCCTTGCAGGGAAGGCACCAGGTAGCCGAGAAATCGATGAAAACCTGCTTGTTTTGCTTTTGGGCCTCTTGCACCAAGCTTAAATCGTAATTTTGAAAAGGCAGTTCGATCGGCTGTGGCCAGGCCTTATAAATGAAAATCCCGAAAAGGATGAGGGCCATTCCGAAGGAACGCTGGAATTTCTTGAACCCTCCAGTGACCCCGATGCCTGAAAAGACCCACCCCAGCAAAATCCCCGCCAGGGCCAGGTAGGCCGGCACTGCGTAACGGCTGAAATCCCCCGGGAACAAAGAATGGAGGAAATAAAGCGGCATTCCCAAAAGTACCATCCCGAACACCTTCTTGACCCAAATCATCCACATCCCCGACTTGGGAAGCCGTTGGATTTCATTGGAAAAGAATCCCAGCCAAAGGTAAGGGAACCCCAGCCCCAGGGAAAGCGTGAAGAACATGAGGAAACCCAAGTAGGGGTTGGCCTTGGCGGCCACATAAGTCAGCAGGCCGATGGAAAAGGGGTCCACGCAGGGGGCGGCCACGATGCCAAAAACCAGGCCCATGACCAAGGCCCCGATCCAGCCCTGGCTGTTCCCCGCCGCCACTTTGTTTAAAAGCCAGGACGGGGCCTGGATCTCGTAAAGCCCGAACATGGAAAGGGACAAAGTCACCAGCAGAATGGAGATGCCTAAGAGCACCCAGGGGGATTGCAGGGTGGAACCCAGGATCTTTCCGGTCATGGCGGCCGTCACCCCCAGGGAGGAATAGGTCACCGAAATCCCAATAACATAGGCCAGGGCTCGGGCCAGGATGACCGGTGCGCTTTCCGTTTTCTGGCTTCCAAAATAGGAAACCGTGATGGGGATCATGGGATAAACGCAAGGGGTCAGGTTCAAGGCCAGACCCCCCAGGAAAATAAGGATGAAAGTCAGGAAGATGCCCTTTTCCCTCAGGAACTTGGCGATGATGTTCTCGGAAATGAATTCGGTTGATTCTGGAACCGTTTTGAAAAGTTCCGGATGGTATGGAGCCACCGGCTGGTTGAGTCCCGCAATTTCCAGGGATACCTTCACTGGTAGGGTGGCGGGAGCCAGGCAGACGCGGTCATTGCAAGCCTGGACTTGCAGTTGGAGTGGTATTACGAGGGTTCCGGGTTTTATCCCCTCGTTTAATCTGATTTCAGCGTAAAACACCGCTTCCTTTTCGTAAACCGGAAAAGGCTTGTCGATTCCTCCTAATGCCTTTGGAACACCGAGGGGATAGAGTACGGGAGAAAGGAGGGATGCGGGCATCCCCGATCCGAAGGAAAGTTCGGCGGGAATGAAAAATTCGGGAAGCCCGTTGTGGGCGTTCACATGCCATCCTTCTCGAATGACAAGTTTCACCGCCAACTTGAAAGATTCTCCTGAGTGAACCGGTTTCAAGGAAGGAAACCCCTCGGCCGAGACAACTTGGGAACTATTGGAAGAAAGCGAATTGAGATCTTGGGCCCAACCCACTGTCCCCAATAGAAAAGTTAATAAAGTTAGGAAGTACCGGATTTCCTTCATGCTTTTTTCGACCCCATGGATTCTTATGTTAGGTTTTTCTGGGGAAATTAAAAAACCCCTCAAGGGGGCTTTTTAAAACAATGATTAAACCCTATTTAAGCTAATTAATCTTCCGGGTGGAATCCCTCTCGATCAGCTTGGATTCCAGGAAGGTGGTTATTTCCGAGAGCTTTTCCCCGGCGACCAACTGGAACATCTTCTGGGCCGCCTTTTTCCCCATCTCAAAAGGGGAATAGGAAACGGTGGTCAGGGCGGGTTCGTTATACGTCGCCTTCTCCATATCGTCAAACCCCACGATGGAAATGTTCGAGGGAACCATCAGGCCCATTGATTTCAAAGCTCGGATGGCCCCCATGGCCATGAGGTCGTTGGCGCAAAGGATGGCGCTGGGTTTACGGATGGATTTCATGATCTGCAGGCAGGCTTTGAACCCTCCCTCTTCCTCGAAATCCCCGTCGCCGATCCAATCCCTCTCGAAATCCATCTTGTTCTCGGCTAGGGCTTCCTGAAAGGCCTGGAAGCGTTCCAAGGCGTTGGTCGTGGTCATTTTTCCGTTGATCATGCCGATTCTTTCATGGCCCAGGTCTTTCAAATAGGCGATGGCCTTGAAAACGCCGCACCGGTTGTTCAAGCCCACGTAGGGCAGCTCTTCCTTGCCCGTGATCTTTCCGTTGATGAGGACGAATGGGACATTGGCTTCGATCAGTTCCCGGATGGAAGCGTCGTTGGACCAGGAATTCAGGACGAACATGCCGTCCACGCTTCCGTCCCCCAGGAGGATCCGGTAGGAAACCTGCGCCCGGGCTGTCTCGTTCAAAGGGTGTAACAAGAGCCGGTATTGGTGCTCGGCCGCCACTTCCTCGATCCCCTCCATGATGTTGGTGAAGAAGGGACTGCTGAACAAGGCCGTATGATGGGGGGCGATAACCCCCAAAATACGGGACCCTTTCTGGCGAAGCCGCCTCGCGTGTGCCTGGGGTTTGTAATGGAGGTCGTTGATGGCCGCTAAAACTTTTTCCTTGCAATCGTCGCTAACCCATTTTTTGTTGTTTAAAACCCTGGAAACGGTTCCAATCGTTACACCGGCTTTTTTCGCCACGTCTTTTATAGTCGCCACCCTGTGACTCCTCACTTGGTTAAAACCCGGATTGATAAGTTGGCTGGGAATCGCGCGTCCCAGTGATCAATATGATGGTTTAAACTTAGATATTTTAATCATTCTAAGCGTTAACTTTTTGACAGAGCATTCTAAAATGAAGAACTAGGAAATTCCATAGGGAATACATTTATAGGAAGCTAAAAGAAAAAATTTCTATCAGTCATGTCAAAATTCTTATAACGATTTAAGAGAATCTGCCCATAAATCATTTCAGCTCATGCCACTCTTTCAATAATGCTTTTAAGAAAAAAGGAGAAGTCGCGATTTCCCTGACTGCTTTATCGCGAATCTGGGCGGAATTACACCAAAAATACATAACGACCTTTTGCAAGATTTAAATAGAAATTGCTGTATCCGATCCATTCTATCCGGATCGTAGTCAACCATTATTTGAATTTTTTGTGCAAAATTCCGAGAACAGGCTCACCACGGGAAATATCAACGTCATAAAACCCATTTATATCGATCTTGAGGTTCCGGCTACCTTGGAACAATCCGCCATGGGGTGTTTCCCCTGCCCGCGATTCCAACAGGACTTTTTGAAAACCACCATTAAAGGGCCTTTTCGCCCTTTTCACCGGTTCGGATGCGGATCACGTTGGCCACGGGTGAAATGAATATCTTTCCATCCCCGATCTCGCCGGTTTGGGTGGTGGTCATGATGATCTTCACGACTTTCTGGACTTCCTTGTCCTTCACCACCGTGGTGACCAGCAGTTTGGGAAGAAGGCCTTCCACGCTTTGCCCGCGGTAATGCTCGGTCACGCCCCTTTGTTTGCCGTGGCCGTGAACGTCCGTGACGGTTAAGCCCGAATAACCAACGGCTTTCAGGCCGTCCATGACCGCCCTCAGCGCGCCGGGACGGATAATGGCTTCGATTCGTTTCATGTGGATCCCCCTTTTTGTCTGTAGGTTAAGCCTTTTATCAAAACCCTGTCGTTTCCCGCTTCCCCTGTGATCAGGATGTCAAGGGACGCCCTTCGCACCGCAGCGAAGGGCAGTGCTTTCAGGCCGCCACTTGGGTGGGGAATGGGACCCCGCCCAAGTACACGGCTAGGCCCCGGGCAAATCCGGGCCTTGGCAGCCGGAAAAACTTCGAGGTAATATTTTTTAACAATCTTAACTGTTATAGCCTTCCTCACCATGTTGGGATAGGTCGAGGCCGAGGTCTTGTTCCCTCTCGCTGGCCCGAAATCCGATTGTCTTTTCCACCAGCTGGAACAGTATAACCGTGCCGATAAAGGAATACAAAGCGGTGGATACCGCCATGAGAAACTGGATGGTGAATTGGCCGGCGTTCCCGTATAAATACCCGGCCTTGCCGCCGATGAGGGGATTGGCCCAAAGACCCAGGGCCAGGACCCCCCAAAAACCTCCCACGCCATGGATGCCAAAGGCGTCCAGGGAGTCGTCATAACCCAATTTCATCTTGAACAGGATGGCCCCATAACAAAGCAGGCTCGCCAGGGCTCCGATGCAAAGGGCTCCACTCATATCCACGTAACCCGCGGCGGGAGTCACCGCGGCCAGGCCCGCGATGGCTCCGGAGGCGGCTCCGAACGCGGTGGGCTTTCTGCGGTGAATGGTCTCAATCAAGCACCAAACCAGTGTGGCGACGGCGCCCGCAGTGTTGGTGGCTAGGAAGGCCGTGCAAGCTTGGGTGTTGGCCCCCAGAGCCGAACCCGAGTTGAACCCGAACCAGCCGAACCAAAGGAGGCCCGCCCCGGTCAACACCATGGTCATGTTATGGGGCACCATGAGGACCGTCCCGTAACCCTTCCGTTTGCTGGCTAGAAGAGCCATCGCAAGCGCTGAGAAACCGGCGCTGATATGCACGACAGCTCCCCCAGCGAAATCGAGTCCTCCCTTTTGGGCCCAATAGCCCCCGCCCCAAACCCAGTGCGCGATGGGGTCGTATATGAATGTGGCCCAAAGGAGAGAGAAGAGGATGAATCCGCTGAACTTGACCCTTTCCGCGAAGGCCCCCGTGATAAGGGCAGGAGTGATGATGGCGAACATGGCCTGGAACAGGATGAAGGCGTAGTGGGGGATGGTCGGTGCGCTAGGATTGACCGCTCCGATACCATTAAGCATGGTCCAAGAAAGCCCACCCACAAAGTTGTTCCCGGGGCTGAATGCCAATGAATAACCCCAAACCACCCACTGGACACCGATCAGGGCCACCAGGAAAAAACTTTGCATGATGGTCGCCAGGACGTTTTTCCGGCGCACCATTCCGCCGTAAAAAAGCCCCAAGCCGGGCGTCATCAGCATGACCAGGGCCGCGGAGGCCAGGACCCAGGCCGTGTCACCCGAATTAATGGCGCTGGGTGCCGGGCTATTCGCTTGAGCGAAAGCTCCGGTCCCATTGATAAAGAAAACCGCCCCCGCGCCAAGGCAAACGGAAATTCGTTTGAATATTGGGGATAAAAACCTGAAATAGTTCATTTTTCTCTCTCCCAAAAAATAGTTGGTCGAAACCTGCCCAAAACAAAAAGAGAATAACCAATCAAGTTCCTTGACACTATTCAAAAGTGAAAGGAGCCCCGAAAAATTATTCTTCAAGACGAAAAAACGACATTTGTTATAATTGGGCGGAATTCTCATAAATTTTTCTTTTTCCGGCTTTTTGAGGCAAAGTCATTCCAATTTTTTTACTCTTTTCTATTTTTCAAGGGCAAATTTGTTCTTGTCACATTTATTTTTCCTCATTTTCGCAAAAAACCCGGGGTCTCCGGATCCCGGCTTTTAACAAAATTGGCAGTTGATGCTCAATCTCTATTCAAGAAGGCCTTATGGTAGGGTGTTTGTGAATTTTATATTTGACTAAGGATTAAACGTTGGAAAATTCTTCTTTTGTTTTTTCGAATAAAAAAATAAACGGGTCCATCGCTCTTGTCCTTTTGGCCTGGACTGTTTTTGTTTTTTACCGCTATTTTCCCTTTCCGGCGGACTTTCCAGGGCTATTAAGGTCGGCTTTTAGCAGTCATTCGGGGCATACCTTTTCTTTTTCACAAGGGTTTAAAAACGGGGGGCGTTCCGTTTGGATTTTTTTCACCGCTTTGGCCATCAGCTGGTTGACGGTTTTTATAGGGCGGAAATTCCGGGAATGGCTCCAGATTGAATTGGAGGACTCCTGGCTGGATTTTTCGGCGGAATTTTCGCTGGGCGTTTTAGCGCTTTCGTTTTTATGGCTGGGACTCGGGTTAGTTCATTTATGGTTCGAATCTTTCTTGAAATCGGTTTTCTTATTAATCCTGCTGGCGGCTTTTCTTAAAAAAAAGCCGTCGTCAGGCATATTCATAATCCCATTGCCGAAAGATAAATTACCTATTTTTCTTTGCATCATCTCCTTGATCTATTTTGGTTTTTCTTTTTTGCACGGTTTTTTACCCGAAGTTCATGTGGACGGTTTGGTTTATCACTTGGGTACACCAAACTACTGGTTGAGGATGCATGGGGTGGCGGACTTCCCGTCCCAGCCCCTTTCGGGTTTTCCCTATGGTGGTGAATTGTTTTTCTTTACGGGTTTTTTAATCCAGGGCTCCGAAGCGGCCAAATTGTTAAACGTAATGGTTTTAGGCGTCTGCGCGCTTGCGGCCGGGGGTTGGGCCCGAAAAGCGGGTGGACAAAATGCGGGATGGCTTGCCTTTGGCTTAACCCTGACTTTGCCGCTCTTGAACCTGGTTTCTTGGACCTCCCAAATCGAGGGGCTTTTGACGTTATTTTTCATTCACTACTTTCATGGCTTATATCGCCTTTCCACTGAAAATCAGCCTGATAAATTAAAACCTTTGTTATGGCTGACGGGTTTGTGCGGCGGAATGACGTTGGCGATTAAATATATATCTGTTTTGGGAGTGATCATCGGATTATTGGTTTATCTTTTTTTTCAAAAAAATCGGGAAACAATATGTGAGAAAAAACACCTCTTCCTTGGGCTTGTATTATTACTTTTAGGAATTCCCGGGATCTGGCTGTTTAAAAACTGGACCTATACCGCCAATCCCTTTTATCCCTATTTTGGCCATTGGATCGGGGGACGACAAATTTCACAGCAGGCTTCCCAATGGATACTTGAGGCCTCCGGTTTTAGTGCGGAACTTGGAAGCAAGTGGAAATTACCTTGGACTTTGTTGATGTCCAAACCAAGCCTCTTTGGATTTGCCGGGCCCCTGTTGTTGGTGATGGTTCCAGCGCTGTTTTTAATCCGGTTCAGAAAGGCTGAATGGCGGTGGGCTGTCTGGACGGCTTTGCTGTTGGGCTTTGCCGATTTGGCCGTATCAAGCATATTGAAATTCCACCTTCCGGAAATCCTATTCATTTATATTCTGGGTTCCGCCGTTTTATGCCGGGTTGAAAACCCTTGGTTGACAAGGGCGGCTTTTTCCATTGCCTCTCTCTCGGCTTTACTTTGTTTTCCCTATTTAACCGGGATGAGCGCGATTTATTATTCGGGATGGGACGTCTGGGCCGGAAGGGAATCCCACGATGAATATCTAAGCCGGGTCATGGCTGATTCTTATTATCCGGCCTGCCGGTTTGTCTCGGACGAGTTGCCGGTGGATTCAAAGGTGTTAATCGCGGGTGATGGACGCGGGGCCTATTATTCACGCTCCTTTTATTTGGATTTGGGATACGAAACGCCTTTTCTAGCCTCCCTTTTCAGCCATGCCAAAGATTTGAACGAAGTTCAATTAAAAATCCGGGAAGCCGGATTCACCCATATTGTCGTCAATGTTCCCGGCGGCATCGGCATGAATTCGCAATATCCAAACTATAATTTGACCTCAAGCCAATGGCGGCTTTTTGACGAATATTTTTCATCGGGCTTGGACATCCTGTATTCAAAGGACGGTTTGGCGGTTTACCAGATCAGGCCGGAACTGAAATTGAAAAGGGATTTATCCGCGGTTGATCCTTTTTTGTTTCTTTCCACTCCGGCTATATCATTTGTGGAAGCCGCACGCCGGGGCGACCGTCTTGAAGCCAGCCGGTCGTTGGCCGAAACGGTCAGGCTTTATCCTTTTTCAAAGTACTGGCAAAGTTTGGCAAAAAACCCAGAAAGAGCCCCAGCCCCTCGGAACAATTGAAGGGTTCTAGAGGGCCTTATCCCCTTTTTCCCCCGTCCGGATCCGGATGGCATCCGCGACCGGCGAGACGAAGATCTTTCCGTCGCCGATCTCCCCCGTCCGGGTGGCTTTGAGGATGGTTCCCGTGACTTTTCCCACCTGCTTGTCGTGGACCACCGCCGTCACCACTATCTTGGGAAGCAGTCCTTCCACGCTCTGCCCCCGGTAGGATTCGGTGATTCCCTTTTGTTTGCCGTGTCCCTGGACCTCGAACACCGTCACCCCGGGATAACCCACTATCTTCAAACCATCCAAAACCGACCGCAAAGCGCTTGGCCTGATGACCGCCTCTATTTTTTTCATCTTTATTACCCCCCTCACGGTTCCACCGTATTTGAAAAATTCCAGGCTTACAAAAGCTTTTTAAAAAACAGCATGTGGTGAAATTCTTTTTTAACAGAAGTTCCTAGATGTTGTAACCTTCCTCCCCATGCTGGGAAAGGTCCAAACCCAGTTCCTCATCCTTCGGCGATACCCGCAGGCCGATGGTTTTCTCCACGACGAAGTAAATGAGGGTGGTCAGGGCCACCGCGTAAACGATCGTGGACGCCACGACCTTGATTTGGATGAGGAATTGCGCCGGGTTTCCCGCGAAAAGCCCATCTGTGCCGTTGATGGCCTTGAGGGCGAACAATCCGGTGGCCAGCGCGCCCCAGGTTCCCCCGACCCCGTGCACCCCGAAGGCGTCCAGGGAATCGTCATAACCCATTTTCACTTTGACCTGGATGGCGGAATAGCAGAGCAGGCTCACGATCATGCCGATGACCAATGATGCTTTCAAATCCACGAAACCGCAGGCCGGGGTGATGGCGACCAAGCCCGCCACCGCGCCCGAGGCCGCGCCAAGCGAGGTGGCCTTTCCGCGGTGGAAAAGCTCGATGACGCACCAGGTGATGGCGGCCATGGCGGTAGCCGAATTCGTGGTGACGAACGCGTTACAAGCCAGGGCGTTGGCCGCGCCCGCCGATCCGGCGTTGAAGCCGAACCAACCGAACCACAGCAGGCTCGCCCCCAATAGGACCAGGGTCAGGTTATGCGGGACCATCGGTTCCCTGCCATAGTTCTTCCGGGTCCCTAAAAGAAGCGCCAGGGTCAGGGCGGAGTAGCCGGAGGACATGTGCACAACCGTTCCGCCGGCGAAATCCAGGGCGTCCTTGAAATACCCGCCGCCCCACACCCAGTGGGCGATGGGGTCGTATACGAACGTGGCCCAAAGAAGGGAGAAGGCCACGAAACCCTTGAACTTCACCCGCTCCGCGTAAGCCCCGCAAATCAGGGCCGGCGTAATAATGGCGAACATGGCCTGGAATATCATGAACGCGTAGTGGGGAATGGTCGGCGCGGCCGGGTTGACCGCCGGCATGTTGTCGAGGAAAAGCCAGCTCAAACCGCCGATATAGTTGTTTCCCGGGCTGAAGGCCAGGGAATAGCCCCAGACGACCCATTGGATGCTGATGAGGGCCACCATGAAAAAGCTCTGCATGATGGTGGCCATGACGTTCTTGCGGCGCACCATTCCGCCGTAGAAAAAGGCCAGGCCCGGCGTCATCAACAGGACCAAAGCGGAGGAGGCCAGCACCCAGGCCGTATCACCCGCGCTGATGGCCGGCGCCGCCGGTGCCGCCTGCTGGGCCCAAGCCGGAACCAGGGATTGAATGGAAAAAACCGCAATGGCCAATACAGCCGGCTTCCCCCGCAAAAGCAGAAAAAGACTTCGAAGAAATTTCATTTCTCCCCGCTCCTTGATTGAAAATTGGCTATGCCCCTTTCCCCAGGGACCCCACCGATGCTCTTTTTGATTAAGCGAGTTTCATGCCAATTGAAAACATTGAAATTTAAGGGGAATTAGAAGGTTGAACAAAATTTTGAATTCAAATATGTAGAATAGTACAAATACGGGTAGTGGGTCAGTTTGAATTATCAGGACAAATATGTAGTTTTTGGGGATACTTGACTTTTTAGTATAGTTTCCGTTTACTCTAGTGACCTTTCCCCCGAAAACTGATCCAAAAATATGTTAGTTTTGGATTATAGATCGGGAGGGGAAAGATGGCAAAGAAACGGTTTTTATCTGAGCAGATAGTGGCTATTCTCCGCGAGGCGGAGAAAGCTCCCGCCGTTGAGGAAGTTCTCCGAAAGCATGGCATTTCCGAGCAGACTTACTACCGCTGGAAACGCATGTACGGAAGCCTTGGAGTTTCCGAAGTCCACCGCATCAAACAGCTGGAAGAAGAAAACCGGAAACTCAAGCAGTTAGCGGGTGATCAGGCCCTGGCTATTCAGGTTCTCCAAGAGCACATAAAAAAAAGGGGTATTGATCGAGGAGCAAAAAGGCATGGTGGAAGCCCTGAAGGCTCAGGAAGTACCGGAAAGACGAGCCTGTGATGTTCTTGGGGTAAATCGATCGAGTTTTCGATATGAGGCCCAGCCAGAAGATCCGTTGAACCAGGTGATCCTGCAGGAAATGGTTAAGTTAGCGCAAAGAAACCGACGTTTCGGAAGCCCTCGGATGTTGTGGATGTTGGAACGCAGAGGCCTTGATGTGAATCACAAGCGGGTGGAGAGGCTCTACCAGGTAGCAGGGCTTCAATTACCGCGCAGGAGACCCAGGAAGAAGAGGGTTCCGACGGAATGGAGAAGGCCCCACCCGGCTTTGGGTTCCAACGAGGTGTGGACGATGGACTTCGTGCATGACCTGACATGGTTCGGGGGAAAGGTGAAGTTTTTGACGGTGTTGGATGAAGGATTTAGGGAATGCTTGGAGATCCGGGCGGAGAAGCGAATGAGAAGCCGGGACGTGCTGGAGACGCTGGACGAGTTGATGACGGAGTACGGGACACCAAAGTGCCTGCGGGTGGACAACGGGCCAGAGTTCGTGGCGAAAGAACTGAGGAACTGGCTTGAGGAGAAGGGCGTAGAGGTGCTATATATCGAACCAGGG
Source organism: candidate division FCPU426 bacterium (assembly GCA_963847625.1). GTDB lineage: Bacteria > Oederibacteriota > Muellerivitia > Muellerivitales > Muellerivitaceae > CAWCKJ01. The sequence continues at coordinate 142,887 of CAWKAR010000027.1, read as the reverse complement.
AGTCCATGGCAGAATGGATTCATCGAAAGTTTCAACGGAAAGTTTAGGGATGAGTGCCTGAACCAAGAAATTTTTCTTTCAAAAGCGGAGGCCCAGGTAGTCGTGGATTGGTGGAGGCAGGTGTATAACTGGCAGAGACCGCACAGCAGTTTGGGGGGAAAAACCCCAATGGAAGCAAAGGCCGAAAAGTTGGGCCTTAACTAACTTAAATTTGGATCAAACATTGGGGGAAGGTCACTAGTATATGAGAAACAAACTCTTTAGATGGTTCGGATTTTTCGCCCCAAACGCCAAAGACAATTGTATTAAAAAAGGCATGGCAGATCGCCAAACCTCCCGTTTAAATTTCAAACACAACCCATTTAAATTAATTGATGCTCTTACGCTTCTTTTGGAAAAAAAGAATCCAAATGAAATGTTTCGGTTAATTAAAACTGTTTATTATGCCGATAAATATCATTTATTAAATTATGGCCGTCCAATTTTCGGGGGGACATATTATGCAATGGAATTTGGACCTGTTAATTCCGAATTGTATAATTTTTTAAAAAGCGATAAAGAATATTTGGATTTCTTAAAAGGTGTAGGAATTAATCAGTCTACAATTAAAAAAATCGGCGCAAAAGATATTCATTTAATTGAAAACAAACCTATAACAAAATTATCTGAAAGCGATAAACTCGCCCTTAATTGGGCATTTGAAAAAGTAGATAAACTTTATAATAAACAAATAATTGAAAACACTCACGACGAAATATATAAAGATCGCTGGAAGAATAGAGAGCATGGAAAAAGGGGAAATATGTATTTTGAGGATTTGTTAGAAACTCAAATTATTGATTTTAAAGATGTGCCCCACTCAAAACTCTCAAAGGAATTAGTTTCATTTATTAAAGATCATTAAATGCAAAATGAAAAAATATGGCTTTCTCAAATTCCAATTGGCCATATTTATAAAATCCCCTGTAAAAAAGAAGAACTAAAAGAAACCTCGGAAGATAAACCAAAATATTGTATTTCTTTGGGTCAAGCTAGATTTCTTCTAATCAATACCGATGATTTTGGTTCTCCCGATAATGTCGATGTGAAAAAAAGAGAATATCCTTTTTTAGAGTATGATAGTTTTTTATATTTTGGGGAAATAATTTCACTCTTTGATAGACAAATAAAAAAGGGGACGAATATTACAGGGGAAAATTAAGGGCATCGACAGTTAGTGATTTATTAAATGGGCTGGAACATCCTTTTATAACCGACCCCGATGAAGTCCAAATTATTAAAGATGTTTTGGCTAGTTATTTGGGAAAAGGGGTGAGAATATAAATTAAGCTACTAAATATTTTTGGTTTTCAATCAACAACAATAAATCTTTTATTTCCCACACTCGATTTGTAAGTCCCGCTTCCATTGCTGGTGTTGTCCGTAACGATTGATGAATCCGACAAAAGTTATAATAAAAAAAATGAAGAGCAATGGAAAATTTTAGGTTTTCATATTTCTTACTAAAGGCATTTGTTAAGCGAGTAAACCGCCTCATACTCATTCGCATATTTAAATTTTGGCGTTCTACAAAACTTGTAGAAATATAATCCTCGTTTGGTTTCCCATTGATGATTGTTTTCTTTAAACCTGTTACCGTTGGCGGACTATATCGGCCACCTGGAATTTTAGGGTCTTGACCTAAATATTCTTTTTGTAACATGGCATAATCCACGTTTTGTCCAAAAGAATAAAAAACCGCATTATAAAATTTTTGCCATGCATCCGTTGTTAATTGAATCCTAGCCTTACAACGGCTTTTTAAATCTTTCATAAATGCTAAAGCCGTTTCAACGTCTCTATGTCCTACTTTCCAGTTGATACAAAGTTTTGAATCGGCTTCAATTGCCGTAAAAGTCCAAACGCTTCCCATTCCTTCAGTAGTCCTATATTGGGCAGGAAGATTTTTATCCTTGGCATAACAGAAAGCCCAAATTTCATCACATTGAACCCGTTGAGCATAAATGCCTTTGACATTTTCGTTGTGAAATTTTTCACAAGCCTTTCCAACATCAGCCAATAGTTTTAAGATCGTTCCCTTGGCAACGCCGGTCATACGTGACGTTGAACGGATAGAACAACCCTCAACGAGAGCTTGAATAACCTGCGCTTGTTTTTCTTGATTGAGTTTATTCATTTTCTTCACCTCGATTAAAGCATATCACTTCATGCATAACCGGTCAAGCATAAACTAATATTTATCCTTTAAAATTAATCGGTTTTTAAAAAAGAGTTGACACGAACAGATCAATGGGTTATTAGGTCTATAAGTGGTGGTGGGGTTGAGGGTTTTACCCTTAGCCTAAACGAATCTCGGATAAACAATCCGCCTCATCGTTGCAGACACCCCACCAAAAAGTAGTGAGTAAGGGAAAGCGTCCTGGCGGTCAAACTAGAGCGCTTTCCCTTTTTTCATTTATGTTCCCGCCGTACTCTAAAAACCGGCGGTTTCACCTCTTCTCATCGTTTTTTCTCCTTTAAAACAACCTATTTTGGTTTATATACCACTAGGGATAGTATTGTCAAAAGAATTTTTTCGATATTTTTGCTTATAAATGGCTGTTTTTTAAGAGATTTTGAGGCGGGAAGTAAATTTTTCTATTTACCGCATTATATTACATGACATGTGACATTAAATGATGTTATTGGCATAACATAACCCTGTTTCCAATATGGAAAGTGGATATCCATATGATATCTCAAGGATATCCACCTATTGTGGTTTTTTAGGGTTTTTATTCCAACGTGCTTTTGCGGCTTTACGAGCTATTTCAGTTTTTTGATAGGACGATAGTTTTTCAGCCCTAGCCTTGCCGCCCTTTAAACCGCCTTTACGTCCCATTTCAGTCATAATCTTACTGATTAAATCTTTGCTGGGAGTTGATTCGCTTTGAGTAGCTTTTTGAACGATGTTAAAAGCTATTTCGTTTTCATCTTTTTGTTTTTTCATAAATCAAGGATAAACCTAGATTGATGACCGGTCAAGCACCTATTTCAAACTGACCCACTACCCAAATACGTTTATTACCTAATTTGTATGGTTAGTAACTTCTTTGTTTTAAAACCCAAAGCAAAATTTAAAACTTCCACTAAAAATGGGATACTTTGTGGCCATGAAAACAATGACAACTACAAAAAATACCGATTTTCTCTTTCAACTCGCTGAGAAAGCCCGTGGAGAATCCCTTTTTATCCTTGCCCGCCGTCATTATTTACGGATTTTAAAAAACAACTCGACGGAACTCCTCGACAAAGCCGCGGCCTGGAAAGGTTTAGCGGATGTGGAGCGGATTCAAGGATATTTCCAGGAAGCACTCGGCCACTATCGTCAAGCCCGGATGATATTCCAAAATCGGGACCTTGATTCGGCCTTGGACGCCCAGGTGGGAGGGGCCCTGGCCGCCCGTGCGGTGGGCCGGCCCCGTCAAGCTTTGCGGGATCTCCGGGACGCCCTGTCCAAGTACCAAAAGCAAAAGGACAAGGAGGGAGAAGCCTTTACCCATTGGGCCTTGGGCGGAACCCTGAGGATCTCCGGGGATATGAAAGAGGGCCTCCAAGAACTTCAAAAAGCCCTCAAGATGTTCAAGGCCCGGGGAAACAGCGAAGGCGTTTCCTACGTCTGTTGCGCCTTGGGGGGAATTTTCCGGATGCTGGGCCGGTACGGGGAGTCGGGAAAATATTACCGCGAGGCCAACCGCCGAATGCGGCAAAGGGGTGATACCTTTGGAACGGCTTATTCCTATTGCGGGCTGGGCAACGTGGAACGCATGGCGGGCCGGTTTCGAAAGGCCCTTCCCTTTTACCGCAAAGCTGAAAAGTTGTACGCAACCATCGGGGACCGGGTGAGCTACGCTTACACGCTCTGGTCCATCGGCACCACCTATAAAATGATGAAGAGTTACGCTCAATCCCTCAGTGCTTTTCGCACGGCAGACGATCTTTTTAAAAAAACCGGGGATACCAGGGGCAGGATTTATACGCTATTGGGATTTGCGGAAGTTGAATGGATGAGAGATCGTAAATCCAAGGGCCGGTTCTATTGGAAACAAGCCAAAGCTATTGTGGAAAAGAGCGATTTCTTATGGGAAAAACTTCACGTGGAAGCTTTAAAGGACGGGCAGGCCAGGCCCTTAGCGGAGCGGTACCAAAAAGCCGGTTCCCTTTTTCACCCGATCCATTTCCCTGTCAATTGGCCTTGAAGCGGAGTCTTATTTCAAGACCGCCTTTGAAGTTCTACTATTAAGCACCCACGACGTCCGAGGTGTTTTCCAGGCGTTCGATGCGCTTTTCCAGTGGAGGATGGCTGGCAAAGAGGAACATCCAGCCGTCCCGGCTGGATATCTTGAAAGCCTGCACGGACTTGGGTTCCTGGGTCGGGATTAAATGCTCCTGTGCCCGTTGCAGGGCCCGAAGGGCGTTGATCATCTTGTAACGGCCCGCCAGCCTGGCCCCGCCCGCGTCGGCGCGGTATTCCCGCCAGCGGGAAAAAGCCATGACGACTATCATGCCGAACAGGCTCAAGACGATTTCCAGCGCCATCGTCAGGAAGTAGCGGGTCATATAACTGCTCCGCCTGTCCCTGGCGACCACGAAAGCGATGACACGGGCCAGGAACATCACGAATGCGTTGATGACGCCCTGCAGGAGGGTCATGGTGACCATGTCGCCGTTGGTCACGTGGGTCAACTCATGGCCCAGGACTCCCTCCATCTCGTCTTTTCCCATGTGCTGGAACAACCCGGTGGAAACGCATACCAGGGAACTTTCCCTGCCGAAACCCGTGGCGAAGGCGTTGGGGTCCGGGCTTTCGTACATCCCGACTTCGGGCATGGATTTCAACCCTGCCTCTTGGGCCAGTTTATGGACCGTTTTAAGGAGCCATTCCTGCTCGGGGCCGGAGGGATTCTCGGGAGGGATGATCTTCACCCCCATGCTCCACTTCACCATGGTCTTGGAAAGCATCAGGGAAATGAAAGCTCCCCCAAAACCCCAAAACACGCAGAAAACCATCAAGGAAGTGTAATCAATTCCCCGGGCCGTGAGGTAGGGGCCGATTCCTAAAAGGTTCATGGTGATGGAGAGGGTGACCATGACCAGGAAGTTGACCAGCAAAAACAACGCGATCCGTCGGAACCAAGCCATAAAGGACTCCTTCAATTTTTCTTCAAGTAAGGTGAAGCAACAGGAGGGATATAAGTTACAAATCTATTGGTTATTTTTCAAGAATAACCCTACCGAGAAACTCTCGAACTTCATCCAACGATTCTTCCGTGATGGTATGCGGCATGGGGAATTCTTTAAACACCGGATGATACCCCGCCAGTTTCAAGGCTTCCACCGCCACACGGGTTCCCTCCACTGGGACCACCGGGTCTTGGGTCCCATGTACGAGTAAAAGGGGGGTCTCCCGGGGCGCGACAGGTTTCGCCAGGGTGGCTTCAGGATTAGGCATGTATCCGCTCATGGAGACGATAGCCGCGACCTTTCCCTTGTAATTCAATCCCACCTCCAGCGCCATGACTCCGCCCTGGGAGAAACCCAGAGGGATAAGAGGGGGCGCCTCCTTTTCCCGGGAAGGATCTTTGCAAAAATGGTCCAGGACCTTGTATAGGTAATCCCGGCTGGCTTCGATCTCCTCGCGATTATGGTTCATGAAGTCGTACCAGGCGAAGGATCCCGGCGGGTAACCCGGCAACAAGAGGGGCGCGTCTGGCAGGACATAACGACACTTGGAAAAACCGAGTTCCCCGCAGAGGGGGGCTAGGTCGTCGGCGTTGGTTCCCAGTCCGTGGAGGGTGAGGACAACCGGCGCCCCGGGCGGCAGGGCCGGCGGGCCCAAGACCAGGCAACGATGCTTTTCGATGGTTATTTCTGAATATTTCATTTTGGTCATAACATCATAATATAGGACCTTGTCAAAACGCGGTTCGTAAAATCATGGGCTCCGTTTACCAGGTAACCGCCCCTGTTTACCAGAAATCCCGGTTCTGTTTACCAGAAATGCGGGCCCCGTTTACCAGAAAATCCGGCACATGCCGCCAGGAAACCAGCTTTATGCCAGTAGGCGTCCCGGTTCTGCCGGCAGGCGGAAGCCCCCCATGCCGGTAGTTGGAACGAGATTTAAGAGATAATATGGGTTTTAAAGCAGGAAAGTTTTAAGCTCCGTGGGTTGTCGCAGGTTGTCTTGGAAACCAAAATTTCGAGGGAGGTTTTTTATGCGGTTGAAAAAAAGTTTGTGGTATTTCTTCTTTCCAGTTGTATCGGTGGTTCTTTTCCAAGCTTGCAGTTCGAACAACAATCCGGCCACCCCCGCCAGCAGCAAGGAGCCTATTATCGTGGCTAACCTGGGCGAAAACGGCAGCCTTAATATCGTGACCGTCCTCGTTTCCGACAGTACCGGAACGACGGGAACAGCCAATACGTCCGTCACTCTCGTGGACAACAGCAATTCCATCCCCCTGACTTTGCTGGGTATCATCCCCACCGGCGCCATCACCCAGTCGGGGGCGCCCAATATCACCGGCGGTTTGTACACCAATTCAGTCACTTATACCGCGGGCGATACTTACACTTTCAATGTCGACATCGGCGGCAAGATCTATACCTCCTCGGTCACGGCCATCGCCGGGAATCCCCTTCTCCAGCCCTCCTCGGGGACGGCGGGGGTCACTTGTTCCTGGGCCGCCGGGGTGGGAAACTATAATTACGTGGAAGTCGCCAATGGTTCGGCCCAGCCCATGACAATCATCGGCCCGCCGATTCCCACCAACCCTTACGTGCTGGCCAACAGCGTGTTTTCTGGAAATGAAACACCGGGGAGCGGAAACGACGTAGTGAATTTTCACGTCGTTCAACTCAATAAAGGGGCGTTCCCCGGCTGCCAGTCTTCCTCCTGCGTGCTGATGAACAACGTGGCCTCAGTCAATTACTGAAGATGGTCTGTAATGCGTTTCAATGGATAAGATAGGGTTTAACGCGGGATTGTTTTAAGCTTCAAATATTTCCCAATTTCCAATGATGGGTTCGTGATCTGCCAGCAAAAAGGGGCGGTGTTTCGTGGAAAAACCAATGGGCATCAAGGCCGCCGGGCGGAAAAGCGGCAGGCGTACGTCCGGGAAACCTCGGTTTAAACGGACCCCCGCGCCCGGAATACTTGTGAAATTAAGGCCGTCGTTTTTGCTCTGCGCATTATTATTGGCCGTCCTCGCGGGTTTCTTTTACCGGAAAAATCTGCGCATTCCCTTCCTAACGCCCGTTCCCGGGGAGGATTGGACCCGGGCCGCCTCGTCCTCGGTTTTCACCGCCAGGTATTTCCAGTCCGGGGTCGTTTATGACGGTGCCATGTGGATTATCGGGGGAAACACCGGCCACGGTTTCCTGAACGATGTCTGGTCCTCCACGGACGGCAGTACCTGGAAGCAAGTCACGGACCGGGCGGACTTTACCCCGAGGTATTCCCAGGCCTCCGTGGTTTACGCTGGGAAAATGTGGGTCATCGGCGGTTTTGCCGCTTCGTTCAAGAACGACGTTTGGTCCTCGACCAACGGCAGCCAATGGACCCAGGCCACGGCGGGGGCGGCTTTCAGCCCGAGGGCCGCCATGTCTTGCGTGGTGTTCAATAACGCCATGTACCTCATGGGAGGTTTTTCCAGGATGGGGGGCGGCGAGCTGAACGACATTTGGACCTCCACTGACGGCGCCCATTGGTCGCCCGTCACCTTGGCCTCGTCTTTCCAGTCCCGGGATATTTTCAGCGGTGTCGTTTATAACGGCTCGATCTGGGTGATCGGCGGCCTGCATACCGGGGGAAGCAACGCCGCGGTTTTTGACGATGTTTGGACCTCTTCCGACTGCACCGCCTGGACGGAAGCCACGGACGCGGCGGATTTCCAGAAGCGTTACGGCCAGTCATGCGTGGTTTACGACGGGGCCCTCTGGGTGATCGGCGGGAATACCGGTCTCGCGCCTTACCTCAGCGACGTTTGGACCTCGACTGACGGCGCCCATTGGAGCCAAATGACTTCGAGGGCGGATTTTCCCGGCCGGTACGCCCACACCAGTTTGGCTTTTAACGGGAAAATGTGGGTCATGGCCGGCCTCTATTCGAACTCCACCCCCTTAAACGACGTATGGCACTCGCCATAATCCATAGGGGCATGAGAGTTGGGCGTAAAGTTTATTTACGATATGCCGGAATGACCTACCGCCATTCCATGTTCACTCAACGCTTCTCTCCCCAATGCATTCCAACAAGAAAACAAGTTAGGAATTAAAAGTTAGGAGTGAGGAGTTTTCAGGCTTTTAAGCTTGGAATCCTTTAAAAGTTGCCCGAGGCTATCTGAAGGGATAATCTATAGGAACGTCTTGGATGTCATGATTTTTTGAGGTTCCAATGGGCCGAACGTTATATTTACTTGGTCTCTTTTTAATCCTTCTCCCGCTTTTGGCTGTTTTCCCGACCGGCTGTGGCAATACCACCAGCCCCTATTCCCCCAACCCTTATTTCGATCATGTCTTGGTGACAACCCTATCGGATGTATGTGATTATCCTGCTGGAATCGCGGTTGATTCGTCCGGTTATATTTACGTCTCGGATGCTTACGGGAGAAAAATCTGGAAAATTTCCCCCTGGGGCGCATCCACATCGGTCGCGGGGACAGGGGAGGGTGGAGCCGCCAACGGTCCGGCGACCGCCGCGACATTTTTGATGCCCATGGGAATCGCTGTTGATCCCCTTAGAAATATTTACGTCGCGGACCGTGGCAACGATTTGATCCGGGAAATACTGGCCGGGGGCTCGGTGTCAACCGTAGCGGGCCAAACCGGTGTGATTGGAGCGGCCAATGGCCCGGCGACCGCCGCGTCGTTCTATTGGCCCAATGGAGTAGCGGTCGATTCATCCGGAAACCTTTACGTCGCGGACACGTTTAACAGTCTAATCCGGGAAATCACGCCTGGGGGCGTGGTTTCGACCCTGGCGGGAGGGGGGCCATGTTGCGGTACCAACGGGGCCGGGACCGCCGCGTCTTTTACATGGCCCAATGGGATCGCGGTCGACCCGCAGGGTAATGTTTATGTCGCGGATACCTATAACAGCCTCATCCGTAAAATCACCCCGGGTGGTATGGTTTCGACCCTGGCAGGGGCGGGGATATCCGGACATACCAATGGAAATGTTGCCTCCGCATCTTTTAATGGGCCCACTGGGGTTGCGGTGGACTCTTCCGGAAATGTTTACGTTGCGGACCAGGGAAACAACTTGATCCGGAAAATCACCCCCAGTGGAACGGTTTCGACCTTGGCGGGGTCGGCGGGGGTCACAGGCGATACCAACGGCCCCGGCACCGCCGCGACCTTCAACCAACCCTTCGGCGTCGCGGTGGATTCCTCGGGCAATGTTTACGTTACGGATACTTGGAATGGGTCGGTCCGGTTGATCCAACAAAAATAAACGGAAGGTTCCTAAAACGCAGAAATCTTATTCCATGGGGTTTGTATTGTTCTTTTTTATCCTACCAACGCGTTCCGGCCGGGGAGAACCGCCTTTCTTTCATTTCCCCACCGGCTCCTGGAAAAAACGGATCGTTACCCGGTTTTTCTTTCTCCTGCTACTTTCTGGAGCCGGGCCTTTTCTATCCCCCGTTTTTCCCGCGGTTCTTTCCGGAAATATCCTGGATAAGAGTTCTCAGGCCCCCCTCCCGCAGGCGCGGTTGGTCCTGGAAGCCGAAGGCGATACCGGCGGGGCGGAATCCGCCGTTTCCGAACCCACGTTTGGGCCCCTATCCGCCAATCCGGACTCCAACGGGGGATTCCGGGTGGAGGCGCCGGACGGCATTTACCGGGTCATCGCCGCCGCGGCCGGTTTCATCCCCGTCACCCTTTCCCGAGTGGACCTTTGCCAGGACGCCCAGCGGGATTTTTTCCTGGAGCCCGATAAATTCACCCTGCCCGAGGTGCTGGTGACGGCCCCCCGGGTCCCCCGGACCCAGGTCAGCTCGGAAAGCATCTCCAAACAGGAGCTAACCTCCGTCCCGGGAACGGCCGGGGACGTCCTGCGGGCGATCCAATCCTTCCCGGGAATGGCCCAAGCCAGCGACTTCTGGGCGGCCCCTCTAGTGAGGGGCGCGGGCCCCCTGGACAACCTCACGCTCGTGGACGGGATCCCCGTGGCCTATCCCGTCCATTTCGGGGGGCTCCTATCCATCCTGAATTCCGACCTGGTGAAGTCCGTCGATTTTTACACGGGGGGATACGGCCCCCAATACGGGGATGACTACGGGGGGGTGATCGACGTCTCCCAAAGGGACCCCCGGCAGGACCGTTGGGGCGGCCGGTTTGAGATCACGCCGCTGTATTCGGAAGCGGGCCTGGAAGGGCCCCTCTTCCCGGAAACTTCCCTGGTGGCCTCGGGACGCCGCAGTTACCTGGAATTGTTCAGCGGGCTTCTCAGTGATTTCACGGCGGTGCCGTCCTTTTACGATTACCAGGGGAAGGCCGTTTACGACGAGTCCCCCGGAACCCATTGGGATTTCGAGGTCCTCGGAAGCGGGGACAACGTGGCGGTGAACTTCCAGGACGGCTTCAGCCTGGAACCTGATTCCAACGTGCTGACGGGCCAATTCACCTACCATAACGCCTTCGACAGCCAGGGCGTCCGTTACCGGAACCAGTTGGGGGAGGAGGACTCCCTTTTGGACACGGCTTACCACACGCTTTTCTCCCTCGGCGTGGATATGCAATTGAATTACCACCTGGAAATGAAGTCGGAGGATTTCGCGAACCGGCTGGAATGGTTCCACGACTTCGATGGGGATACCCGGTTATCGGCGGGTTGGAAATACGACCACAGCCTCACGACCAGCGACATCTACATGAACCTGTTGCCAGCCCAGGACGACCTGAACCCCTTCGTTTTTCCCCAGACCTCCCCCTTCGCCAAGGGGACCTACACGGCGGTTTCGGACAACTCGGCCCTCTATCTTGACCAGAAGTTCAAGTCCCTCGACAAGAAATTAGAGGTCTCGGTGGGGGGCCGTTGGGATTACCAGTCCTTCAGCCAAGAATCCCAGACGAGCCTGCGGCTTTCCGAGGCCTACGCTTTATCCGAGCGGACCACCCTCAAAGCGTCCTACGGGGATTATTACCAATTGCCTTTCCTGGGTCTTTACCAGTCCCCGAATTTCGGGAACCCGGCGTTGGAGCCGGAATTGGCCCAAGCCGTGGTCGTGGGCCTGGAGCAAAAACTCGGGAGCGGCCTTTTCTTCCGCCTGGAGGGTTACCACAAGGCCCTTTCCCAAATCATGGAAGTGGACCAGTTCCACCACTACAACAACGACGGGTCGGGTTACTCCCGGGGGTTGGAGGTGTTCCTGCGCCATTACCCCGAGGGCGGTTTATTCGGCTGGGTCTCCTATTCCTTGAGCGATTCCCAGCGCAGGGACGCCTCCGGCCTGGCCCTGCATCCCTATACCTTCGACCAGCCCCAGATCGCCACGGTGGTGGCCGGCTATCATCTCACTTCCCGGTGGGACACGGGTCTCAAGTGGCGCTACTCCACAGGAGTTCCCTACACGCCCATCATGGGGTCCTACCTGGTGAAGCCCGGGGTTTACAGGGCGATCTCCGGGGCGGAGGATTCGGTGCGTTTTCCGGACTACCAGCAATTGGACCTCTCGACGTCCTATCAAGCGGTTTACCCCACTTGGAGTTGGAGGGTTTATTTGGAGATATGGAACGCCACCAACCAGCAAAACATCCTGACCTACGGCTATAACGCCGATTACACCCAGCGCCAAGCCATCTACCAGCTTCCCCTCCTGCCTTTCCTGGGGCTGGAGGTGGAATTTTAAAAGGAAAAGGATGCCGCCTATGAAACCTGATTTGGGTTTACTTGTCTGAAGACCGGTTACCCTTCCGCCATTTCGTGTTCATCCAACGCTTCCCTCCCCAATGCATTCCATCCAAAAATAAGTTTGGGATTCAAGGGAAGTCATTTCGGGGGGACCATCCATTTCCCGGTCTTAAAAAAATTTAAGTTGTCAGGTTTTTGAATTTATTGGGGTTATTTTGACTGTTTAGGGTTAAACCCAGCCGAACATTTTGTTCTCGTGTGTAAATCGGCAAAAGAAGTGTTCCGTCTTTAGAAGTGGAAAATTGGGACAATCTATTAATGTTAAACGAACCGTTTCCTTCGGAAATGCCCGCCTTAATGAAATTTACAAACAAGTGGTATGCTTTTTGCATATACCAATTGCGCATATTTTGTCCCCTGTCTTAAACCCTTTTTATGGAGGCTTGAATGATGAGAAAACAAAACCGGATTTATGGGGTCCTGGCCCTGGCGGCATCCGCCCTTCTTCTTTACGGGGGTTGCAGCCGGAATCTCCCCACGGCGGGACTCACCCCGGTTTCCGGCCCGCCGATTGCCGCCATGGCCACCACCTGCACGGCCTCCCAGGCGAACAACTGCCTTTCCTCCAACCTTTACAATTTTTACCAGTCCCAGTCCGGGAACATTTTCTTCTCGCCCTTCAGCATCATCACGGCCATGGCCATGGCCCAGGAAGGCGCGAAAGGCAACACCGCCGTCCAAATGCGCAACGTCTTGAACCTGAACAGCAACACGGCCGCCCGCCTGCAGGATTTCCAGCAGTTGATCGGCGAAATCAACAGCCCGAACAAGCATTACACCCTCGACACGGCCGATAACCTGTGGATCCAGCAGAATTTCCCGGTCCTGGCTTCCTATATCAATACCTGCCAAACCTACTATGACGCGGGGGTCACGGACGTGGATTTCCGGGGGAACCCCTCGGGGGCCCTGCAGACGATCAACGGGGCCGTATCACAGGAGACGGCGGGATATATCCCGAACCTCCTGAGCCAGTCCAATATCACCCCGGAAACAAAGCTGGTCCTGACCAACGCGATTTATTTCAAGGGCAGTTGGCAATACCAGTTCCCGGTGACGAACACCGTCCAACAGACATTCAACCTCGCGTCTGGAAGCACGGAACCGGTCAGCATGATGAACCTGACCTTTAACGCCGCGGTCGGGAGCTATAACGGGGCGGCCAGTGTTCTCGCGGTCCCCTACACCAACAGCGAAGCTTCCATGTATATTTTCCTCCCCCCGCTGGGGGGTATGGCGGCTTTGGAGAGCGCTTTGAGCGGGAACAATATTAATTCCTGGCTCGCGTCCAACTCCCCGAACATGGTCGCTCCCGCGTTCCCGTACCAAGTGGCCCTATCCCTGCCGAAATTCTCTTTTCGAACTAGTTATGACCTGACCAACACCTTGTCGCAAATGGGGATGCCCCTGGCCTTTACGTTGCCCATTCCCGGCCCCGGGGCCGATTTTTCGGGCATCGATGCAAAGACGGATTTGTACATTTCGGATGTCGTCCACAAGGCCTACGTCGATGTGAACGAAACGGGCACCACCGCCGCGGCGGCGACCGGTGTGGTGATAACCTGCCAGATGTGCACGGCCGTATCCGTGCAAATGATCACACCCTTCATCGTCGACCATCCCTTCATTTTCATGCTCGTCGAGAACACCACGAACACGGTCCTGTTCATGGGAAGGGTGAACGACCCCCTTTCTAACAGCTAATTTCCGATTGGCTTGCCGTGTGGTCATTTGTTGGATGGAGGAAGCGGTAGGAGAGCGGTATACTTGATGCAGAAACAATCAGGCGGTTGAGCGCTTTGAAACAAGCCAAACCATTTACTTGGAGCGAACCATGAAACGATGCGTCTTGTCAGCATCTCTTCTAATATTAATAGCCGCTGTGGCTTGTGAGAGAACCGTGCCCCTCAGTCCCGCCCTTGCCCCGACACCGACTCCCACCACCATTAATTCAGCCCCTGTTACCGGCCTGGTAGCCACCCCGACGATCTCGCCCACGGGGATTACCGTTCCGCCACCCACTTGGGTCGCGACCATTCCGATCACTGTCGTGACAGCCTTACCGACGGTTCCCATCACGATGAGCCCCGTTCCGCCTGTGTATCCCACGCCGACAATCACTTCAACGGTGGTTACCGTTCCGCCCCCCACTTGGGTCGCGACCATTCCGATCACGGTCGTGACAGCCATACCGACGGTCCCGGTCACGGTCGTTCCCGGCACGCCCACCCCTTCGGCCGGCTGTACCTTTACTTACATCACTTTGCCGAATACCGGGCCGCAAGTGTTTACCATCAGCCTTACACCCGGCATTACCCCTACCCCAAACCCATACTGTTGGGGGCCGGGAACGGGCGCAACCCCCGTGACCGCCTTTTCCGGCAGTTTGGGGAATTCGGTTTTTCTCATTCAAAGCCAGGCCGATTGGCAAAATTTCTACAACTGTGCCAACCCTCCGCCGTCGCCGGTGGATTTCAGCACCCAAATGATCATCGCGGTGGAATACCAGGGATGCTTGGACCACGTGAGTTTTTATAATGTCTGCGAAACCAACAGCCAAGTGACGGTTTCCATCCAGGATGTGATCCCTCAAGTGGTGTGTTATGCGCTTGTCAACCCGGGGGATATCGTGGCGGTTGTCGTGCCTAAATCAACTCTTCCGATAACTTGGCAGTTCAACGTCATCCACCTTTAACCGGCGCCTAAAGTAAGCCTGGTGGTTATTCGGGTTAGGATTCCCATTCCTTTTTAAGATTAATCAAGCGAAGACCGGGTTTCCTTTCACTGTTCCTTGTTCAAGAAACGCTTCTCTCCCCAAAAAGCACTCCCGCTAAACCGCAATCGCGGGAGGGTTCCGAAACCTGCCAGTAGGCGGCATCGCATATGCCAGACCCGGTACCTGCCAGTAGGCGACCAGGTCAAATTGTGTACCCCAGGTTCAAATCCTTGACTTCAAATCATTGCCGTCCAAATTAAACAAAAACCAGGGAACAAAGATAAATTAAATCAGAAGTTTTTAATTCTAAAAGGCGTTAAGCAAAACCAAGTCCTTTGCCACGGATTCAGGGGATGCACTCGGATAGAACATAAAAAAAGGCTTTAAACTTATGTTTTTTAAATCCCATGTATCCCATGCATCCGTGGCAAAAGCCTATTTTGGACAGGTGTGACTTCAAATAAAAAAAACCAGCTCCCTGAAAGGGAGACTAGGTTTTAGTGGCTGGCCTTCATGGACACATTTAGAACTTTTCTAATACAGGGGTTTCCCGCATAGTTTCCCCATTCCACTTTTAAAGGCGGCTCTCCGGATTCAAGGGTTTGCGAACATTTCACCTAGAATTTGCTAAATAAAATTAAGAGCAACCCACCATTAGTGGCAAATAAGAAGGTTATATATCAAGGAAATTTTCCCAACTCTATACAAACTTGCTTTGAATTAACCATTGATATGTCGCCTTATTTTTTTAATATTTCTGCATTATTTTTTTCTTGGTCCAAGTCATATTTTTTTGGTCAAATGTATATTTCATCTGAACAAGTGACGTTTCAGCCGTTCCATCTGTTGGAAAAAACATTACGTTAAACATTAAAGGTTGTTTATAGTTTTTTATTTCGATGCCGGTTTCATAATAATATTTTTCATTTATATTCTTTGACCATCCGACATATTCGATCCTAATTCCAAAGTCGCTACGACTAGAAATTTCAGCGGGTTTTCCGTCGGTAGAATTAGTAACTCGTAATTTTATGTAGCCTTCTTTCCCAGGATTTATATAACCTGAAACAATAAATCTTCCCGGAGGGAATGCCTGAATTATTTTGATGGTAGGTTTATTTAAAATTTTTCACAAGTGTCCGGTTAAAAACGCAGTAAAGACAATTGGTTTTCAGTGTTGGTGTTTTCTGAAATGCAGGCGTCGTCTGAAAACGCTTGTAGTATAGGGGTTTTCTCAAAAAGGGTGACGCTCAAAATCTGTAGGATTGTGTAAAGGCTTAATTGAAGGCCGAGTTTTTTCTTGACGATGGCGACTAAGACATACACGCAAATAGCGATCCAAATTTGGGTTTTGACGGCATTGGATGATGTGCCAAAGAAAGCTTTGATGCGAAGATGCTGTTTGATCCACTTGAAGAAGAGTTCGACTTGCCATCTAGATTTGTAGAGTTGACAGATGGTCAAAGCTGGTAAGACGAAGTTATTGGTAAGAAAAACCAAGCGCTTACGGGTGATGGGGTCAACGAAGCCGATGCGGCGTAGGGGATGAGGATATTCCTTGAACTTATTCGGATCGGCCAAGACGACAGTCTGGTCGAACCGAAGGCCCAGAGATAAATTCACAGGGGCGGAATATCGCCGATAGAAGTTAAAATTGGACTTGGCACGTATGACAAAGAAGGAAAGGTTTTCGATGAGGCGGTTCAATCTGCTGAAATCCGTGTAGCCACGGTCGAGCATGTAGAAGGAGCCTGGTTCCAAGGGTAGGATGTCCAGCAAATGTACGTCATGCACGGAAGCGTTGGAAACACAGGCAAAAGCGGGAATGTTGCTTCTGAGGTTGAGAAGGGTGTGTAGTTTGACGCCTGATTTCGTGGACCGAAAGCGCGCCCAAGGAAAGAGCGATAGGCATAGGTCGATGATGGTGGAGTCCAAGGCATAGGCGGCTTGGTTCAAGTCCACGCTAAAATCGTCATTGGTGTAAAGGGATTGGGCGGTTTTGATCAGGACTTGGGCGAAGTCGGCGTAGATACGCCAATCTCGCTTTTGGTTGGCGTCAGCCAGTGTAGCCCTGGCGACCCGTCCACGGATACCTACGTGGTAAAGTTTGTTTTTGAAGGAACCCAGACAGGCTTCAATGTCGCGGAGACCTTCCCGGTAGGTAAGCTGGGCGAAAACCATGCAGAGGAATTGATCGAGACAGGAGAAGCTGCGGATCCTACGGTTGCCGTGGTAGCGATCAACGCATTTCTGAAACTCATGGCGGGGAAAGAAGTCCATCAACTGAGCAAAAACAGTACGTCCGGCATTCATAAGGAACCACCCTTTCTTGGATGAAAGGATGGTGAGGCAGGACGATTCAGTTCAAATCGAAAAAGGTCGTTTAGGCATGGAACAGATTACAGGCAAAGGCTTTTAGAGTTTTTGGAAGATCGTTAACCGGACACTAGTGAAAATTTTTATTGATTCATCAGATATTAAAGAATTTTCTATTTCTTTATCGTTTATATTAGAAACTTTTGATACTTTTTCTAAGATTTCTTTAAAATTATCCAATGCGGATTGAATATATCCTATACCACTTCCCCGCTCAAAAGCCTCAAAGGAAAAATTATTAAACTTTAAAATGAAATATTCGTACTCTTCCCCCTTGAATCCAGTGTATTGGTTAATTTTAAAAATCGAATCATAACAATTATTTACAAATCCATCCTTTCGCCATGAATCGTTAAAATTTATCGGCTCAAAGCAAACCATTGTTTTTTCTTCGAAAGGTTCACCATCTCTCAAGCCTGTTCTAAACGTATATCCAAAATTATCCAGAACATCTAAATTCATCGGGTTTCCAGAAACACGTTTTAAAGCAACCAAAGCCCCGCCAAGTGGGTTCATTGATCCCAACCGGGTTAATTGCCAATCTTTACTTCGGGATAAATATTTTTCTAATAATTCTCTTTTTTCGGGGGGATATGATTTAAAAAATGGGTTAATGTTTTTTACTTTAATTGTTCCGACCGTGGGTTTATTGGCCAAATTTAATATATTTGGATTTTCGGGAGTAAATATAACAATGCCAATGATATTGAAAGACCCAATGATCCAACTCAAGACAATCAATAAAATGCCTAAATACTTAAATTTTTTATATTTCTCTTTTAAATAAAACCCGTAAAAAATTAATAAGATGAAACCAAACGAAAGAACTATTCCGGCCTTGTCTGAAATACCCCCTAACAACTTAATAAGACCACCAAAAATAATCGCGGTTAATACATAACCCAAAATGATAAATAATTTTTTCTTGCAAGAAATAGACAAAAAAGCGCCGACAACAGGTAAAAGGGTAATCATTAATACGAAAAGAAATAAAAAGAAAATTCCCATTTCCGGCCTTTATTTGCGTAATTACTTAAAAGCATTTATAAACTTAAGGAGAAGTCAAAATCTCTTATCTTTTTTTCAAATTTCTTCTGTTATGAAATGCCTCCCCGGAATGGACAACCAATAACCAACAAACTAATTAACCACCATTTTTAGGTAGTTTATTTTTACGATGTATGAAGAAGAGGACTAACCAAACTGCAAATGGACCCCAGATTGCGATTTCTATTCCGAGTTCTTTAGCCCTCTGGAAACCACCTTTTGGGAGATCATCTAAATAAAAATTGGCTATTTTATGAACAAAAAATCCCCATGCCGGGGTAATTATAAAGCCGGCTAAAAACCATTGATGAAAGGATTTTTTTTTATTTTTTATTCGGAGTTGAACACTCATTTATTGTCACTCCCTTTTGGCCATTGCTTTTTGCATTTCTTCCACCTTGTCCACTCCGGGTCCCCATAGTGGACAGCTAGAGCCCTGGCCTTCATGGACACATTTAGAACTCAACTAATATAGAGGTTTCCCATTCTTTAATAGCCTGCCCTGAGGCTCTCGAAGCCCTGCCACTCGCTGCGGTGCGAGGGGCTCCACGAAAGTTCCCCCAAATTCCCCTTTTCCCACTTTTGAAATGGCTCCACATCATGGCCAAATCAAAAATCAATCATTGATTTAATTATTATTGGATTCTTTCACCTTTTTTGTTTATCCATATCCAAACTTTATTTAGCTTAACCTGGTTCTGACCATCTGAGAATTCCATGAAATCGTCATATTGTGGTTGAATAACCATTTTTCCGTGTATATCAGTAAAACCATACCTACCATGTTTATCCTGAATTGGCGCCAAGCCTTCTGAAAAAGGATATGCTTGATTAAATTGAAAAGGGATAACGACTTTACCTTTCACGTTGATATATCCCCAAGAATTTGGATGGGGGCCACCATAATCCTCATCACCTTCTATCTTCACCAATGCCAAGCCGTCATGGAATTTTCCAATCCAATCGTAATTGGTTTTTAAGACGATTTTCCCCTCTTTGTCTGCTAAAGCAGCCTTCCCGTTTTTTAGGGTCACCATTGTTAATGGTTCAGAGGAAGGTACATCATCTGCTAATTCAGGTGAAAGCGCACTAAGGCCAACACCATCCGGTAAACCGTAGCGTTTATCAAAATTGACCCCGAAAATATCTGGGGTGCTTTCAGGCATATTATCAATTTGGGGGGAAAACCTATTTTTATTGTCGCGCGAAATAAAAGAAGCAACGGCCAGAACCAAAAAGAATCCTACAATCATATAAATAATATTCAGGTGGTTTTTTTGCATATTTGATTCTCCAAAATCATCCAAAAAAATCAGAATTTTCTTTCTTTCCCTCCCCTTGGCGGACAGCTAGAACTCTGGCCGGATGGGATTCGAACCACCCTCTATCGAAACTATTAATATGGCTTTATTTTAGCTCTTTGGAATAATCGAAAGTATTCCATTTAAAAACCCGGAAATCCGACCCCTTTTTTGCACGGGCCATTCAAGCTTAGGCCCTGTTGCCAAAAGGCACACATTAGGCTATTATTGGTTCATGCCCTTTTTCAGCTGGGATCCCCTGAAAAACGAAAAGCTCATCCGGGAAAGGAACATCTCTTTCGAAGCCATTCTTTGGAGCGTTCAATCCGGGGGTTTGTTGGACGTCCTCGTCCATCCCAATCCAAGCAAATATCCAGGGCAAAAAGTCATGGTGGTAAAAGCTTTTGAGTATGTCTTTTTGGTTCCCTTCGAGGAAAAAGGGGACGGCATCAGGTTGATCACGGTCATCCCGAGCCGGAAAGCAGCGCAGAAATACTTGAAAAGAGGTGAAACCCGTGAAAGATAAGTTAACCTGGGAAGAACAGGACCTTCTGGGCTCCTATGAGGCGGGCAAGTTCAAAAGCGTTAAAAACCTGCCGGGCGAGAGGAAAAAATACGAGGCTTACGCGCGGGAAACCCTCAAGAAAAACCGCCGCATCAACATTCGCCTGTCCGAATACGACCTGAAGGCCATTCAACTCAAGGCCATGGAGGAGGGCATGCCCTACCAAACCTTCATCGCCAGCGTGCTTCACAAGGTCGCCGACGGCCGGATCCCCCACCATTCTTGATTGCTCCGTTTTTTATAACCCCACGGCCCCACGCACCGCAGCGTGTGGCAGTGCCATCATGAGAGCATCAACCACATGGCCCGATAGATCACATTTCCCGTGAGCGAAAGGGAGACTAGGTTTTATTGGCTGCCCTTCATGGATGCATTTAGAACTCAACTAATACAGGGCTTTCCCACTCTTTAATAGCCTGCCCTGAGGCTCTCGAAGCCCTGCCACTCGCTGCGGTGTGAGGGGCTCTACTTTCCCCGTTTACTCCCGAAAAGCTTGCCCTGAGGCCCTCGAAGGGTTCCCCTAAAGTTCCCCCTGAATTCCCTTTTTCCAACTATTAAAACGTCTCCCCTGCATGAAATTTCTTTAAATACTCAGAAATTCCGCCAAATTTGGCAATTTCAATTAAAGCGAATAATTCTTTCATCCGGTATTCAAGACTAGAAACTGATTTTGAATGAGAGTTATTTTTCAATTCAATATATGTTTTTTTTGTACTTTCATATTGTTCTTCCAAAATATTTTTAACGGCGCTTTTGTAATATTCTGGATATCTATTACTACTCTCAACCCATTCCCCGTTTTCATATCTAAATATCCAATACCAATTAATATTGAAATCAAGTTCATTGGAAATTATGACTTCTGGATTTCCGTCCTTATTAATATCCTCTAAATAATTGCCTTTTATTTGAGCCAGTATTTTTTTATTAAAATCTATGTCTTTCACCTCTACCCTTGGAGCGCCTGCCAAACGGCCATTGCCAGGAAATTCTCGGTAAATAAATCTAAAACTTTCTTCATTTCGTTTAAGAACCTTATCGATTTTATTTGGACATGTGCAATTTTCATCAAGAAGCCAAGTCTTAATCGGTTTTGATTGAGTATCTATTAAATATAAATATGTTTCGCCCGAACAAACTAGAACAAATCTTTTGTAATCATCCATTACAATTTCATTTAAATAGTGAACCTCTGTAACTGGTAAATCATCATCACTTTTTTCTAACCAATTATTCCCATAATGATTTTGTAAAAACTCATTTCCATAAGCTTCTTTTAACCATTCTTTGTCATAGTGGCTTATAACTATATTTAGTTTAAATCCTAACTTTTCTAAATCGTTTATTGACTTGTAACTATTCGTACTCACACCCTTTACTTCCTCCAATAAATCCAAAATATCGTCATTTTCAATACAATTAATAGAAATTTTTTTGATATCAAAAAAGGGTTTATAAATAAAAAATTTTTCCGACAGTTTTTCATTCTTGTTCAATAAGGGTACTAACCAGGCCAATGCTTCTGCCGAATTATTAAATAGTATAATTAATAGAAAAATAATTAATTTTGTTCGCATAAAATTTTCCTTTGAACCCTGGCCGAATGGGATTCGAACCGCCCTCTATCGAAACTATTAATACGGCTTTATTTTAGCTCTTTGGAATAATCGAAAGTAATCCATTTAAAAACCCGGAAATTGGAACGGTTGCCCTGGGGACGCACTTATGTTTCCGCCCCTGGGCGCAATGGGTGGCACCCTTTACCTGCCGGTAATTAAACCGGCATGGGATCACAGAAAAAGGCCAGGGGGATTAAAACCGGAGCCTTCAACGGAGGATCAAAAGCTTCATGACCTTGTGGGTTTCCCGCCCGCCCCTGACTTCCTCCACCACCAGGTAGTAAAGCCCGTTGGCGATGTTGCCGAGTTGGTTCCATCCCAGGGTGTAAAGGTGCTGGCCCGCCGTAGCCGCCAAATGGTCGTTCTCGTAAACTTTTCGGAACGCCACGGTGTAAAGTTTTAGGCGCACCGAATCCGCCGCCTGGTTCAGCGTGTGGTAAAAGGCCAGGGGGGCGCTCCCGTTCCAGGGGTTTGGCCAGGCGATGTCGTTATTGGGGTTGGGAGTGGCGGTGGGGGTGGGGGTGTCCGTGGCCGTGGGGGTGGGGGTAAAAGTGCAGGTGTTCCCCGAACCGTCCGTGCAAGGCGTGGGGCTGTTGGTTGGCGTGGCGGTGGGGGCCTGGGCCAGGATAATCTCGTAAAGGGTGGCCGAGCGGAACGGGAGGGTGTCCGAAAAAGTGCCGGCGGTAAAGGCGGGCGCGGCCGGGTTGTAGGCGGTCGAGGCGGTTGAGTCGAAACGGTAGGACGTGATGGATGAAATTTGGGTCATGCCGAGGTTATTCAGGGTCACCGCCGCCGCGTGATTGGCGCCGTAGTCCTTGTTCAAAAGAATGACGTTGATCCGGTTGGGATGGGCGCTGTCCTTGGCGGCATAAACGGAAGTCAAGGATACCGCGTTGGCGCCGGAGGAGCCGGCCAGGATGGACGTATCCCCGAACCGGGAACCCTTCCCATCGTAATTCAAGTACAGGTTGTAGGCGGCCGCCACATAAAGGTCGCTCGTGCCGTCGTCCCACCGGCAGCCCGCCACGCCGTATTTACCGAAGATACCCAGCGCGTCCGCCTGGGCGATCCCGCCCGAAATATCCTCGCCGGACCCGTACTGGTACTCCGATATGGAAAGCTGGGTGCCTGGATAGTATTGGGCCACCGCCGCCTGGAGCCGGGGGATGAGGGTGATCGGCTTGCCGCCGAGGGAATTGGCGGTAATCCAGCTGGATTCAACGTAACTGGGGTCCCAAAGGGACCGGGGCGCCTGCATGCGGGCGATGGCCACCCCCTGGCTGACGTCGTCATTGGTGATGCGCACGGCGTTGGTTCCATCCAAACCCGTGGCTTCCGGGTACCAGTGCAGGTCCAGGTAATGCAAAAGCCTCCGGCCCGCGGCGCTCGACGCGGAGCTCATCGCGGCCAGGTAGTAATCCAGGTAGGCGACTTTATTGGCGTTGCTAGCGTAGCTATTCAAGGTGGGATTAACGTCCGGCGCGCTTTGGTTGTTCACGTATTCCTGCCAGCCATAACAAACAGGCCCCATGACTTGGGCGTTGGGATCGATGGAAGTGATCACCGCGGCCAGGCTGGCCCCTTTCCCGGCCACTTCGGTGCAGGCGGCCTGGGCCGGATGCACCAGGGGATGGGTGCTTTTCCAAAGGCCCGGCTCATTATCCAGGTCGTAAAGCTTGGCCCCGCCCGAGGAGGCCCCCCCCACGGCGCCCAAAAGGTAATACATTTCCTCGTCCATGTAGACAACGTGGTCGGTGGTGACCGGGGCCCCCGATGTGGGGCCTCCGGAAAAACTCACCGCCTTCCAATAGGTTCCGCTGGCGTCCGCCGCCCCGGTGACGGTCACGTCGCAGTTGCAGTCGCCGTCGGCCGAGACGTAACCCGCCATTTGCAGGGTGACCAGGGAAGCGGCCGTGACGGCGTTATTGCCCAGGATAAAATCGGTTAAGACCGTGGCGGGCATTTGGCCGCCGTTTTGCGGGAGCCCCATGACGGCGAGCAGGTACCAGTCCTCGTGGTTGGGGCCGTAATCCATGCCCGCGTTGGAGGCGTTGTTTTCCCAGTTATAGGCCGTTAGCCGGTTGCCGCCCTGGCGGTAGAGGGGAATATTATTCACCAGGGGGACGGGGCTGTTGGAACCGTAACTATAGGGGGAAATGGGGCTGTTGTTTTGCGTGGGATCAACCGTGAACCCGATCGTTTGCCCCAAAAGAACGGCGGAAGCTAGAAAGGACATGAAAAAAAACGAGAGATTTTTAATGGGTGAACCCCCGAAAAATTCGTGATTTTTTTTAGTCTATCACATATGTTCGCGGAAAGAGACCACCGGGATAAAACAGCCATGGGGCGCTTGGCGCCCAACCCCGGATTTTCGCTTGGAATAACCCGTGAATACCCTTACCCTCATCAAGGGGGTTTTAAAAAGAAAAAATGAGGCGTGATTTATGAAACCTAAAACCCATAAAACAAGACGGCAAAATATGCCCAGCGATCCGAGGATCCTAAAAGCGGCCCGGTCGGGGCGTAACCATCTATTGGGCCTGAGGGTTTTGGCCTCCCTTTGGAAAAGGGGCCTGTTGCCCGGGGATTTGAAACCCCATTTTTACATGACTTGGTTGGCCTATGAAAACGGGAACATCAGCAGGCTTTCCAGGACCCCCGGCCTGTGCCTACAGGATTACCGGCCTGTGCCTACGGACCTCCGGCCCATGCCGCTGGGTTATCCCCCTAATGCCGCTGGATTATCCCCCTATGCCGCTGGGTTAACCCTCGAATGCCGCTGGATTATCTCCCATGCCGCTGGGTTATCCCCTAAATGCCGCTGGATTATCTCCCATGCCGCCGGGTTATCCCCTAATGCCGCTGGATTATCTCCCATGCCGCTGGGTTATCCCCCTAATGCCGCTGGATTATCTCCCATGCCGCTGGGTTATCCCCCCATGCCGCTGGGTTAACCCTCAAATGCCGCTGGATTATCTCCTATGCCGCTGGGTTAACCCTCGAATGCCGCTGGATTATCTCCTATGCCGCTGGGTTATCCCTCGAATGCCGCTGGATTATCTCCTATGCCGCTGGGTTATCCCAGGTTACCCAGCTCTTGGAACTGGGTTCGCGGCCCCCAGCACTGGGTTCCGGGCTTTCTGCACTGGGTTCGTGGTAAGAGCGGTAAGCCCGGTAAGGCGGTAAGCCAGTAAGTCGGTAAGGGCGGTAAGCCGGTAAGTCAGTAAGCCAGGCGGTAAGCCAGTAAACTGGTAAGGGCGGTAAGTCGGTAAGCCCGGTAAGCCGGTAAGAGCGGTAAGCCAGACGAACTGCGGGAATCCTTCGACAGAGCCTGTGGTGAGCCCTTCGGGACAGGCCCGGGAACTCCGGAACCCGGGAACCTCCGGAACTCGGGAACCCTGAAAAAATTGGGTCAAGCTATCATTCGTCACTTAGAAAAACAAAAGGGCCTAGCCTAACATATTACATTTTAGGCCCACCTCAATATCTCGCGCCAAAACCCGAATCTTACTATGCCGCCCATATCAGTCATTATACACTTTCGGCATAGGAGTCTTTGATGTTAGGGACAAGGTATAAAGCGGTGGTAACAGCCAGCATGACCATCAATGCTGGAAAATTACTGCGCACGAGATAGGGTTTGTTGGTAAATGAGAAAAGGGTCGAGGAATACGCATCCCGAGTTCCATAAGTAAGTGCAACACTTAGTGTCTGAAGAAGGCCGCATGAATAGGATATGCGGCTATGAAAAAGAAATACAAGCATTTAAGCGTTGAAGAAAGAGATCATTTATCCGTCTTGAAAGGAAAGGGTCTTAGCCTTCGAGCAATTTCACGCGCCTTGAAGAGGTCTCCTTCCACCCTCTCCAGGGAACTCAAGCGCAATGCTCCCCCTATCCGTTCTGGTTATTATCTTTCTCATCGAGCCCATCAACGGTATGTTGACCGCAACCAACAACGAGCACGCCGTTTACGCCTGAAAACAAAACGAATTCGTGCCTACGTCCGTCGTCAATTGAAACGAGGCTGGTCTCCAGAACTCATTTCAGGTCGATTAGGTCACCTACGGCCTAAGCAAACCATTGGTCCTGAAGCTATCTATCAGTGGGTTTACGCTGAAGCCACTGAGCTGATTCCTTGCCTAGTTCGACACCACCGGCGACGATTCTCATTTGGCCACAGCCGTAAGCACGCCAAAAACCATATCCCAGGCCGTGTTTCCATCGATAAGCGCTCCGAGATCGCCAATCAACGCAAGCAATTCGGCCATTGGGAAACCGACACCATGGTCTCTCGTCAGAGTAAAGTGGCTATGCGGGCTCTCGTCGAGCGTCAAAGCCGTTTTTCCAAGTTGGGAAAGCTCAAACGAAAGACCGCTCGCCAAATGAGTCATAGCCTCAACCGCGCTTTATGCCGCTTCCCTCAAGACGCCCGCTTGAGTCTGACCTATGACAACGGAACCGAAAACACCAACCACTTGGAAACCAACCACGTGCTTGGTACAAAATCCTTTTTCTGCGCCCCTTTCCACAGTTGGGAAAAAGGTACTGTGGAAAATACTATCGGTCTTGTCCGCCGCCATTTGCCTAAAAAGACTGATCTTGCTAAAGTGTCCTTCAAAAAATTCAGGGCCATAGAAAGATGGCTCAATAACAGACCCAGGAAATGTTTGGGCTTTAAAACTCCGGCGGAAGTCTTCCGGCGAAGTGTTGCACTTACTCCGTGAATTCGGCCATATGAAAATAAGAGCACGAGAAAACTAATCATTAGAAACGCGCGATGGTTCATTTTTTTAAGGGAAAAATATTTCTGAAAGACCAGGATGATGGGCCCGGCGAGTATCGGAAGCTTGTAATCCTCGCTGGCCGAAGGGAGAAGAAAGGCGGCTAGGGTGCAGGCGAGCAATAAATGATGGTTCATACCGTTTGATTTCTCCCGATACGCGCGCCACGCGATGAACGCGATGCACCCGAGGACAAACGCGGTCAATATAAATTCGATGTACGAGGAATCAATTTTCATTCCCCAAAACCGGGTCATCATAACGGAATTGGCGCCTTCATTCGCTTTTTCGGAAATACGGGCTACATACGACTTGATCGAATGGTCACCGTCCCATAAATACGGGTATGAAATCTGATTTCTCAACTTGTTTATGAAATTAACAAAGACGGTCGGGCCCATTATAAAAAAAAGGCTGATGTTCGCCAGGACAAGTTTGAAAAGCCTCACGGCATTGGAACGCAAACCCTCCCTGTTTCGTATAAACATCGGAAGTAAGATAAGTGGGGAAAGCTTTATCTGAACGGATAACGAAAAAAAGAAATACGCCCATTTCCTGTATTTGGGGAATTGGTGGAATATCCAAATGGCCATGAAACAAAAAAAGAAGGCTATTACGTTGAATTGCCCCCTCTCCAGCTCGAAATGTAAACCGTATAAGCATAAACCCGTGGCGAGGATAAATGCCGATAAAGCCGTTGGTTTTTTCACGCTTGATACCTGCATCGGGAAGAGTATGGTCGCGTAAAGGTATCCTAAGAGAGTGATGGCGGCCACGAGTTTATAGGCGTTGAAAAAATCCAAAATGAGAAGGGGTGAAAACAACAGGAAAGCGAGCGGGGGAAATGGCGCTGCGGAATATTTTCCGGACATGAACAAGGTTTGGCCGTCCTGGAGAGTCAAGCGCAAATCCATGCCGATGGGTTTTTGGACAGGAACGTATTGGTAAATTTGCATAAAGTGGAAAGGATTCAAGAAAATGGGGCGTATGAAATAGAAAAAAAATGAAATGAAATACCCCAGAAGAAACCACGCGAAAAAATTAGTCTCGACGGAAAACTTGATCAACCTTTGAAAATAATTGCCGCGGAATAAACAAGGAAAAATTGGGCCCATGTCATTCTCCGTTCTTGAGTCTTTTCAGGAAACCCCTCGCGGACATTAGGAATCAACCCCCGGAAACAGCATTACTGAAAAAGAATTCTTGCCGGATTTGTATTCTCCCGGGTTGCGTTTGAACTGTTCAACAAGGCCGGGGATTTCTTTTGGGGCTGTCATAACCGACATTCTAACATTCCATGGAATTCCATAAATCTTTATAAAAATACATATTGATACCCCCTGGAACGGCAAATCCATCCCCTCTTTAAATGTATAAAAGAAGGCCGGCATGTGGTGAACCGGATTTTGTTCGTGTCCCTTCAGCGATGGCATTTTATCCTTAAACCCCTGTTATTTTTTGGCCTTGCCTTGTTGTGTCCCTGGGTCCCTGTGGTGAATTTATTTGTTTATGTCCCTTCAGTGATGATTTTTTGACCCCGGTTTCCGGAGGAAACCAGATACAAAACTGGGGAGTGATATAATTTATGTAATACGGTTTCCGAAGGAGTATTCAGGAAGAACCATTTCGGGAAATTCGGTTGATCTCCTGGATTAATGGGAGGCTGTTGTTGCGTAAATCGAGCCAAAAACCTAAAAAGGCCGTTCGGGGCCTGAATAGCAAAGGGGACACCCAATATAAACGGGGTGAAGCCTGCCTCGCCGCAGCCCAACTGGGCCCTTCCCGGGCCTATTTAGAGATGGCCTTGAAAAGTTATCAGTCGGCCTCGGATATCCCCGGGACCGCCCTTTGCCTCCTGAAGTTGGCAAGGGCGGTGGAACTCATGGGAGATTATGACCGCGCCCGGGAAACCTACCGGGAAAGCCTGGGCCTCTTCTCCCAATTGAATGACCGCCTTGGCGCCGCGCGCTGCAAGGCCTTTTTGGGCAACGTGGCCTGGGCCCAGGGGGACTATCCGGGCGCCAAGAAACTTTTGTTGGAAGCCTACCGGAGCTTCCAGGAGAAAAAGGATGTGCCGGGCCAGGCCTGGGTGATGGACCTGATGGGCAATCTCAACTTGGCCCAAGGCCGGGACCAGGATGCGGAAAAATGCCATCGAGATGCGTATGCCATGGCGCGGGAACTGGGGGAAAGCCCGGAAGGCGAGGCTTGGAACGGGTACCACCTGGCGGCCGTTGAGCTTTTTCGAGGACATTTTATGCCGGCGCGCGAGGGATTCCTGGGGGCCCTGAAAATATTCAAATTCCTGAAGGACGTTTTGGGGGAAGTGGCGGCCCTCACCCATTTAACCGAGATCGCTTGCGAGCAGAATGATTACGCGACGGCGGAACAATATTTCCTAGAGGCCGCCCGGCTGGTGATCCCCACCCAATGCAAGCCGCTCTTGACCGACGTCCTGACCAGCCTGGCCCGCCTGTTGAAGGGCCGGGGCGAGGACAGCAAGGCCATCGGGCTTTTAATGATCGCCATCTCCCACCCCACCTGCCGCCGGCAAACCAAGGACCGCATGGCGTCCCTGTTGGAATCCTTGGAGGCCCATTTTTCCAAGAATGAAATCGAAAGCGGTTTCAAATGGGCCAAAAATTTCACCCTCGAGCAATTGGCCTCCACATGGGTTTCCACCCTTTCAAACAAATCAAAGGCGAAAAAACCCTCTAAGTAAGATGGGTACGTTTATCGAGCCGGGTGAACCTGGACACCCAAAGCTTTATCGTGGGAACGAATATCGGGATATGATGGGGTTTCACGCGGAATTGCTTTAAGTGTTGAATATTATCCTGGCCCCGAATTTCCCGTGTACATGAAGAAGGGTTTCCGGATGAAAAAGTCATTTCCTTTATCGCGGGTCTATGGCCTTCTTGAGCCTGGGCCTGTCGTGCTGGTCACGACAGCCCTGGACGGCCGTCCGAATATCATGACCCTGTCATGGCATACCATGATCGAATTCGTACCGCCCCTGGTCGGCTGCGTGATCAGCAGCCGGAACCATACTTTTGGGCTGTTGAAAGCGACCGGGGAATGCGTCATCAACATACCGACGGTGGAGATGGCGGCGAAGGTGGTGGGCTGCGGGAACACCTCCGGGCGCCGTGCCGACAAGTTCAAGAAATTCCGCCTTTCCCAGTCGCCCGCCTCTTTCCTTAAGGCGCCGATCATCGATGAATGCTACGCGAACCTTGAATGCAAGCTCGTCGACGGGAGTATGGCGGACAAATACAATTTCTTTGTTCTTGAGGTCGTCAAGGCATGGGTCGATCCCTCCAGGAAAAACCCGAAAACGATCCACCATCAAGGCTGGGGTGTTTTCAGGGTGGACGGAAAAACCATCCGTTTGCGCTCGGGGAAAAAATAAACTCATATTAATTTGACCGGCCCGCAAAACGGGGGTAATGCGGGCGTTCGGGCTCCAGCGGCAAAAATAAAAAAGCCGCCGGAATTTCCAGCGGCTTTTTGAGATTTTAAATTAGTTATTTGGATTCGCAAATCCGCAATTGGTCTAAGGCCGCGTTAATGGCCTGGATCGCGTCCGCCTTATGGCCGTTGAAATCGGTGGCCGCCTTCCATAGCGTGTGCTTCGCCGCCTGCAGTTGATGGGCGGCTTTCCAAATCATGGGGTGGTGGCTTCTCGCCCCGGCTTTAAAATCATAATGGGCCTGGTCATCCACCCCAATATTGACGGTCAGGTCAAAGCCGGCAGCTCTCAACGTCATCGGCATGGCCAGCAAGCCGAGTATTCCCACCCCCAACGCTAATTTCCGCAAATGACTTTTCAAGATCATGAAACCCTCCATTTAAAATTTACTTCATCCGGCTCCCCTTCGAGGAACGCCCGATACTGTTATTTGGACGTCTTTGATCCCGCAATAGTTGCATTCCAACGTGGGTCCGTTTGTAAGAAAGCGGCTGTTTTCCAATGAAAAAGGCAAACCAGGGTCTGACCCCGAATTTCGTATTCCTGTCGAAACCCTCTTAAATCTTTGACAGGTTCAAGTCCGCGCAGAGGTGGTAAACCCCGCCGAGGGCCGGGTCCAGGAACATCTTGGAAATAGTCACGCAAAGGTGGCCGGAGTTCATGGAAAGATAGGGTTCGGTCACGTTGCTGGGCCGGGTGTCGGAAAGAGCGTAGAAATGCTCCTCCAGCGAGTGGTCGGTGCCCTTGGGGGCTGGTTGGAAAAGGAACCTCTTGCGTTCCGGGATGTGGTACGGGCTGCAGACGGTCTCGCTGACCTGGATGCCTCCGCTGTCCAGCATGTATAGGCACTCCAGGGCGGGATATTCGCCCAAGACCAGCTGGAATTCCTTCTCCATGGCTGAGGCCGGGACGTCCTGGAGCCTCGTGAAGATGAAATCAGCGATTTGCTTGCAGCGGTTTTTCAACCCCCAGGTTTGGTTGGCTTTCGCCTCCAAGCGGCGGCGGAAGCGGTGGGCCAGGAAAGAAATCCGGGCCTTCAGGCCCAGGGTGGAATCGGAGCCGCTCTTATCCCTCCGGGTGAAATATTTTCCCTGGAGCAGGTCTGCACCCAACTCTAAGGCCGCCAGCGCGTCCTCTTCGTTGTCCAGCCCACCCGCCACGACGACAATCCTCAATTCGTGCGCCAGCCTTACCGCTTCCATGAATTTCGCCCGTATTCCGGAATTGCGGGCCAAGCCCCGCACCAAACCCTCTTCCAGCTTCACGAGATCGGGGTTGAAACGGAGCAGGTATTCCTGGTGCAAGGAACCATCTTCGATGTCCTTGAGGGAAACCAGGAATTGATGTTCCCGTTGGAGCAGGACGAACCTCTGGACGAGTTTCGGGTCCAAGTTTTGGGAAAGGGGGATTTGCACCACTACCTGCTGGGGGTCCAACCCCAACTCTTTGACTTGCTGGAGGAGGTAACCGGAACCCACGGTGCCTTCCTCCAGGATGGAGGGCTCGATATCCAGGAAAAGAAGCAGGCGGGGGTTCTTGGACTGGAAAGCGCTGAAGCCCTCCAACCCCTTGCGGCGGAAGAGGCGGTCCAAGTCCAGCTTTGCCTGGAAATTCCGGTCGCCCATGCTGAGAAACAAGTCGCTGGAATCGATCATCTCCAGGCGCCTGGGGTCCAGGGTCCGGTAGACCGCTTCCAGGCCGATAATCCCCTGTTTTTGGACCAAAAAAAGCGGATCGAAGAAAGCCGCGGCGTTTTCCCCAGCCAGGATTTGGAACGACCTGGCCGTTTGTGAATCCGCCGTAAAACCGGATAACAATTCGTTTTGCATGACTGGCCTCCCCTTTGCCATCAGCGCAAATTTTTATTGTGCAAGAAATATACGATGGTTAAAGCTTTGATAGCAAGAGGGGAAAAATATTTTTACTAAAATTTAATTTATAAGTTTCTTTAGGATACCAGGGTACTTCAACCGAACTTTCGTAAAATCGTTTCAGGTTGGTAAGAATGGAAGAAAAGGCGGGACAAAACTATTTTTCGAAACGATTAAAGCATCTTTTTAATGTTGGTACCCGTCGAACCGGGGCATCATGACGAATTTCCGCCAGTCCCCGCCATGGGCGTGGACCGCGAACATATCCTTCGCGTTGAACTTTCCCTTGGGGAATAGGTAAACCAGGGCCTGCACCTTTTCACCCGAGGGGGAAACCGTCACTTCCCTCACCTCGCGGATCAGGCGGCTCATGGCCGGAGCCTCGGGCCGGTAACCCTCCTGGGCATCCATGATTTTCATCACCTCGTCCATTCTCTCGAAGGTCATCACTTCCCCGTAAACCGTCCCGCCCGGCTCCTCCACGACGATGGGAAGCCCCGTGGGAAGCTGGTAAAGCTTGCCGGGCATCTCGGCGCGCGCCCAGGTCTTGATGTAGGGGGCGACTTTGACGTGCTTGACGGCGTCTTTGAGGAATACGTCATAAACAAAGACGTAGGGGGTCGGATAGGTTTCAGCCATGATTACCTCCAATAAGGGGTGGAAACTTTATGGTACTAAACCACCCCATAAAAAGAAACCTTTCCAAGGATTTATAAAACCAATTCCCAGTTAAACCTTATTCTTTATTTCTTCACGCGTTTTTCTTGCATTGAAATGGCCTTCGTTCCCCGCTCCCCGGTGCGGATGCGGATGGCGTCCCGGACATCCAGCAGGAAGATCTTGCCGTCCCCCATTTCCCCGGTACGGGCCCCTCCGATGATGGCCGTCACGACTTTCTTTTCGTGCTTTTTCCCGACGACGATCTCGATCTTGGTTTTCGGCAAAAAATTCACCCTCAGGCTCTCAGGCCAGCCTGAATGGAGGCCTTTCTGGCGGCCATGTCCCTCCATTTCGGTGACCATCATGCCGGGATAACCGATTCTCCGGAGCCTGCGCTGGACCTCGTCCAATTTTTCCGGGCGGATAATGGCTTCGATTTTAATCATGGCCCCCTCCAAAACCTAGAAGCTGAACACAGTTGAAAACGTGCCCGTAAGCTGGTCGGGATCGCCGGCGGCATAGGGCCCGGACCCGGCCGGCAGGATCGCACCCCCGGCCAAAGCATAGTCATAACGGCCTTCCAACCTCAATAGCGTATTGGGGGTCAGGTTATGCTCGAGGGTCAAAGTGGCTTCTCGAACCTCCGAGCTGACCGCCGGAGATCCGCCATGGTCGTCGCTCAACTCTTCCAACCGCAGGGCGGCGGCCCAGTCGCCTTGAATCTGGTAGCGGCCATAGAGGGCGACGCCCAAAATTCCGATCGCGCCCTTCTGGGCCAGGGCCTGGCTGTCGTATTCAGAGTCCAGGGCAAAGGACAACTTATCCGTCGCGTTGCAGGATAGGATGGCCTCCCCCAATAGGTTCGTGCTTCCATCCGTGGCGGAAAAAGGGTTGGGCCCGGCGCTGCCGTTCAAAACGAAGCTCCAAGCGGCATCCGGCTTGATGGACGCCTGTAACCCATATGTCTTTTCCCCCGCGATGTTGTCGGCGGAATCGTTGTTCCAGCCATTGACCGCATAGCCGGTGACGCTAAAGACCGTGGAAGGGGCGTATCCAAGGCTCAATCCCGTGTGGAAAATGCCGGTATAGTAGTAAAGCAAGGAGCGGCTGTAGTTCCAGTTGCTTTTGCTTTCGATCACTTCATTACTCATCCAAGTGACGAATTTCCCGATATTGAACGTCCACAGGCCCGCCGTATAGGAAACGTAAGCCTGCTCCACGAAGAAATGATCGGGCGCGGGGGCCCCGCCCAGCACGGTGGCGGCTTGGCCCAGGAGACTCGCCGTCTCCCCATAGGCCAAAGTCAAATGGGCGCTGCCTGTTCCCTGGGTTGCCGTCAAGGAAGCCTCGGCCAACCCCAAGGTATAGGAGTTATCCGCTTGGTTGAAGGAGTAGAGGGGCCCGTTCCCATGGCCGTTCAACGAGTGCGCCGAATTGGTGAAATTGTAGTTGTAATAAGCATCCACCAAGCCGTCCACCGTGACTGTAGGGCCCGCGGGCGTCGGGGATGGCGTGATTGCCGTTTGTGCCAATACCGGCGACAGCGTACCCGCGAAAACGAACGAGGCTAGGAAACTGAACCGCTTGGTCAACCTTCTCATTTCGTCCTCCTTAAAAATAAAAACCTCCTCAACCAATTCCCTCTTTCCTCGGAAATCCGGGACTATCCATGAATTTTCCAAAAAATAAAGCAAGGCTTATGCCAGTTTTGAAAGTGTCGGGAAAAACGGGAAAAGTATTCGGAGAATCTTAAAATCAAAAAATTTTTTGGACAATTTTGTAGATTAATACGTTATTGATCGAATTTTGCGATTTAGAACTTCTCACAAAATTTCAGCGCTATCACAGCCGTATGTGGTTTTGGGTTTTAAAGCGAACGGGAATTTTATGCGGGGCGGTAACGAAAAACACGCCGGATGGCTTCCACTTTCACAGGCCGTCCCGGATCAATAAACCCTCGATGTCTTTTTCGAGGGACTCGGGTTTGTCCGCGGGGGCGAACCGTTTCACCGGGTTTCCATCGCGGTCGATGAGGAATTTCGTGAAGTTCCATTTGATGGCCTTGGTGCCCAGGATGCCCGGTTGGGAGTCCGCGAGGAATTTATATAGGGGATGGGCGTTATCGCCGTTCACGTCGATCTTGGAAAAGAGGAGAAAAGTGACCCCGAAGTTGAGGTCGCAAAAACTCTTGATCTCCTCCTCGTTGCCCGGCTCCTGGGCGCCGAACTGGTTGCAGGGGAAGCCCAGAACCTCGAAACCCCGGTCCTTGAATTTCCTGTAAAGATTCTCCAGGCCCTTATATTGGGGGGTAAATCCGCAACGGCTGGCCACATTTACGACCAGAAGCACTTTTCCCTTATACTCTTCCAGGGATTGTTCCCTTCCATCGATGGCCTTGGCCTTGTAATCATAAACTGTCATGGCTCCCCTTTTTGATATGCCGGAACCCTATCTCGGCAATAGGTGTTAGGAATGATTACCTGAAAGGAATGGTAGTAACGGATGGACTTGGAAATCAAGGGGGTATGATTATTCCTGGAACCGCGCAATACACTTCTGAAAAACCGGGTTAGATCTGATATTCAGAGGCCATCCGGATGTCATCCCTATTGGTCAAATCGCCCAAGATGCAATAGGGAGTGGTCTTTTCCTTCTTGCCCTTCAATTGCACCGGAAGCCTTGACTCGATATGGAACTTGTCGTTGACCAGCATGGCCAGTTCCTCGTCCACGAGGATTTCATCCTGGGGCGCGATGCTGCAAAGGCGGGAAGCCAGGTTGACCGAGTTCCCGATCAAGGTGAATTCCATGCGGTTGCGCGAGCCGAGGTTGCCCATGATGGCCTGCCCGGCCACAATGCCGATTCCAAGCCCGATACTCACGTTTCTGGCTTTCAAATCGTTGTTGTTGGTGGTGACCACCCTAAATTTTTCCTGCATTTCCAGGGCGGCCCGGACGACTTTTTCGGCTTCCTTCCGCTCGTTTTCCGGGGATCTGTGGAAATAAACCAGGATGGCGTCCCCGATGAATTTATTGATTTCCCCGCCCTGGTGCTCGACCGCCATCGCCAGGGCTGAAAAAATCTGGTTCAACACCCGCATGGTTTCCTGCGATGTCAAAAGCTCGGTCATTTGGGTGAAGCCGCGGATATCCGAGAAAAGGATGAAAACCGACTGCATCTGCCCGCCGAAGCCGGTACCTGCTCCTTGGATGGCGTGGCGGGAAGCCTGGGACCCCAGGTACTTGTCCAAGGCGTGCCGGTTGGCGGCAAGGCTTTTGATGTTTTCCTGCACTACCTGCTCGGCGATATTGACCACATCCTGCGTTTTTTTATTGACATTCCAAGGCATGGCGTCGTCGATGAAACGATAGTCGCTGGGAAGGGCCCCTGCCTTGTGTAAAATCATCTGCAGGCGGCATAACCAGGTCACCCTGGATTGCCATTGCAGTAAAAACCACCCGGTACCCAAAACCGCCGCGGAAACTCCGAAAACGATCAGCGAAATCTTG
Organism: candidate division FCPU426 bacterium; assembly: GCA_963847625.1. Classification (GTDB taxonomy): domain Bacteria; phylum Oederibacteriota; class Muellerivitia; order Muellerivitales; family Muellerivitaceae; genus CAWCKJ01. Next base: position 107,019 of record CAWKAR010000027.1, on the reverse strand, counting down.
AAATCACGGGTTCGAAACCAAACCAACCGTCCCGCGAGCACTGACCACATGATGAGGAATAGGGAAAAAAAGAGGGTGACCTTGAGGGAGGAAGCGCGTCTTTTTACAGAAGAAAAGGTTGCCATGATTCTGCCTTTAATGAAGCCATCCGATTTCAGCCGGATCTCATCAACCCTAAGAAACGAAGTTTATTATAGGTTGAAAGTTTCTTAAAAACGAGGCTAGTGGGTAATTGTTTTATTGGGTTAAACGATTGGAAACGATAAAAAGGAGGAATTTCATAACATCAATCATTTTAAAATTCTTCCCCTAAATTCACCTTTTTGATTCAACAGCTTACCGGCCTGGCAACACCCAAATAAGGGTGATTTTCCTTAAGGCACGCCCATCCTTTGTGAAAACGGCGGTGTAATTCCCTTGCGGCATGAGTTGACCCGTTTCATTTACGCCATTCCAACTGGCCCATTCCTCCGTTTGTTGATTAATGGTTTGGTCGAACAAAACCCGTACGTGATTTCCCCGGGAATCGAAAATATCCAATTTGTATTCGCCGGGCCCGTCTTTGAATCTCATATAAATGTAAACGGGTGGTGTGTTGAAGACAATGGTTTGAGGCGCAGCAGGGGAAGCGGTTGGCTTTTGAAAAGTGGTCTGTATCCCCGGGGGGGTTGAATTATGTCTTAACGGTTGGAGTATATTCCCAACTATTGTATTAGGCCCCTGATTGCGTGTGATCCCCTGCTTCAAGGCCAAAGGCATACGCTCCTTACTTGCCGTTTCATCGGAAGCAGACATTTCCGCGGGTGCTTCGCAGGGGCATTTCCCGCTTCCCAGCCAATGGGCGGCGGCTGTAAAGAATTTTTCCGTGGCCTCTTTGGCCTTTTTGATATCCCGAACGGTTGTTTTATTCTTCTTTGAATTCCAGGAAAACCAGGATGACTCGTTCCAAATCGGCGAGTTCCTCTTATCACTCCCGGCTACCGCCGGCAACGCCTCAAGGGTCCACATGGAGGCGTCCCAGACCATGAATAGTTTTCCCCTGGCGCAAGGAGGTGAGTGGACCGCTCCTTTCAGTTGATCGCCTTCCCACCCGGATACAACCGATCTTTCCACCCCATCGTCATCCTGCCAACCAACCTGGGTGTCCACGAAGCTCGTTCCATTCAGTAAAGCCACGGGAATACCGCCCACATAGGCGCCAAAAAAGGAAACAGGTCCCAAATCGCCTCGAACGGGGTAAAAAGCCTCCAAATCCGTGGAGCTGTTTCCATTGCGCGAGGGAGGGCAATCGTCGTAACCCCTCTTGACCGCCTGAATTTCCTTGAGAAATCGGTATAAGCCCTCATTGCGATCGGCCAACTGATAATGTTCCCCCGCGATAAATAGCCGTCCGCAACGGCTCAGGTAATCCTCGGCCTTGACGCGCCATCTTTTATCGAAATAATCCGCTTCGACAGGTGATCCCTTGCCGCATGTTGTTTTGTCACTTTCTACAAACCGCATGTCCCAAACCTGGTCATAAGGGGGGCCCCAAGAATCAATCTTGGGGTTTCGGTTAACCCCGCCCACGTCGATTACTGTTACTTGATTCCCGGCTTTCCGAAGTAGATCGGCGCATTGGAGAACGGCGGAACCGGGTTTGTCCAACCCGTTGTAATAAAAAAGAATCTGATAGGCTTGAAGAATGGCGGGGGTGAGGAAAATGAAAGTGATTAATGCGCACCGCTTAATACGGTGGAAGGGGGATGGAACGGCGCCGCTTGCTTCCGTGGAAAAACTCATTTCAACAGTTTTTATCATGCGATTGAGAGAAAAAAACAAAACAGGGCGTCAACCTGCTCCTCAAAAATAATAATCCCCGAGGTCCGTGAATTTGGAACCATCCCACTTGTATACCGAAATGGTCTTCAGGGAAAGGCATCCCAGGTCGTTATCGGTCAGGCCGTAAGTGGTTTTAAGCTTGGTTTTCAAATCTCCCGGATAATCAACCCGGGTGCCATTGAGAATTTCCAATGAGCCGTCATGGTCCACATCCTGATAAAGCGTGAAACCCTCCAGCAAGACATTGAGCTGCAGAACCTTTTCGACATAATCATTCGGATCCAGATTCAACACGTGGTCGTAAATGTCTTGGGGCATTGCCTTGATCGAGTCGGGTTTCAACCGGTAAAGGGTCTTCATACATTGGCTGCCTCCGCCGTATTCGTCGACTTCCATGAAAACCGGGGAATCTTTTCCTAGACCGATGATCCTGGCGCTGGCCCGGTATCCCTTCCCCTGGAAAAGTAGATGATACTGGAGACCGATCTTTAAATAGATATCCGAGGAGGATAGTACATCGTCGTATTCGTCCGTGTAATCGGCGATGAGAAAGGAAGCCCCGCCGCCTTGAACACTGTAAAGGGCTGACAAACCCACTGAAAGCCCGTTTGAGAAATCTTTTTCAGATGGAATAGCGAGACCTTCCGCCCGCTTTATTGAAATTTGTTTCATCGGACAGGACGGCCTTCGGAGAGAAATGAGGGACAAGGCATGACGGTGCGCCTTGGTGCCCTGAGTAAAGTTATCGATTTTTAAAGTAAGTTTTGAGTTGTGCTGGTTGACCCATTCCTGTGTAACCTCCTGGATTTGCACGGGTGTCAGGGCGCCCCAAGCGAGTGCGGCCACAAACCATAAGGGCGAAAGCATGAGTGCTTTTTTCATGATTGGTACTCCCTCTTAAAAAAGATATATCAAATTAATATGCTATTTGAAGGCAATAGCTTACCACAACGGATGTCCTTCGGCTTTTCAAACAAAACAATAAAAAACCAGTTTAAGAAAGGAATTAAAAGACATTTCACCCTTATTTTGAATTTCTTTGCCCTATTCGTTGAAACCAAATACTCATCCGAAATTTAGGATGAATTATACCAGTGAATTTTTGATTTTCAGGAGGGATCCCGGCAACAAACCGAAAGCAGTAGAAATATCTCAACGCAAAACGAGGAGTTTCGCAACGAGGCGGCCCTGGGGCGTTTGGACAATTATGTAGTAGAGGCCGTTGGCCAGGGGGATTCCTTCCTTGTCCTTCAGGGGGATGGTCACACTGGTAATCCCCGCCGGCACTTGGGTCAGATCAATCTCATTTACCTTCCGGAAAGCCAGCGTGAAGATCTCCACCCGAACAAGCGATTCCTTTTGGGTCAAATTAACCTGGATCGTCACCGGACCCGGGCCGCTCACCGGATTTGGATATACAACCACTCCATTTTTCCCAACCGGAGTCGCCGTGGGGGAGGATGTCCTCGTATATGTGGACGTCGCCGTCGCGGTTGGAGCCTCGATCGTAACCACCGCCCCTTGGACTGGTAACCCGTTGGAATGGGTGGACTGCCCGTTGGTCCCGGTTATACCCGTTACGCTGAATGAGTCCGTGTCTGTCCCAATGGCCGTGGTTGAAATCGCGGCCGCAATCTCGAATGTTACACTCCCATTCCCCGGCACAACAGTATTGTTCAAATTGAGCGTCACCGATGGCCCGCTAAACGTCGCGCTGGTAACCGACACCCCATTCTCATACACCGTCACCGATGTGATGTCCGTGGAAGGATTCCCCGACGTACTCGTATCCGTCAAAACGAGGCTGGTGAGTGTCACCGGGTTGTTGCTTGGATTTGACACTAGAACCTGTTGCACCGTCACAGCCGATGCCCCGGGTACCTGGCTCGTATTTGGAGGGGGTGAAGTACCCTGCGAAACTTGCAAGGTCACAGGTGTTGGAGTCGGGGTTGACGTGACAGTCGGAGTGGGGGTGGATGTCGGAGTAAACGTATTCGTGGGAACATTCGTGGACGTGCTCGTGGGCGTCGGGGTGGAAGTAGCTGTGTTAGTCGGCGTTGGGGTGGGCGTCGGCGTGGAGGTGTAAGTCGGGGTCGGGGTATTGGTGTTTGTGGGCGTGGGCGTGTTGGTAGGTGTGCGGGTCGGCGTATTGGTGACCGTGGGCGTACTCGTCGCCGTGGATGTCGCTGTATAGGTCGGTGTATTGGTGACCGTGGGCGTATTAGTCGCCGTGGGCGTGGGCGACTGAGTCCCTGTGCTGGTATCGGTCGCCGTGGACGTTACCGTCGGCGTAGGTGTATTCGTCGGCGTGGGAGTCCTGGTGCTGGTTAAAGTATTCGTCGGCGTATTGGTGGGTGTATTCGTCGGCATGTTTGTGGCTGTGGACGTGGAGGTCCGCGTCGGCGTGTTCGTCGGCGTAATTGTCACTGTCGGGGTCGACGTCAGCGTTATCGTCGGAGTCGATGTGGATGTGGAAGTCGGCGTCCTCGTTGCTGTGCTTGTTCCGGTCGACGTTGGCGTATTCGTTGCCGTGTTGGTCGGTGTGTTTGTAGACGTGGATGTCGGCGTCCGTGTCGATGTGAGCGTCACCGTCAGTGTCGGCGTAGAGGTAGCCGTACTCGTCAGTGTGGGTGTCGCGGTATGGGTCGGCGTATTAGTGACCGTGGGCGTATTGGTCACCGTGGGCGTGGGCGACTGAGTCCCTGTGCTGGTATCGGTCGCCGTGGACGTTATCGTCGGCGTAGGTGTATTCGTCGGCGTATTCGTCCTGGTGCTGGTTAAAGTATTCGTCGGCGTGTTCGTGGGCGTATTCGTCGGCGTGTTTGTGGCTGTGGAGGTCCGTGTCGGAGTGTTCGTGGGTGTGTTCGTGGACGTATTCGTCGGCGTGTTCGTGGGCGTGTACGTCAGCGTGGGTGTAGAGGTGTTAGTAAGCGTGTTAACGGGCGTATTCGTCAGCGTGGGTGTGGCTGTGGGCGTGGAGGTCCGCGTCAACGTGCTCGTCGGTGTGTTTGTGGATGTGTTAACGGACGTATTCGTTGGCGTGGGTGTGGCCGTGGCCGTGTTAACAGACGTATTCGTCGGCGTATTTGTGGCTGTGGACGTGAATGTCCGCGTCGGGGTGTTCGTAGGAGTATTCGTGGATGTACTCGTTGGCGTGGGTGTGGCTGTGGATGTAGAGGTCCGCGTCGGTGTGTTCGTCTGGGTTAGAGTATTAGTGTTTGTAGGCGTATGGGTGACCGTGGGCGTATTAGTCGCAGTGGGCGTGGGCGACTGAGTCCCTGTGCTGGTATCGGTCGCCGTGAACGTTATCGTCGGCGTAGGTGTATTCGTCGGCGTGGGCGTCCGGGTGCTGGTTAAAGTATTCGTCGGCGTATTTGTGGGCGTATTCGTCGGTGTGTTCGTGGGAGTATTCGTCAGCGTGGGCGTGGATGTCCGGGTTAGGGTATTCGTCGCGGTCGTCGTATTCGTGGGTGTATTTGTCGGCGTATTCGTGGCCGTGCTGGTGAGCGTGTTCGTCCGTGTGCTGGTGGAAGTGCTCGTCGCCGTGTTCGTGGGCGTATTGGTATTCGTTGACGTGTAAATGGACGTATTCGTCGACGTACTCGTGACCGTAACGGTCGGCGTGTTCGTTCTGGTCGGGGTTGGTGTGAGAGTCGCCGTATTCGTGGGCGTATTGGTATTCGTTGACGTGTAAATGGACGTATTCGTCGACGTACTCGTGACCGTAACGGTCGGCGAATTCGTTCTGGTCGGAGTTGATGTGGAGGTCGCCGTATTCGTGGGCGTATTGGTGTTCGTTGACGTGTAAATGGACGTATTCGTCGACGTGCTTGTGATCGTAACGGTCGGCGTGTTCGTCCTGGTTGGGGTGGATGTGAGGGTCGCCGTGTTCGTGGGCGTATTTGTCGACGTAGGCGTGGTCGTATTAGTAGGGGAATTCGTCCTGGTCGGGGTTGCTGTGGAGGTCGCCGTATTCGTTGGCGTATTGGTGTTCGTTGACGTGTAAATGGACGTATTCGTCGGCGTACTTGTGATCGTAACGGTCGGCGAATTCGTTCTGGTCGGGGTTGATGAGGAGGTCGCCGTATTCGTGGGCGTATTCGTCGGCGTATTTGTAAGTGTGCTGGTGGGTGTGTTCGTCCTGGTCGGGGTTGACGTGGAGGTCGCCGTATTCGTGGCCGTAGAGGTGTTCGTTGACGTGTAAATGGACGTATTCGTCGACGTACTCGTGACCGTAACGGTCGGCGAATTCGTTCTGGTCGGGGTTGATGAGGAGGTCGCCGTATTCGTGGGCGTATTCGTCGGCGTATTTGTAAGTGTGCTGGTGGGTGTGTTCGTTCTGGTTGGGGTTGATGTGGAAGTAGAGGTATTCGTGGGCGTATTGGTGTTCGTTGACGTGTAAATGGACGTGTTCGTCGACGTAGGAGTGATCGTAACAGTCGGTGAATTCGTCCTGGTCGGGGTTGACGTGGAGGTCGCCGTATTCGTGGCCGTAGAGGTGTTCGTTGGCGTGTTCACGGACGTATTCGTCGACGTAGGGGTGACTGTATTAGTAGGCGAATTTGTCCTCGTTGCGGTGGGTGTGACGGTCGCCGTATTCGTGGGCGTATTCGTCGGCGTATTTGTAAGTGTGCTGGTGGGTGTGTTCGTTCTGGTCGGGGTTGATGTGGAGGTCGCCGTATTCGTGGCGGTATTCACGGACGTGTTCGTCGACGTAGGAGTGACTGTATTAGTGGGCGAATTTGTCCTCGTTGCGATGGGTGTGACGGTCGCCGTATTCGTGGGCGTATTCGTCGGCGTATTTGTAAGTGTGCTGGTGGGTGTGTTCGTTCTGGTTGGGGTGAATGTGGAGGTGGCCGTATTCACGGATGTGTTTGTCGACGTGGGAGTGACTGTATTAGTAGGCGAATTTGTCCTCGTTGCGGTGGGTGTGACGGTCGCCGTATTCGTGGGCGTATTCGTCGGCGTATTTGTAAGTGTGCTGGTCGGTGAGTTCGTTCGGGTTGGGGTGGGAGTGGCTGTCGCCGTACTCGTGGCCGTGTTGGTTGGGGTATTCGTGGGTACAGCCGTGAACGTATTGGTCGCCGTGTTCGTCCGGGTTGGGGTTAGTGTGGGAGTATTGGTTGAAGTGTTCGTGGGAAGAGTCGTGAATGTATTGGTCGGAGAGTTCGTCCGGGTCGCAGTGGAGGTGGCTGTCGCCGTATTCGTGGCCGTGTTGGTCGGGGTATTTGTGGGTACAGTCGTGAACGTAATGGTCGGCGAATTCGTCCGGGTCGGGGTGGAGGTAGGCGTGCCTGTTACGGTGTTTGTCCGGGTATTCGTCGAAGTATTAGTGGGGGTTGGAGTTAAGGTCCTCGTGGGAGTGTTGGTCGCGGTGCTCCCGGTGGTGCATACGACCGAAATGGAAATGCTGTTGCTGGTCACCGGGCCCCCGCCTGACCAATTAGCTATCCCCGCGTCGGTGACAACATTGCAATAATCGCTCGAGTTGACGCTATAGGAACCCACGATGAAGGTGACTGGCACGCAGGCGCCCCCTGGCAGGTTGCTTACCACCCAGCTCAGGTTCGGATAGGCTGTACTTGTAGGATTGATTGTCACCGCCGCCCCCGACACCGTCACGGTCCATTGACTATACCCGGGCCCTTCGAAAGACCACCCCAAGGGATTCGTAATGCTGTCCGTAACCGTGACCGAATTGGCCGTTACCGACCCCGACCCGTTGCAAACATTCAGGAACATCGTGATGGGCCCATTATCCGAATAATTGGAGGTGGGTCCACCCGTGGTTTTGGTTAAGGTGATTTTGGGTGGTACTGTCGTGGCTGTAGGAGTGGGCGTGTTGGTACGGGTAGGGGTCCAAGTGAAAGTATTCGTGGGAACCGGTGAACCGGCAGATGACGTGGCACCAACGAAAGAACAAACGCTGGATGCCGGCAAGGAGTAGGAAAAGCTGTTTCCCGATACTGCCACCGCTGTCTGCTGGGTTAGGTTGTTACTGGAATCGGTCAACCAAGGGGTGACGGAAGTGACGGTAACACCGTTAAAGGTAAAGGTTTGTGGCACTGCCGCGGTACTTCCATTGATAGCCACTATGACGACAGTGGCCGGTGAGGTACTGGAATTGTTTTTATAGGCGGATACTGTGACACCAGAAGTGGGCACCTCGGTGGCACCCATCCGATAGTACCCAGGGCGGACAAATCTGCTCCAATTGCCCATGCACCAAGTCCTCTTGGGCACGGTCGTGCCATCGTAGTCGATGAGGCCCTGGTTGGTATTGCTGTTTTCACAAACTAACCACCAAAAATGATAGGCGTTCATGCCGGAATCCGCCAAGGATTTGTGGATCAATCCTGCTTGTATCAAACCGTCCGTCATCGTATCGTCGGAGGCTGCGCCGCTGTTGTATTCCATCATTTCGGTTTCCCAATATTCCCGCGTCCATCCCGAGGGGGGATTTTGTTGGAGTTGGGTAAAAGACATGGGCCCGGAACCATAAAGATGGGTGCCGATGTAGGAAATATAGGTGGCCGCGGCGGCGTCGCTCAGGGAGCAAGTGGCATCCCCCGTCACGCCACAACCCGCAGTCAAAAGGGCATTCTTGGAAGTCTCGGTAATCATAATTTTTGTTGCGTTGCCAACAAAAGTCGGCCCCATGCTCTGCGCGACGAAATCGTGGAATTGCTGGCCTGTCCAAGTGCCGGATTCATAACTCACATCCATATCCGGTTCGTTTTGGGGGGAAATGCACATCAGGGTAATGCCGTTGCTTTCGCACGTCTTGGCGTAATTGAGCAGGTATTGAGCGTAAGCGGCGTAACTGCCGGTAAGAAGGGCCCCGCCGTTGTCCAAGTTGTCATTGTCTTTCATGGAGGCGGGAGCGGACCACTCGGTGGCCCATATTTGGGTGCAACCCAAGCCCTTGGCCTGCGTCATCACAGCTATTTCACCGGTTGATCCGTCCGGTGGGATGCGGCAGCGGAGCATGGAAAGCCCGATACCCGCCGGGCTGCTTCCGTTCATGGTGGTGTCATCCCAAAATATGGTCGCCTGAGCCGTGGTATAGGCGCTGGTATGCCAAGCGCTGGAAGCGCCAAATCCGCGGATAAATTGGTTGGTCGTTGTTGAATCAATAGTGGCGGTTCCAGCTAAAATACTGGAAGCGCTTCCAAATAAACTAACCGCTAAAAAAAATATCGATTTCCGAGTCACCGGAATTTCCTCTCATCAAGTTCAAACATTCGTTTTTTTCGAAGGTTCTTCAAAACCTTAGTAAATTTTACCTCGATTAAAGCAACTCTTGGCTTTCCCGTAAACAACGTTATATTGTTTTAACATCAATAGCATTATTTTTTATTTCAGTCTAATAATCGCTATAAATGGCTCTTTTCCCTCAATAATTCTGCATTTTCCTTCGATAAGCCTGAGGTGGACACCCATTTTTCCTTCGAAACAACTGGAAGAAATAGGGATTGGACTTAAATCCGCAATCCTTTCCGATGCGCACAACCGGAAGGCGGGTAACCTTGAGAAGACGTTTTGCTTCTTCAAGGCGCAGATTTTGAAGATAAGCTTCCAAACCCAAACCGGTTAACTTTTTAAATCGGCGGCTAAAAGTGGAAGGGGAAACCCCTGCCATTTCCGCCAAACGGGAGATCCTCAAAGATTCTTTAAGATGGTGTGTCAGGAAATCCCGGACTTTCTCGATGGAAAATTCTGTTTGGATGGATGAGGTCTTGTCGATTTGCCGTTCCAACTTGGAAAGAATCTCTTGAAAAGCCAGGATCATCTCCTGGATGGTCGCGGAATCTTCCAACATTTTATTCAGGTTTTCCCAAAGTAATTCCGCTTCTTTTTTACCGTATTCCATACGGCGTTGCAACGTTTCTGCCAAACGATCTAAGGCATACTGGAAATGCCATCGTATTTCTTGGGGGTTCTGAAATGAAATATTGATTACTTGTTTCAAAAAACGGTCCTTTATAACTTCTAGGTCCGGAAAAGGTCCCGAGGCAAATGCCTCATTTAGTTCCGCCAATATGCGCCGCAACTCGGAAAAATCCCCGGTTGAAGTATCTTTTTTTTCGCCTTCAAAAAATATAATCGTCTTGTCCGATCGTCTTGCCAGGTGAAGGGCCAAAACCGCCTGACGATAAGATAGGTCCAAGTGCTCTCCCGGAGAAACAGTTTCACCAATTCCCATCAGGACCGGCCCGCCTAATTCCCTTACGGCAAAATCCCTGATTTTCATTGCGATATTTCTCACCTGTTGGCGCTGGGCAAGTCGAGAACGTTGTGGACCAACCGAGGTTACAAAAACCGCACCGTAATCTTCCAATTTTCCACCGACAGTTTGTGGTAAGGTTTGGGCGAAATAAAAACACTGCCGTTGAAATCGGTAAATTCGGAGCATCTCTGCAGTCCAACCCAGCGACTGGCCGCCTAGGCGTTGGGGGATGACGGTTAATACGGTCGTGGGAATTCTAGTAATGCCGATTTCATTTCGTATCCAATCCCATTGCACCACCCTGAGGTCCCAAGGCGGGACGGATTCCGCTGTAGGCCTCCCTAAAGCCCAATCCATCCAGTAACTATGTGGAAGTTTTTTTGAAAAGACCGTTAAAAGAAGTTGTTGGAGCCTTTGACCGATAGAATTTTTTTCCTTCTCATCGGATAAAAGACGCGCAAACATTTCAAGTGACTCCTGGAAAGCCAAAAACAGGGTACCATCCAGAACCGGAATCTCTAATAGCACCTTCACAAAATCACGAAATTCCGGCAAAGAAACGGATATTTCCTTTCCGGTCAGCTCCTTCCAGCAATTTTCTATAATTTCAGGAGTAATTTCACTTCTAACAAAAGAACCGGCTTGTAAAAATCCGAGAATACTTCCTTTGTTCAAAACAGGCACAAAAAAATCCATGAATCCCAGACGTTCGCCGCATACCGTTCGTTTTTGGGATTGGGCCTGCATAAAACATTTTGCTGTAAAACGATCTCGCGCCTCGAGGCTTCTATACTTAACCTCGAGGGAATAAAAGCTTGTCATGCGTTTACGCCGGTTCAAGGCCCACCAATTTAGAGGTGTAGTGTTGGAAACTAAAAAACAACTTAAATCCACGTAATAGTGAATGATGTTATGGAGGGGATTGTAATTTTTAAAAAAGGAAAACGACTTGGAAGTTGGAAGTTCCATGGGAGTATTTTACTCCCACAATTGCCTTACCCAAAGTTCATCTCAAGACAAGCAATTTGGTGACGAGGCGGCCCTGGGGCGTTTGGACAATTATGTAGTAGAGGCCGTTGGCCAGGGGAATTCCTCCCATGTCCTTCAGGGGAATGGTCACACTGGTAATCCCCGCCGGCACTTGGGTCAGATCAATCTCATTCACCTTCCGGAAAGCCAGTGTGAAGATCTCGACCCGAACAAGCGATTCCTTTTGGGTCAAATTAACCTGGATCGTCACCGGACCCGGGCCGCTCACCGGATTTGGATATACAACCACTCCATTTTTCCCAACCGGAGTCGCCGTGGGGGAGGATGTCCTCGTATATGTGGACGTCGCCGTCGCGGTTGGAGCCTCGATCGTAACCACCGCCCCTTGGACTGGTAACCCGTTGGAATGGGTGGACTGCCCGTTGGTCCCGGTTATACCCGTTACGCTGAATGAGTCCGTGTCTGTCCCAATGGCCGTGGTTGAAATCGCGGCCACAATCTCGAATGTTACACTCCCATTCCCCGGCACAACAGTATTGTTCAAATTGAGCGTCACCGATGGCCCGCTAAACGTCGCGCTGGTAACCGACACCCCATTCTCATACACCGTCACCGATGTGATGTCCGTGGAAGGATTCCCCGACGTACTCGTATCCGTCAAAACGAGGCTGGTGAGTGTCACCGGGTTGTTGCTTGGATTTGACACTAGAACCTGTTGCACCGTCACAGCCGATGCCCCGGGTACCTGGCTCGTATTTGGAGGGGGTGAAGTACCCTGCGAAACTTGCAAGGTCACAGGTGTTGGAGTCGGGGTTGACGTGACAGTCGGAGTGGGGGTGGATGTCGGAGTAAACGTATTCGTGGGAACATTCGTGGACGTGCTCGTGGGCGTCGGGGTGGAAGTAGCTGTGTTAGTCGGCGTTGGGGTGGGCGTCGGCGTGGAGGTGTAAGTCGGGGTCGGGGTATTGGTGTTTGTGGGCGTGGGCGTGTTGGTAGGTGTGCGGGTCGGCGTATTGGTGACCGTGGGCGTACTCGTCGCCGTGGATGTCGCTGTATAGGTCGGTGTATTGGTGACCGTGGGCGTATTAGTCGCCGTGGGCGTGGGCGACTGAGTCCCTGTGCTGGTATCGGTCGCCGTGGACGTTACCGTCGGCGTAGGTGTATTCGTCGGCGTGGGAGTCCTGGTGCTGGTTAAAGTATTCGTCGGCGTATTGGTGGGTGTATTCGTCGGCATGTTTGTGGCTGTGGACGTGGAGGTCCGCGTCGGCGTGTTCGTCGGCGTAATTGTCACTGTCGGGGTCGGCGTCAGCGTTATCGTCGGAGTCGATGTGGATGTGGAAGTCGGCGTCCTCGTTGCTGTGCTTGTTCCGGTCGACGTTGGCGTATTCGTTGCCGTGTTGGTCGGTGTGTTTGTAGACGTGGATGTCGGCGTCCGTGTCGATGTGAGCGTCACCGTCAGTGTCGGCGTAGAGGTAGCCGTACTCGTCAGTGTGGGTGTCGCGGTATGGGTCGGCGTATTAGTGACCGTGGGCGTATTGGTCACCGTGGGTGTGGGCGACTGAGTCCCTGTGCTGGTATTGGTGATCGTGGACGTCACCGTCGGCGTATTGGTGATCGTCATTGTCGGTGTGTCTGTTGGCGTATTCGTCCTGGTGTTGGTCAAAGTATTCGTCGGCGTGTTCGTGGGCGTATTCGTCGGCGTGTTTGTGGCTGTGGAGGTCCGTGTCGGAGTGTTCGTGGGTGTGTTCGTGGACGTATTCGTCGGCGTGTTCGTGGGCGTGTACGTCAGCGTGGGTGTAGAGGTGTTAGTAAGCGTGTTAACGGGCGTATTCGTCAGCGTGGGTGTGGCTGTGGGCGTGGAGGTCCGCGTCAACGTGCTCGTCGGTGTGTTTGTGGATGTGTTAACGGACGTATTCGTTGGCGTGGGTGTGGCCGTGGCCGTGTTAACAGACGTATTCGTCGGCGTATTTGTGGCTGTGGACGTGAATGTCCGCGTCGGGGTGTTCGTAGGAGTATTCGTGGATGTACTCGTTGGCGTGGGTGTGGCTGTGGATGTAGAGGTCCGCGTCGGTGTGTTCGTCTGGGTTAGAGTATTAGTGTTTGTAGGCGTATGGGTGACCGTGGGCGTATTAGTCGCAGTGGGCGTGGGCGACTGAGTCCCTGTGCTGGTATCGGTCGCCGTGAACGTTATCGTCAGCGTAGGTGTATTCGTCGGCGTGGGCGTCCGGGTGCTGGTTAAAGTATTCGTCGGCGTATTTGTGGGCGTATTCGTCGGTGTGTTCGTGGGAGTATTCGTCAGCGTGGGCGTGGATGTCCGGGTTAGGGTATTCGTCGCGGTCGTCGTATTCGTGGGTGTATTTGTCGGCGTATTCGTGGCCGTGCTGGTGAGCGTGTTCGTCCGTGTGCTGGTGGAAGTGCTCGTCGCCGTGTTCGTGGGCGTATTGGTATTCGTTGACGTGTAAATGGACGTATTCGTCGACGTACTCGTGACCGTAACGGTCGGCGTGTTCGTTCTGGTCGGGGTTGGTGTGAGAGTCGCCGTATTCGTGGGCGTATTGGTATTCGTTGACGTGTAAATGGACGTATTCGTCGACGTACTCGTGACCGTAACGGTCGGCGAATTCGTTCTGGTCGGAGTTGATGTGGAGGTCGCCGTATTCGTAGGTGTATTGGTGTTCGTTGGCGTGTAAAGGGACGTATTCGTCGGCGTACTTGTGATCGTAACGGTCGGCGTGTTCGTCCTGGTTGGGGTTGGTGTGGGAGTCGCCGTATTCGTGGGCGTGTTCGTCAGTGTATTTGTAAGTGTGTTGGTCGGTGTGTTCGTCCTGGTCGGGGTTGACGTGGAAGTAGAGGTATTCGTGGGCGTATTGGTGTTCGTTGACGTGTAAATGGACGTATTCGTCGGCGTACTTGTGATCGTAACGGTCGGCGAATTCGTTCTGGTCGGGGTTGATGAGGAGGTCGCCGTATTCGTGGGCGTATTCGTCGGCGTATTTGTAAGTGTGCTGGTGGGTGTGTTCGTCCTAGTCGGGGTTGACGTGGAGGTCGCCGTATTCGTGGCCGTAGAGGTGTTCGTTGACGTGTAAATGGACGTATTCGTCGACGTACTCGTGACCGTAACGGTCGGCGAATTCGTTCTGGTCGGGGTTGATGAGGAGGTCGCCGTATTCGTGGGCGTATTCGTCGGCGTATTTGTAAGTGTGCTGGTGGGTGTGTTCGTTCTGGTTGGGGTTGATGTGGAAGTAGAGGTATTCGTGGGCGTATTGGTGTTCGTTGACGTGTAAATGGACGTATTCGTCGACGTGCTTGTGATCGTAACGGTCGGCGAGTTCGTCCTGGTTGGGGTTGACGTGAGGGTTGCCGTATTCGTGGGCGTATTCGTCAGTGTATTTGTAAGTGTGTTGGTCGTTGTGTTCGTCCTGGTCGGGGTTGACGTGGAAGTAGAGGTATTCGTTGGCGTATTGGTGTTCGTTGACGTGTAAATGGGCGTATTCGTCGGCGTATTTGTAAGTGTACTGGTGGGTGTGTTCGTCCTGGTCGGGGTTGACGTGGAGGTCGCCGTATTCGTGGCCGTAGAGGTGTTCGTTGGCGTGTTCACGGACGTATTCGTCGACGTAGGGGTGACTGTACCAGTAGGCGAATTTGTCCTCGTTGCGGTGGGTGTGACGGTCGCCGTATTCGTGGGCGTATTCGTCGGCGTATTTGTAAGTGTGCTGGTGAGTGTGTTCGTTCTGGTCGGGGTTGATGTGGAGGTCGCCGTATTCGTGGCTGTATTCACGGACGTGTTCGTCGACGTAGGAGTGACTGTATTAGTAGGCGAATTTGTCCTCGTTGCGATGGGTGTGACGGTCGCCGTATTCGTGGGCGTATTCGTCGGCGTATTTGTAAGTGTGCTGGTGGGTGTGTTCGTTCTGGTCGGGGTTGATGTGGAGGTCGCCGTATTCGTGGCTGTATTCACGGACGTGTTCGTCGACGTAGGAGTGACTGTATTAGTAGGCGAATTTGTCCTCGTTGCGGTTGCCGTAGGAGTCGACGTGGATGTATTTGTCGGCGCGGTCGTGTACGTATTAGTGGCTGTGTTCGTCCGTGTGGGGGTTGCCGTAGGGGTCGACGTGGACGTGTTCGTAGGCGCGGTCGTGTACGTATTAGTGGCCGTGTTCGTCCGTGTGGGGGTTGACGTGCTGGTTGCAGTGTTCGTAGAGGTGTTGGTTGCCGTATAAGTCGGTGTATTGTTCGGTGTGTTCGTCCGGGTATTGGTCGGCGTCGAGGTGGGAGTGTTTGTTGACGTGTTTGTTCGGGTAATGGTTGGGGTATTGGTTTGAGTGGGGGTTAGTGTTGCGGTTGGCACACCGCAGGAAGCTAATAAACGTATATTATCCACATACATATTGATGCCCGTAACCGCGCTTCCGGTGTTCAAAACGAAATACAGGGTGGATAAGGGCATTGTGGAGGTTATGCTCGCCGGGTAGTCCAATGTAAAAGACAAAGTTTGCTGCCCGGCCACAAGAGTTGGCTGTGTCGAGGATATGCTCACTGAATAGAGGTTGTTAGTGGAAGAATCGGCGACCAACTGCATAGTATGGTAACTTCCCCAAAGGTTGGTGATTGCGGCGTCCAGATTTAGGTCCAGGGTCAGTTGGACATAACCAGTGAACACAGTAGGCGTAAAACCGGCAAGATTGAAGAGAGCATTATCCCAGGTGAGGGTGGTAGCACCCACCGCCACCTTCATGAGTCCGGTTCCCTCAGTTAAGGCACCTGTCGGGTACCCGGATGTGATGAAAGTGCGTGTGCCGACAGTACCACTCCAGGTTCCGTTATCCGTAGCCGTGTTACAGCCGTTGAAAACGACTGCGCATTTGGTCGGGGTCATGGTCGGTGTGGTGGTCGAAGTAAAGGTCCGGGTAAAAGTGGAGGTGGGGACAGGCGAACCGCCCGAGGGGACTTTCACCAGCACCATGGAGGCGATTGGAACCGTCACGTTGAAGCTGGCGCCGGTGGTGATGGAATTACCGGTGCCTGGGATGGAGGAGACTGCGGGGTTAAAGGTCCCATTAATGGTCACGCCGCGTTGTTGTTCAATGGGAGTGGTTCCACTGGATTTCGTGGTTCCACCCGGTTGAAGGGTCCATATTGAACCGGCGGTGCCGGGTGAGAAGCCGCTGATGGAGACTGTCGCGGTGCAGGCGTTTGAAAAATCGTTATTGACCATGAAAATGGTCAAATTTCCGGATGTATCCGTGGATGACCAGCATCCCAAGCTGGCCGAGCTGGAGCTGCTGTTCACCAGATTCCTGCCGAATACCCTCGAAAGGAATGGATAAACATACCAGGTCGGGCGAGGCGTGTCGATGGGCGTGTCGTCCGAATTGCTGGTCCCGCCGCGCAGGAGTCCGTAATCGGATGAATAGCTGGTGTTGAATCCATTCTTGATGTCCCAAATGTTGGCGCCCTGCCAGCCGTTCCGGCCGAGTTCCAGGAGGTACTGGGACACCCACATGGCGTCCACCCATTCGACGGCCTTGTTTTCGGGCACGCTGGAGCGGTATTCGGTCATCCACTTGGGGATGGTGGTAGGATAACCCGCTGCGGAGAGAATGTTGTTCAAGGCGGTGGTTTGAGTGGTGGCTGCGGTTACGTCGGTGGTGAGGAGGGTGTAATCCTCCGCCTGAGTGTCGGTGGCGTTATAAATTGGGTAGGAGTGCGAAATGATGAAATCCATTGTGACGCCTTTGGCCTTGATGGCTGTGACGGCGCCCTGGGAAAAGCCCGCATGGTCGAACTGGCACTGAGCTCCGATTTTGATAGTGGAATCCACGGCCTTCATCGAGTTGTAGAAATCCACGAAATTATTGCCGTAAGTGGCTCCTCCCGTGTTGTCATCCGACGTGTATCCTTCCTCCCCGCTGACGAAGGTTTCGTTTCCAACCTCCCAGTAGGTGGTGGGCATGGCGGCAGGACTCTTATTCATATAAGTCACCCAGGCCGACGCCAGGCTCACTGCAGCAGTATGGCCGTTTGATGCGCCGCACCAATAGCCGGCGTAATTCACAATAGGTTGAAGTTTTACTCCCGCCGCACTGGCAAAGGAAACGCTCTGGGCTATGGTGGGCATGTAGGAAGCCTGGCAGGTAACATTGTTCCAGTTGATCATGTCGCCATAGCCTCCGCCTGGATAACGCAGTTGGTAGGCTCCCATGGCTGAGACCGCCTGGATGTAGGCGGTCTTGCCGACGGTGGCCGATCCGTCGTAAACAGCGTAGTTCTGCCCGAATAGGGTGTTGGGGAGGACGACACTCACGCTGGCGGCATTGACCGTGACGGTGGAGGTTGTCGCCCAAGCTACGGAAGACCATAAGGGGGTGATGACAATAAGAATGGAAGGTAAAATAACCTTGGAAAAGTAATTAAGAAACCGGTTCCATAACAAAAGACAGATAAAAAAACGTTTTGAATTTTCTTTACGAATATCGGTCACGATACTCTCCAACCAATGCAAAAAGGGGTTTAACCCGCCCCCCATGAAAGGGTTTTTATTGTTATTTACAGTAAATATACCCCTGTTATCGAAATTATCACAATCCTGGGTCAAAGTTACTGTCTTTTTAACATCATTATAATTGCTTTTTATTTCATTTAACCGTAGGCCATTATAGTTCAAGGTAGTTTCTCGTTTAATCGGAAGGGCGCTCTTATTAAATGAACTTTATTTTTCAAAAGTCGCTAGATGTTTCATGCCCAAAGATCATCTCAAGACAAGCAATTTGGTGACGAGACGCCCCTGGGGCATTTGGACAACCACGTAATAAAGGCCGTCGGCCAGAGGTTTTCCGCCCCTGTCCGTCATGGGGACGGAAACACTGGTAGTCCCCGCCGGCACTTGGGTCAGATCGATCTCATTCACCTTCCGGAAGGCCAGCGTGAAGATCTCCACCCGAACAAGCGATTCCTTTTGGGTCAAATTAACCTGGATCGTCACCGGGCCCGGGCCGCTCACCGGATTTGGATATACAACCACTCCATTTTTCCCAACCGGAGTCGCCGTGGGGGAGGATGTCCTCTTATATGTGGACGTCGCCGTCGCGGTTGGAGCCTCGATCGTAACCACCGCCCCTTGGACTGGTAACCCGTTGGAATGGGTGGACTGCCCGTTGGTCCCGGTTATACCCGTTACGCTGAATGAGTCCGTGTCTGTCCCAATGGCCGTGGTTGAAATCGCGGCCGTAATCTCGAATGTTACACTCCCATTCCCCGGCACAACAGTATTGTTCAAATTGAGCGTCACCGATGGCCCGCTAAACGTCGCGCTGGTAACCGACACCCCATTCTCATACACCGTCACCGATGTGATGTCCGTGGAAGGATTCCCCGACGTACTCGTATCCGTCAAAACGAGGCTGGTGAGTGTCACCGGGTTGTTGCTTGGATTTGACACTAGAACTTGTTGCACCGTCACAGCCGATGCCCCGGGTACCTGGCTCGTATTTGGAGGGGGTGAAGTACCCTGCGAAACTTGCAAGGTCACAGGTGTTGGAGTCGGGGTTGACGTGACAGTCGGGGTTGGGGTGGATGTCGGAGTAAACGTATTCGTGGGAACATTCGTGGACGTGCTCGTGGGCGTCGGGGTGGAAGTAGCTGTGTTAGTCGGCGTTGGGGTGGGCGTCGGCGTGGAGGTGTAAGTCGGGGTCGGGGTATTGGTGTTTGTGGGCGTGGGCGTGTTGGTAGGTGTGCGGGTCGGCGTATTGGTGACCGTGGGCGTACTCGTCGCCGTGGATGTCGCTGTATAGGTCGGTGTATTGGTGACCGTGGGCGTATTAGTCGCCGTGGGCGTGGGCGACTGAGTCCCTGTGCTGGTATCGGTCGCCGTGGACGTTACCGTCGGCGTAGGTGTATTCGTCGGCGTGGGAGTCCTGGTGCTGGTTAAAGTATTCGTCGGCGTATTGGTGGGCGTATTCGTCGGCATGTTTGTGGCTGTGGACGTAGAGGTCCGCGTCGGCGTGTTCGTCGGCGTAATTGTCACTGTCGGGGTCGACGTCAGCGTTATCGTCGGCGTACTGGTGATCGTCATTGTCGGTGTGTTTGTCGGCGTATTCGTCCTGGTGCTGGTTAAAGTATTCGTCGGCGTGTTCGTGGGTGTATTCGTCGGCGTGTTTGTGGCTGTGGAGGTCCGCGTCGGAGTGTTCGTGGGTGTGTTCGTGGACGTATTCGTCGGCGTGGGCGTAGAGGTGTCCGTAATCGTGTTAACGGGCGTATTCGTCAGCGTGGGTGTGGCTGTGGGCGTAGAGGTCCGTGTCAGCGTGTTCGTCGGTGTGTTTGTGGATGTGTTAACGGACGTATTCGTTGGCGTAGGTGTGGCTGTGGAGGTCCGCGTCGGCGTGTTCGTAGGAGTATTCGTGGATGTACTCGTTGGCGTGGGTGTGGCTGTGGATGTAGAAGTCCGCGTCGGTGTGTTCGTCTGGGTTAGAGTATTAGTGTTTGTAGGCGTATGGGTGACCGTGGGCGTATTAGTCGCCGTGGGCGTGGGCGACTGAGTCCCTGTGCTGGTATCGGTCGCCGTGAACGTTATCGTCGACGTAGGTGTATTCGTCGGCGTGGGCGTCCGGGTGCTGGTTAAAGTATTCGTCGGCGTATTCGTGGGCGTATTCGTCGGTGTGTTCGTGGGAGTATTCGTCAGCGTGGGCGTGGATGTCCGGGTCAGGGTGTTCGTCGCGGTCGTCGTATTCGTGGGTGTATTTGTCGGCGTATTCGTGGCCGTGCTGGTGAGCGTGTTCGTCCGTGTGCTGGTGGAAGTGCTCGTCGCCGTGTTCGTGGGCGTATTGGTGTTCGTTGACGTGTAAATGGACGTATTCGTCGACGTACTCGTGACCGTAACGGTCGGCGTGTTCGTTCTGGTCGGGGTTGGTGTGGAAGTTGCCGTATTCGTAGGGGTATTCGTCGGCGTGGGCGTATTCGTGCGCGTAGGCGTATTGGTGTTCGTTGACGTGTAAATGGACGTATTCGTCGACGTACTCGTGACCATAACAGTCGGCGTGTTCGTCCTGGTCGGGGTTGGTGTGGGAGTCGCCGTGTTCGTGGGTGTATTGGTGTTCGTTGGCGTGTAAATGGACGTATTCGTCGACGTGCTTGTGATCGTAACGGTCGGCGTGTTCGTCCTGGTCGGGGTGAATGTGGAGGTCGCCGTATTCGTGGACGTAGAGGTGTTCGTTGGCGTGTTCGCGAACGTATTCGTCGACGTACTCGTGACCGTAACAGTCGGCGTGTTCGTCCTGGTCGGGGTTGGTGTGGGAGTCGCCGTGTTCGTGGGTGTATTAGTGTTCGTTGGCGTGTAAATGGACGTATTCGTCGACGTGCTTGTGATCGTAACGGTCGGCGTGTTCGTCCTGGTCGGGGTGAATGTGGAGGTCGCCGTATTCGTGGACGTAGAGGTGTTCGTTGGCGTGTTCGCGAACGTGTTCGTCGACGTGCTTGTGATCGTAACGGTCGGCGAGTTCGTCCTGGTTGGGGTTGACGTGAGGGTTGCCGTATTCGTGGGCGTATTCGTCAGTGTATTTGTAAGTGTGTTGGTCGGTGTGTTCGTCCTGGTCGGGATTGACGTGGAAGTAGAGGTGTTCGTTGGCGTATTGGTGTTCGTTGACGTGTAAATGGACGTATTCGTCGGCGTACTTGTGATCGTAACGGTCGGCGAATTCGTTCTGGTCGGGGTTGATGTAGAGGTCGCCGTATTCGTGGGCGTATTCGTCGGCGTATTTGTAAGTGTACTGGTGGGTGTGTTCGTCCTGGTCGGGGTTGATGAGGAGGTCGCCGTATTCGTGGCTGTATTCACGGACGTGTTCGTCGACGTACTTGTGATCGTAACAGTCGGTGAATTCGTTCTGGTCGGGGTTAACGTGAGGGTCGCTGTGTTCGTGGCTGTATTCACGGACGTGTTCGTCGACGTAGGGGTGACTGTATCAGTAGGCGAATTTGTCCTCGTCGGGGTCGGTGTGGAGGTTGCCGTATTCGTGGCCGCAGAGGTGTTCGTTGGCGTGTTCACGGACGTATTCGTCGACGTGCTTGTGATCGTAACGGTCGGCGAGTTCGTCCTTGTCGGGGTCGGTGTGGAGGTCGCCGTATTCGTGGGCGTATTCGTCGGCGTATTTGTAAGTGTGCTGGTTGGTGTGTTCGTCCTGGTTGGGGTTGGTGTAGGCGTAGAGGTGTTCGTTGGCGTGTTCACGGACGTATTTGTCGACGTAGGAGTGACTGTATTAGTAGGCGAATTCGTCCGGGTCGGGGTTGATGTGGAGGTTGCCGTATTCGTGGGTGTATTCGTCGGTGTATTTGTAAGTGTGCTGGTCGTTGTGTTCGTCCTGGTTGGGGTCGACGTGGACGTGTTCGTCGACGTACTTGTGATCGTAACAGTCGGTGAATTCGTTCTGGTCGGGGTTAACGTGAGGGTCGCTGTGTTCGTGGCTGTATTCACGGACGTGTTCGTCGACGTAGGGGTGACTGTATCAGTAGGCGAATTTGTCCTCGTCGGGGTCGGTGTGGAGGTTGCCGTATTCGTGGCCGCAGAGGTGTTCGTTGGCGTGTTCACGGACGTATTCGTCGACGTGCTTGTGATCGTAACGGTCGGCGAGTTCGTCCTTGTCGGGGTCGGTGTGGAGGTCGCCGTATTCGTGGGCGTATTCGTCGGCGTATTTGTAAGTGTGCTGGTTGGTGTGTTCGTCCTGGTTGGGGTTGGTGTAGGCGTAGAGGTGTTCGTTGGCGTGTTCACGGACGTATTTGTCGACGTAGGAGTGACTGTATTAGTAGGCGAATTCGTCCGGGTCGGGGTTGATGTGGAGGTTGCCGTATTCGTGGGTGTATTCGTCGGTGTATTTGTAAGTGTGCTGGTCGTTGTGTTCGTCCTGGTTGGGGTCGACGTGGACGTGTTCGTCGGCGCTGTCGTGTACGTATTAGTGGCCGTGTTCGTCCTGGTAGGGGTGGACGTAGGGGTGCTGGTTAAAGTGTTCGTGGGTAGCGTCGTGAACGTGTTGGTCGGCGAGTTTGTCCGGGTCGGGGTGGAGGTAGGTGTGCCTGTTACAGTGTTTGTCCGGGTAATCGTCGAAGTATTGGTGGTTGTTGGGGTTAAGGTCCTTGTAGGCGTGTTGGTCGCGGTGTTCACGACGGTGCAAACCACCGAGATGGAAATGCTATTGCTGGTCACCGGGCCCCCGCCCGACCAGTTGGCTATCCCCGCGTCGGTGACAACATTGCAATAATCGCTCGAGTTGACGCTATAGGAACCCACGATGAAGGTGACCGGCACGCAGTTCCCCCCGGGCAGGTTGCTCACCACCCAGGTCAGGTTCGGATAGGTCGTACTCGTGGGATTGATCGTCACCGCCGCCCCCGATACCGTCACGGTCCATTGACTGTAACCGGGCCCCTCGAAGGACCACCCTAAGGGATTCGTAATGCTGTCCGTGACCGTGACCGAATTGGCCGTGACCGACCCCGATCCGTTGCAAACATTCAGAGTCATCGTAATGGGCCCATTATCCGAATAATTGGAGGTGGGACCGCTGGTGGTCTTGGTCAGGATGATTTTGGGGGGCACGGTCGTTAAGGTGGGGGTAGGGGTGTTGGTACGGGTAGGGGTCCAGGTGAAAGTATTCGTGGGAACAGGCGATCCCCCGCTGGTTCCCGGAATAACGATCAAGTCCATTTCACTAGGTTGAAGACTAACAGTAAAAGTCGTCCCCGTGGTTTGGGCAACCCCCGCGATGCCGCTGATGGCGCTTGGCGCGGGGTTGGCGGTGCCGTTGATCTGGAGACCTGGAGCTTCTTGGGGGGCCCCGCTCGAAGAGGTTCCTTGGGGCAGCATCACCCAAGCCTGGCCAGAAGAAGAGGGTGTGAACCCGGACACTGTGACCGTGGCTGGAACAGTAGCCGTGGGGTTGTTGTTGACCAAGAAAAGGGTGAGGTTCCCCGATGAATCCTTGGCCGCATAGGCCGATACGGTAGTGGCGTTGCTGCTGGTGCAGGAAACCATGTAGGTACCGAACTTACCAGTCAGCATGGGGAAAATGTAATAATTTGGAAATGGGGCGTAGGTGGTGGTGTTGACGAAACCGTAATCGGGGGTGCCGCCATTCAGGGTGGCCCAAAGATTTGCGCCAATCCAGCCGTTTTTGGCCATTTCCAGGATCCATTCGGAACAGAACATGGCGTTTACGTACTCGTTGGTTTGGGCATCCGGCCCGAGGCTTGAGTTGTATTCGCTCATGAAGTATTTTACTTGTCCGACATAGGAACTTCCCAAAGCAGAGGACACAATGGAGTTCAGGCTACTTGTTTGGGTTGCGATGGTGGAGGGGAAACTGAGGATGTAGGCATCCGTGCCCGCGCCCGCGGGGGCGCCAGAAGTAACCGGATAATTGTGGATGATAAGGAAGTCCGGCACGACTCCGCCAGCTTTCGCGGCTGTGAGCATGTTGGGCGTCCAGTTGCTGTAATCCCCTGAACCAGGCGACGCTACCGCCCCAATCTCGATGGTGGAATCGATCGCTTTCATCCCATTGTAGAAAGTGACGAATTCCTGGCCGTAGGTCGTACCGCTGATGCCCCCGTCCTGCTCCCAGGTGCCGTAGGTTTCGTTGCCGACTTCCCAATATTTCGCCTTGGCCGTACCCGTATTGCTCATGTTCCAAGTAACCCACGCCTCAGCCAGGCTGACGGCTTGGGATTCGGTGTATTGGGTGGTAGTTCCGGACCCGGAGCCTCCGCTGCACCAGTAAGCGCTGAAATTCACGATGGGTTGCAGGGTTCCGCCGATTGTTTGCAAGAAGGTGATAAACTGGGGGGTTGTGGCGGCACCAGCATCTTCGCAAACGAGATTATTCCAATCCACAATGTCGGCCTCGGATCCACCCGGCCAGCGGATGTTGCGGCAGCCGGAAACCTGCATGAGGGTGTTGTAAGTGGAGACCGTACCGTTATTGGCTGCGTTGTAATACTGCGCATTGTTGCCGTAAATCGCATTGGGAATGGTAACGATGGTCGTGCCGGCGTTCACAGTGATGCTGACTTGGGCACATAAAAAGGAAAGGTTCGCCCCGAAAAACAGGATTGTTAGGCACATCAAAACCGGTTTCAAGGAGAATAATGGGGCTAAAAAAACATTGGAAAGCTTATTGAAATTACGGTTTTGGCAGATATAAAATAAAAAAAATCGTTTTAAATTTTTTTCGCGAATATCGGTCACGATACTCTCCAACCAATGCAAAAAGGGGTATAGCTCGCCCCCCATGAAAGGGTTTTTATTCCTAATTAAAGTAAATATACCCCTGTTATTGGAAATATCACTATCCCGGGCCAAAGTTACTATCTTTTTAATCCCATTTTAATTGCTTTTTATTTCATTTGGCATTGGACCGTTATAGTTCAAGGAAGTTTCTCGTTTAATCGGCGGGGGTGTTCGTATGGCTCATAAACAAGTGAAAAATACTTTCAAAAACATGAAGTGCGATTTAGCTACGTTTATTTTATTTTTGGCGGAATTTCCGGGGTGACAGACCAATCTTATTTTGAAATAAATGTATGAAATAGGAAGCGGATTTAAATCCACAGTATTGACCGATCCGGGCCACGGGCAACCCGCTGGTTTTCAAAAGACGTTTTGCTTCGCCCAAACGCAACTTTTGCACGTACGTTTCCAATCCCATTCCCGTCAATCTTTTAAACCGGCGGCTGAATGTTGAACTGGAAACACCGGTGAATTTTGCCAGTCGGGAAACCCGCAAAGGTTCTCGAAAATGACCGTCGATATAATCCCGCGTTTTTTCAATCGAATAAACGGCTTTGAGTGTCTTGAATTTCCCGAACCTTTCGGAGAGTTTCGACAACGATTCCCGGAAAGCCAAAACCATTTCTTGTGTGGTGACAGCCTTTTCCAAAGTCCTGGCCAGGTTTTGGTGCAACCAATTGGCTTCCTGCTCATGAAGGTCGGAACGATCGCGGACTGCTTCGACCAATTGGATAAGGGCATATTGTAAATGCCACCGAATTTCATCAGGACTCCTAAAGGAAAGGGTTAAGACCATTTTTAAATATCCATCCAACACCATTTCCATATCGGAATAAGAAGCGACGACAAATTGTCGTTTCAGCTCCAGCAGGACTCGTCTGAGTTCCGACAAGCCCTCGGCTTCTGGTTCGCGGGCAGCGTTGAAAAAAACCAGTTCCTTTCCCGAATAGCTGCCCAAATGGAGGGCTAATACAGCCTGGCGGTAGGAGCGATTCAATGGTTCTCCTGGGGCCACCGTTTCCCCTATTCCGACCAGGGCAGGCCCTCCCAAATTGTCGATGGCAAACCGGTGAATTTTCCTTGCAGTGTCCTCGATTTGGTTCCTGCGTTGAAGGCGGTTTTTCGAGAGGTCTGCTGAAGTGACGAAAACGACGCCGTAATTCTCAAGTTTTCCGCAGACGGTTTGGGGCAGGGTCCTAGCGAAATTAAAACTCAGGCGTTGTAAATTATGGATCCGAAGCATTTCGGCGACCGGATCGACTTTCCCTCCCGTTAATTTTATCGGGATCGCCGCGATCACGGTTGTGGGAATCCGAGTAATTCCTATCTCTTCCTGGACCCAATCCAATTCCTGGACTTCAATGCCCCAAGCTTGCATGACGGGCTTGCGGCCCAAGGCCCAATCCAACCAAAAACTATGGGGGAATACTTTGGAAAAAACTTTGACCTTCAGTTCATGAAACCGATCAGTCTTCGGCCATTGCTTTTCACCGCTTAAGATCTGCGCGAAGTTTTCGGTGGCTTCCCGGTATGCGAGATATCCGTCGCCTTCCAACACGGGAGTTTCCAAGGCAATTTTCACGAATTCCAAGAACCCTGGATTTTCCGTCGTGGTTTCCTGGCGGCTGATCTTCAACCAACTTTCCTCCAATTTCTGCCGGGTCCACTCCTGGTTTGAGAAAACACCTGATATCACCATGCCCAGGCACCGCCCATTGCGCACCACCGGAACGAAAAGATCGTAAAATCCCAGGTCTTGGTATTCCCCCAGGACGGTGCGTTTTTCCTGGTAAGCGGTCCGAAAGTACGGGTTGTCGACTTCATCAAGCTTTCGAACAAGCCCGTATTTTTTTTCCAAATCGAAAAAGGTCGCCGCTCTTTGATGCTGGTGAATGGGCACCCAAAACCTACCCGGAGCGAATGAGACGACGGAACAATTCAAGTCGACGTAATACTTAAGGATGGACAAAAAACCTTCCTGAACCAGTAGGTTGCGTAAGGCGGGCGAATTCCGGGGAAGTTTGGCGTTCATGGGTTGAGACTATCATAGGACTTTGCTTGCGCCAAGGTTTTCAACCCGGCGAAGGCCCTCTGGAAGGCCTGTAGGGCTCAAATCGATGGTTCGATTTCACCTAAAGATTAGTAATTTCCCGATGGACCTGCCCTGGCCGGTTTTTATCACCACGTAATAAAGGCCATCGGCCAGAGGCTTGTTCCAGCGATCCGTCAAGGGAACCGTCACGCTGCCACCCGGAGCCACCTGGGAAAAGTTAAGTTCGTTCACCTTCCTAAAAGCTAGAGTGAAGATTTCAACCCGCACGTCGGAAGTGGACGTGATGGAAAGCAGAATGATCAACGGCTGGTCGTTTAGGACCGGATTCGGATAGATCTTTAAGGAAGGGATCCCGGGGTGTGTCGGAGTCTGTGTCATAACAGCCGTTTGTATCGGACTGGGGCTTGCAGTTTCGAACGGGGTTTCTGTCACGGACGGTGTTGACGTCGACGTTGGCGCGTTTGTGGGCATGGGGGTCAGTGTATTCGTTGGCGAAGGCGTGGAAGAGGAAGTCGGAATCGGCACATCGGTCGACGTCAGGCTGGGTGTATTTGTTAAAGTGGACGTAGGCGTCCAGGCCAGAGTGGGTGTTGTGGAATTGGTATAGGTTGAGGTGAATGAAGGAGTCGTTGTCGGGGTCGATGTGGGTGTTAGAGTAGAGGTTGAAGTTGGTGTATTTTTTGGAGTAGATGTAGAGGTCTGTGTCGCGGTAAAGGTTGGTGTGAGAGTCATAGAATCCGTCGGCGTGTTGGTAGGAGTGGAGGTGATGGTTGGAGTATTCGTGAGAGTAAATGTAGAAGTGGGGGTAAGGGTGATTGTCGGGGTGTTCGTCGGGGACTGAGTCCCGGTTAGTGTGGCCGTGGGCGTGGACGTGGTCGTCGGTGTATCCGTGGACGTTGGTGTCGAAGTCGTGGTCGGCGTATTAGTCCAGGTGAGGGTTCGAGT
This sequence comes from candidate division FCPU426 bacterium, assembly GCA_963847625.1. Classification (GTDB taxonomy): domain Bacteria; phylum Oederibacteriota; class Muellerivitia; order Muellerivitales; family Muellerivitaceae; genus CAWCKJ01. Next base: position 79,710 of record CAWKAR010000027.1, on the reverse strand, counting down.
TGAAGTCGCAGTGTTGGTTGATGTCGAAGTCGGGGTCATCGTAGGGGTGTTTGTAGCTGTAGGTAACGGTGTCAATGTAGGCGTAGGAGTGTTGGTGAACGTGTTCGTCACCGTCGGTGTCGGAGTAGAGGTTGCCGTATTCGCGGGTGTTGAAGTTTGCGTACGGGTTAGGGTATTCGTGTAAGTCTGTGTGGGCGATGTAGTCCCCGTGCTGGTATTGGTGACCGTGGACGTCACCGTCGGCGTATGGGTGGCCGTTGCGGTGGGAGTAGAAGTTGGTGTGTTTGTCCTCGTGCTGGTTAAAGTGTTGGTCGGTGTGGCTGTGGCCGTATTCGATGAGGTATTCGTGGATGTAGGGGTCAATGTCCTAGTCGGTGTCGCTGTGGGCGTGCTGGTGGACGTGTTCGTCACCGGCGGCGATGGCGTAGAGGTTACCGTATTCGTCAATGTTGGAGTTAGCGTACGAGTTGGGGTGTTCGTGAAAGTCGGTGTGGGTGATGTGGTTCCCGTGCTGGTATTGGTGACCGTGGACGTCACCGTCGGCGTATGGGTGGCCGTTGCGGTGGGAGTAGAAGTTGGTGTGTTTGTCCTCGTGCTGGTTAAAGTGTTGGCCGGTGTGGCTGTGGCCGTATTCGATGAGGTATTCGTGGATGTAGGGGTCAATGTCCTAGTCGGTGTCGCTGTGGGCGTGCTGGTGGACGTGTTCGTCACCGGCGGCGATGGCGTAGAGGTTACCGTATTCGTCAATGTTGGAGTTAGCGTACGAGTTGGGGTGTTCGTGAAAGTCGGTGTGGGTGATGTGGTTCCCGTGCTGGTATTGGTGACCGTGGACGTCACCGTCGGCGTATGGGTGGCCGTTGCGGTGGGAGTAGAAGTTGGTGTGTTTGTCCTTGTATAGGTGGAAGTGTTCGTGGGCGTGGAAGTCGGTATATTCGTTTGGGTGTTCGTCCTGGTAGGAGTTGAACTGGCTGTCGCCGTACTCGTGGGCGTGTTGGTTGGGGTATTCGTGGGTGTAGGTGTGAGTGTACTAGTGGGTGAATTCGTCCGGGTTAAAGTTAGGGTAGGAGTGCTGGTTAGAGTGTTCGTGGAAGTGATAGTTGGCGTAAAAGTCGCCGTATTCGTCCTAGTGTTGGTTGAAGTCGAAGTAAACAAAGGAAAAGTAGTGTCGGTAGGTGAAGGCGTGATCGTATTGGTTGGCGAATTTGTCCTGGTTAGAGTTGGTGTGAATGTCGCTGTATTCGTCAAGGTATTCGTGGGCGTGTTCGTCCGGGTTGGGATAGATGTTCCGGTCGCAGTATTCGTAGGTGTGTTGGTTACTGAATAAGTCGGCGTATTCGTTCGGGTCAAAGTTGGGGTAGGTGTGCTGGATAGCGTATTAGTCGGCGTGTTCGTCCGGGTTGCGGTAGGAGTGGAAGTCGCCGTATTCGTGGCCGTATTCACGGATGTGTTTGTCGACGTAGGAGTGACTGTATTAGTAGGCGAATTTGTCCTGGTCGGGGTTGGCGTGGCTGTTGCCGTATTTGTGGGTGTAGTCGTAACTGTATTAGTCGGCGTGTTCGTCCGGGTCGCTGTCGGGGTGGGTGTGCTGGTTCGGGTGATGGTGGAAGTCGAGGTCGGCGTCGGAGTGATAGTCGCGGTCGGCGTGATGGTGGGCGTGCGTGTGGGGGTCGAGGTGGGGCTTCCCACTGTGGGGGTGACGGTCGGAGTGACATAAAGGTTATAGTCCAGGAAATTGCCAGAGAGCATGAGCAACGACATCACGGTCCAACACTCGTCGTAATAGGTACCCCCGACCAGGAGTTTCGACCCGACCAGGTCGGTGTAAGTGTTGTTCACGTATGTCTGGTAGGTCGCGCTGCTCATGGCCCCGCATCCGGCAGGCCCCACGAAAGCCGCAGATTGGAACCCCGGGTTCACGCTGACCTGCAGGGTGGGCAATTGGGCGTCGGTCGTACCGTTCAAATGGTAGCCGTCCACGATGGAAACTGCGCCGATAGCCGAGAAAAAAGCGCTGGTCTTTGAAAGGTACGTCTGGGCCTGCGAGTTCCCGAACCACACATAGTCTTCGCCGATCCTGAAGGGCGTCCGGCAGGCGTCATACTGGTAGTCGAAGAAAGCCACGCCATTCTGGTTCACGGAGACCCCCGAGCTGTTGCACCAGGCCGAATCCAGGCCGTTGTTGGCGTTTCCATAGCCCTGGGAAAGGTTGTCGTTGAGGATGGTATAGCAGCTGGTGGACACGTTCGGCCAATTGCTGTTGCTCGTGGCGGTGGCGAATTCCCGGTAGTAGGCCGGGTCGAAATAGGAGGGATTGTAAGCGACGTAACCGTCCCCCGCGATCAGGTTTCCCCCGGAGACTTCGGTGTTGTAAATGATGTTGATCTGGGAGACAGCGTAGCTCAGGTAGGTGGCGCTCAGGGTTCCGCTTCCCCCCCACTGGCGCGAGGCCATGAGTAAGCCCCAGGCCATGTCCTCGTCCGCGTCCGTGGCACCGCCGGTCCCCGCGTTTCCTCCGGTCGTGTTGATGTACCAATTCATGACGCCGTTGCCGTCCAAGTGGATCTGCTCGTATTTCCACAGGTTGTCGAAGAGGTTCTCGTCGTTCATGTAAACGGCGATGATCATTCCGTAGCCGATGCCTTCGGAAACGGTAGAATCCACAATAAGTCCCGGTTCATTGGGCCGTTGGACCCTCAAGTAGCCACCGGCGCCCGAGGAGGTAACGCAGTCCGCGTACCATTTGTTGTAGGCGTCAATGACGTCCTGGTTGACGTAATTGGTGGCGCGGATGCCGTAAGGGTTGGCGCGGTTTTGGGGAAAGGGATATTTCCCGGTCGTGCCGTTGATGCTTTGACCCTGGGCCGGGCTGATGAAACCCCAGACCGGAATTAACAGCATGAGCTGCAAAAAATATTGGATTTTTACCCGCAAAGCGGCACCTTTATATGGATGGAATCCATCAGAAAAGGAAAGGAATATTAGCTTTAACAATAAAATATACTACAGTTCCCAACTTACTTCTTACTTTCGGGGAAATACTTGTTCGGCATTTAAAAATCCCTTCGGAAACATCCTGGGATCGTTTCGTTTTAGCGAAACAACCCGTTATGAAACCGGTTCAAGTTTTTGTTTCCACAAACAAGCTGGAAACGTTACCATTTGATTGCTTCATAAAAACCCGAAGTTAAAATTGAAAAAACGAACAGGAGTTCACATGCCGGAAAACATTCTCGTCACAGGAGCCAACCGGGGTATTGGCTTGGCGATCACAAAAGTACTGCTAAGTCAGGGGGACCAGGTTTTCGCGGCCTGCCGCCAGCCCCAACAGGCTTCAGAACTCCAGACCTTGAAAAAATTAAACCCGGGTAAACTTGAAATCCTGGCCATGGGGGTGGATTCGGACCAGCAAGTGGAGGCCGCCTCCAAGGAAGCGGCCCAAAAGGTTCAGCACCTGGATATTCTATTCAACAACGCCGGCATTTCCCCACCCCCCTTTGACTCGAGTTTGGAAAAAGTGGAATTACAAAAATGCCGGGAGGCCTTCGAGGTGAACGTGCTGGGCCCCATGAGGGTCACCCGGGCCTTTCTTCCCCTTCTTCGCAAATCGGCAAAACCCCGTGTCGTGAACTCGACTTCGGGTCTGGCGTCTTTGGCTGGCAAGAATGAGGGGCATTTTTATGCTTACGGAGTTTCAAAGGCCGCCTTGAACATGGTCACGCGTACCATGGCCTTCGAGTTCAAGGGAGAAAACATCATCGTCGTTTGCATGGACCCGGGCAGGGTCCGAACGGATATGGGCGGCCCCAACGCGTCACTCGCTCCGGAGGAATCCGCCTCCGCCATCGTGAAAATGGTCAAGGGCCTGACCATGGCCCAAACATCGCTTTTCCTTTATAACGACGGGAACCCTCTCAAGTGGTAAAGATCATCGGCTGAGCCCCACAGCCGGATTCCTTTCAGGTACCTGGTGAAACCGATGGGTTCTTTCCCTTCGCTCCCCTTCCCTTTTAAAACTCGGCTTGGAGTCCGCTTTGGAAATACCTGCCGGGAAGAAGGATTCCCTGGAAGGTCGCCATCTGGCTATTGAGGATATTTTCCACCTCCAGGAAACCTTTGAGGTGCGTAGAAACGGTGTATTGGGCCTTTGCGTTCAGGTCCCAGTAACCGGTGGGTGGCGGTTGGATGCCGAAATCCGTCAAGTACACAGTCGAGACCTGGTTGCGGTCCACGTAACGGGCGTTCATATCCAATGACCATTGGCTTTCCGGCTTGAGTTCCAGGCCCATGACAACCTTAGCCCTCAACCTGCCCTGGATGTCGTTGCCGTTATTGTCTACAGAGCGGACGTAAGTGCCGGATGTATAGGCGGACGCTTGGTTGCTGAAACGGCACCTCAGCATTCCCTCAGCCCCTGCGAAAAAGGCCCCGTCAAGATTGAAATAAGTCCAATAATTATCCTTGGGATCCACCTCGGGATTGATCAGGCTCCAGTAATAGTTGAAAAAACCCGCCAATTGGAATAAGAAAGGCCCGGATTTCAAGTCGGTTCCCAGTTCGCTGTTCAGGCATTCTTCGGGTTTCAAATTGGGATTTCCTTTGTCCCCCGCGTAGATCGTGAACTTGGAACCATAGATCTGCTGCAAGTGGGCGGGCGGAAGAGTGCTGAAATCCGTATAAGGCAGGTAAAGCTCGTCGTAAGTGGGAACTTGATAACCCTTCCCCACGGTTAAATGAACCTGACTGTTTTTATCGGCGTCCCAGACTAGGGTGCCGGTGGGATTGTCCACAAGATTGTAATAGGAATAATAGTCCAGGTGGTTCGCCAGATTGAGGTGCAGGGACTCGTCGAATTTCAAGGTTCCGCCCGCCGCCAACGAATCCTCGTTGCGATAGAAAACCCCGTACAGGCCGCTCCAAAGACACTCCTCCCTCGCCTCAAAGCCGATAAAGGGTTCGGCCCAATGGTTCAGCGAGGTTCCCCGGAAATAAACCTGCGCCCCATAGTTCAGGTATTGGTTATGGAAGGGATCGTACTGGCCCGAGGTGGGATCGTGGCCGATGGGATTGGACCGGAGCACATCCGAGTAATTACCGTAAAACAGTGGCTCCATCCGCCAGTCGCCCAGGGAGTGCTCGCTCTTCAAGACCGATTGGACGCCCCAGGAATCCTGATATCCGTCCATATCGTACTGGTCCGTTCCTGCCGCGACCGGGTTGTCGGCGTCCGGCGCGTTGCCGATGTGCCGGAAAAAGCCGCTGGCAAGGGTTAGCTTGCCGTTGTCCAGGTCCAGGGAGGCGGCGTGGTTGATGTCCCAGTGCTGTTCGTTGGTGAAGTTGTAAGTGACCCCATTCGCTGGATTGACCCACGTGTCTTGGGGAAGGTAACCGTCGCTGGTATACCAGCTCCCGCTCAGGCTGTTTTTAACCGCGCCGAGCCTGAAGGTCGGCAGGGATCCCCGGAACTGGTAGGTGTTGAAGTCCCCCCCGCTCGCCTGGAGGTGGAAATCATCGTCCCCTTCCGTCCGGGTGGTAATGTTAAGGACCCCGCCTATCGCGTCCGAACCGTAAGCCAGGGCCTGGGGCCCCTCGATGACTTCCATCTTTTGGACGTCATCGGTGGAAAGGGTGCCCAGGTTGAAGCTTTCCGGGACACGCGCGCCATTCACCAGGATCACTGTCTCGCGGAAGGATTGGCCCCTGATGGCCAAAGTATTCCATGTCTTGCCCACGCCCTCTCCCTGGGTTTCCAAGCCGGATAGTTCGTCAAGTGCCGTTCCAAGGTTGCCGGTGTCCAGGATGTTTTGGATGTTCTCAGAAGATATTTCCTTATCTGCAATCCCAACCCGTTGGCCATAGACTTCGACCTCCCCCAATGTGATGGGCGCCTGGTTGATGGGTGTGGAGGGAGGCGGCGTGGGTGAAACCTCGGGAATAGCCGGGGCAGAATTGGGGGTGGGCGAAAGAGGCTGGGCTTTTTGCGCGTAAGCAAAGCCCATAAAACAGAAGAACACCCATAGAAAAATAAATTTCCTCATAATCCACATCCTTTCAAAGGAAATATGAAACAGTTTCCAAACCGTCTCTCCCCAGAAAGGTTAATTATATATATACCTAGAAGTCTTCCGCCGCTATAAATCATGGCTGATCTCAATTTTTCGCAAGAAATAATTGGACTTATCGTATCACGATGACTTTAAAAACCTTACAACCGCGCACCGGCTGTGCGTTTGCAAGGGTGGGCAAAAAGAAAAGGGCGGCAAAGATGGCCGCCCAGGAATGCGCGCTTTTATTCCGGGAACCGGTGGGAAAAAACCACCTCAGAGGGAATTTTTTTAATCCAGTCCCAGGAAAATATTTCATCTGTTCCCTGCAAAAGATAATTTCTTAATAAACATTCACATTCAATACTATAGACGGCAAATAGTGATATTTATTGCAGGAATAATTAGGAATTTTTCCAGCCCTGAAAAGTGGGGAAAAACCTTTAAAATCAGCGAATTTTCAACCATATCACGGCATTACGGCCCTTGGCTTACTTGTATCTACCCAAAGGGTTCGCAATTTACCGGATGAAACCCCCTATTGGCTAAAGAGAACTAGCGTTCTCGTCCAGCATTTTGTCCAACTGGGCTTTTTGGTCAGCCGAGATTTCTTTGGAATTGTTTTGGTGGAAAAAATCCAGTTCCTTCTTGCGGGCTTCCTTCAATTTCTGGAAAACCGCCTTGGCCTGTTCTTTGCTCAACTTGCCCGACCTCATGGCCTTCGCGAGCTGACGCTTCTGGTCCCTCATTCGCAAGCCGATGGCATGCATGTTGGGCGCTTGCAGGTTGGCTCCCTGCGGGTTGACCGTGCGCAGGTTCGAGGCTTTCGCCCCAGCCCCCGCCGGAACATGGGTTGGTACCGGCTTGCTTTGAGCGAATGCCACGCCCACTATCATTGTCGCCGCCAGTGTAAAAGTTGTAATAAGTTTCATCTTTTTCTCCTTCGTTTTATATTTTTTTTCAACGCAAAACAATTATCTTGCCTGTTTTGCGAACGATGCTATTTTCCGCCTCAGCTTGCAACATGTAAAAATAAAGTCCGTTGGCCACAATCTGGTTCCGCTGATTTTCCACTTGCCATGCCAGTTTGTTGGAACCGACAGAACTTAGCGCTTGTTTCTCGTAAACCAATCTTCCCGCTACTGTGTAAATCTTTAGCGTCACCTTCGCCGCATGCCCCAGGATGAACCGAATTTGTACCGCTTCCCCGCCCCTGGATATGCTCGGTGCCGCTATGACTTTTCCCAATATCCCTTCCATCGCGGGAGTTGGAGTCGATGATGAGCACCCCTTTACCAACATCATTTCTTTCTCATTCCCCTGTGCCGCTATTCCAGGGGTAGTCCCCTTGGTCGGCGTATATGTAAACGTGAATGTGGGTGTAGGCGTCCGGGTCGGCGTATTAGGGGTAGGCGAATGGGTAGTCGTCTTGTTCGGTGTATACGTGTATGTGGGTGTCGGTGTCTTAGTCGGCGTATTAGGGGTAGGCGAATGGGTAGTCGTCTTGTTCGGTGTATACGTGTATGTGGGTGTCGGTGTCTTAGTCGGCGTATTAGGGGTAGGCGAATGGGTAGTCGTCTTGTTCGGTGTATACGTGTATGTGGGTGTCGGTGTCTTAGTCGGCGTATTAGGGGTAGGCGAATGCGTGTTCGTATTATTCGGCGTATATGTGTAAGTCCAAGTTGGCGTATTAATAGGTGTTGGTGTCCTGGTTGGGATGTGGGTGCAAGAAGGCACGGGAGACTGGCTTGAAATACAAGGCTGCATTTTTACGACACTGCTTGATCCCGCGACTCCCAAATAAACCGCGCCTTTTTCATCAACAGCAATCCCCCATGATCCCCCTGTATATCCATTATCGCAGGTCGTTATATTCGATGTAAGCGACGGGTTAAATATTGCATAGCCACCTAAACCTTGAGAAACCAAATAAATATTCCCGTTCAAATCCGTAGTCATTTCATAAGGATATCCAACCGCCGCAACCGGGGTCGGCGTACCATAAATATTGGTGTTTGGTGTTGTTTCCGGGAACACAACAATTCGATTATTATTCGTATCTGAAACGTATAAGTTGGACCCAACCTTCATCAAACCTGAAGGTAAGTATAAAGACCCCAAGCAACCCATGTTAGGACCAAGAGTAGCTACTGGTGTTAAGCTAGAGTTGAAAATTCTTATAACGCTATCATCTGCCGCAACATAGGCGTTTCCATTAATATCCACATTTATGGCCCTGGTGTTGGTTGCAATGCCAACTGTTGCGACAGGTGTTCCAGCAGGATTAAATTTATTTAACGAACTCCCAGTGCCTGCCCGCGTCACAGCATAAACAAAGTCATTCCCACAGTTCCCCATGGCAACATCCCAAGCATTCGGTAATAATGCCGTCCCTACCCCGCCAAAAGAATTGACTGGTTTTCCCGTATAATTCATGGCCTGAACGATACCATCATTCTTATCTGCTACATAAACGCGGCCCCTCCATCGGTCTACTGCCACACCATTAACAGTATTGAATACCGGGGTTGGTACCCATTCGCTCGCGATTTGACAACATTGAGGGGTTGGAGTGCTCCAAACAATATTGGGGGGCGCAGTAGGTGGGCAGGTATAGGTATATGTGTAAGTATACGTATAGGTCTGGGTATATGTGAACGTATAGGTCGGCGTGTGAGTATAGGCAGTTGTCCAAGTTGGTGTGTTGGTGGGCGTGTTTGTTGGAGACCAACAGACATTAGGACAGGGGCCAAAAGCATCCACTTGTCCTGTCATATCATTGTGAATATCGGCCACTGCCCAAGTTCCGTTCCCAACACCAATCCCTTCGGTATCATAAAATGGGCCTTGATTTGTTCCTTTATTTAACGGGGGATTTAAGGAGTTGCCTGTAAAAGATATTTGGAAAAATCCTACTGATCCATAACCATCCGAGACATAAGCCAAACAATTCTTATATAGGCCAATGAAATTGGCTCCCAATAGACCGGTTGGTGTACCAGTATTGGGATCCTTAGTTACATCCCAACTGCCAACCCATAGTGATCCAGAATCATTATAAGCCTGGACCAACCCAGTCCCCCAGTCTGATACATAAACATAACTGTGGCTTAAATCATTAGGATCATAACTAGCAGCAACCCCCTCAGGATTAACAAATCGTTGTCCATGGCTTCCATTACTTCCATTCGAGCCGTCTGTTCCATTCCAATAATTTTGTAGTTCAAATTGGCCACCGATAAATTCATACCAATCAACTTCCTGATGGTCTTGATCCACAATATAGACATATTGATTAGGCGAATAGACAGCGATCCCTCCTGGTGTTCCGGGTAAAGACCATTCCGTTATAAGCGCACCATGGAGGTCGAATTCATATGCCATTTTCTGGGCCACATCCGTGACATAGATATTGCCCGCTCCATCAAGGGCCACCCCAAAAGGCTGGGTTAAATAACCGGCGCCTATCTGCATGGTAGAGCTCCAATTGGGGTTGTAAACATCCACTACGCCCGCGTCCTCATCGGCCACATAAATGCTCCCGGCATTATCCATAGCTACACCTTCCGGGTAACCCGCGGGGAAAGTAAAAGATACGGCGCAGGGATAAAGGATGTTCGTGGGGGTGGGTGTGGATGTATAGGTCCTGGTAGGAATGGTCGTACAAGTCGGCACGGGAGACTGGATATAACAAGGCTTCATTTTTACAACGCCATTGACTCCCGCACCCACATAAGCCGCACCATTTTCATCGACTCCGATTCCAAAGGGCCATACTATCTGTGAATTGGCGCAAGCGCTTTTAAAATTAAATCCCGAATCATAAATATCATAACCATTGACCCCTTGCTGATCGGTAGTCACGTAAAAATTTCCATTTAAGTCCGCGGTTAATCCACATGGATAACCAATCGTCGCAATCGGGGTCGGCGTCCCATAAATATTGGTATTGGGTGTTGTTTCCGGGAATAAGACAACCCGATTATTCATGGTATCTGAAACATACAAATTAGGACCCAACTTTACCAAACCTGATGGTGCACTTAAAGATCCCAAGCTACCCATGTTTGGGCCGATAGTAGCTACTGGCGTTAAATTGGAATTAAAAATTTGTATGTTGTTCTGGTCTGTTGCAATATAGGCATTTCCATTGTTATCCACATTTAAGGCTCTAGGGCCTGTTGAACCAAGGACAGCTGTTGCGACGGGTGTTCCTGACGGATTCAATTTGTTTAGCGAGTCCCCAGCACTTGCCCCTCGCGTCACAACATAAACATAATCATTCCCGCAATTCCCCATCGCAACATCCCAAGCACTGTTCAATGGTAATTTGCCATTCTCTAACCCTGCGAAACCGGAGATGGGATTTCCCCAATAATCCATAGCCTGTAAGATACCGTCATTATTATCCGCAACATAAACACGACCCCTCCACCGATCCACTGCCACACCCATAACTGTTGAGAAAGTCGGAGTAGGTAACCAATCAGTTGCGACTTGACAGCAGACAGATGTTAAATTAGGTGTTGGAGTATTAGTTGGCGTCCATATGGGTGTAAAGGTCGGGGTTCGGGATAGGTAGCTGGTCGGCACACAAGTTGGGATAGAACAAGATTGTATTTGATCGATTTGGCCTAATCCGTAATCGGCCGCAAAAAGGGACCCTCCTTCCGCAGCGAGACCTTCCACATTGTAGAAACCACCTGGAACCGAGATCGCGTCCTGGTAATTCCCATATAAGTCGAATACGCCGATATTGCCAAAACCATCCGAAACGTAAAACAAACAACCGTTTTGCACTATAAATTCCGCGCCTAATAGGGGGGTATTTAAAGTCGCGTCCCATTGCCACATGAACTGATTCTGTGGCGGGTTCAAGGGATTAAACACTTGCACCAACCCCGTTTCCCAATCCGATACGAATACGTAACCTGTTCCAAAGTAATTATCAATGGCAATACCGGTCGGGGCTACGAAAGTTCCGTTCCCCATGATACCCTCACTGCCCCACTGCGCCACAGGGGTAGGGACGGATGAACCGCCAGCCCAAGTAAATTCCTGAACCCGCATATTGTATTGGTCCGCTACAAAGATTGTGGTTGATCCATTGGCCGTAGTAACAGCAATTCCGGCGGGCGATTCGAATTGGCCCAGACCCCCTCCTTCACTACCATAGGTCACATTAGGCGCTGAACCATGAGTATTAAAGATGAACAATTCATTTTGAGTTTCATCCGTAACATAAACGCCGTTCCCATCCGCAGCCACTCCCAAAGGCTCGGTTAAATAATTGGTTGTACCATCATATCCAAACTCGTTGATAAAACTCCCCGAGGAACCCAATTCAATGATTTGATTCGCGAATTGGTCGGCCACGTATATATTTGTCCCATCGCTAGCCAATCCATAAGGCTGGGTCACTGGATAGGGCGTCAGGCTGGAAGGAAAAATTGAGACGGAACATAAAACCGGTGTGGGCGAGGGAGTATTAATGGGCGTGTTTGTTGGAAAATAGGTGAATGTATTCGTTGGAGTTAATGTTTCAAATGGCGTGGGAGTGTTGGTCGATAATGTGCCTGTAAAAGTAGGCGAAACTGTAATTATGTTTGTTGGTGTATTGGAAGGAATATACGTTGGGACCGCAGTCGCAGGATTCCATGTCATTGGAGGTGTGACCGTCGGGACACAAGTGGGCCAGGAACATTTTGTGTATGCAGATATATTTCCAATACTGAAATCCGCGACATATAAGGTTCCCGAATTAGGTCCGATTGCTAAACCTTCCGTATCTGATCCGCCTGGGTAAATACCGACAGGTGAGACAGAATTGACGGGTGAACCGTTCAATTGGAAAACACGTACATTTCCATGTCCATTTCCAGGACCATCTGATACAAAAACAAGACAACCCTGGATAGTTATAAATTCAGCGCAGGGGGTTGTTGATCCCATCGTCGCGTCCCATTGGAAAAGAAAAACCCTTTGGGGATTGAAAACCTGAACTAAACCCGTGGTTGAATCCGCCACGTAAATATTACCTTGGGAATCCAAAGCTATCCCCGTTGGAGTATTGAATGTTCCATGGCCTATATTTCCAGGAGTTCCCCAAACAATGGGTGTACTTGCGTGCCATTGGCCATCCAATGAAAAAATCTCAATTCGATGGTTCCCTGTATCTGCAACATAAACTTGAGTAACAGAGGAAGTATTGACTGTGACCGCGATACCGGAAGGCTTATTAAACTCTCCTGGACGGCTTCCAATGATCCCCCAACTCGCAATCGGGGTTCCACCAGGAGTAGGAAAAACAAAAACTTCATTTTGGGTTTGGTCAGTCACATAAACATAATTATTATCTGCCGCCACTCCAAAAGGTTTTTTCAAATTGTTATTACATATCTGGGACCCCGTTCCACTCCCTTGAGGAAATACATTCACACAATCGCTTGTTTGGTCCGCCTCATAAATATAGCTATTATTCGCCGCAATCCCATAAGGTTTTATATTGTTCACCCAATTTGGCGTCGGAGTACACATGGGATTTACGCCTAGTGTGGGGGTTAGGGTAGGAGTAGGCGAGGGAAAGGGGTGGTAGTAAGCCAGTAAACGGGAGCGCTGATAGTCGCCTACAAATAAGTTTCCATCTTTATCGAATGTTATAGCTGTAGGGCCGGAATAAAAATCTTGTAAATAAGTCACGGGCCAATCCTGCCCAGTACTTGTTAACACCGTTTGAGGCAATGTCGGATTGGTGAATACCACTGGGAACCAATTACTGGAATAACCGTTTTCTCCCACCACCATCAAACTATCGTCCTGATTAAACGCCAAACTTCCCACGTGGCAAACTTCCATATTTGTATTCCCCGTTGGATTTGGCAAACAATCTCCAAAACCAGTGGAGAAATTCCCATTTCTTCCAAAAACCGCCGATGCCGGTATGCCGAATAAAGCATTCTTATTAGAATTGTTTTGGATCGTGGCTTTATCGAATCTCAAAATCCTCCCATTTCCACTAGACTCCTGGTTAAAGTCGCAAACAAATAAATCTCCATGATGATCCATAGCAATTTCTTGAGCGCTAAAAAGACTTGACGCGGACGCTTTGTATTCTCCCTGACCTTGGTTGATTTGTGTTGCGGAAGCGCTGTTTTGTCCAAGAATTATGTCCACAACCGGATTGGATGTTAGTGGGTTACGAATATGTAAAATACGACTGTTAGTATTATCGCTTACCCATATATTCAATTGCGGATCCACTGCGATGCCAACTAATTTATCCCATGTCAAAAGATTTGAAGAACCCAACACCGCAATGGGGGGAGCAATGGTTGCAATCGGCGTAGCATAAGGTTGCAAAGGTAATTGGTAAACTTCCAATGTTCCATTATCTACTCTGCAGGTCCAAAGATGGGGGATAGGTGTGAAATTCGGTGTCGGTGTCATCGCTGCGACAATGGCATCATCAGTACGCATCCGGCCGAATGCCTTTGTCCCCACTTTAAATGTTTCCGCACCCAAAAGATTGCCCGCAACCCCATCCGCATTTTTCCCATTGTAGAGATTGGTTTTATCCGTCACGCCACCCGGCGGAATATTCCAAAACAAAAGCCGATTGACATCCGCAGCAATAATTTGCGGGGATGAAGTAAAATGATCGGCCACTGCAATTCCATATGTGGCGCTTTCACCAGTGAAATTTCCCAACCCCATTTTATTCACCATCCTATATTGCGCGGGTTTGAAAACCGCCAAGTCGGCTGACCAGGAAGAACCCGGGGTGGGATTGGGTATGGGGGTGGCATTGGGAAACCGCCAAACATCCGTGTTGGAATATTGGGAAAACCCCACATAAACATTACCATTTTGATCGACGCCTACTCCATACGGAACGCCGGAGCAGGAGGATTGAAGGTTACCTACTGGATAGGAATAAGTAATGCTTACCCCGGAACAAGTAAAATTTGAAGGTGGCTGTGTGGGGGTGGTTGTCGCGATCCAGGGCACATCGCGTAATAATACTTTTGAAGCAGGGAGAAAGTTTGAGGGATTACTAGTGCTTACGGGTAAAAGAACAACCTGTTGCTCTTGATAGTCGCTCACCCATAAACCGTCCGTCACCCCATTCTGAACATCCCATTCCAATGCTTTCGGGGCTAAAAAATATGCGTTTAAAGTAGCACTGGGTGACGAAGCATAAGTATATTGAGCAGGAGTTACAGCTGGAGTAGCTTCATAAACCAAAATCCTGCCCGCAGCGCCATTTGGTTCACCGGGCGCTGGTGGGTTATCCGCGACATACACATTTCCGGCGCTATCCACCCTGACTGCCACCGGACGGGACATATGGAGGGTATCATCCACATTTCCGGCCTGGACATTCAAATTAAAGTTCGATTGACCCAGGACCAAGTCTGCACCATTTGAAGGAGCCACACAGCACGAACCCGAGCCGGGAAACCTCAAAACCCTATTGTTTCCCAAATCAGCCACCCAAAGGTTGCCTTGGGAATCCACCGCTACACCCGCAGTTGTAACATTGTAGTCATAACCTGCAACACCATGAAAAGACAAGCTATATGAAGTCGGCGCTGATCCACCTAAATTGATTAAAGAGGTGAAGAATTCATTTCCAACGGGCCCCTGACCCCAAACATGACTAGCCCCTGGCTTCGTAACAACAGCGCCTGGGGTAAGGGCTGGTTGCAAATCATTAAAATCATAACGCAATACGCGATTATTGGAGTAATCCGGAACATAAAGGTCGCCACTGGAATCCACAGCCAAATTAGCCGTGGGAAATGATTCAGCTACGGAGTTGTCATTTTGAGGCATCACACAGAGGCAAAAGGATGTGGGTTGCGTCGGGTTGGGGTAATCCTGGAAGTTTGCGTCCCAATTGCAACCCGTATGGGTGAAGTCAGGTTGGCCTATAAGGATTGTGGCGGTGCAAGGTGGGTCGCTTGGCCCAAAGTTTGAGTGAGCTTCGCTGATATTTACGACACCTAAAACGCGGTTATTGGAGCCATCAAAAGTGTACAAGATGTTATGAGGGGCATCCACCACAACCCCTCCTGCACTCCAAACGGTATTAGACGTGGCCTGGTTGGGTGAAATATTCCCGATATCGGTTTGGCCGAGTACTAAATCGGCCCAAAGGTCTCCCGATATTCCTCGAGGTGGAAATTTGTAATTGGGATTCGGCGTCAGCGCCGGGACATCAAGGTATTGCGCCCAACCCTTTCCTGGCTGGGAACACAACAAAAATAAAAGAGCGGCCATGAAGACCGCCCCGCGAATCAGATATTGACTGCAGTCGATATCCAAATTTCGGTTCATAGAATTCTCCTTCGTTGATATGGGGCGCCTACTAGTGGTAAAAATTCCCGTTTTATTCCAAAAAATATTTAAAAAATTTGGGAAAACGAAAAACGATTTCTGTTTATTTTTTGGGAATGTTATGACGGGAAAAACGGGTTAAACGGTAAAGTCAGTGGATCTGGATGGTCTTGCGCTGGGAATAGGCCCCGACCTTGACCTCGATCTGGTAATACCCCGCTTGGGCGGGACTTCCATCCGCTAGTTTACCGTTCCACTGGAATATCCAGTCGCCGATGCCCAAGGAACCCCGGTACAAAAGGTCGATGAGGGTCCCATGGCTGTCCAGGACATTGACCTCAATGGCCGAAGGCCTAGTTTGTTGGACCACCACCGAAAGGCTGGAATAATTCTGCGAATTGGCCTGGTCCCAATGGACTGGGGTCGTGCTGGAACGAACCGGCGAACCGGCGGTTGAAGCGATGGCTTGTTGCCCTGGGAGGCTGGGAACGGATGGGGCCGGACGGATTTCGGAAGCCGCGGGAATCCCTTGGCTTAAATTTGGCACCGCGTTTGAAACTGTTTTCTTCACCGCTGCTAATGGAGACTTTAACGCTTCGGGGACGGCCTTGGGAAGAGTTGTTCCCGTCTCCGAAATCACCTTCTGTATTCTATTAATAGGAAAGCTTTCATGCCTCGCTGGTTTATTCACCGGGACTGCCGCAGGAGGTTTGACGGTGGAAGCAGGTGAGGAAATTTCCTGAGTGGACGTCACCTGCCGGTGACAAATCCAATACACAATACCGGCGGTCAAGCCCAAAACCACCATCGTCGCCCCGAACCAGGGGCTTCCACCGTGTGGCTTTAGCAGGGTGTGGGGAATCGGTCCTTCCCAATCGGCTTTCGGTAGCCCGTAGCGCGTGTAGGCTTCCTCCGATATTTTCACAAACTCTTCGGCGGCCTCGTCCGAGGACAATAACGATTCGCTCAAGGCCTTATCCTCGGCCTCGGTCAAATCCTCGCGAAAAAATTTTTTAACCAAATCAGACACGGGTCAATTCCTCCAAAGCGCCGGTCACCAACTGCTTCAGGGCTTCCTTGCATCGCGCTAGGCGGGACATGACGGTCCCGATGGGGATTCTCAGGCTTTCGGCGATCATGGCGTAGCTTTTCTCCTCTTCGTCCCTCAGGCGCAGCAGGCCCCGGCAGGGTTCACCCAGCAGTTCCTTCTGCTTCTCCACCAGTTGGAGCATCCTTTGCCGGTCGGCCTCCTCTTGTTTCCAACGTCCCTGCTCCACCTGGATGGAACCCGGCAGGTTATCCAGGTTCTCTTCCAGCCGGAGAAGCTTCTTTTTGCGCTCGCGGATGTGCTCGTAGCATAGGTAAGTGCAGATCCGGAAAAGCCAGTGGTGGAGGGAGGATCGGAACTCGAACTCGGGAAGTTTCCGAAGCGCCACGATGAAGGCTTCCTGGGCCAAATCCTCGGCCTCATGGTCCTTTTGGCCCAAAATATAGACGCAAGCCTTATAAAGCTTGTTCCAATAGGTGTTGAAAAAATAGTGCTGGGCCTTTTCGTCCTTGGCCAGGAGTTTTTTAACCAATTCCCGGTCGTCCAAAGAAATCTCCTTAAAACCACTGTAAACATAATCACCCCGCTCCATGGCTGTTTGGTGATTACTAGTGGTCAAAATTGACGATTTATTCCATTTTTAAGAAACTAAAAGCGTTTCTGTGAAATCCTCTGTCAGGTTTCAACCAAATATTTTATAAGTTTATTGGGCGCTTACCATTAAAGACTGGTTTCAGGGCTTTTGGGCCTTATATTTTTCCAGCCATTCCCGAAGGGTTGTATCCTCCGGGTTCAACGCCAAGACCTTTTCCAAGCAGAGAATGACATGATTTTTTTGATGGAGCCGGAAATAGGCTTTGCCAAGGACCCACCATGCCTGGGGATTCTGGTCGTTTTCTTTGAGGGCCTGTTGGTAAAGGGTGACAGCCTCGGAAGGCCTGTTTTGGGCCATCATATCGTTCCCTTGAGCCATGAAATCGGGGGGAATATTAAAGCGAAGGACCAGGCTGTTTTGGGAGGTGCTTTGGGCATCGGGTTTGGAAGGGCTTTGGGTTGAGGCTTGATTAGCGTTGGAACCGCCGGTTGAAATCCCGTTGGGTCCTCCCCCGTTCTCGGCCGCGGGCGAGGCACCCCTGGAATATGCCGGATAGGAACCGGGGTCGATGGAATTCCCGGATGGCACAGCACTTTTATTTCCCACACCCGCGGCGGAAACCTTTACACCCGTACGCGTTTTGGAATGGGTGGCAAGGTCGGAAGACCCGCCCAAAATTCCAAAAGGATAAGTGACGCTGAAGCGGTGCATGTTGCCCAGGTCCCCGTAGGGCAAATAGGCGTAATCCAAATTAAAACCAGCCAGTGCCAAACCGCCTCCGAAGGAAAAACCCCAGAAGCCTCCATATTCATTGTCGGTAAAGGCCCCCCGGTATCCCGCCCGCAGGAAATACCGGGATTTCCAGGAGGCTTCCACTCCCGTTTGGAAATAATTGAGGGAATTCAACTCCATGGAATCATCTAAGGCCGCCAGAAGCTGGAAGGAAGGATCGATCCGGAAAAGATAAGAGGCGCCGACTTTGAGGAAGGAATCCAAATTTCCGGGGATGGAACTCCAGCCGCCATACTCGTAAGCCAGTCCACACCTAAGATTCTTCAGGGGTTCCCAAAGGAGGCCCGCCTCGGGGACGAAGAAAGAAGAACCCGTTCCCGATACGGATTCCCTGGAATACAACAGAGCCACGCCGAGGGACAACGGCTCCAGGATTTTAACCCCCCAACCCTCCTGCAGGCCCCACCGGTTGGCGCTGTAGTTGGGTGCCAGTGAACCCAAATTATCCCGGCCTTCCATCGTGCCATAATCCAGGTAACTGCAGGCCAACCCAAAGCCGCCCCATTTCCCGGTCGCGAGGCCCAGCACCGCCGTTTCCTGAAGGGTATCCGCCAGCCCCAGATGGCTGTTCAGGGTAATTTCCCCTTTTGTCAGCCAGGCCAGACCCGCGGGGTTGGAGAAGAGGGCGGAGGAGTCGTCCGCCAGCCCCGTGAAGGCCGACCCCAAGGCAGCGGCGCGGGCGGAAAGATTATTAATGTCCAGGGAGTTCAACTGGCCCGCCGGGGAATAAAAAGTCTGGGTGGTTTGGGCCGGGGATCGCGCGGCCAGGAAAAAAACCGGCAAGAGGATTGCCATGAAGACCCGGAAGCTTTTTGAGGTGTGGGTAAGGTTCAATTCCGGATTCCAAATAAACATGGATAAGCCTCTATCAAAGATCCCGTTTAATAATTTTCTTGTTTTCATAACACTTCAACGAATCACGGCGAATTTGCGGGGTTTGATTTTTTCAATTCTTCCCGAATCGTAACTCAACGTCACGGCATAGAAATAAATCCTTGGCGCGAGCCGGGTCAGGTCGAAGGGCGTTTCCTGGACGCCGGCTGGTTTCCGGTCCGTGATTCCGGCCGCCAATTCCCCGCTATAGGTCCATATCTTCAGGTCCATCCGGCCGCTTTCGGCCATGTCATAGGCAAGGGTGGCGTGGTCCCCCCGGACCGGTGAAGGAAAGATGAAACATTGCCCTGGGGCGGGCGGGTTGGAGCCCTGGTAGTAAAGCGTCGGAGTTGGTGTCGCCGTACAGCGAGGCGGTGGTTGCTGTTGCGAGAAACAGGGACCCATCTTCATCAGCTGTAAGCCGCCCACCGGGGCCAAGTAAACAGCCCCCAACCCATCCACGCCGATTCCATACGAGCCATTCACCAAACCGGCGTTGAAATTGGAGGACGAAAGGCTCCAGGAAACGCCGTTGTTGGTGAACACGTCGTAGCCGGTGCCCATGGCCGCGTAAAGACGGCCCTGTGAATCCAGGGCCAGGCCATAAGGTGCCGATTCCAAACCTGAAAGCTCGGTAGCGGCGTTGTCCAGGATGGTCACCCCAGACCCCGGATTGGATACCGGATAGCCCATGATCCTATCGTTGACTGTATCCGCCACATACAAGACATGGCCAACCATCACCAACCCCGAGGGTTGGTTCCAGGCATCCACAGGACTAAGGGAAGAATTAAGGCTTCCTGTTGAGGTCAAGGAATAAATCGTGTAACTATCCACAACGTACACATTACCCGATCTATCTAACGTGATATTCCTTAAACCCCCGCTGTTAAGGGTGGTGGGCCAACCACCGCCCATCAGAACACCGTTGGCGTCTAATTTGTTGACTGTTCCATTTTGGGTCACGTATAAGCCCTCATAAGCACAATACCCTATAGCCACCCCCCAAGCTCCCGGCAAGGGAACCATCCCGTTGGTTCCGAACCCGGTAACCGGGTCGCCCTGGTAATCGAGGGCAAACACCGCGCCCGTGACGCCCCCGCTCACGTAATAGGGGTCGGCATAATAAACGCGGTACCGCGACAGGTCCACGGCCACTCCATAGGCCACTCCATTGTTCCCGGACCCAGTGGGGGCATTCCAGGGTGTCGCGCCCAGGAAGCAGGCCGGCGTCGGTGTCTGCGCGTTTAAAAAGAGGGGCCAGAAGAAAAAAACGGCGAAGATGGCCGCCCAGGATTGCCTACTTTTTCGAGGGGAGCCGGTGGGGGAAATACAGTTAGGAAATGATATTCTTGGTACCAACTGGAAAAATAATTTCATTAAATCCCTACAAAAGATATTTTTTAAGGACTTCAATTCCCTCTATAGACGGCAAAGTGCTGTTTTAGTCCAAAAATAATAGAAAAAAATTTCGGCCCTGGAAAGAAGGAAAAAGCTTTTAACGCGAGATTTACCGGATAACCTGACTTGGCGGGGAGGATTGGTAATTTGTTACTCGTTTTACCGATAAAATTTTTCTTGGGGCGGCTCTTAAAACATTTTTAAACCTGGTTTTTCTAATGGACGACCGCGATCTTCCCGGTCTTCTGGAGGTCGGAGGAATCGCCGCCCTGCACGAAATAAATATAGACTCCGCTGGCCAAAGGCTCTCCTCCCTGGTTCCTCGGCAGCCAGCCGATCGCGTTGGTTCCATTCACGCCGTTGACGGATTTGGAGTAAACCAGCTCTCCCGCCAGGTCGAAGATTTTCAGTTGGATATTCATCGCCGCGGGCAGTCCCACGACGAAGCTGACGGGAGTCTGGCCGTCGGTGGTATTGGGCAGGGCCTGGACGGTGAAACCGGGGGAAGTAAGTGGGGTGAGGTTGGGCGTGAAGGTGGGCGTGAAAGTGACCGTGGGAGTAGGCGTGGGGGGACAGGAGGTGTCCAAGGGGCAGATGGCCCAGGCGCCGCGACCGTGGGTGGTGGCCACGATCTGCCGGGGGCAGGTCACGGACATCTTGATCTGCAGGATCATGCTGTCCGGAAGCAGGGTCCCCATTCTGGCCCAGCTGGTGGAGGAACCGTTCACGGCCTGGGTCG
Source organism: candidate division FCPU426 bacterium (assembly GCA_963847625.1). Taxonomy (GTDB): domain Bacteria; phylum Oederibacteriota; class Muellerivitia; order Muellerivitales; family Muellerivitaceae; genus CAWCKJ01. The sequence goes on along the minus strand of CAWKAR010000027.1, from coordinate 58,882 downwards.
CGAAAACTCCGACGTCCGTGGCCGCGTAGAGATCCCCCGGAAACTGGGGATCCACCAGGAGCCAATTCACCGGCGCGTCGGGAAGGGTGCCGGTAATGTCGGTCCAACTCCCTCCCCCGTTGGTGGTCTGAAAAACGTGCCCGGAACCCGTCGTGCCGGTGAAACCCTGGATACCGGAGTAGGCGATGGCGGGGTTGCCGGGATCCACGGCGATCCCCGCGATGGGGTTCCCCGAGGGAAGGCCGGTGGAAACGTTGGTCCAATTGCTCCCGCCGGAGTTGGTGAAGACCTGGTAGCTTCCCGCGAGGTCGTCCCCGGTGGTGGCGTAGATGTAACCTGTATTACTCGGGGCCACAGCCAGGGCCAGGATGTACTGGAAAGCGCCGTTCCCGATCAGGTAGCCACTGATGGGATTCCATCCGGCCCCGTCCGACGAGGGGTTTCCGGGACCCTCCCAAACCCGGGAGGTTCCCAGGACCACCGTGGCCGGATTGCTGGGGAGCACCTGGTAGGGCATGAGCATGGCGCATTCATCCGAGGAGATGGGGCTGTAATTACCGTCGATAACGGTATGGCCGAAAAAGTCGGCCCCGTAATTGTCCGTCCGGAACAAGCCGATCATGAAATTCTCGGAATAAAACTGGCCTAGCATGGCCGGATTGGCGTCCGTGTAACCCCCGTCCCCGCCGTAATAAAGCGTCCAAGCGGAACCGCTGTTGCCGTGGTTGGCGGCAGTCCCGTTGTCCTGGGAGCCTCCAAGGAATTTCCCGTAGCCCGAAGGGTCGGGGCTCACGCTGTAGAACTGGATGGTCCCCAGGTTGGTGTTCTTGTTGGTAAATTGTGATCCCCCGTTCTGGGTGGCCCAAATACCGCCGTCGTTGCCGATGAACCAGGTGTTGGCGTTCAGGAACGCGATGGCGTGCTGGTCCGGATGGCTTTTTGGGCTGTTGGAATAGGCGTTCGTCATATTGGCCCAGGAGGTTGAGGTGCCGTTGACCGCGGAAGTTTTGAAAAGGTCGATTCCGGCCACCAGCAGGGCATTGGAGCCGGGCGGAGCCGCAACGTATTGGTCGTAGTTTCCCTGCATGGCGCCGGAGCCTCCGTAGAGGTTGGCCGGGAGGTTTACGGCCGTCCAGGTATTGCCTCCGTCCGTGGATTGGGAAAGGCCCGTGTCGGTTCCGTTGACCGGGATGGAGGGGCCCTCATTCGCGTCTGTCACCAGGCACCAAAGGGTTCCTCCCCGGAAGGCCAGGGTGGCCCGGGCGAAATTGCTGGTGGAGGGGGCCGTGCCGCTGGGAAAGGGGGAAGGCAGTTGGGTCCAGCTGTTCCCGTGGTCCGTGGAGGCGTAAACCCCCTGGAACCGGACGGCGGCGTAAAAAGTGGCGCTCCCGTCGTAGATAATGTCCGTGAAGGAATGCCCGGCGATGGCTTGGCCCCCGCCGTTGACGGTGGAAACCTGCGTCCAACTATTGGCCTGGTCCGTGGAGCGGTAAAGCCCCTGGTTCAGGTTGATGATTCCCGGATGGCAGCAGGAAAAACCCGCGCACGCCAGGACCGTGGAGGGGCTGGTGGGGTCCACCAGGAGCTTGGAGAAAGCCAAACCTTCGAAAGAGAGCGCCCCGCCGTTGGCGGTCCCGGAAAGGGTCCAAGTGTTGCCGTCGTCGGTGGACTTCAGGATGCCGGTCCCGAAATAGGAATCGCCCGCCATGTTCAATTCCCCCGACCCCACGTAAAGAATGGGGGGAGTCACGCTCGTATCGAGCGCCAGTGCCCCCATCGCCAGGCTTTGGGTCGGGTCACTGATGGGCGTGAAAGAGGGGGATGCGCTGAGGCCGTTGGTGGTTTTCCAGACCCCCCCGTAAGCCGCCCCCAGGTAAAGCGTGTTTCCGGTACTGTCATGGACGAGGTCCAGGGCCAGGCTGGTGATCCGGCCCGAGACGGTGCCGTAGACATAGGAAGTTTCAAAATCAACCGAGTCGTTTTCGGGGGAGGGGCCCATCTCGGCCCAATCGCAGTTGCCCGAGTTGCGGGAGATGCGGTTGGAGGAGCTCAACAGAGCCTGAAGACCATTGTTTGAAAGACGGGCCAAGGACAGGCTGCGGGCCTTTTTCCTGGCTTCCAGGCGGTGGGCCGCGGCGGGGCGGGAATCAAGGCTCTTCCGGCCCCGGTTGAACCATTCCTGCAACACCCTGGGATGCACTTCCTTTTCGCTGTCCGAGTCCCCGTCCATGTCCCCCCCCATCCGATGGGTCCTGAAATGGAAAAACCAAAGGGCCGTGGAAAAACAAAGCAAGGCCAGAAGGCCAAGCAAGAGGGGTTTTCGCTTCTTCAAATATCGGAAGTTCATGGTTTCCCTTTATTTCCAAAAGAGGCGTTTATCGATGACGGGCGTGGTTATATTGAATAAACAGGATTTTACTCCCGCGAAACCAATATAACACCATCCAGACGCTTAAAAAGTTCTCTTAACCCCTCAGCGGAGCCTCGAAACATCCTGCAGTACCTTGAGGGCGAACGGGTTTTCAGGCTGGTCCTCCAGGACCCTTTTCATGCAAGTCAAAGCCTCCTGGTACCTTTGGGTGAGGTAAAAATCCATGCTTCCCAGGTTGAAATAAAAGTCGTAATACCAGCCCCCCGTCCTCCGGATGGCCTCCAGGAAAAAACATTTGCCTTCCTTCAGGTGGTCATTGCGGGCGCAGAAGATGCCCATGTTCTGGAGGCCGTCGGGATAATACGCCGGCACGACGAATCCCTCCAAAAAGCGGACCCAAGACGTCGGGTGGGGCGTCTGAAGCAGGTTGTCCACGTTCCCCAGGATGGCCTTGTCCACCCCCCAGTCCGCCAGCACCCGGTCGTAATCCACGGCCAGGAGATTGTCCGCGTAGCCCTGCCGCAGGTAGATGGCGGTGTGGCTGTCCACGTAAACCAGTCTCCATCCCGCCATGCTCTTCATTTCGAACACCCACTGGGGCGCGTGGAGGGGGTGGAAGAAGAGGATGTCGGGTTGGTATTTGTCCAACAGGGGCTTGAGGGCTCCCGGAGACATCGATTGCATGTATTCGGTGAAGAATTCCTCGCCCATAGCCTCCAGCCTCCCGTCGATAAAGGTCTTTTGGGGTCCCTTCCAGTCCAGCCAGTCCCCTTCATCCAGCGTATTGATGACTTTTCCGTCCAAGTGATTTTGAATCAGGTATTCGCAGGCCGCCACCGGCAGGGTACTCTGGTCCAACCCCAGGCCGAAACGCTCCGCCAGCCGGCGGGAAACGTAGTGGGCGTTGGTCACCATCCTCAGGGAAAAACCCAGCAGGAACAGCGCCAGGGCCCAGGCGCAAACCGGCTTGGAGAGAAATTTCTCCTGGAACCGCCTCAGCCAGTTCCACTTCAGTTCCCCCCAGCAGGTGGCGGCCAGCGGTGCGCAGGCCAACAGGAAGAGGGGGATGTTGCGCATGGCGGATACGGAAAAGCCGAAAAAGACTAGGGCCATCAGCCACTCATGGATCTTCCTCTTGCGGAAGGTAACCAGGAGAAGAAACAACAGGAAGAAGCAGAAGAACTTGTAGGTCAAGAGATAGGAAGGTGGTAACAGTTGGTTGGGGAAAGACAGGGACCAGGGCGGTTGGAATTCCTTGACCGCGAACTTGAAGATGTTGGTATCGGATAACCTCAACTTGGAAAGCAGGGTCAGGGGGAACAACAATCCGCGGATAAAGTAAGGGTTGGCCAGGCAGGCCGCCAGGGAAAGCCCGGTGAATTTCAGCAATTTCATGTCGTTCTTGCGGGTATGCACCAGGTTGGAAATCCAGTAGAAAACCATCAAGCCCAGGCCCAGCCCGAAAAGGCCCTCGGTGTTGACCCAAAACCATTGGATGAAGGGGAGCCAAAAAAGCCGGTCCCCTTTTTTTTCGGCCCTGGATTCCAGCACCCAAAGAGTCAAGCCTAGGAGGACCCAGCTGAGGATTTCAGGCCTGACCCGGCACCGGATTTCCGAGGCCAGCACCGCCGCCGCCAACAGGAATGCGCATATCCACCAAGGGGTTCCGGTCATCCGAAGACGCTTGAATAACAGTAAAAAGGCCAGGACCATCAAGGCGATATGGACTAGGGAGATAGAAGTGTATCCACCCGCTATATATAGAAGGTAGAGGGGAACCTGGTAAAGCCACTCCATATCCAGGTACTCGTGGCTGGGGACCGTATAAGTGTAGGGTTCCTGGGTGGGCACCCAATGGTTCTGCAGGATCCATTGGCCGCTCCTTAAATGGAAACCCATGTCGGTGTCGTCGATGCGATGCGCCCCGAATAGGATGAGCAATAGGAAACAACCGGCCAGGGCGTAGGCCCATGGATTGGACCAGCGAAATATTTGGGATAGGTCGGAGGATGTCGAGGAACCGGTTGCGGGGCCTGGATTCATGGGGGGATTATAACAAGGTTTTCTGCGGCGAAGGAATTCCGCCATATCTCATTTGTTTGGCACTAGATTCAATAGGTATCCATTAATTATTCGGGGAAACCTGCAAGTGGTTTTGACCCTTTCCCCGTTCTTGACGCTCCCTTGAAACTTGCCTATCCTAGCCCCCGTTTCAATCCCACCCCTAATTGATGAAGGAGTTCCAAATGCGTCAAACCATCATGGCCCTGGCCGTCCTGGGCATCCTCAGCCTTTCCTGCGGGCCCAAGATCAATCCCAACGAGATCCGGATCGGGGAATTCGCCTCCCTCACGGGGGGCCAGGCCACTTTCGGCCAGTCCAACCATGAGGGCGTGATTTTCGCCTCGGACGAAATCAACGCGGCCGGGGGAATCAACGGAAAGAAGCTCATCGTCACCACCCTGGACGACCAGGGCAAGCCCGAGCAGGCGGCGGTGGCCGTCACCAAACTCATCACGCAGGACCAGGTCCAAGTGGTCATCGGCGAGGTGGCCAGTTCCCTTTCCCTGGCGGCGGCGCCCATCTGCCAGGACCGCAAAACCCCCATGATCTCCCCCTCCTCCACCAACCCCAAGGTCACCCAGCAGGGCGACTACATCTTCCGCGTCTGCTTCATCGATCCCTTCCAAGGGCAGGTCATGGCCGATTTTTCCCTGGGCCACCTCAAGGCCAAGACCGCGGCTATCTTCCGGGATCAGAAATCCGACTACAGCATGGGCCTGGCGGATTACTTCATCAAAAGGTTCAAGGAGAAGGGCGGGACCATCGTCAGCGACCAGAGTTACGTCCAAGGGGACATCGATTTCAAATCGCAATTAACCACCATCCGGGAGGTGAAGCCGGACGTGATTTTCGTGCCGGGTTACTACACCGAGGTGGGACTCATCGCCAAGCAGGCCCGCGAGTTGGGCCTCAAGGTGCCGCTTCTGGGCGGCGACGGCTGGGAGTCGAGCAAGCTTTTTGAGATCGGCGGGACGGCCCTGGAAGGCTGTTACTTCTCCACCCACTTTTCCTCCATGTCCAAGGACCCCAAGGTGGTGGATTTCGTGAACAAGTACAATTCCCGTTTCGGCCATATCCCCGACGCCCTGGCCACCCTGGGCTATGACGCAGTGGGGGTCCTGGCGGCGGCCTTGAAAACCGCCAAGAGCCTCGGTCCCCAGGATATAAGGGACGCCATCGCGGCCACCAAGAACTTCCCCGGCGTGACGGGAACCATCAGCCTGAACGAGAACCGCGACGCGGTGAAATCGGCGGTGGTCTTGAAGGTCGAAAACGGGAAGGAATCCTTCGTCACGACCGTAAACCCGTAATCTGAACCAGATTATCCTGACGACACCTATCGACACCTCCGATGCCGCCTACCGACGCATGTTCCCGGGACTATCGGCTCATGTTCCCGGGGCCCGTGTACTGGGTTCCCGGCCCCCTACTGGCAGGTCGGGGGTCCTAAGAGCAGGTGCCGGAGTCCTAGGAGCAGGTGCCCGGAGTCCTAGGAGCAGGTGCCGGGGGTCCTAGGAGCAGGTGCCGGGGGTCCTAGGAGCAGGTGCCGGAAGTCCTAGGAGCAGGTGCCCGGGGTCCTAATAGCAGAGGCCCGCAGTCCTAGGAGCAGGTGCCCGGGGTCCTAGGAGCAGGTGCCGGGAGTCCTAGGAGCAGGTGCCGGAAGTCCTACTGGCAGATTCCAGGGCTCCTACTGGTAGGTCCAGGGGTCCTACTGGCAGATTCCGAACGACTACAGGCATGCCCGGGTTTTTCCGCGATTTTTCATTGTTCATTTTCTATTGCTAATTCAATTAGCGTGACCTCGGGCGTGAGGCCGAACCGGATCGGCAGGCCCCAGGTGCCCGTTCCCGTGGAAACGTAAAGCCAGCTCTCCCCTTCCTTAAACAGCCCCATGTGGTATTTCATGAATAGCTTGGCCAGGGACCAATTCAAGCGACGGAACCCCAACTGGCCCCCGTGGGTGTGGCCGCTCAAGGTCAGTTCCACTTTCCGCGCCACGGACTCCGGGAAACCCTGGGGCTGGTGGCATAGCAATACGGTCGGGGCCTTTTCGGGTTTTCCTTTCAACGCGGCGTCGAAATCCGGCGCCACGGATCCCCATTTTCCTAATTGCCGCGCCCCCGCATCACCGACTCCGGCCACCCACAGTGAGGCACCTCCCCGCCTGATTTCCATCCCCTCATTCACCAGCATTTGCAGGCGGCTGTCCTCCAGGAAACGCAGGGTTTTTTCCGGGTCGGCATAGACGTCGTGGTTACCCAGCACACCCAGGGCGGGAATATAAGGGTCCAAAGCCTCCAGGCTTCTCAGAAACTTCGGCAGGTACTGGGGATCGTCATCGGTGATATCCCCGCAAACCACGAAGAGGTCCGGATTCGCATCCTGGGCGGTCCGGGCGAACTTCCGGAGCCGCCAAAACCGGGTAAAGAGCCCCACGTGTAGGTCCGAAATCATGGCGATCTTGAAACCGGCAAATTCCTTGGGAAGGTTCCGGATTGGGACCGTGATCTTCTCCAACTTGACGGGAATCAGGGCCTGGAGGTATCCCGCCACGCAAATGAAGGCGATGGCCGCCAGGAAGACGGTGGAGGGAATATAGGCGAAATGGTCGAAAGAAATTCCTGCCCATTTTCCCAAAGGAAACCATATGAGCCCTAAAACGAGGATGAAAGCCGAGTAAAGCAGGATGAAGAAGTTCCATAAGACCCATAACGGGCCCAGGACCGCGCGGGAGAGCCGGAAAAAAGGGGAGGAATGCCGCTTGAGGATGAGGGGAAAGAGGAGCCAGAGGAGGTTGCCCAGGACGCCAGCGAGCAGAAAAAACCGCCATTGCTCGGGGTAGAAGGAAAGTCCCGTCACGATGGCGGTGACGTTCAGGATGAAGAATAGGGTGAAGACCAGGTTCGCGATCAGGACGGTTTTTTTGGAAGCCAAGCTTTCTCCTTTGAGTCCGATAAGCCTATTATCACAGCACACCGCCCGTCAAGGAAGCGGCGCGCTCGCTTGTTTTTCTGTTTAGTGTTTCCCGCTTCGTGGGTAAAATCGCTCCATTAAACGGAGGATGGTTGGATGGAAGGTTTTTCACAACTTTTATTGAACGGTGCGGCCCTTGGTTCCATCTACGCCCTGATCGCCCTGGGCTACACCATGGTGTACGGAATCCTGCGCCTGATCAATTTTGCCCATGGCGACATCGTGATGGTGGGGGCCTATGCGGGCCTTTTCACGGCGATCGCCGTAGGGGCCGGCCAAAACCCGGGCATCGGCCGTTTCCTGGTCGTGCTCGCGGCCGCCATGCTGGCCTCGGCCCTCCTGGGTTTCCTGATCGAGCGTTTCGCCTACCGGCCCCTCATGCACGTGCCCCGGCTCAACCTCTTGATCACCGCCGTGGGCGTTTCCCTTCTCCTGGAGAACCTGGGCCAGGTGATCTTCGGCGCCACTCCCCGGGTCTTTCCGGACATCATGCCCCAGACGGCCCTCTTCCAATTCGGCCAGGTGGCCGTGACCAACCAGCAAATCACGGTTTTCATGACAGCCCTTTTCCTGATGATCGTGCTGGAATGGATCGTGCTGAAGACCAAGCTGGGAAGAGCCATGCGGGCCGTTTCCCATTCCCATGAACTCGCCTCGCTGGTGGGCATTCCCACCGGGCGCATCGTTTCCTTCACCTTCATCATCGGCTCGGCCCTGGCGGCCGCGGCGGGCATCCTGGTGGGCATCTGCTATCCGAGAGTGGACCCCCTCATGGGGGTCATGATCGGAATCAAGGCCTTCGTGGCGGCGGTCCTGGGGGGCATCGGAAGCATCCGGGGGGCGGTGGTAGGGGGGCTGATCATGGGCATCGCCGAGGCCATGGTGGTGGGATACGGTTCCTCGACCTACCGGGACGCGCTGGCCTTTGCCATCCTGATCCTCATCCTGCTGTTAAAGCCCGCGGGCCTCTTCGGCAAGTACCAGCCGGAAAAGGTTTGAAAATACTTTATTAATGCTGTTAAAACTAAAAAGAGGTGAAACGTGGCTCCCATTGTCATGGACGGAAAAACGCTGGCGAAGGAAATCGAACTGCAGTTGATCGAGCGGGTGAAAAAGCTGAGGGAAAAACACCCGAACCGGACCCCCATGCTGGCCACCATCCTGGTGGGCATGGACCCCGCCTCGGTGACCTACGTGAAAATGAAGGGTAACGCCTGCCAGAGGGTGGGCCTTCAGTCCCTGAAGGTGGAGATGCCCGAGACCACCACCACCGGCGAGTTGGCGGGAAAAATCAGGGAATTGAATGAAAGCCCGGACGTGGCGGGAATCCTCCTTCAGCACCCAGTTCCCAAGCAAATCGACGAGAGGCATTGTTTCGACTCCATCAAGCTGGAAAAGGACGTGGACGGCGTGACCACCCATGGGTTCGGTCGCCTGGCCATGGGGGAGAGGGCCTACGGCAGCGCCACTCCCCAGGGCATCATGACCCTGTTGAAACACTACCAGATCGCCCTGGCCGGCTTGCAGGCGGTCGTGGTGGGGCGAAGCCCCATCTTGGGAAAACCCATGGCCATGATGCTCATGAACGCCAACGCCACGGTCACCATCTGCCATTCCAAGACCAAGGACTTGGCCGAAGTGGTGCGGCGGGGCGACCTGGTGGTGGGGGCGGTCGGAAAACCCAAATTCATCCAGGCATCCTGGATCAAGGACGGCGCGGTGGTGGTGGACGCGGGTTTCCATCCAGGCGGAGTGGGGGATATTGACCTGGAAGGTGTGAAGGACCGAGCCTCCGCCTATACGCCGGTTCCCGGCGGGGTCGGCCCCATGACCATCGTGACGCTCATCGCTCAAACCGTCGAAGCGGCGGAACGTTGGTAAAGCCTGCTAGGGAGCTTTAATGGTTTCCAATTTGAAGTGGTTGTTTCTGCTTTTGGCGATCGCGGGCGCGGCCCAAGGGTTGACGGCCGTGATGCCGCCCTATTTCAGCGAGCTCTTCATCCTGGCCAGCATCAACGCCATCCTGGCGGTTTCCTTGAACCTGGTGAACGGCCTGTCGGGGCAGTTTTCCCTCGGCCACGCGGGATTCATGGCCGTCGGTGCCTATACCGCCGCTTCGGTGAACGTGTTTCTTCTCTCCCCCCTCCATGGAAGCTTCGCGGGCGACCAATGTGCGCTCATTATTTCCCTCCTGGCCGCGGCCCTTTTGAGCGCCCTGGCGGGATACTTCGTGGGCCTGCCGTCTCTTCGCTTGAGGGGCGATTACCTGGCCATCGCCACCCTGGGGTTCGGCGAGATCATCCGGGTTTTAATCCTGAACATCCAAACGGTGGGCGGGGCGAGGGGCTTCATCGGAATTCCCGGAACCACCACCGCCTTCCTGGTGGTCTTCATCCTCGCGCTCTGCGTCCTGGCCACGCACCGCTTCATCCTGTCCACACATGGCCGGGCACTCCTGTCCATCCGGGAGAACGAGATCGCGGCGGAGGCCATGGGCGTCAATACCACCCACTATAAAGTGCAAGCCTTCGTGGTGTCCTCCGCAGCAGCGGGCGTGGCGGGCGGGCTGTTCGCCCACTACCTTTCCTTCATCAACCCCAGCTCGTTTGACTTCATGAAGTCCGTGGAAATCGTCATCATGGTGGTTTTGGGGGGCATGGGGTCCGTCTCAGGCTCCCTGATCGCAGCTTTCATCCTGACCTTCCTACCCGAGGCTCTGCGGCCCCTCCAGCAGTTGACCGGGATCGACCTTCGCATGGTCATTTATTCCCTCCTGCTGGTCCTCATGATGCTCTTGAGGCCCAAGGGCATGTTCGGCCGCAAGGAACTTTGGGAAATCCTTAGAAAACGTCCCACCGCCGGCTGAACCCTTCTCGGCAAGACTCGGGAAATAGCCAGTTGAAATGTTTGAAATTACTTGGATTGGTAAAGGGTCGGATATTTCAGGGAGGCGGGCCCCGTGGTGGGTACCGCGCCCGGAGGATTTTTATAACCGGGAAAAGTCTTCATGTTCTTCATATAGGCCGAGAACCCCTTGCCGGGGGTAGGCAGTTTTTTTAGAAAAGTCTGGGGGTTCGACTTGGGATTTCCTATGACGGAATTTCGTTTCCCTCGGCCTTTCCCAGCCGCCGTTTTCGCCAAAGGTCCCTTCCCCGGCACCTGTGTTTTTTGAGCCAAGGGGTAATAGCCGTTGGCCGGGGCGTTTGCTTTTAACCCAGGAATCACCCGCCTCGTGGAACCGTTATTAGGGCCGGCATGCCTGTTTTGTTTGAAGGGGATCTTTCGGGATAATCGGGCGCCATTACCTTGAATGACCGGAGTCAGTCCATCCTGTGCCAGGACCATGTTCGAAAGCAGGAATAAACCCGCCACCCAGAAAAATTTTTTCAAGAGTTTCCCCCGGAATATCGATCAAAAAAAGTGTTTGAATTATTGTACATGCCCATGGTAGGTCCGACCGGTTCAAGGGTCAAGTGATTGGATTTCTTCCCGCATCCAGAATAAAGCGGCGTTGAAAAAGCAACACCTCCCTTCAAAATATTTTTCCATCCAGGATGATTTAACGCATAGAGGACCCGCCCCGACTTGGATATCCTTTTTTTATTACAACTCAAAAAGCCAAGGAGCCTTCATGCGTTTCCGAAGCACCAAATATTCCCGGGATTTCAAGAAACCTCTATTCCTCGTTTGGCCTCTTTACGGTGCCCCTTCTTCCTGTTGTAAAAAGCGAAAAAAACCTTCCGCTTCCCTGGAACCCAAGGGCCCCGCGCGGCAAATTCCAAGGGGTTTGACCCAAAACCTCTTTTGGAAGGTGGGAAAAATCTCCAATAACTAAATTTGTTTCCTATTATTTATACCGCTTATTTCCTTCCTTGGTTTTTTCAAAAAAATCTCTATCCTATTAGGTCTTGTCCCCCCGGTTTGGCCTTGTTTCACGCCGGTTCCGGGCGGAAGACATGAAAGGATTATCGGCCATGTCGTCCCATAAAAACAAAAAGAAAGACGGGAAATCGGGCGAACCGAAGGAATACCTGGAATCGAAAATCCTGATGCCGGTGGGATTCGTGGGCCATGGCGCGCCCACCCTGGCTGCGGAGGATAACGAGATCACCCGGGCCTGGAAGGCCTGGGGGGAGTCCCTCCTGAACCCCGAGGAAGGCCGGGAAGCCCGGCCCAAGGCCATCCTGGTGGTTTCGGCCCATTGGCTGCAATGGCCCCCCCACCTGGGCCCCCTGAACGAAGTCCCCTTAAACTACGACTTTTTCGGGTTCCCCGGGGAGCTTTACGGCCTTGAATACAACGCCCCCACAGCGCCTGTACTGGCCAAGCTGGTCCTGGGCTTGTTGGACAATATCGGCCTGAAACCCGCCACCCATTCGGACCGGGGCTTGGACCACGGCGCCTGGGTTCCCTTGTTACACCTGTTCCCCCGCGCCAATATTCCGGTTCTCCAGGTTTCCATCCCCACCGGAGTCTCTTTTTCCGAGTACTTGGCGATGGGCAAGGCCCTGGCTTCCCAGCGGTCCAAGGGAGTCTTCATCCTGGGAAGCGGCAATATCACCCATAACCTGGGCCTGGTGGATTTTTCCGATCGGTCGGCCGCTCCCCCGGCCTGGGTGGTGGAGTTTGACGCGTGGGTGAAGAATACCCTCGGCCGGTTCGACCTGGGGGCCCTGTCCAATTATAGGGAAGCCCCCGGCGGAGCCCAATCCCATCCCACCGACGAGCATTTCACGCCACTTCTGGTTGCCGCGGCCGCGGCCGGCACGCACGGCAAACCCAAGGTGCGTTTTCCATTCGAGGGATTTGATTACGGCATGCTGTCCATGAGGTGCGTGGAATTCAGGTGAGTTAATTCTTTTGTGAATGCCTACGGCCATTATAGTTAAACGCCAATTCCTTTAACCCCGGTTCCTTTTCTTCCAATATCCGGGTTTACGGGCCAAATGCATGACAGCCCAAACAAGGATGTCCTGTTTTTCCCTCTCGTAGATCAAGCCGTAGGGAAACAACCTCAACAGGTGGCGGCGCAAGGGTCCTCTTCCCGGCGTCAAGGAAGGCCAGGCGTTGGGATGGGACTGGATTTTTTCCAGTGCTTTTTCCACGCCCTCGAGAAAACGCAGTCCCAAGCCGGGCCGTTGGGTCTCGTAATAATCGAAAGAAGCCTCCAATTCCGCGGCGGCTTCCTGGTGGAAACGGATCATTTGTTTTTTTGGCGGAGACCGGCGAATACTTTTTTGGCGGGAATGAGTTTTGCTTTGCCTTCCAGGTAGTCGCGGCGACGGCCTTCCGCTTCCCCGATCCAAGCCTTAAGTATTTCCGGATCTTCGGCCGTGTATAACCCGGAGGGTTCCGCGGCGAAACGCGTGTTTTTGGTTTCGGTGATCCGCTCCTCAAAACTATCCTCGGTCAATTCAGTCAGCAACGCTACCGGTTTTCCCTTACTCATAAGGACGATTTTCTTCTCCTTTCGGAGGTCCTCCAGCACCTTGCCGTAATGGGTTCTTATTTCACGAACCTGGCGAAATTTCATATTCTACCCCTTGTAGCCGTTTTGTATCCATATTGATGCCACTATGGTAACAAAGCGGGAGGGTGAAGTCAAATCCATGCAAATAAAAAGGTGGTTCGAAAACCCAGCCGGGTTTAAAAGCCGCTGACGTATGGAAGCCGCTTGGCCACCTCGGCGGTTTTGCCAGCGTTGGCCAAGAGCAATCCTGTTGAATCCCAAGTCCCGTTGATAAGAGCGTTTCGCTTGGACTCGTGGATTTCGAATTTCAAAGCCTCTTTCCCATCGCAAAACAAGGTCTTCTTCTCCAAATCAACGGCATAGGAAGATTTCGGATTCTCCCTGACCATCTTTTGTAACCGTTGGATTTCCACCTGGGGCGCCGTCATGGTGGGAATCCCCAGCATGGTGCAGTTGCCCGCGAATATCTCCGCGAAGGATTCCCCCAGAATGGCCTTGATTCCCCAGCGCATGAGCGCCTGGGGCGCATGCTCGCGCGAGGAACCACAGCCGAAGTTCTGGTTCACCAATAGGAGGGAAGCTCCCTGGTATGGGGGCATATCAAAGGGATGGCCCTTTGATTTCCCCTGGGAGTCGAAACGTTCGTCATAGAAGGGGTACTTTCCCATGTTAGTAAAGGTAATTTCTTTCAGGTACCTGGCAGGAATGATGCGGTCGGTATCGATGTCGTTCCCTTCCACCGGCAAGGCCCTTCCCTCGATTTTGGTGATTTTGCTCATTTCAACACCTCCCGGACATCCGCGATTTTCCCTTTAATAGCGGCCGCCGCCACCATGGCGGGGCTCATCAGCATGGTCCGGCCGTCCTTGCTCCCTTGGCGCCCGATGAAATTGCGGTTGGACGAGGAGGCGGAAATTTCCCGGCCCTTGAGCTTATCGGGGTTCATGGCCAGGCACATGGAACAGCCCGCCTCGCGCCACTCGAAACCAGCCTCGGTAAAGATCTGGTCCAGGCCTTCCTTTTCCGCCTGGGCCTTCACCTGCTGGGAACCTGGCACCACGAAGGCCCGTACGGTCTTGGAAACCTTGCGGCCTTTGGCCACCTTGGCCGCTTCCCGCAGGTCGCTGATGCGGCCGTTGGTGCAGGAGCCGATAAAAGCCACGTCGATGGGCGTACCCTTGATCGGCGCCCCCGGTTTAAAATCCATGTGCTTGTAGACCAATTCCACCGTCTTGGCCTCATCGGCGGAGAATCGGCTGACTTCGGGAAGCCTGCCGTTCACGCCCACGGACTGGTCGGGCGTGATGCCCCAGGTCACGATGGGCTCGATATCCGAGGCGTCGAAATTCACCACGTCGTCGTACTGGGCGTCCTTGTCCGAGGCCACGGATTTCCAGTAGGCCACGGCCTTGTCCCACTTGTCCCCGGCGGGGGCGTAGGGCCGTCCTTTCAGGTAATCGAAGGTGGTCTGGGTCCGGGTTCACGTAGCCCACCCGGGCCCCTCCCTCGATGGCCATGTTGCAAACCGTCATGCGCTCTTCCATGGTCATGGAGTCGAACACGCTTCCGCCGTACTCGTAGGCGTAGCCGATGCCGCCCTTCACCCCCAGCTTCTGGATGATATAAAGGGTGACGTCCTTGGCGGTGACGCCCGGCCTCCATTTGCCGTTCACGTTGACCCGGCGGACCTTCAAGGGGTCCATGGCCAGGCACTGGGTGGCCAGGACGTCGCGCACCTGGGAAGTGCCGATGCCAAAAGCGAGTGTCCCGAAAGCCCCATGAGTAGAGGTGTGCGAGTCCCCGCAGGCGATAGTCATACCGGGCTGGGTCAACCCCAGCTCGGGGCCCACGATATGCACGATTCCCTGGCGGCCCGAGTCGAACCCGAAGAACTGGATCCCATACTTCCTCACGTTCTTCTCGATAGCCCCCATCATCTGCTCGGCCTCGGGGTCTGAAAAGGGCCGAGCCTGGCTTTGGGTGGGAACGATGTGGTCCACGGTGGCGAAGGTCCGTTGGGGATAGGCCACCTTCACTCCCTTTTCCCCGACCATGTCGAAGGCTTGGGGGCTGGTCACCTCGTGGATCAGGTGCAATCCGATGAAAAGCTGGTACTGTCCCGTGGGGAGTTTGTCCACGATGTGCGAATCCCAGACTTTGTTGTAGAGAGTGCCTTTACTCATGTGAAAACCTCTTGATTGGAATGACAGAAATATATCTCTAAATGGAGTCATTTGTAAAAGATATAGATTCTATATTAATAATAGTTTTAAGCTATAATTGTTTATATCCATTATGGCATAAGAAAATAAAATCTTTAACTGTCAACGACTCTTCGCTGCGGTGCGAAGAGTTCTGTGTGGCGCGAAGCGCCGCTGTGGTGAAAGACTTGAGGTTTTATGGAAACCCACCAACTTCGTTACTTCCTGGCCGTGGCCCAGACGGGACGCTTCACGAGCGCGGCCAGGACCTGCAACGTTTCCCAACCTTCCTTGAGCATCCAGATCGCCAAGCTCGAGGAGGAGTTGGGCGGCCCCCTTTTCGAGCGGACGCGCAAAGGCGGCAACCTCACGGCCAGGGGGGAAACCTTCCTCCCACGGGCCAAGGCTATCTTGCAGGAAATGGAATCCGCCCGCGAGGACGCCAAAGCCCTGTCGGGACTCACCCTGGGCAAGGTCAGTCTGGGCTGTATGCCCACGACTGGCGCCCATCTCCTGCCTCCTATTCTCACGGCGTTCCGGAAGGCTCACCCGAAGATCCAGGTCCAGTTGAGGGAGGAATCCTCGCCCAACCTGGCCCTGGCCCTGGAACAGGGGGAGGTGGAACTGGCGGTCATGGACGAGGCGGGTTTAAGGCCCGGCTTAGACCAGCAAACCATCCTGGCCGAGGAGTTGCTATTAGCCCTTCACGCCAAGCATCCCCTGGCGGGGAAAAAATCCCTGGCCCTCAAGCAAGTTTCCAACGAACCTTTCATCCTGATGAAGGCGGGCCACGGTTTCCGGCAGATCACCCTGGACCTTTTCCGCCAGGCGGGGCTGGAACCGAAGGTGGTTTTTGAGAGCGGCGGTATCGAGACCGTGCAGGCGCTGGTGGCGGCGGGGCTGGGCATCAGCCTGGTTCCCCGGATGGTGGCGACTTTTCCCGGCGTGGCCTATCCGGTCATTTCCCAACCCAAGGCCATCCGCACCCTTTCGCTGGCCTGGAGAAAAAAGGGAAAGCTTTCCCCCGCCGCCGAGGCTCTTAAGAAGGTAATCATGCAAACCCACCCGGGATGATGATGCTTATGGTTTTTGCTATTTTGATGGGTCGGTAGATTAATTGTTGAAAAGGCGGAAATCGTTGGATTTATCCCCCTCTGAAAGAGGGGGATAAAGGGGGAGTTAGTCTTTCCGTACCGTTCTGAAAACAACTAATACCCCCCTCCCTAACAGCGCTCATAGGGAAAACCCCCTATGGTACCCACAAACCGAAATGCCCCTTTTTCAAAGGGGGGAATCATCACTAGGGATATACTTTTCGAAATTTGCCGAAGTCGAGTCGAGTAATAATTTGAATCAATGAGAGGAGCAGCTATGGCAACATCCATGAAAAACGAGTCGAAGACCATCCATGTCTCCAGCCGGGGCAACAGCCATATCCAGGACCTGACCGGGGAAGTCCAGGATTTCCTATCGTCCCTGAAATGCCGCCAGGGCATCGTCACGATCTCGGTGGTGGGTTCCACCGCCGGCATTACCACCATGGAATTCGAACCCGGCTTGGTGCAGGACATTCCCGAAATGCTGGACAAGCTGGCGCCCCCGGGGCGGTACCACCACGATGACACCTGGCAGGACGGGAACGGCCATTCCCACCTGCGGTCTTCCTTGATCGGCACCAGCCAAACCTTTCCCGTCTTGGAGGGCCAGGCCGCGCTGGGGACCTGGCAGCAAATCGTGCTCATCGATTTCGACAACCGTTCCCGCAAGCGCCAGGTCATCCTTCAATTTCTCGGGGAGTAGGACAAATTTCAGATAGATAGAAGTAAATCAGAATCGGGTGTTGGAGAAGTTTCAGGCCTTACCTCCCATCATCATGATTATGATGGGGATGCTTTTGATTTTCCTCTAACTGCGCCGAGAGGGCCTTAGCGTCTTCCTTGAGAATAGTCAAAGCCGGTTCTTCAATGACATTGTGATAGTCGTCATCATGGCATCCCGCAGGCCTGGAATCGCCCAGCAAATGGAGAAAATCCCAAATTAATTCCTCTGCTCTTTTGTAATTTTTATCCTCCAAGGCGCCCTGGATGGCTTCAGCTTTTTTCTCTAAATATTTGCAAACATGTTTGGAAGTGATCAGGTTTTGTTGGCAAGCAATCATCACATCACTTAAAAGATCGCTATTTCCAACAACCCTAGTAATAGCCGTTGTATGGGCATCAGTATTAACAGCAACGTTTATTTGTTTCACACCATTGGGTTGAATTAATACGAAAAATTCATTCTGTGGTGCTTTGGGCAAAGGGGTAAGGGGAGCATCCTGAACAACAATATCTTGAACACCTTGAGTAATACCAATCAAGTTAATCGTATATGTTTGATTGCCACCATCTAGAATCGTAATCAGACAAGGAGTAGTCGGACTAGGTGCAAAATTATTATTGGGATCACCATTATTTTGTTGCTCTGAATTTGAAAGAGGAATTTCACTCAGCAAACCATGTAAGTCCTCTAAAATCCCATATTGATCGATCTTAGATAAATAAGAAGGATTGATGCCCGTTCTGCGGCCTTGGGAATCAACAACATACAATAATGCGGGAGGTGTATTCGTAGATATTGTGAAAAAATCTTTTTTCACTTTATAACCTTGCGGTATTTCTCCTTGGACTACTGACACAATGTTCATTAAAAAATATCCAACAATAATTAATACCCATTTATTTTTCATGACCGTCTCCTTCTATAGTTCTATAGGGCTGGTGTTGTATTTCCATTGGAACCAAAAGTTCTAAGTTCAAGTGGGTTACCATACTGATCTAAATAATGGTAATCCAGATTGCCATTTGGGTCTTGGATGGTATAACGGCATCCGGGGTATTGTGGATCATAAACAGACCCCGTCACGATAACATAGTGTCCGGCAGGCGTAGTTGAAGGAACATGCGCGATAACATAACGACCCTGTTTTAGCGCATTGACAATATCAGTACTACCGGGCAGAACATCGTCATAGGCGTCTGGCCAACCCAAATATTGTGCCGCCTTATATTGATCAAGATTTCCATTTTTTGATATCGCATTTTGGTAATTGCTCAAATCCAAGTTTAATGCCCCTGGATTTATTTGGGCAAGCATTGCCAAACAAGTCAAAAAACAACCTTTGGCACTTATCGTAAGATCAGAACTATCCAAATCCATGCTTCCCCATGGTGCCGTACCTTGGAAATAAGGAATCAATGGAACTCTATAATCAAACCCTGGACAAGTCGGCGTAGTCGTTACCGAGGTAGTCGGGCTAGGACTGGGTGTAAGTGTTGGGCTCCCACTTGGGCTTTGGCTAGCTGTTGGCGTTATTGATCCTTCAGTTGAAGAAGGTGTTGGAGTAGTTGTGTTGGTTGTTGTAATTGAAACCGTTGAAGTAATGCTCAAGGTCAGGGACGGAGTGGGCGTGTTTGACGGGGTCATCGTAGGTGTTATCGTAGGGGTTGGCGTATTTGTTTGAGTGATGGTCGGCGTGTTCGTCAGCGTGGGCGTAAAGGTGGAAAAACAGTACAATGGCTCGAATGGGCCACAAAATTCAAAATCCATACCAATATTATCACTTCCGAAACTACTTGCGATTACTTCCAATTTGTTCTCGCCAAGTTGTAAAAGATTATTGGGTATCGTAAGTGTTTGACAGGTTGTAATAGCGCAATCAGTACAAGGCTGATTGGCGGCAGAACCGTTTACGATAACAGAAACGATATCCTGCCCTTCATAAGTAAGGGTAAAAGTTCCATTTAAATCACTTGCCGAGCTAATGTTAAAGCACCTTAAATCGGCAATCCCAGCCATTGGATAAACAGGTGGTACTTCAACGCCAGGAATGCTAAGCCACGTGGAATTACCACAAGGATTACCCCAAGTTATGGGGCCTTCAAAAATCAGAGATGGGGTAGTTACAGCGTAAAAAGTCGCCGGCCCGTCCAATCCGGCGTCATACCCATCGCCGCTGTCGATGCATGGGTCTCTATGTTTTTTTCGCGCAGGATTTGGCGTAAAAGAAATGGTGGGCCACTTTTTGCAGGAAGAGTCCTTGGATGACGGAGACAAAACGATTTGAGGAATGGGCGTAAAAGTAATGCTCGTTAATGGAGAAACGTAGATGGAAGTGGGTTGATTCATGTCCTGGGCCGTAACCGGCGACCCAGTAGCGGTCGTTGGAGAAGAAACTTTACTACAAGCTATGGGAATGATGAAACTGGTAAGAAGGACCAAGAGGTACAAGTTCTTTTTCACGAAAATCTCCTCCTAAAATATTGAAAACAAAAAATTTTTTTGAGACATATTCCTTTAGAACTTTTTTTATGATAGCCATAGAAATGAATATTTTGACGGTACCGCCATTGA
Organism: candidate division FCPU426 bacterium; assembly: GCA_963847625.1. Classification (GTDB taxonomy): domain Bacteria; phylum Oederibacteriota; class Muellerivitia; order Muellerivitales; family Muellerivitaceae; genus CAWCKJ01. The sequence goes on along the minus strand of CAWKAR010000027.1, from coordinate 39,411 downwards.
AAAGTATAGTCAATGAATGATTTCTGACAGGATAAATCGAAAATGTGCACAAAAACAGACAACAGATTCAGTAGTTCAGGGTTTTAAGCGTTAAACCGGAGGTTCCTAGTTAATCATTCCCGTCCAAGAAGGCCAGGCCGCGCTGGGGACCTGGCAGCAAATCGTGCTCATCGATTTCGACAACCGCTCCCGCAAGCGGCAGATTATCCTTCAGTTTCTCGGGGAGTAGGCTGGCGCTTGCTGAAAACTTTTTAAATGAAAAGTGATCACACGGTGAGATTTTCAGTTGTAATGTGAAATCAATGACCAAGGTTGCCCGGTAAATCCTTTGCTGGCTCGCCAAACATTATTTGGGGCAAATTATCTGTATAAACTTCTGAAAATTTTTCTAAACTATTTCCATTGCACTTGAAAGTTAGAACATCATAAACCTGGCCTGAATTAAGCACAAAAACGATCTTGTCAACTAAAGGAAATACTTCGTAAACCGACCGCGTTCCAATATCAATGACGTTTAACGGTTTGATGATGTCAATGTGACCACCACCTTTTTTCCCTTCAGTATTATCGGCAAAAAACCGTATCCAGCTTTTAGTGACATGGTATTTCTTTTCATGCACTTGCTCTTCAGTCACTAAAAAGGCATAGGAATTAATTTTCCTTTGGCCATTGCAGATATAAAGGTCAAATTTTCCAAAATATGCAATAGTATTTCCGTTTTTGTCAGGTTTTACAAATTGATCCACAATTTCAGTAAAATCTGCTTGGCCAAACGATGCACATGGGTAAAAAATTATTGTGCTTAACATCAATAAAAATAATCCAATAATCCTTCTAATAATTTTCACCAGTCACCTCCAATCAATAAGCCAGCAAGAGTTCCAGCATTTGACGGTCGAGCTTGTGCCCGTCCAATTCCTCATATTTCACATCTTCCCGTCCGCTGTCCAGGAAGCCGAAATCCCCCCGGAAATTCCATAAGGCCCAGCCCCACCCAGCTTCCTTCCAAAGTTCCAGGTGGTCCCGCATGGAGGCCAGCACCACCTCGTGGGGCGTGCGTTTGTAAACGCCCCATTCCCCCACGAACACTCCCACCCCCCGGGCCTCCAGTTCCTTCCAGGGTTCGATATATTCCCTCTTAAGCCAGGAACGGTCCAACCGTTTTCCTTCCTTCTCCAACGGCCAAGATGGCATTGGATACTGTCCCCCGCCCGGCGACCAGGGCGCGAGGTAATGGCTCACTTCCATGGGCTGGTAACCGCGGGTGGCCTGTGCCACCTTCAGGGGAATCAACTCGGGCACGGGACGGTTCCCCACTTCCGTGCCGTCGGCGATGATCAGGCGTTCAGGGTCTCCCGAGCGGATGGCCGCGGCCATGATCGCCACCACCACTGCGTAATCGGCGTTGGACACCTCGTTGGGTTCATTAAACAGGTCGAAAGTCATTTCCCGGTTGGGGATTCCCCGGAAGCGCCTGGCGAAAAAGGCCCAATGGGCCGCGCAAATCTCCTGGACTTCCCGGTCACTCCAGAGGTTACGGGATTCCCTCGGGAGGTTGATGCAGTAGCCGGGAGCCCGGTGAAAATTGATGCAGGCATGGAGCCGGTACTTTTTCGCCCAGGCCAAAGCCTGGTCGATTTCCCGGAAGGCATCCGGGTCGATTTTTTTCCAATCGCCGTCCTTTATCCAAAACCGGTAATCCAACGGAAACCGCACGAAGTCGAATCCTAATTCGGCGATCATTTGGAAATCCCATTCCAGGAATGTCCCGAAATGATTCTGCTTGTGGAAGGAATAGCGGCCCTGGAGGTTGAAACCCCGCCAGCGGGGCAGGCGGGAGCAGGTGGGGACGGCAAGGTTTGATCCGCTCATGGGCTCTGGCTATTGCTCCATTTGCCGGATCAGGAAGGCCTCGATGTTTTCCAAGTCCCCCTTGTTGACGGCCAGGGACTTCAAGTCGGCATGGTGGATGACGCGGCCCATCTCGGTGAAGGTCTCGACATGGATGACTTGGGCCAGAAATTTTAGGACAGCATGGTACTGCGGAAGGTGCAGGCCGACTTCCACAAAGGTTCCAACGGAGATGTCCGCGTAGGCCAGGAGGGAAAGGCCCCCCGTGGAAATGTCACGGGCCGCGGCGTGCCAGAGGGAGGATTTCCGGGAAAGTTCCGCCATGCGTTCCATGGTGGTGTCCTTGTAATGGGAGTGGCCGAGGACCTTCTTGGTATCCTTCGGGTCCACGAGACTGTAATCCACCTTCAAGGTGGCAATCACCTTATCCTTGAGTTTTTTTTCCATCCAGGCCGTTCTGGGTTCCACAAGGCCTCCTCGGCGGTCAATCGGGCTCAAGCCTTTCACCGGGCAGTATCTTCCAAAACATTGGGAAGTCAAGAGCCCAAGGAATGTGGCGCTTTATTTCAGAAAAGCGGAAGAGGAGAAAAGCTGGGCAGGAATTCGGTTAAAAACGGGGGGAGAAAAGCCGGATTTTTTGGGAAATCCGGCGGCAGCCATCGTCTCAGGCGGATTCCTGGGGTCCCGACTGCAGCTTCAACTTGAATAAATAGGTTTCAATCCGGTTGAGATCCTCCTGGTTGATGGCCAGGGTCTGAACCCCCGCCCGGTAGATATTACGGCCCAGTTCAGTGAACTTATCGGTGTGGACCACCTTGGCCAGGAATTTCAGGACGCTCTTGTATTGCGGCAGGTACAGGCCGATCTCCACCAGCAAACCCTCGGCAAAGGGTTGTTCGCTGACCAACGCCAGCCCCCCCACGGAAATGTCCCGGGTGACGGCGTGGTAGAGGGAGGACATCTTGGCCAGCTCCGGCATACGGTCCATCGTGGTTTGGCTGTAATGGATATGATTCAGGATCTTCTTGGATTCCTTGGGGTCCACCAGCCGGTAATCGACTTTCAGGGTGGCGACGACGCGCTCGTGGAGCCTCTTCTCGACCCAACCCGTTTTCATGGACATGGGGCCCGCCTTCCAAAAACCTTCATCCCTTAAAGGTTATCAAAAATCAGGGTTTCTTTCAGGGAAAAAACACGCCTGAGCCGCGTCCCTGTTTTATTTCCCCGTAAGAATAGGTTTTTATTCATTCACTTAAATTCTGTCATCTTTCTTGTTTAATTGCATCGCATTCCAGCATTAAATTTCGGGAAAGTGGATGGGCCAGGAATTAAACAGTTTTCAGATAGTTATTGCATATTTTTAATTAGGGTTTGAATCCAACCGGGATAGAATCCCGCAGGCGGCCAGCACCATGGCCGTCCCCAGGATGAAATGGGGGGTCAGGGCTTCCTTCAAAAAAACCAACCCAAAGAAGGAGGCAAAAACCGGCACGGTGAGTGACAGAAGCGTACCCATGGCCAGGCTGGTGTAACCGTAGCCCTGCGTGGAAAAAAGTTGCGCCACCATGGAGCAAGCGCCCATGGCCAGGAGGATTTCCCATCCGCTGGCCGTCAAGGGGGTCCAGTGGTTGAACCCCCCGGACGGCCCGAAAACCAGGAACAAACCCGAAATCAGGAAACCGAAAAAGGTGAAACTTCCGAAAACCGTCAGGACGTTGTCGGTGCGGCGTGCTTCGCGCATGGCCGCCACCGCCGCGCCCGCCACGACGCCGGAAAGAATTCCGGTCAAGTCTCCCCAGTTCAAGTTCTCGAACCTCGTCCCCAGGACCAGGAATACCCCCAGGCCCGCCAAGGCCAGCATGTATCCCAATCCCCGGGGGGCCTTTCGCTTCAGGAAAACTACCGTGAAGACGTTGGCCCAAATGGAATAGGTGTAGTTAAAGAGCGTGGCCTTACCCGCGGTGGTCCATTGGAGCGTGAAAAAATAAAGGAAAACCGACGTGCCCCCGCAAAAGCCCCGCCAGAGCAGGGCCCGGGTATTGACTGCTTTGAGGGGTTGCACCCCCGCGGCCGCCAGAACCAGGATGCCGAGGGTAGCGAAAGCGAACCTGAAAAAGGTCGTTTGGGTTGATAAATACCCCATCGCGTTTCCCCACTTGATCAGGACCGGAAGAAAACCGAAAAAAAGGTTTCCCAGCATCATGATAAAAACGCCGCTTTTCCTGAGCCTCATAAATATCGCAGTATCCTTTCCAAATCCCGCCCCTTGAGTACCTTATCCGCCTTGCCTTTTAAAAAACCGTCGTGATTCACGGCGATCCGGAACCCGGCCGCCTTGAAGACCTCCCGGTCCGAGCGGCTGTCGCCGAGGGCCACGGTTTCGGACAGGGGGATGGAATACCGGCGGGCCAGGCCCTTGAGGAAAAGAGCCTTCTCATGCTCCCGGAAAATCCTCATTCCCCTTCCCGTGATGACTCCCCGGCGGATTTCCAAAGTCGTACCCTGGACCTCGTCGAAGCCGTACCATCTCCGGAAAAACTCGGCCGCGAACTCGTAGCCCAGGGTCGACAGGGCCGTGTAATATCCCTTTTTTTTCAAGGCGCGCACCGTTGACCCGATCCCCCTCATCTTGGGAATGGCGCGCAACGCCTTTTCGATGTCCTTCATTTTCCAACCCTTCATCCGGGCGGTGACCTTCCGGGCCAGGGTCAAATGGTCGGTTTGCTCCCGGAGCCAGTCGGATTCCAACTCCTTGAAAAAGGGCTCCTGGCCCATTTTCCGGAAGAGAAACCGGGTGGTGGACACGCCCCAGGTGAGCGTGCCGTCGAGGTCGAATAGGATGATGTGTTTGGGTTTCAACGGAACTTTCCTTTCTTAGACAGGGAAAGGCACTAATAAAAGGCAACCTCGGTTGATTTTCAAGAAGAATCCGTCCCCGATTTTGAATAAACCTCGATGAACTCATTTAAAAAACCGGCCGGATATGGTGATAAAATCAGTTCCATTCATCACTCGATTCCTGTTGGAGGATCACCATCAAAAATACTCAAGTTGCCGCAATTCGAAGACGCTGGCGGCTCCCTATTCTTATAGGGTGTTTCATCGGAATTCCTTCCGGCCTTCATGCCGAAGACGGTTACCGGCTTTGGCTTCGTTACGACAAGGTGGCAAATTCCAGGCTGCTGGATTCCTTCCGACATGCGTTTTCCTCCATCGTGGTGGAAGGAACGACGTCTACCGAAAAAATCCTTCAGGAAGAACTGCAACAGGGCCTCAAGGGTTTCCTGGGAAAAAATATCCCTTTCCTAAAGAAAATCCAGGACGGTTCCTTATTGGTCGGCACCCCCGAATCTTCCCCTTTGGTTGCCCGCATGAAAGAGGCGCGAAGTCTGCCGAAGTTGGGAAAAGAAGGTTACCTGATCCGTTCCTGCCAAGCGGAAGGCCGCCACTTTACCCTCGTCGCTTCCCAAAGCCCCTTGGGCTGTCTCTACGGCGCCTTCCACCTTCTCCGGCTTATAGGCACCGGCCAGCCCGTTGAAAAACTGGATATCGCTGAAAAACCCCGCCTGAAGCGCCGGTTGTTGGACCACTGGGACAACCTGGACGGGACCATTGAAAGGGGCTACGCGGGAAAATCCCTTTGGCGTTGGAACGACTTGCCGGGCCAGGTCAACCCGCGCGTGAGGGATTACGCCCGGGCTTGCGCTTCCATCGGGTTGAACGGCGCGGTCCTGAACAACGTCAACGCCAATCCCATGATGCTAAAAGCCGAATATCTCAAGAAAACCGCGGCACTGGCAGATACCTTGCGTCCTTACGGCATCCGGGTCTATCTCTCGGCCAACTTTGGAACCCCTAAGGCGTTGGGGGACCTCCCCACCGCCGATCCCCTCGATCCCTCGGTGCAAAAGTGGTGGGCAAAAAAAGCCGGTGAGATTTATGGATTGATTCCGGATTTCGGGGGTTTCCTGGTCAAGGCCAACAGCGAGGGCCAGCCCGGGCCCAACGATTACAGCCGCACCCACGCGCAGGGGGCGAACCTGCTGGCCAAAGCCCTGGCGCCCCACGGGGGCGTCGTGATGTGGAGGGCCTTCGTCTATTCCCCCCAAGTGGACCATGACCGGATCAAGCGCGCCTTCCAGGAGTTCACACCGCTGGACGGCAAATTTCTCCCCAATGTTTTCCTCCAGGTCAAATACGGTCCCTTGGATTTCCAGCCCCGCGAGCCCTTTCATCCCCTGTTCGGCGCCATGCCCAAGACTCCCCTGGCCGCAGAATTGCAAGTCACCCAGGAATACCTGGGGCAATCCACCCACCTGGTTTACCTGGCCCCTCTCTGGAAGGAATTCCTGGACGCGGAAACTTACGCTCAGGGCCCCGGCTCAACGGTTAAAAAAGTCGTAGAAGGCAAGTTCAACAACCATAAAGACAGTGCTATCGCGGGTGTGGCCAATACTGGCGATGACCGGAACTGGTGCGGCCACCCCTTCGCCCAGGCCAACTGGTACGCCTTCGGAAGGCTGGCCTGGAACCCGGGTTTGAGCGCCGAGGCCATCGCCCGGGACTGGGCGGGATTGACTTGGGGAAATGGATCCCAAACAGTGGATCCAATCGTTTCCATCATGATGGCTTCCCGGGAATCATTCGTGGACTACGACTCCCCCCTGGGCCTGAACGGAATGACCGACCCCCATATCCACTACGCGCCCATGCCCTGGACTTTCGATCCCCAGCACGAGGATTGGTCCTCCACTTATTTCGTCCACGCCGACCAAAAGGGTTTGGGTTTCGACCGCACCCTTAAAGGAAGCGGCGCCGTCGCCCAGTACCACGTCCCCTTGCCGGAGAAGTTCAATTCCCTCAAAACCTGCCCGGAGAAATACCTTCTCTGGTTCCACCACGTGCCTTGGGGGCACCGGATGAAATCGGGGAATACGCTTTGGGAGGAGTTGTGCGGGTGTTACCAAAAGGGGGTCGAGGAAACTCAAAACCTGGAAAACGGTTGGCAAGCGCTCCAGGGCAGGGTGGATGGGGAAAGGTTCCAAGCCGTGTCCGGTAAACTGCGCCAGCAGGTCCGGGACGCCCGGCAGTGGCGGGACCAGTGCCTCAAGTATTTCCAAACCTTCAGTCAAAAACCTATTCCCGGTCAATAACGGCGCTTCAATGCCCTTACGGGGCGATTGGATTTTGCGCCGGAGCGCCCATCAGCCCGGCCGGCCTTCCATCCACCCACATTAATATTTTCGGGATTTCCATTGGGCCTTTCAGATAAGTGTCATAAACGACCGAATGGTTTCCTGCCTTCAGGTCCACCTTTTTCTCCCCGGATAGGAACTTCAGGTATTGGTAGGGCCTCAGGTACAGGATCTCCTTGCCGTCCACTTGCAGCTTCACGTGGTTGGTGGTATTGGCCCCGAAAGTGACCTGGGCGTCCGCCGGCAGGTTGAAACTGCCCTTCAAGCGCACCACCCTTGCGCCCATCTCGGGAGGCACCGGGTCGTAGGGGCTTGGGACGCTTTCCTCCCTTTCGATCATGCCGTCACCCAGGATTTCACGCCCCATGAAATAGTCCCTCGTCCAATTGGTATCGGGAACCCGCTGGAAATAAAAAAGCTTGCCTGGTTCCTTGGGTATCTCCGCGGCCGGGATAATCGCGCGGCGTTCCTGCCGTAAACCAGGAAAACCTTTCTGGGGAATGTCCTCCCAGGAAACGTTTCCGAACTGGCTGTCGATCAGGTCCTTGGTTTTCGCGTCGTAGACGGGCATGAACACCATCACGTCCCTCGGAATATCCCCGGTTTTCACCGGAATGGGATTCTGGTCCCCCAAGAAGTAGTAGTCCAGGCCCTGGTCCAGGACTGCTTGTGTTTTCCCCGTCACGAAATAGGAAAAAGAGGCGATATAGACGCGGTCTTGGGGGGCGTATTTCGCCACCTGCAGGGAGGTTGTGACCTCCAGATTTTGCATATCGAAATATTTTTTCCAAACTTCATGGTAGGTTCCGCTGAATGCCCATCCGAAATAAGCCGTGAGAAGCAGGACAAACAAGATTCCGGAATGGCCGCCCCGGATGGACCGGAAGGCCGAATAGGCCTGGCGGACGCCCAACCCCGCCAAAACCGAGAGGGGCGCCACGATACCCATGAGCTTGCCCATGTTGTAATCAGTAGATAGGACATGGGGCGAGATCCCCACGAAAAAGCAAAGCAACAGGAACCCTTTCATCCAGTTCGGCTGTACCAGGAGGGAGACCAGCCCCAGGATGAATACTGGGATGAAATGAAAATCGAAGAAAGCGCCGTTGAACAGGTACGCATCCCCCTCGCCTCCCATCCTTCCCGAGAAGACGGTTTGAAGGCTGATCCAAACCTTGTTGAAAAAGATCCGGCCGGCTTCCAGGATGCAGTTGGCGTTCGAATGAGACAGGCCCTTGAAAATGGAAAGTTCCGTGATATGCCCCGTCAGTTCCGGGCTGGAAGCCAGGGGATAGGCCAGCGCGGCGGCCAGGAAAACCCCGAGAAAATACCGCCGCAGGAGGCTTGTGCCGTTGTGCTGGACCGCCTTCAGCCAGGATCTGATGAATATAAGCCAAAGGATCGCCACCACGGCCAATCCCGCCCATCCGTGGTTTAAGAAAGAAATGAAGCCGTTCTCCATCGGCAGGAAATGGTTCCACTGCAGGAACACGAAAACCCCTGCCCCCAGCGTCCCCCAGCCCAGCAGGAAATCCCACTTCCCCTTTCCCCCTTTCTGCTTATGAAACCAGATCCAGCACAACACCACCGCCGCTATGTATGGGAGCCAGGGCCTGACCGCCGTGTAATTGTAGGGCATGAAACCCAGAACCAGGCCCCATTGGAGGAAATGCCTCAAGTCGGGTTTCTTGAACAATCGCACCGTCATGAGAAGAATCAGGGACACCGCCATGGAAAGGGTCACCATCGGATATCCCAGGAGGGTTTCGACAACCATGGGCTTGGTGACGGAGGCCAGGCCTGCCGCCACGAGCCCCGTCCACCGGCCTCCGATCTCCTTCCCCAGCAGGTAGAGAAGCCAAATCCCCAACAAATCAATGAGCGCGCATCCGAGCCGATGGATGAAAATTAAATGGGTATTCTGCATGAGCGCGCATAACACCGCGATGAAATAGTTGAAGAACGGTTCCCGGCTCCCATGTGACGCGATCAGGTAGCGGTCATGAAATTCAAAAATACCCCAGGGCTGGGTGATGCAGGAGACAGTTTCATACCAATAGGAACCGATGGCGTCGTTGATGCGGTGCATCCTCATGAAAGCGGCCACCCCCAGAATCACCCAGAAGCAAATCCTGGCCCAAACCTTGGGCGCATCGTCTTCCGCCCGGAATGGCGGCAAAAACCGCCAAAACGCCACCATCAACCCCATCCCTACCGCGAAATAAAACGCCGGATGGGCATACAGAAAGTTCGGCAACTTTGGGAAAGAGTAGACGAAGCCGCGGTCTTGCCCGGCAGAAACGGTAAATAAGGCCCAACCCAGTCCGATCAGGGCCAGGGGGTAGAAGGGGGTCCGGAAACTCGCGTTCCTGGAAAGAAAAATAAATATAGCCATGCTGATGAAAAGCATCGCGGTATCGGCGTGGTGTCCCAACGCAAAACCCAGCCCCAAACACAAGGCGATGATGGCGAAGGTTTTGGTCCAAACAGGCAGGGAAGGCTGCTGAGGAACCGGAGGTACCGGGGATTCCACGGCCGGGGTTAACTGGATTTGAGCCGGATGGCTTTTCCGCCTTTTCGGGTGGGAAGAAGATTTTTTAGATACTCTCTTGGTCGGCATAGCAATAAAAATTCCTTAGAGGGGCCTGAAAGGCTAAGAGCCTCGAAACCGCCCGGAGCAGGCTCCAGGGCAGGGTGGATGGGGAAAGGTTCCAAATCGTGTCCGGCAAACTGCGCCAGCAGGTCCGGGACGCCCGACAGTGGCGGAACCAGTGCCTCAAGTATTTCCAAACCTTCAGTCAAAAGCCTATTCCCGGTCAATAACAGCGCTTCAATGTCCTGCCGGGGCGATTGGATTTTGCGCCGGATCGCCCATCAGTCCGGCCGGCCTTCCATCCACCCACATTAATATTTCCGGGATCTCCCTTGGACCCGGGAGATAGGTGTCGTAAACGACCGCGTGGTTGCCCGCCTTCAGGTCCACCTTTTTCTTCCCGGAAAGGAACTCCTGGTAGGGTTTCAGGTAGAAAACCCGCTTGCCGTCCACTTGCAGTTTCACGAGCTTGTCGGTTTTGATCCCGAAAGTGACCTGGGCGTCCGCCGGCAGGTTGAAACTGCCTTTCAAATGCACGATCCTTCCACCCATCTCGGGCGGCACCGGGTCGTAGGGGCTTGGGACGCTTTCCTCTCTTCCGATCATGCCGTCACCCAGGATTTCACGCCCTATGAAATAGTCCCTCGTCCAATTGGTATCGGGAACCCTCTGGAAATAGAAAAGCTTGCCTGGTTCCTTGGGTATCTCCGCAGCCGGGATAATCGCGCGGCGTTCCAACCGTAAAACCGAATAATTTTTCACGGGAATGTCCTCCCAGGAAACGTTCTTGAACTGGCTGTCGATCAGGCCCTTGGTTTTCGCGTCGTAGACGGACATAATCACCATCACGTCCTTCGGAATATCCCCGGTTTTCACCGGAATGGGATTCTGGTCCCCCAAGGAGTAGTATTCCAGGCCCTGGTTCAGGACTGCTTGTGTATTCGCCGAAATGAAAGAGGGATAAAGGGCGACATAGACGCGGTCTTGGGGGGTGTATTTCGCCACCAGCAGGGAAGTCGTCACCTCCATGTTTTGTAAATCGAAATATTTTGTCCAAACTTCATGGTAGGTTCCGCTGAATGCCCATCCGAAATAAGCCGTAAGAAGCAGGACAAACAAGATTCCGGAATGGCCGCCCCGGATGGACCGGAAGGCCGAATAGGCCTGGCGGACGCCCAACCCCGCCAAAACCGAGAGGGGTGCCACGACACCCATGAGCTTGCCCATATTGGGATCTCTCGTCAGCACGTGGGGCGAGATCGCCACGAAAAAGCAAAGCAACAGGAACCCTTTCATCCAGTTCGGCTGTACCAGGAGGGAGACCAGCCCCAGGATGAATACCGGGATGAAATGAAAATCGAAGAAAGCGCCGTTGAACAAGTATGTCTCCCCACAATCGCCCATCCTTCCCGAGAAGACGGTTTGAAAGCTGATCCAAACCTTATTGAAAAAGACCCGGCCGGCTTCCAGGACGCAGTTGGCGTTCGAATGAGACAGGTTATTGAAAATGGAAAGATCCGTGATATGAGCATACAGATACGGGTCGAAAGCCAGGGGATAACACAACCCGGCGGCCAGGAAGACCCCGAGAAAATACCGCGGCAGGAGGCTTGTGCCGTTGTGCTGGACCGCCTTCAGCCGGGAGCTGATGAATATAAGCCAGAGGATCGCCACCACGGCCAATCCCACCCATCTATGGGCCAGAAAAACCACCAGGGGGTTCGTCATCGGCAGGAAATGGTTCCATTTCAGGAACACAAAAACCCCTGCCCCCAGCGTCCCCCAGCCCAGCAGGAAATCCCCCTTCCCCTTCCCCTCTTTCTGCTTATGAAACCAGATCCAGCACAACACCACCGCCGCTATGTATGGGAGCCAGGGCCTGACCGCCGTGTAATTGTAGGGCATGAAACCCAGAACCAGGCCCCATTGGAGGAAATGCCTCCAGTCGGGTTTCTTGAATAATCGCACCGTCATGAGAAGAATCAGGGATACCGCCATGGAAAGGGTCACCATCGGATATCCCAGGAGGGTTTCGACAACCATGGGCTTGGTGATGGAGGCCAGGCCCGCCGCCACGAGCCCCGTCCACCGGCCTCCGATTTCCTTCCCCAGCAGGTAGAGAAACCAAATCCCCAACAAATCAATGAGCGCGCATCCGAACCGATGGATGAAAATCAAATGGGTGTTCTGCATGAGCGCGCATAACACCGCGAGGAAATAGGTGAAGAACGGTTCCCGCCCCCCGCTTGGCGCGATCAGGTAGCGGTCATGAAATTCAAAAATACCCCGGGGCTGAGTGATGCAGGAGACAGTTTCATCCCAATAGGAACCTGTAGTCTCGTTGATGCGGTGCATCCTCATGAAAGCGGCCACCCCCAGAATCACCCAGAATATAATCCTGGCCCAAACCTTGGGGACCTCGTCTTCCGCCCGGAATGGAGGCAAAAACCGCCAAAACGCCACCATCAACCCCATCCCCGCCGCGAAATAAAACGCCGGATGGGCGCACAGAAAGTTCGGCAACTTTGGGAAAGCGTAGACGAAACCGCAGTCTTGCCCGGCTGTAACGGTAAATAAGGCCCAGCCCAGTCCGATCAGGGCCAATGGGTAGACCGGGGTTGAAAAAGTCATTCTTCTGGAAAGAAAAATAAAAAAAGCCATGCTGATGAAAAGCATCGCGGTATCGGTGTGGGGTCCCCACCCAAAATACAACCCCAAACACAAGGCGATGATGGCGAAGGTTTTGGTCCAAACAGGCAGGGGAGGCTGCTGAGGAACCGGCGGTACCGGGGATTCCACGGCCGGAGTTAACGGGGTTGGAGCCGGATGGCTTTTCCGCCTTTTCGGGTGGGAAGAAGAAGATTTTTTAGATACTCGCTTGGCCGGCATGGCAAAAAACCTCCTTAATATTTAAAAATATTTAAATTCCTTAATTCGAGGCTTTAATAAAGGGCGGATCCGGCTTCACGGCTTTTGGGAGACTCTGGGTTTCCTCCCGCTTGATTCCAGCCGTTCTGACGAGTGCTTTCCCAAATTGGTTCTTTTGATCTTTCCATACTGCGTTCAGATAAAACTTCCGAGCATTATACTTTGGACTTCCTTCAAATAAGACGTTTTTTCAGGTGGCAGTGCCTCAAGTATTTCCAAACCTTCAGTCAAAAGCCTAATCCCGGTCAATAACGGCGCTTCAATGTCCTTCCGGAGCGACTGGATTTTGCGCCGGATCGCCCATTAGTACGACCTGCCTTCCATCCACCCACATAAATATTTTTGGGATCTCCCTTGGACCCTGGAGATAGGTGTCGTATACGACCGCGTGGTTGCCCGCCTTCAGGTCCACCTTTTTATTCCCGGATAGGAACTCCTGGTAAGGTCTCAGGTAGAGGACCAGCTTGCCGTCCACTTGCAGTTTCACGTGGTTGTCGGTTTTGGCCCCGAAAGTGACCTGGGCGTCCGCCGGCAGGTTGAAACTGCCCTTCAAGCGTACCACCCTTCCGCCCATCTCGGGCGGCACCGGATCGTAGGGGCTTGGGACGCTTTCCTCCCTTTCGATCATGCCGTCACCCAGGACCACACGCCCTATGAAATAGTCCCTCGTCCAATTGGTATCGGGAACCCTCTGGAAATAGAAAAGCTTGCCTGGTTCCTTGGGTATTTCCGCGGCCGGGATAATCGCGCGGCGTTCCTGCCGTAAACCAGGAAAACCTTTCTCGGAAAGGTCCTCCCAGGAAACGTTTCTGAACTGGCTGTCGATCAGGTCCTTGGTTTTCGCATTGAGGACGGACATGATCACCACCACGTCCTTCGGAATATCCCCGGTTTTCACCGGAATGGGATTCTGGTCCCCCAAGGAGTAGTATTCCAGGCCCTGGTCCAGGACTGCTTGCACCTTCGCTGAAATGTATGAGGATAAAAGGGAGACATAGACGCGGTCTTGGGGGGTGTATTTCGCCACTTGCAGGGAAATCGTCACCTCCCTGCTTTGTATATCGAAATATTTTTTCCAAACTTCATGGTAGGTTCCGCTGAATGCCCACCCGAAATAAGCCGTGAGAAGCAGAACAAACAAGATTCCGGAATGGCCGCCTCGAATGGACCGGAAGGCCGAATAAGCCTGGCGGACGCCCAACCCCGCCAAAACCGACAGGGGCGCCAAGATACCCATGAGCTTTCCCATATTGGGATCCCTCGTCAGCACGTGGGGCAAGATCCCCAGGAAAAAGCAAAGCAACAGGAACCCTTTCATCCAGTTCGGCTGTACCAGGAGGGAGACCAGCCCCAGGATGAATACCGGGATGAAATGAAAATCGAAAAAAGCGCCGTTGAACAAGTATGTCTCCCCCCCATTGCCCAACCTTCCCGAGAAGATGGTTTGAAGGCTGATCCAAACCTTGTTGAAAAATATCAAGGCGGCTTCAAGCGCGTGGTTGGCCGTCGATTGGGTCTGGTTATTGAAAATGGAAAGATTCGCGATATGCGCATTCAGGTACGGGTCGAAAGACAGGGGATAGGCCAGCGCGGCGGCCAGGAAGACCCCGAGAAAATACCGCGGCAGGAGGCTTGCGCCGTTGTTCTTGACCGCCTCCAGCCGGGAACTGATGAATAAAAACCAGAGGATCGCCACCACGGCCAATCCCACCCATCTATGGGCCAGGAAAACCACCAGGGGGTTCGTCACCGGCAGGAAATGGTTCCACTGCAGGAACACGAAAATCCCTGCCCCCAGCGTCCCCCAGCCCAGCAGGAAATCCAACTTCCCTTTTCCCTCTTTCTGTTTATAAAACCAGATCCAGCACAAAACCAACCCCGCGATATAGGGCAGCCAGGGCCGCGTTGCCGTGTAATTGTAGGGCATGAAACCCAGAACCAGGCCCCATTGGAGGAAATGCCTCCAGTCGGGTTTCTTGAATAATCGCACCGTCATGAGAAGAATCAGGGACACCGCCATGGAAAGGGTCACCATCGGATATCCCAGGATGGCTTCGACAACCATGGGCTTGTTGACGGAGGCCAGGCCTGCCGCCACGAGCCCCGTCCACCGGCCTCCGATTTCCTTCCCCAGCAGGTAGAGAAACCAAATCCCCAACAAATCAATGAGCGCGCATCCGAGCCGCTGGATGAAAATCAAATGGGCGTTCTGAAAGAGCGCGCATAACACCGCGAGGAAATAGTTGTAGAACGGTTCCCGGCTCCCCCATGACGCGATCAGGTAGCGGTCATGAAATTCAAAAATGCCCCAGGGCTGGGTGATGCAGTTGACAGTTTCATCCCAATAGGAACCCGTGGTCTCGTTGATGCGTTGCATCCTTATGAAAGCGGCCATGCCCAAGATCACCCAGAATATAATCCTGGCCCAAACCTTGGGGACATCGTCTTCCGCCCGGAATGGAGGCAAAAACCGCCAAAACGCCACCATCAACCCCATCCCCACCGCGAAATAAAACGCCGGATAGGCACACAGAAAGCTTGGCAACTTTGGGAAAGCGTAGACGAAACCGCAGTCTTGCCCGGCAGAAACGGTAAATAAGGCCCAACCCAGTCCGATCAGGGCCAGGGGGTAGACGGAGGTCCGGAAACTCGCGTTCCTGGAAAGAAAAATAAAAATAGCCATGCTGATGAAAAGCATCGCGGTATCGGTGTGGTGTCCCAACGCAAAGCCCAGCCCCAAACACAAGGCGATGATGGCGAAGGTTTTGGTCCAAACAGGCAGGGAAGGCTGCTGAGGAACCGGCGGTACCGGGGATTCCACGGCCGGAGTTAACGGGGTTGGAGCCGGATGGCTTTTCCGCCTTTTCGGGTGGGAGGAAGAAGATTTTTTAGATACTCTCTTGGTCGGCATAGCAATAAAAATTCCTTAATTCGAGACTTTATAAAGGGGCGAATCCGGCTTCACGGCTTTTGGGAGGCTCTGGATTTCCTCCCGCTTGATTCCAGCCGTCATGACGAGTGCTTCCTCAAATTGTTTTTGTTGATCTTTCCATACTGCGTTCAGATAAAACTTCCGAGCATTATACTTTGGACTTTCTTCAAATAAGGCGTATTTTCAGGCGTCTCCCATCATGTTTTCCGGTTTTCTAACCTCTAGACGGCTAACCCGGGATTTATTGCAAAAAAAATGAATAATCTTTCATTGAAAAACCCTGTAAAAACCATTGAAAAATCGGCTCTTTTCCGGAAGCGGGGCTCTTGAAGCCGGAAAATACCCTTTGGGGGCGCTATGCGGGTGTTACCAAAGGGTGGTGAAAAAGGCGGAGAGTTTTGAGTCCTTTAGGAAAAAGCTTCAAGGCAGGGTGGATGGGGAGAGATTCAAAACCGTATCCCGCAAACTGCGCCAGCAGGTCCGGGACGCCCGGCAGTGGCAGGACCAGTGCCTCAAGTATTTCCAAACCTTCAGCCAAAAACCTATTCCCGTCCCGGGGAATAGTTCAAAGTAAAATGGAAATTAGGCAGCAGTTAAAAAAACCTAAAAAAAACGTTCAATAAAGGGGCGGGTCCAGCTTCATGCCTTTTTGAAGGTTTTGGATATCCTCCATCTTTATTTCAGCCGTCATGACGAGGGCTTCCCCGCTTTGGTTCTTATGCGTTTCCCATACCGCGTTTGGGTAAAACTGCCGGACTTTTCCCTTTTCCGGCTCGAATAACTTCTCTTCCCAAAAGGGGAAAAAGATAACCACGCCTTTGGAGACCTGGGCCCGGATCGGCAATGGCAATGGCCATCCCAGGTTGACCGGTATGCCATGTGCGGCCGGGTCGCTCCCCAGGAGGTCATAACAACCATAGGTGGGACCGTCAAATTTTACCGGTACGTTATGCATGGTCAGGACCCGGTCGATGAGGTCAAAAGCGCCGCTGGAGAAACTGCCATTGTTGTTGATCCCCTCCGCCACGACATGATCCTTCGAAATATAACTTTTAAACAAATCCACGACCGCAATGTGCCCAAAACCGAGAGTAAAATAATTAGCGGAACTATCCTTGAATTTAAAAAAGTAGGTATTGATATTCGTGTAAGCGGAGCATACCGCCAATAAAACCAATGCCATATTGCAGGAAATCTTCAGCTTTTTCGGCAAACTTGAAACAAGCCTGATCCCCCAATCCAATCCTTGGGCCATCAGGAAACATAAAAATGGAAAAATAAAAAAACACCGCCCGGAATGAAAACCAAAAGGCCCCGTCTCGGTTGAACCGCTGGCGATCGCATTGGCCGCAAGCCCGATGAGGATGCCCGTCAAGGCCAGTAAATTCCTCCATTGGCGCAGGGAATAAACGGCCAAAACCACGCCAAACAGGAAGAACAACCCCAAAAAAGGATCCAGGCACGGAACGGAACTGAGCCCGAATCCCAAATCCACTCTCGGGTTGTTGGGAAAAAGGAAGGTATAAAAACCGGTCAGGATCCTTTCCAAGGGCATGAGATAGGCTTGTTTCTGCATCACGATCGGCATGTCATACAATTCGGCGGCGCGCCCGTATAATTCTTCCGGTTTATGGTAGATAAAAACGAGGTATGGACCAATCATCCATAAAAAGAAAACCGATAAAAACGAGATTTTCCACCCAAAGAATTTTGGAAATCTGCTTTTTCCCAGCCACCAATAAAAAATGATCACGATGACCGCCATGATGGGAACCAACCGCCCCGTGTAATATGTCAGGATGGACATGGCCATGAATATTCCCGACCAGGCAAAATTCCATTTTTCCCCATCCCGGACCGCTTTTGACAGGAAATAAAAAGCCGCGACTTCAAAACAAGCTGTGAAAATATTCTGGTGAATTGAAAAACTGAAAAAAAGATCCCACCAGCAAAAGGAAAAAAAGCTGGAGGCCAGCAGCGAGGCCCCCACCCCGAAATAAAGCCGGCACCACCGGTAAAAAAAATAAATGGGAATGACGGAGATCAAGGCCGAGACACCCTTCGCGACGGCCAACTTGGCCCCGAATAGGTATACGAAAAACGCCATAAAAATCGTGGGCAAATAAGCGTAATTACCGGAGTTTTCAAATGGAGTTTTCACGTTTCCGTTGAGAATATTGAACGCGCCTAAAAAGTTATAGGCCTCATCGTTTTGCAAACCCGCGAAGAAATGGTTGAGAAAGGGAAAACGGAGAAGAACTGTCAGGATCATCAATAGAACCAGGGCCGTATTATCGGAAAATAACTTCCGGGCGGGCGGAGGGTTTCTCCAACGGCCCGCGCAAAGAATAACCGTCCCGAGAAGGGCTACACTCGTAACTGTACCCGCCATCCACCACACCCGTGAAAAGCAGTAGTAAGCAAATACCCAAGACGCAATGACCGCCAAAACCAGCCAAAGCCATTTGGTTTCGTTTTTTCGAAGGGGAGTTATTTGGGGAGCCGTTTGCGGGAGGGTTCTTGGCTGGATCGGAAACGCGTTCCAAAGCGCCCAAAATGCAATGGCTTGGAAAGGCAATCCAAACAGCCAATTCGGGGCATCCCCCGAAAGAAATCCAATTCCAACGCAAGAGAGCAGGATTCCGGAACCCAGGAGAACCCAGCGGATTCCTTTTTTATTTCCTATTTCTTGATTAATCCATTCCAGGATAAAGCCTACAAATACGATGTCTTTAAACCGGGTTAGGGATATCCCACCCAATAGGCCGTTTGATTTTTTTCTTCGTTTCATGATTTTTTCAAGAATAGGGGATAAAGATGCGTTGCCACAAGAAAAAAGTTACATGAATATGCCAAAAGAACCCGCAGAGAATATTCAATAAAGGGGCGGGTCCAGCTTCATGCCTTTTTGGAGGTTTTGGATATCCTCCATCTTTATTTCAGCCGTCATGACGAGGGCTTCCCCATTTTTGTTCTTATGCGTTTCCCATACCGCGTTGGGGTAAAACTGCAAGACTTTTTCCTTTTCCGGCTCGAAAAACTTCTCTTCCCAAAAGGGGAAAAAGATGACCACGCCCTTGGAGACCTGGGCCCGGATCGGCAGCGGCAAAGGCCATCCCAGGTTAACCGGTATGCCATGCGCAGCCGGGTCTCTCCCGAGGAGGTCATAACAACCATAAGTGAAACCCTCAAAGTTGACCGGAGCGTTATGCATGGTCAGGACTCGTTCGATTTGATCGAATGCTCCGCTGGAATAACTGCCATTGTTGTTGATCCCCTCCACCACGACATGATCCTTCGAGACATAACTTTCGAACAATTCCACAACAGAAAGGTGGTTGAAAGCCAAGGGAAAAAAATTGGAGGGACTATTCCTGAATTTGAAAAAATAGGTGTCGATATTCGTGTAAGCGGAACCAACCGCCAACAAAACCAATGCCAGATTGCAAGAAATCTTCAGCTTTTTCGGCAAACTTGAAACAAGCCTGATCCCCCAATCCAATCCTTGGGCCATCAGGAAACATAAAAAAGGGAAAATAAAAAAACACCGCCCGGCATGGAAACCAAACGGTCCAATGTCTGTTGAATCGCTGGTGATCGCATTGGCCGCGAGCCCGATGAGGATGCCCGTCAAGGCCAGTAAATTCCGCCATTGGCGCAGGGAATAAACGGCCAAAACCACGCCAAGCAGGAAGAACAAACCTAAAAAAGGATCCAGGCACGGGACGGAAGTGAGGCCGAAACGCAAATCCACCGCCGGATTGTTGGGGAAAAGAAAAGTGTAAAAACCGGTCAGGATCCTTTCCAAGGGCATGAGATAGGCTTGATTTTGCGCCACGAGCTGCAAAGTATTTATCTGGACGGCACGCCCGTATAATTCATCCGGTTTATGGAAAATAAAAACGAGGTATGGCCCGATCATCCATAAAAAGAAAACCGTTAAAAATGAAAGATTCCGTCCCAAGAACTTAGGAAATCCGTTTCTTTCCATCAACCAATAAGCGATGATCACGATGACCGCCATGATGGGAACCAACCGCCCTGAATAATAAGTCAGAACCGACGTTGCCAGGCATATTCCAGAAAAGGCAAAATTCCACTTCCCCCCTTTTTGGATCCCCTTGGCCAGGAAATAAAAGGCCAAAACTTCAAAGCAAACCGTGAAAATATGCTGGAACAGTGAAAGGCTGAAGAAAAGATCCCACCAACAAAAGGAGAAAAAACTGGAGGCCAGCAGCGAGGCCCCGACCCCGAAATAAAGCCGGCACCACCGGTAAAAAAAATAGACTGGGACGGCGGAAATCAAGGCTGTCGCTCCCTTCATGACGGCCAAGTTAGTCCCGAAAACATATGCGAAGGGCGCTAGTAAAAAACGGGGGAAATAAGCCAATGCCCAGTTGGAGCCAAATGGGGTTTTAATGATTCCCTTGAGAACATCAAGCGTGTTCATGAAGTTGTGGGCCTCATCGTCCTGCAAACCCGCGAAGAAATGATTGAGAAAGGGAAAACGGAGAAGAATTGTCAGGATCATCAATAGAACCAGGGCCGTATTATCGGAAAACAACTTCCGGGCGGGCGGAGGGTTTCTCCAACGGCCCGCGAAAAGAATAAGCGCACCGAGGAGGACTATGCTTGTAACTGCACCCGCCATCCACCACACCCGCGAAAAACAGTAATAAGCAAATATCCAAGACGCCATGACCGCCAAAATCAGCCAAAGCCATTTTGCTTCGTTTTTTCGAAGGGGGGTTGTTTTTGGGGCCGTTTGCGGGAGGGTTCTTGGCTGGATCGGAAACGCGTTCCAAAGCGCCCAAAATGCAATGGCTTGGAAAGGCAATCCAAACAGCCAATTCGGGGCATCCCCCGAAAGGAATCCAATTCCAACGCAGGAGAACAGGATTCCGGCGAAAAGGAAAATCCATCGGATTCCATTTTTATTTTTTATTTCTTCATTAACCAAATCCAGAATAAAATCAATAAATACGATATTTTTAAAACGGCTCCAGGATTTCCCGTCCCAAGTGCCGTTTGATTTTTTTCTTCGCTTCATGATTTTTCAAGAATACTGGATAAAGAGGCGTTGCCACAAGAATAAAGTTTCATGCTTGTTCCAAAAGAGCCCGCGGAAACTGATCAATAAAGGGGCGGATCCAGCTTCATGCCTTTTTGGAGGTTTTGGATATCCTCTATCTTTATTTCAGCCGTCATGACAAACCCTTCCCCATATTGGTTCTTATGCGTTTCCCATACCGCGTTGGGGTAAAACTGCCGGACTTTTCCCTTTTCAGGTTCGTAATACACCGCTTCCCAAAACGGAAAAAAGATAACCACGCTCTTGGTAACCTGGGCCCGGATCGGCAATGGCAATGGCCATCCCAGGTTGACCGGTATGCCATACTTGGCGGGATCTCTTCCAAGGAAGTCATAGCAACCATAGGTGGGGCCATCAAAGTTGACAGGAGCGTTATGTAAAGTTAGTGCACGATCAATGAGGTCGAAAGCTCCACTGGAAAAGGTGCCATGGTTGTTGATCCCTTCCACTACGACATGATCTTTCAAATAATAATTTTTGAACAACTCCACAACCGCGAGATGGTTAAAAGCCAGGGGGAAATAATTGGCGAGTGTATTCCTGAATTTAAAAAAATAGGTGTCGATATTCGTGTAAGCGGAGCATACCGCCAACAAAACCAATGCCAGATTGCAGGAAATTTTCAGCTTTTTCGGCAAACTTGAAACAAGCCTGATCCCCCAATCCATCCCTTGGGCCATCAGGAAACATAAAAAAGGAAATATAAAAAAACACCGCCCGGCATGGAAACTAAACAGGTCAATCTCGGTTGATCCGCTGATAAACGCATTGGCCATGAGTCCAAATAGGATGCCCGTCAAGGCCAATAAATTCCTCCATTGGCGCAGGAAATAAACGGCTAAAACCACCCCAAGCAGGAAGAACAAACCCAAAAAAGGATCCAGGCACGGAACGGAAGTAAGTCCGAAACGCAAATCCACCGCCGGATTGTTGGGGAAAAGAAAAGTATAAAAAGTGGATAGGACCCTTTCTAACGGCATGAGATAGGCATGTTTTTGCATCACGAGCTCAATAATATTTAATCGGGCGGCACGCCCGTATAATTCATCCGGTTTATGATAGATAAAAACGAGATAGGGCCCGATCATCCATAAAAAGAAAATCGATAAAAATACTATTTCCTTCACAAAAAACTTTGGGAACTTTCTTTTCCCTAGAAGCCAATACACTATGATCACGAATACCGCTATTACGGGGACCAATCGCCCCGAAGTATAGGTTAGAACAGAAATTGCCAGGCATATTCCCGACCAGGCAAAATTCCACTTCCCCCCTTCCCTGACCGCCTTCGACAGGAAAAAAAAGGCCAGGACTTCAAAGCAATTTGTAAAAATATTCTCAAGAAGTGATCGGCTGAAGAAAAGATCCCACCAACAAAAGGAAAAAAAGCTGGAGGCCAACAATGAGGCTCCCACCCCGAAATAAAGCCGGCACCACCGGTAAAAAAAATAAATACAAAGGGTGGAGGTCAAAGTCGTCGCCCCCTTCGCGGCGGTAAAATTGGCCCCGAAAATATAAACAAAGGGCGCTATTAAAAAACGGGTTAAATTTGCTAAATCAAAACTGGATCCAAATGGAGATTTTATGATCCCCCTGAGGACATCGAGAGTATCCAAAAAGTTATGAGCCTCATCGTTTTGCAATCCGGCAAAAAATTGATTTAGGAAAGGAAAACGAAGAAGAACCGTCAAGATCATTAATATGATTATGGCTGTATTGTCGGAAAAATATTCCCGAACGGGCGGAGGGTTTTTCCAACGGCCCGCGCAAAGAATAAGCGCCCCGAGAAGGCCTACGCTTGTAACTATACCCGCAATCCACCACACCCGCGAAAAGCAGTAGTAAGCAAATACCCAAGATGTTATGACCGCCAAAACCAGCCAAAGCCACTTTGTTTCGTTTTTCCGCAGGGGGGTTGTTTTTGGGACCGTTTCCGGGAGAGATCTTGACTGGATCGGAAACGCGTTCCAAAGGGCCCAAAACGCGAGGGCTTGGGAAGGCAATCCAAACAGCCAATTCGGGGCATCTCCCGAAAGGAAACCAATTCCAACGCAAGCGAGCAGGATTCCGGAACCCAGGAGAACCCAGCGGATGCCATTTTTATTTCCTATTTCTTGATTAATCCATTCCAGGATAAAGCCTACAAATACGATGTCTTTAAAACGGGTTAGGGATATCCCGCTCAAAAGGCCGTTTGATTTTTTTCTTCGTTTCATGATTTTTTAAGAATACTGGATAAAGTTGATTGGTCACAAGAAAAAAGCGATTCATGGATGGCCTCGAATAGAGGGTGGCCCATAACATAATTGTTATTTATCCTGGTGCCTTTTAGTGTCCTCCCGCGAAAGTGGAATTTTGCGCAGGTCCTCCCATCAGTCCAACCTGTTTTCCATCTATCCACATAGAAATTTCCGGGATTTCCCTTGGGCCTTGCAGGTATGTGTCATAAACGACCCTATGGTCTCCCGCCGGCAAATCCACTCTTTTTTCTCCTGAAAGAGTTTCTTGATAGGGTTTCAGGTACAGGATCTCCCTGCCGTCAATTTGCAGTTTCACATGGTTGCTGGCCGCGACCTTTAAAGTGACCCTGGCGTCCGCCGGCAGGTTGAAACTGCCCTTCAAATGCACGAGTCTTGCACCCATTTCGGGGGGTACCGGATCGTAGGGACTCGGAACACTTTCTTCCCTTTCGATCATGCCATAACCCAGGATGGCCCTTCCCATGAAATAATCCCTTGTCCAATTGGCCGCGGGAACCCCCTGGAAATAAAATAGCTTGCCGGGTTTTTCGGAAATTTCAGCGGCCGGGATGACCGCCCGGCGGCCCACCAGCAAAATATCCTGATAACCACCCCGGCGGATGTCCTCCCAGGAAACATTCTTGAACTGGCCTTCGATGAGAGCCTTGGTTTTTGCGTCGCCAGCGGACATGATTACGACCACGTCTTTCGGTGCTTCACCGGTTTTTAAAGGGATGGGGTTCTCGGCCGCCAACGAGTGGAAATCCAGTCCCTGGTCCAATACTGTCTGGGTGAGGGGTGACACGAAATAGGGATAAAGGGCGATATAAACACGGTCTTGGGGGGCATATTTAGCCACCTGGTGTGAGACAGCCCTGTCCGTGCTCTCGAGACTGAACCACTGTTTCCAAACTTTATCGTAGGTTCCGCAGATAGCCCACCCAAAATAAGCTATAAGAAGGAAGATAAACATGAAGCTGGAACGGCCTTCGCGGGTGGCTCGAAGAACCGAGCAAATTTGTCGAACGCCCAATCCCGATAAAACCGATAGGGGAACTACAATACCAACCAACTTGCCAACATGGGGATCGATTGAAAGGACATGGGGTGAAATTCCCGCAAAAAAACAAACCAACAAGAATATTTTCATCCAGTTCGGCCTGGCTAAAAGGGAAACCAGTCCAAGGATGAAAATCGGGATGAAATGAAAATCAAAGATGGCGTCTCCAGAAAGGTCCTTTCCTTCAGCAAAAATGGTTTGAAGGGTGACCCAAATTTTGTCGAAAAAAGTCCGGACAGCGTCAAAGGTGTAGTTAACGGTTAAATCGGTCTGGTTATGAAAAATGGAAAGGGCGGAGGTGCGTTCAGCCAAAAGGGGGCTGGATGCCAGGGGATAAGCCAGAACCGCGGCCAGGAAAATCCCGAGGAAAAAACGGGGTAAGAGGGTTGTGCGGTTCATCATCATCGCTTCCGACAAGGAGCGCTTAAAAAAATACCACAGAATGACCACGGCGGCCAAGCCAACCCATCCGTGGTTTAAAAAAACGATCAAACCGTTTTTCATCGGCAGGAAATTGTTCCGAAGCAGGAACGCGAACACCCACGTCAAAAGAGTCCCCCAGCCCAGCAGGAAATCCCACTTCCCTTTTCCCTCTTTCTGTTTATAAAACCAGATCCAGCACAACACCACCCCCGCTATGTAGGGGAGCCAAGGCCGAACGGCGGTGTAATTGTAGGGCATGAAACCCAGCGCCAGGCCCCATTTGATGAAATGGTTCCAATCGGGTTTTTTGAACAAGCGCATCGTCATGAGCAGGGTCAAAGCTACCGCCATGGGGACGGTAACCTGGGTATATCCGAGTAGATCACAAATGATCATGGGCTTGCTGACTGCGGCGAGGCCGGCCGCCACGAGACCCGCCCTCCGTCCGCCGATTTCCTTCCCCAGCAGGTAGAAAAGCCATACTCCCGTCAGGTCGATGATGGCGCTTCCCAACCGGTGGATAAAAATGATGGAGGCATTCGGCATAAAGGACCACAGCGCCGCTAGATAATAGGAGAAAAAGGGTTCCCGGTTCCCGGTGGGTACGAACATGTAACGGTCATGAAATTCCAAAATATCCCGGGGATCCATGATGCATATTGAGTTGTCATCCCAATAACCACCCATGGGATCATGAATCCGGCGCAACCGCATGAAGGCTGCCACGGCAAAGATCGCCCAGAACCAAATCCGGGCCCAAGCTTTGGAGATGTCGTATTCATCGTGGGCCAAAGGCAAAAACCGCCAAAACGCCACCATCAAACCCATCCCCACCGCGAAATAAAGTCCCGGTGGGCCAATCAGCAGATTCGGAAGCCAGGAAAAAGCGTAATTGAAGTTATGGTAGTGCCCGACTGAAATAGTAAAAAGGGCCCATCCCAACCCGATAAAAGTCAGGGGGTAAAAGGGGGTCTGAAAACTCATCCGGCCGGTGAGAAAAATAAAAACAGCCATGCTGATAAAAAGCATCGCGGTATCGGTATGGTGCTCCCACCAAAAAAACAAACCCAAACACAGGGTTATTACCATGAGGGTTTTGGTCCAAAGAGGAAGGGGCGGTTTTGGAAGAACCGGCAACGTCTGGGATTTCTCGGCCAGGGGTTTGAGAAGTGATTTCAAAACGGCTTTCCGCCTTTTCGGGTGGGAAGAAACAGACTTATTGATTTTCCGTTTTGGGGTAATAGAAAAACTCCGTTAATAATTAATAGTAAGTTTTAAATAATGTAGACGCCCTATTCTAAACCATGTTCCGGATCAGGGCCGAGCCGAACTCGGAGCACTTGACTTCCTTCGCTCCCTCCATGAGCCTGGCGAAATCGTAGGTCACTATCCGGTGCTCTATGGTTTTTCCCAACGACTTGACGATCAGGTTCGCCGCATCCTGCCAACCCAGATGCTCCAGCATCATGACGCCCGAGAGAATCAGCGACCCGGGATTCACCTTGTCCAGGTTGGCATACTTGGGCGCCGTTCCATGGGTGGCCTCGAATAGGGCGTGTCCCGTGACATAGTTGATGTTTCCTCCCGGGGCGATGCCGATGCCTCCCACCTGCGCCGCCAGGGCATCCGAAAGGAAGTCCCCATTCAAGTTCAAGGTCGCGATGACGTCGAAATCTTCCGGCCGGGTTAGAACCTGCTGGAGGGTGATGTCGGCGATGGCGTCCTTGACCAGCACCTGGTCCGCGGGCGGCTTGCCGCCACAATCTTCCCAGCTCACGGCCCTTCCCTTAAACTCGCTTTTAACCAGGGCGTAGCCCCAGTCCCGGAAGGCGCCCTCGGTGAATTTCATGATGTTCCCCTTGTGCACGAAGGTCACGCTTTTCCGCTTATGCTTGATGGCGAATTCCACGGCGGCGCGCACCAGCCGCTCCGTGCCTTCCCGGGAGACGGGCTTGATGCCGATAGCCGAAGTCTGGGGAAAACGGATTTTTTTGACGCCCATCTGCTTTTGGAGGAATTCGATGACTTTTTTGGCCTCGGGAGTTTCGGCCTGCCACTCGATGCCGGCGTAGATGTCCTCGGTGTTCTCCCGGAAAATGACCATGTCCACCTTTTCGGGGTGCTTCACGGGCGAGGGAACGCCTTGGAAATACCGGATTGGACGCAGGCAAACGTAAAGGTCCAGCGTCTGCCGGAGGGAAACGTTCAGGGAACGGATGCCTTTCCCCACAGGCGTCGTCAGGGGACCCTTGATGCCCACCAGGTATTCCCGGAAGGCTTCCACCGTGTCGTCGGGAAGCCAGTTTTGGAATTTGTCGAAGGCCGTCTGGCCCGCAAAAACCTCGAACCAGGAAATTTTCTTTTTCCCGCCATAGGCCTTTTGCACAGCCGCGTCGAACACCCGAACCGACGCCCGCCAGATATCCGGTCCCGTCCCGTCCCCCTCGATAAACGGGATCACCGGGTGGTCCGGGACCTCCAGGACGCCGTTTTTGATGCCGATCTTCTCCCCCTGCGGTGGCTTCACGTTTTGGTAAGTGTAAGTCACAAGAGCTCCTTTAAGGTTTTAATGGATCGGAAAAAAATAAGGTGTTGGCAGTTTAAAACCCGGGCGGGATGGCGTCAAGAAAGAGCGGCGGCAGGGTGTTTACGAAACGGCCCCCGGCAGATGCTTGAAATCGCCCGCCTTCAAACCATGTTTAGTCATCTTCCGTTGGAAGGTCTTCAAGCTCAATCCCGAGCCTTGGGCGGCCTTCCCCAAACGCCCCTGCGATTTGGTCAGGGCGTCCACCAGGAACGCCTTTTCGGTGAGACTCAATTGTTCATCCAGTTTTTCGGCCTGGGGCGCGCAAATGGGCAGGTCCAATTTCTCGATTTTGGGTCCGGTTGCCATCAGGCAGGCCCGTTCGATCGTGGTTTCCAGTTCCCGGAGATTGCCGGGCCAGGAATAAGATAACAATTGGCAAAGGGCATCCGGTCCCAGCTTTTCCGCCGGTGAACCCGTAACGACCTTGTAGGTTTCAATAAAGTGCTGAGCCAGAAAGGGGAGATCCTGTCGCCTGTCCCTCAAGGCGGGGAGTCGAAGAATATGGGAGGCGAAACGGTCGTAGAGACCCGGTAGGACGGCCTTTTCCCGGGCCAAGTGCTGGAGGTCCACCCTCGTTCCCGCCACAACCCGGGGCGCGCCAGGACCGGCCGGACGGGAAAGTTTTTCGGCCAGGATCTCCTGCTCCCTTTTCCCCAAAAGGTCGAGGCTGTCCAGGTAAAGGGTTCCTCCCGCCGCCTTATGCCACTCGCCATTTTCACCGAACAGGCCTCCGCTGTCCCCGCTGCCGGCGGGATTCTCGCAATGAAAAATCCGGAAGGGGCCGGGGGAACGGGCGCTTCTTTGGTGAAGGGCCTGCGCAAAGGATTTCTTGCCGGTGCCCTTTTCGCCCTGGACGAGGACTGGCCCGTCGTCCAATGCGCATTGGGCCATCTGTTCGAAGACCCAACCGAAGGTCCTGTCACGGCTGAGGATGTTCCCCGCGCCGCGGGGCAAGGGAGCGCCCTTGGAAAGGGTGGTGATATCCTTAACGATCTCCACCGCGTACTCGACCCTTTGCCCGTCGCCCTTCATGGGAAAAACGGAAACTTGGAAATCCCGCAAACTTCCGTTGGAGGATAAAGTGCAATACCCCACCTGGGGCTCCCCGGTCTCAAAAACCTTCTTCGTATTGCAGAAAAAGCACCGGTCCTTGAAACCGTTAATCACTTGGTGGCAGGGCCTTCCGCGAACATCGTTCAGGTCCTGGTGGATCTTGCTGCGGGCGGTATTGTTGGCGAAGACGATTCGGAACTGGTCATCGATGATCTTCACCGAATCCGGCATCCCATCCAGGACCTCGCGCAGGAAGGGCGCCTTCATGTAAAGGGCAGGGGGCCGGAAACGCCGGGGACTCATTCAGCCGGCTTCTTCCCGCGGATTCTATTTGTCCTCACCTTTTAGTTTTTCGAGCTCGAGGAAATGGCCGCGGAAACAGGCGCCATGACCGCCTCGACTTTTTCCGTGGCGGGGACAGGCGTGAAGCGCTTCATGCGCTTTTTAATCTCAAGGATTTCTTTGCGCATCAAGACGAGCTTACCGGCCAATTCCTGTTCCTCCCCGAATACCTCGATGGCCTTTTCCAAAAGCTTGAGGGATTCCTGCTGGCAGGCGGCCTCCTCCTGGAGGGCGGAGGAGAAATCCCGGACGCTGTATTCCTTGGAGGCGTCCAGGGCCAGGGTCACGGGAATGCCCGTGAGATCGAAAAGGGTGTGAGCCACGATCTGGTAGTGCTTCTGGGCCAGCGAGAGAAGCTGCCAAACGGCTTTGATGGATAGTTCATCGTCCGGCCCGATGCTGGAGGTCGCGGCGGAAAGATGCAACACCCGGCGGTAGAAAACCTCCAAAATCTGGAAAAGAAACGCGGCTTTTCGGAGGACAATCTTCCGGATGTGGGTCTTGTTGTTTAGCAACACCCTTACCTCGTTCAACTTCATCTCGCATTTTTCCAGGAGCTCGCGGTTCGCGCGCGCGTCCCGGGGACTGATTCGGAGGGCCCGGCTCGCCAAATGCTGGACATTGCGGCCGAGGGACTCCACGGTTTCAATGAGCTGAAAAAGCGAAAAATAGAAATTCATAATATCTCTCCTTTTATTTTGGCCTTACGTTTGAGGCATTGTTGAAGCGGTGAATTGTAGACCAAAATTTATTAATAGAAGTATACCTCTTGTACCTTAAACGTTAATAAATAATTAATACGACAATCCAAAAAACCAATAAAATAAGGTTTCTTTTTGGAAACTATTATATAAACGATAAAGGTAATGAATTAACATTTGGTCATATATGTCCTTATAATGTCAAAAATTAAACATCTGTAATAAAACTTCAATATTCCCACCATAAGCCTGCTGAGGACTTGTTTTTGTTTCCAGGCTTCTTAATGATGGCCCGGTTTCCATTCCAAATCATCGAGGTGTCCCATGCTCAAGAAGGGCCAAAAAGCCCCTCCCTTCGTGTTGGAGAATGAGGAGGGCTCTAAAGTATCGCTGGAGGATTTCAAGGGAAAAGAGATCGTTCTTTATTTCTATCCCAAGGACATGACGCCCGGCTGCACCCAGGAGGCCTGCGACTTCCGGGACAACTGGAATGCCGTGGAAAAAAAGGGAGCGGTGGTACTGGGCGTAAGCGCCGACCCGGTGAAAAAACACTCGGCTTTCAAGGAAAAATACAAGCTTCCCTTCGCTCTCCTGTCCGACGAGGGGAAAAAGGTTTTGAGGGAATACGGCGTCTGGCGGAAAAAGAAGTTCATGGGCCGCGGGTTCATGGGCATCGTCCGCACGACCCTCCTGATCGATAAGAACGGCAAGGTGAAAAAGATCTGGTCCCCCGTGAGCGTCAAGGGCCATGTCAAGGAAGTATTGGAGAACCTTTAAAACGTGTTTTCATTTATACTGTCATTCGATTTTCTAAAACCAAAAATCAGAATTCAACATGATCCAAACTTACCTTGAGCATCAACCCCGGTTCGGTAAAAACGTCCATATCCACGATTTGGCGGCTGTCATCGGACAAGTGGAACTGGGCGACGAAGTCAGCGTCTGGCCCTCGGCCGTCCTCAGGGGGGACTTGAACCTCATCCGGATAGGCGCCCGGACCAACCTCCAGGACGGTTGTGTTTTCCATACCGACCGGGGCTTCCCCACCCTTTTAGGGGCGGATTGCGTCGTGGGCCATCAGGCCTGCGTTCACGCCTGCAGTGTCGGGAACCGGTGCCTGGTGGGTATCCATTCCACCATCCTCACGGGAGCCCAAGTCGGGGATGAATGCGTCATCGGGGCGGGGACCGTGGTCCCGGAAGGAAAAGTCATCCCGCCCCGGTCCCTCGTGTTGGGCCTGCCGGGGAAGGTGGTGAGGCGGGTCACCGATGAGGACGTCCGGAAGATCCTGCAGGGCGTGGAGGAATACCTGCAGCTGGCCCGTCAATTACCGGGCGTGTGATCGGATGCCCGGCCCGCAGGGTCCAACGCGGTTAAAACCGGCAGGCTAACTGCAAACCCAAGTCGTTCCTTCCCGGTCCCATGGCTTGGAGGCTGATGGCGGGCCTTCCTAAGAATTCCAGGGTGATGATGGTGGCCGCGTGTGTTCCCAAGGCGATCCAGGCCCTATCCCGGGCCCCGGCATCCGAATTCGTGAGGAGAACCGCGACCGGGTAAACCGTCTTGGCCCCCCCGGCCAGGTTCACGAGAAAAAGACCGGTGTAATCGGGTTTGACCGCAAGGAAAATCCAGCCCAAAGCGTCCACCCCGCCCGTGGAACAAGCGTAAAGAGTGGACTTGTCCTCAACCGCCTCTGTGTAGGCCCACGCATAATAATCCGTGAGGATCACCGGCACCGTGACCGCCTCATTCTTGGCCCAGGCCCGGGAGAAAGCTCCCATCCCAACCAAAAGAGCCACCATGATGGCCCTCAAAACCCGGGGGTTCCCTGGGAACCGGTGAATGGCCCTCACTCATTCCCGCTTTTAGGGGGGGGAGTGGGGGCCGGCAGGGGGGTCGAGGTGGGGGTGAGAGTAGGAGTGGGCGTGGGGTGGATCCATTGGAGGTTGGTCGGCAAGTTATTCGGGTTCTTGGGATAAATGTACAGCAACACCACGTTTGTGTTCACGGGTTGCTTCTGGCAGTCATCCTCCTCGTAAAGGTAAATGGGTATCGAAATGGTGTAACAATCGCTGGTGATTCCATCCCCATAGGGCTTGGCCTTGGTGCAGGAATCGGACATGGGAACCACCACGAAGTAAGCGCCCTCGACATTCCAGTCGATGACCGGCTTGAGGTTGGAGGAGATCACCTGGCTTTGATCCAATTGGGGGGAGATTTGCCCCCAAAAAAAGTCGAAAGTTGTTTGGTCCGGGACATAGCCGCCCCCCAGTTGGACCAGCGATACCCCAATCCCGGCGGTGGCCATAATAAGGTGATGGGGAACGGTATGGGGAGTACATTGGTCGATGGGACTGCGGCCATACTGTTCCACCGCCGAGGGCGGCGTCACTTGGACATTCTGGTCTATGGACACGCAGCCTATGACAGCCATGGTCGCCACAGCCCCGGCTAGCGAGAGGGTTTTTTTTAATTCCATCACCAATCCTGCCTTAAAGAAACGAGTATAGGGGTTAGATCATATCATCCCCCACCCGTTTTTTCACTTTTTCATAGCCGCAAGTTTTCCTGTAAGTCGTTGCCGGAAGGGGCATCAAATTTTTCTTCCACAGGGTCTTCCTTGACCGGCCGCCCGTCCAGGACGAAAACTTTCCCCTCCGACAGCACCCATTCCACTTCAGTGGGTTGATTCCACCGCTTGGCCAAGCGCCGCGTCAATTTCACGGCCTCAAAGAGCTCGAAACCCCTCAAAGGAAAGGACCTGGGAAAGTAATGCCAGGGATTATCCAGGAGCCCCCGGAATAAACTCCGATTGGGGGCCAGGTTTAATTCCAAAACGTTCCCTTGGGGGAGGGAGGTCACCCGGACTTCCACATCCGACAACTCCACCCCTTTCGGCGGAAAAGCCCGGCAAACGCCGACCGCCGAAACTTTGAGGGCTTTTTGAACGATGAAATAATGCCCTGCCGAAGGGTTGAACACTTCCTTGAACACTTGCTCGACGTTCAGGGGTTTCAAGCCCACCAGGGTCCTGCGTTTGGAGCCCGAAGTGTCGGAAGGCCTGACCCAAAAGGGGCCTTCATCCAGGTCCCCGAGGGCCTGACGCAGGGGTTCCAGGGCCCGGTTTTTCGGAACCTCCCCGCAGACGAACCCCGGGGAAGTCTCCCCTCCGAGCAGAATCAGGTCGCTGAGGCGGCCGGCCAGTTTACCGAAATAATCCCCATGGCCTTCGGTCAGGTTTAAAAGCCAGACCCGGGGCGGCCGCAGGGAACGGCGGAAAGCCCCCGCCAGGACCTCTAACCGCGGCGCGGCCCAGGCGCTGAAAGCAGCCAGGAGCCCCCCGCTGACAAGGTCGGGTAAATAGTGGTACCCGAGAAAAAGGGTGGACAGCCAGATCCCAGCCGTCAGGGGAATACCCCACGCCACGGACCTCCGGTCGTGTTGGAATTGCCAGGCGAGCAGGTATCCCGAGAGGGCGCCGTGAAGGCTCGGAAAAACGTCAAACCGCGCTCCAAAGCCGTTGACCAAGGACTGGGTAAGCCAATAAAGGGTTCCCCCTTCGAGTCCGGCCCATTCCTGGGGATAGGCGAAGCGGGGTCCGACGGCGGGATAGAGCAGGTAGCCCAGGAATCCGCCGGAATAGACCAGGATGAGCCCGAGCATGAACCTTTGGTAAAGCGCGCGCCGCAGATAACTATGGTAAACCAGTAATCCGATGAGCCAGGCGTAAAGCCCCAGGTAAAACAGGCTGAACAAGTCGACTAATTCCGGCCTGCCCGCCAGGCTCTGCTGGAAAGGCGAGGGCCCTTTCCCCAGCAGGCGCAGGTCCAAACTGTGGAGGTCCGCGTCAAAAAGTTGGGGGTGAAGAACGGGGACGAGGGGCTTCATCAGGGTGTAGCACAACACCAGGCCCAGCCAGGGCCCCAGCCCCCGCATCAGGCCCAGGAGTCCGAACGGCGGGGGGCGGCGCACCGAAACAAAGTAGATCCAGGCCACCCAGACAAGACTATTGACGCAAGCCGAAACAAGCGCGACGTTCGCTCCCGGGCGGTCCGCGAAAAAAGCGCCCAGGGCCAGAATAAATAGGTTCATGAAGAGGATGGAAGTTAAAAGTTCGGACGGAGAAAAAACCCAGAAATTTTTGCGGTAAGGTATTTGGGAGAACAAAAGGGTCTCCTTCAAGAACTTGAAAAACGCCTTATCTTACCATAGGGGCATGGGTGCCCCGCGCTTGGTGACGGCTGTATCCAGCATAAAAGGGCTCCGGTGGGTTCGGAACTCCTGCGTTGGTTTTCCGCCTGTCGGAGTACCAGCCCGGAACCGCATTTTAGCCGTGGTTCACCCCTAAGACATTGACATTTACGGTTCCAGTGCCCAATATAAATGTTCATGACGATCTAAAGGAGTAAAGAACATGGCCCTCTTCACCCAAGAACAACCCATCCCAACCAGCGTCGTTAGCGAGGATGTTGAAACACGTTTGGATTTCCTGCAAAAAGTCTATTCCCTTTTTCTCCTGGGACTGGGAGTGGCTATCGGGGGGGCTTTCCTCACCTTGGCCAATCCCGGCTTCGCGGCCGCGGTTTTATCCCACTTTTTCATTGGTTTGATCCTTTATTTCGGGGTCTTTTTCCTGTGCATGGCCGTCCGGAAAACACCGGGGATCAACATACTCGCCCTCTTGAGTTTTACTTTTGTCAGCGGCGTCTTCATCGCTCCCTGCCTGATGGTCGCGGCCTTGAGGACAGGTGGGTCTTATGGTGTGATTTATGAGGCCGGGCTTATTTCCGGAAGCATTTTCCTGGGGCTCACCGCCTACGTTTTCATCACTAAAAAAGACTTCTCCTTCCTCAGCGGGATAGTTTGGACCGGTATCTGGGCCGTGATCGGAATCGGGGTCGTCCTCATGGTCATGCAAATGTTCGGGGCACAAGTGAACGCGGCCAGCCTGGCCCTCGCCTGGATCACCTCGGTGCTCTTTTCCCTTTTTATCCTCTACGATACCTCCAGGATTCTGCGGACCCATGAATCCGACGAGTACGTGAGCGCGGCCCTTTCCTTGTACCTGGATTTCCTGAATTTGTTCCTGGCCATCCTGCGCATCCTGTCCAACAACCGGCGCTAAAAGAAACAGCTATAGAGTTTTCCATAAAACTTAATCGCTATCACAACTGCGGATGAGGGTTTTGCAAGAAATTCTTAATGCGAGATGGTTTTGGGGGTAAGCACGTAAGTGAACTCCAACAGGTTGCCGTCAGGGTCTGAAATGACGCAGAAATAGCCCCGGAGATGGCCTCCATACCGGGCGGCTTCCACGAGGCATTTGTCCTTTTTGGCCTTGGAACTGATTTCCTCCACTGGCTTCAAGTCCGGAAGCCTGAAAGAAAACTGTTGGAGGCTGTTCGTGACAGCAGGGCCTATTTTCAGGTGGGAATCCTCCAGGAGGACGAAATAAGGCGCGTTCGGGTTCTCGGAAAAACGCAGCCATACCCACCGTGCGCCGTCCCCATCCTTCTGGTCCAGCACCGCCCCCATTCCCAGGTATTCGCTGTAGAATCGGATGGACAGGTCCGCGTCCTTGACCTTGAAAAGAATATGGTGCCAATCGGGAAATTGGGAAACGAAATCTAACACCGGCCATTCCACCTTTCCGTTTCCCGGACCGCTTCAACGGCCGGAAACGGTTCCGTTAAAAAAACTGCAGGATCCCCTCCACGAATTTGGCCCGGGCCGCTGGCTGTTGGATGCTGGTATGGATCAGTCTTGCCAAGGGGGTATCGAGTTGGCTTCCCAAAACCATCAGAAGCGTGTTAAGCGTCCGGACGCCTTCGGGTGCCGCGCCCCCCATTTGCGCGATGACTTTGTCATAATCCAGTCCCGAAGCCAGAAGCTGCCCAAACTTGCGGTTATGGGAGTCCGGGGAAAAACCCGTAGTGACCAGGTCTCCCAAACCCGCCAACCCATCGAGAGTCTTAGCCTGGGCCCCCAATTTCACTCCGATTCCCTTCAACTCGGCCCAAGCCTTGATCAGGAAGGCCGATTTCAGGTTCGGGGAACCGTGGTTTAAACCGTCCAAAAAGCCGAAACCGATGGCGTATATGTTCTTCAGGACTCCCCCCAACTCCACGCCGACCAGGTCGTCGGATATTTCCACATGGAAGTAGGAGTTGGATAGGGCATCGGATACCTTCTGCGAATGAGCCCGGTTGGACCCGGCTACGACCACCGCCGTGGGTCTTTGTCGGGCGAATTCGTTGGCAACGCAGGAGCCCGAGAGCACCATGTATTGGTCGGGAGGGTGTACCGCAGCTTGGGCATAGACTTGGCTGAGACGTTTCCCGGTGGAGGGCTCCAAACCCTTGGAGGTGCCCACCACGACGGCTTGGGGCGGGGAAAAGGGCGAAAATTCCTTCACCACATGCGAGAAATAGGCGGAGGGAACCGCGATGAAAACCAACTGCGCTTCTTTAACCACGTGGTTCAGGAGCAGGTCCGCGGTCACGCCGGAGGGCAGGTCAACCCCCGGGAGAAATCTGGTGTTCTGGTGGTTCTTTCGGATGTCTTCCACCACGGAGGGAATATGGTCCCAGCAGGACACTGAATGGCCGTTATCCGCCAAAAGGCGGGCCAATGCCGTCCCCATGCTGCCAGAACCGATGACCGCCGTCTTCACGAGGATTCTCCCGGAAACAAATTTTAAAGATGACATCCATTATACAAGCAGGGGAAGGCGCAAGAGCGGATAAACTTTTTTCCGGGCGTTTCCTCCCGGAGAAAGGGGGAACTATTTCTTGACGGGAACGGCTTCCACTCCCAGCTGCTTGAGGACCTTTTGCGCGATCTTTTCGAAGGACCGGCCCGATGCGTCCACCGTGAAGTCGGCGTACTTCCTGTAAAGGGGAATCCGCTCGTGGTATAGCGCGGAAAGGGTGTTTCCCCCCCGGCAAACAACCCCCCGGTTGGACCAGTCGGGCAGCCGCTTTATGATCTCGGCCAGTGAAACGTCCAGGTAAACGCAGGGGCCCAGCTTTTTCAACTGTTTCATTCCCTGGGGGTAGTAGACCGAGCTTCCGCTCGGCGCGAGGATACAATGCCAGTAGTTTTGCAGGGCGCGGATGGTTTCATCCTCCACCCGCATAAATTTTTTCATGCCCAGGATATCCAGGATCCGGCTGAGCGGCTTTCGGTATTTCATTTCGATGAGATGGTCCACATCCAGGAAATGGTAACGAAGCTTATCCGCCAGTATTCTCCCGACCGAGCTTTTGCCGCTCCCGAACATGCCGATGAGGACGATGTTCTCCGGAAACCCTATCGGTTTGGTGATCCCGGCCGAAGCCGCCTTGAAGACCGCTTCCCGGGGGAAAACAGGTTGAGTTTTAGATTTACGCGCCATGAACCCCTCGAGTCAAAGCAAGGTTTTGGATTATAAGGTGAATAGGTACACCAATCAAAGAAAGAAATGCCCTTCTGCGGTTTTCATATTAATACAGGTAAGCGGCCGATAAACCCAAACGGGTCGTCGCAAGGTCCAAAGGGCCCGGGTCCACCAATAAGGGTACCTGGCACTGCAGGGTCAATTCTTCGGAGTCCGCGAAAACCCAGGATGCCTTCGGCCAAATTAATAAAGGTCCCCCTTCGGGGGATTTAACCAGAGCCGCGGAAACCTTCCATTTAGAGGAAAAGTCCTTCCCCACCGAGGCGAAAAGGTAAAAGGCGTTCCGGGATTTGTTGGAGAAGCCGCCCAGAACGCTTCCGGTTCCGTCCTGGAAGGCTTCCAGGGTGTAATGGGTCTTGTCTTGAACCGTGGAAAGCCCCGCCACCCATTCCAAAAGGGCTGGACCGCCGTGATAGAACCAATCCACCGCTTCGAGCCTCGCCTGGAACTCGGGAAAGGTTCCGGATAATTCCACTCCCAATCCGTCCCGTCCCGACATCCGGGCGAAACTGGGGCTCACACCGATGCCGATACCCTTGTTGACCAGCCGGGCCACCCACTCCTTTTCACCCCCCTGGAGCCATCGTACGGCCCCTTCCGCGCTGAGAAAATCGAAGAGGAAACAATCGGCTTCCACCCCCTCACTTCCCAGGGGTTGGTCCGCCACCCAAGCTAGGGGAGCGAGGGGAAAAAAATAATCCGTCGGCCTGTATAAGCTGGATGTCCCCCAATCGAAACTCTGGAGGCCCGCGTTGACTTGAAGCCTTCCGGAAACCCATTGGAGGTAGGCCCGGCTCAAGCGCGCCGAAAGGTTTTCCAACCCGCCGGAGGTGGCAAGGTTATCGGCCTCCAGGTTTAACAGATTCTGGGTTGGATAAACCAGCCAGGGAGGAGCCGAAGCCGCGTTCGAGGATTGCCATCCCAATTCACCCGAAAGCACGAGAGCCAGCGAAGGCTGGAGGTCGTTATGGCTTTCCAACAACAGCCTTGAAAACTGGTAAAGGCCCGAGGCTTCCGCGGGCGGCTCCAGGATACCCGCCTCCAGGCTGAGTTTTGCGGAAAGATCCCTGTTATCCGAAGCGCGGCCCGGACCTGATGTTGAAAAAAAACAAGCGGTCCCGAGAATCCAAATGGATAGGTTGGCGAAAAGGGGGCAAGTTTTCATTGTTTCTTATAATAGGAAGGCGTGTCGGGAACCACCTTGATGAAGGGTGGAAAGGCCCCCCTTTCCAGATGGTCGCTCCAAGCCATGAGTCTGCCCGATTCGGCGTTCAGGAGAAACACCATATCCTTGGCGCCGGGCGCGTCCCCCTCGAAGTGAACCGAGACCATGACCGTGCGCCTGCCGTTTTTCTTGTAAAGGGAAAGGAAAATCCGGTCGAGACTTCCGTTGCTGAGGGTAAAAGGCAGGTGGCTTCTCCAAAGAAGCTTTTTACCCGGGTTGAAGCAAAGGATCGATCCATCCGATGCGTCGGCCACGAAAGTGTAGCCTTCGGGCCCCCGGACCGCGTCCCGCGCGTCCTCCAGGCCGTCCTCTTTGCCGAGGGACCAGACCGTCTTGTCCTCCTGGAAATAAACCTCTTCCACCGTGGAATCGGCAAGGGTGACCAGGAAATTTCCGCTGTCGGGGCAGATCCGGACGGAGCGGGGCGCGGCGGGAAGCTTATATTCCCACCTCATCTTGGATCCGAAGGACCTGGCCTCCGCCAGGAAGAGACGGTTCTTCCGCGTGTCTCCGGCCAGGACAAGGGTGGGCAATCCCTCCAGGTCCCAGTCCGCTGCGGCCGCGCAGGCAATATCAACGCCTTCCAGCCTGGACCAGTCCCAAACTATCCGGCATCCCCGGTCCACCTTTCGAAGCAGGAAAACCTTCCGGGGGCCGCCTACGACCAGGAAACGGCAGGAAAGGGGTTGGGGCTGGACATCAAGGATTTTTCCTTCAGCGGAAAATTCCCAGTCGATCTTGTATTTTTTCACATGGTAGAGGGTTTCATGCTGTCCGCAAACCAACAAGGAGGGCAGGGAAAGTTTCACCGTCGGGGAAGGATCCGTTTGGGCGTGAAGCGGGATTGAAAAAGGGAAGTAGAAAAAAATGGAGAAGAGGCACCAGAATCGTTGATCCGCTAAAGGCCAAGAGGTAAGTTTCGTGTTAAATATCAAGAGGTAGTCCACCCATTTAAATCAAAAATCGAAACGAACATTATGTGCAAAAAAACCGGATGATTTCGAAATTGCGGTCGGCGGCCCGGATGCGGGAACAAAGAGTGATGACCAGCAGGTCCTGGATGCGAAGGGCCGTGCGCGTATGGTCCAGTTGGAGCTTCACGTAATCGGCCTGGGAAAGATGGAATAGGATCGAATCCTCTTCCACCATCGCGTCAGCGGATCGGGGCGCGCCGTCCACCAGCGCCATCTCACCCAAGATTTCCCCCGAGGTCAGGATCGCCAGGACCTGCTCCTGGGCGGCTTTCGCCCCCTCTGGGATGAAACGACGGCGAATGAGGATCCGGCCGGATCGGATCAGATAAAGGCCTTCACCTGGATCGTTCTCCCGGAAAAGGGCGGTTCCGGACTTAACCCGTGTCTCCTTCAAGACCTCGGCAAGGATGTTCCAATCCTCATCGCGGAAGCTCCGGTAAGGCGCAGCTTTATAGAACACCGACAGGTCAACGGTCATGGGTACCCCCTTCCTGGAGCCGGCAAGTCGCCGGGAAAAACAAGAAACTATAATACCTGTTCAAGAACGGTTTTTTCAAAATTCATGAATCGGTGCGGATATTCCAGGATTTTAGACGGTTCATTTGGATTTTCCCTTCAAATCGTTGATGAACTGCCGGGCGGTGCGGCCCGAAGATCCATTGTTCTGCCGGGCCCAGAAAAGGGCCTTAGCGTGCAGTTCCCCTGTGGGAATCCGGAGGCCTTCCACCTTCGCCCAGCTTTCCACCATCCGCAGGTAGGTGGCCTGGTCGGGGGGAA
>CAWKAR010000026.1:0-140082 GCA_963847625.1 candidate division FCPU426 bacterium | reverse complement strand
TTATTTCCCATGGGTCAGCCCTCCGTATGCGGATAGGCTCCTTACCAGGAGCAACCCGCGTTATTTTGATCAGCTACTATTGATCAAAGCTACTACGTAGGTTGCTGGCCCATACATGCTATCTTTGTCGTAAAGTGTAATATGTACCCTATCGCACGCTGCGGTGCGTGTGATCTGACCCCTTATTTTTCTGGCTTTGAACTATGAACCTCTGCGCGTTATTTCAACGCTAAAAACCGATAACCATGCCCTTTGTTGACGGGGTTGATCCGGTGTTATATAAAGAAACACAAGAAATCCCCGGGGACGCGGCCCCACCAACGCCTGGAAATGGAACCCATGAAAATTACAAGCGCCAAAGTCATCGTCTGCTGTCCGGACCGTAATTTCGTCACCCTGAAGGTGGTGACCGAGGACGGGTCCTACGGCCTGGGGGACGCCACCCTCAACGGACGGGAACTGGCCGTGGCCAGCTACCTTTCGGAGCACGTGATCCCCTGCCTGATCGGCCGGGACGCCCGGCGCATCGAGGACACCTGGCAGTACCTATATAAAGGGGCTTATTGGCGCCTGGGGCCCGTGACCATGACGGCCATCGCGGCGGTGGACATGGCGCTTTGGGACATCCTGGGGAAGTCGGCCGGGAAACCCCTTTACCAGCTCCTCGGGGGCGCCTCCCGCGAGGGGGTTCTCTGCTACGGGCACGCTAGCGGGGAAACGGTGGAGGAAGTCCTGGACTCGGTCGGCGATTACTTGAAAGCCGGCTACCAGGCGGTGCGGCTCCAATCCGGAGTGCCGGGCCTGTCCATGACCTACGGCGTGGGCCGCGGAAAGGACCACTACGAACCGGCCGAAAAGGGCCTGCCGCCGGAAACCATTTGGGACACG
This sequence comes from candidate division FCPU426 bacterium, assembly GCA_963847625.1. Taxonomy (GTDB): domain Bacteria; phylum Oederibacteriota; class Muellerivitia; order Muellerivitales; family Muellerivitaceae; genus CAWCKJ01. The sequence goes on along the minus strand of CAWKAR010000026.1, from coordinate 139,194 downwards.
CAAAAGTACATGCTTTCCGTCCCGCGCTTGTTTGAGGCGGTGAGGAAAAAGTACGGCGACGATTTGCACTTGCTGCACGACGCCCACCACCGGCTGACCCCCATCGAGGCCGCCCGGCTGGGGAAGGACCTGGAACCCTACCGCCTCTTCTGGCTGGAGGACCCTGTCCCGGCCGAACTGCAGGAGGGCTTCCGCATCATCCGCCGGCACACCACCACGCCCCTCGCGGTGGGGGAGGTTTTCAACTCCATCTACGACTGCCGCCAGCTCATCCAGGAGCAGCTCATCGACTACATCCGCTCCACGGTGGTGCACGCCGGCGGGATCACCCACCTGCGGAAGATCGCGGCCCTGGCCGAGATTTACCACGTCAGGACCGGGTGCCACGGCGCCACCGACCTGTCGCCGGTCGCCATGGCGGCCGCGCTGCATTTCGACCTTTCAGTGCACAACTTCGGGATCCAGGAATACATGCGCCATTCGGCGGAAACCGACCGGGTCTTTCCCCACGCCTACCGTTTCGAGGACGGATACCTGCACCCGGGCGAGAAACCCGGCCTGGGGGTGGAGATCGACGAGGCCCTGGCCGCCCGCCACCCTTACGAGCGCGCTTACCTGCCGGTGAACCGCAAGGCCGACGGAACAATGCACTCGTGGTAACAGCTGAGAAATAAAATTTTGAGTTATTTTCCAAATAAAACAAAATCTCGTGAACAAAGATATATAAAATAAGGAATTCTTAAGACTGAAAGGCTTTAAGCAAAACCAAGTCCTTTGCCACGGATTCAGGGGATGCACTCGGATAGGCCAAGACATTCATGAAAACTTCATGAATGAATTTTAAATTCTAAATTTTGAGTTTTAAGTAAATCCCATGAATCCCATGCATCCGTGGCTAGGTTTATTTTGCCTTCTGAGGAGTTGATATGGGTTTCGCGCCTTTGGACCTGAAAGGAAAGACCGCCGTCGTCATCGGGGGCACCTCCGGAATCGGGCGGGCCATCGCCTTGGGCCTGGCCGAGGCGGGCGCCGACATCACGGCGTCCTCGCGCCGCATGGATGCGGTTGAGAAGACGGCCGCCGAGATCGAATCCCGGGGCCGCCGCGCCCTGAGGGCCGTTTCAGACGTCACGGACCTGAAAAGCCTGGAAGCGCTCCGGGACAAGGTCCTGGGCGAATGGGGCCGGGTGGATATCCTGGTGAACAGTGCGGGGCGGACCCAGCGAGTCCCCACCCTTCAAATGGACGAGGCGGACTGGCACGCCATCCTGGAGACCAACTTGACCGGGACGCTTCGCGCCTGCCGGGTTTTCGCGCCGGGAATGCTGGAACGCGGCTGGGGCCGCATCATCAACATCGCCTCCATCGCTACCCACCTGGCCCTCTTTGAGGTGGCGGCCTACGGAGCCAGCAAGGCCGCGGTGGGAGCCCTGACCAAGTCCCTGGCCCTGGAGTGGGGTCCCAAGGGCGTCAACGTGAACGCCATCGCCCCCGGCGTCTTTCCCACTTCTTTGAACGAGAAGCTCCTGAACGGCACACCGCGCGGGAAAGAGTTCCTGGTCCGCATCCCCCTCCACCGTTTTGGCCGTGTCGAGGAACTGGCTGGCGCGGCGGTGTTCCTGGCCTCGGACGCGGCCAGCTACGTGAACGGGGAGATCCTGGCGGTGGACGGCGGATTTATGGCCAGCGGCGTGAACCAATAAAATTAAGAAACACTAGCAAAACCTCTTTTTACCACATAGCAGACGCAGAGGCTCAGCAAAGATAAATAAAATCAGGTGTTCTTAAGTCTTAAAGGCGTTAAGCAAAACCAAGTACTTAGCCACGGATTCAGGGGATGCATTTAGATTGGGCTAAGAAAAAAAAGGCTTTAAATATTTGTGTTTGTTAAATCCCATGAATCCCATGCATCCGTGGCTAGATATTATTTTGGACAGGTGTGGAATTTTGTTGAAAGTTCTAAATCCAGTCATTTCCTCCCAGAAGAGGCGGAGGGATTGGACAAACAAACCGCTGATATCCCGGCCTTAGAAGAGGACGAACCCAATTGAACGACTCCAGGCCCAAATCCCCGCCCTTCACCGCCCCGAGCAGGGGACTGCTCTTCGGCCGCTACCGCTGGGTGATTTGCGCACTCCTCTTTTTCGCCACTACCGTCAACTACATCGACCGGCAGGTTTTGGGCATCCTGGCCCCCGACCTGCAGCGCACTCTGGGCTGGTCCCAGGTCGATTACGGAAATATTGTAACGGCCTTCCAGGCCGCCTACGCCCTGGGTCTTCTCCTGGCCGGACGGATGCTGGACGCCGTCGGTACGAGGCTGGGTTTCGCGGTAGCCGCCGTCTTCTGGAGCCTCGCGTCCATGAGCCACGCACTGGCTCGGACCCCCTTGGGCTTCGGCTTGGCCCGTTTCGGGCTGGGTTTAGGCGAATCGGCCAACTTTCCCGCCTGCGTCAAGACGGTGGCCGAGTGGTTCCCCAAGCGCGAAAGGGCGCTCGCCGCCGGCATTTTCAACGCCGGGAGCAACGTCGGGGCGTTGGTGGCCCCGGCTTTTGTCCCCCTCATCGCCCTATACTGGGGCTGGCCCTGGGCTTTCCTCCTGACCGGCTCCCTCGATTTAATTTGGGTCGCGGCCTGGTGGGGGATCTACCGCCCCCCGGAGTCCCACCCCAGGGTGACCCCGGAGGAACTCGCCGTGATCCGGAGCGACCCCGGGGAAAAGGAGGCGTCCCTGCCCTGGCTTAAGCTCCTGGGCCTGCGCCAAGCCTGGGCTTTCGCCCTGGGCAAGTTCATCACGGACCCCGTCTGGTGGTTCTTCCTTTTCTGGCTGCCCAAATTCCTCAACGAAAAGCACGGGATCACCCTGTCGAAGATGGGGCCGCCCCTCATCGTCATCTACCTGCTGGCTGACGCGGGAAGCGTCGCGGGCGGCTGGCTCTCGTCGTTCCTGATCAAGCGCGGGTGGCCGGTCAACCGGGGTCGCAAGACCGCCATGCTGGCCTGCGCCTTCTGCGTGGTGCCGGTGACGCTAGCCGGGTACGCGTCCTCGCTTTGGGCCGCCGTCGCGCTCATCGGCCTGGCGGTGGCCGCCCACCAGGGATGGTCCTGCAACCTCTACACCCTGGTTTCGGACATGTTCCCCAAGGGGGCGGTCGGTTCGGCCGTCGGGTTCGGCGGAATGGCCGGCGCAATCGGCGGCATGCTCATCGCCACCGCCGTGGGCCACCTCTTGCAGTGGACGGGAAGCTACGTGCCGGTATTCTTCCTGGCCGGATCGGCCTACCTGGCGGCGCTTCTGGTCATCCACCTGCTGGTCCCGCGGCTAGAACCTATCGCGATAAAGGCGGCGGCATGAGGTATTCGAACATACCCAATATCACACCTGTCCAAAATAAACCTAGCCACGGATGCATGGGATTCATGGGATTTATAAACACAACAATTTGCGAACTACCTCAAAACGGACCCCTGAAGCACGCTGCGGTGCGTGATTCTCGAAAATCGTCATGGATGGAGAGGAATTCATGAATCAATTTAAGGGTATTGGTTTGCTATGAACTTACATAACATCTTTGCGTATGCTGCATATGTTCCATATTTTGTTGCTTTGATAATTGCGATAAAGAAGTTTGATAAATTTTTGAGCAAGATTTTCTTAACATTTTTAGGTTTATCAACAGTCTTTTTATTATCTTTTTTTTTAACATCCCCAGTTCAATAACGAAGTGCAACACTTAGACCCGGCAGAACCCGGGGGTTATCCTAAGTGCTATGAAATCATCCTACAAGCATCTGTCGTTAGCCGAACGTGAAGAAATTTCAGTTTGGAATGCTGAAGGCCTCTCCCTTCGGGAAATCGCACGCCGTCTGGGCCGTGATGTATCCAGCATTTCCCGAGAACTGAAGCGCAACGCCCCTCCTATACGATCTTGCCGCTACCTGCCCGCCAGAGCTCACATGCGTGCAGAACACCGAAACCGTCTTTCACGTACTCATTTAAGGCTTAAAAATCCTGAGATTCGCCGTTTAGTACTGCGAGAAATACCTCGTGGACTCTTGCCCGAGCAAATTGCCGGTTTTCTTCGCCGGGAGAAACCAAAACTTTCCGTTTCCCATGAAGCCATCTATCAATTCATCTACTGCGAAGCTCGAAACCTCATTCCTCATCTAGCCCGGGCCCATCGAAAACGTTTGCGACGTTGGCACACTCAAAAACATCGCAAAAGCCATATTCCTCAACGTACTCCCATTACCCAACGACCAGCTATCGTTGAAACAAGACAGCAATTCGGGCACTGGGAGGCCGACACCATCATCTCCCGGAAAAGCAAACCCTCACTTCTGGTTATGGTCGAGCGCAAAAGTCGTCTGGTGAAACTGGCTTGGCTACCTCAAAAATCAGCTTTCCACACTAGAGCCGCAATCAACCGTCGGTTGGTTCGGATTTCAAAAGGCCTCCGCCGTACCATCACATACGACAATGGCTCCGAAAACGTCGAACATCTCCAGGTGAATCGTGTTTCAGGCACTCGTTCATTCTTTTGTTTGCCCTTCCACAGTTGGGAGAAAGGTTGTGTTGAAAATACTGCAGGTCTTGTTCGTCGCTTCTATCCCAAGAAAACGGATTTTGCTACTATAACCCCAGCGAATGTACGACGCGTGGAACGGATCCTAAACCATCGTCCTCGCAAGTGCCTTCGTTTCAAAACGCCGGAGCAGGTCTTTAGTCAAGGTGTTGCACTTACTGGTTGAATTCAGCCATCTAAATTTGACAATTGGAAAACTTTAGGGCAAATATCATCTCTTCAATTTTCATTTATTTTATCTGCCGGATTAATTTGGGTTTGCCTCACCATTGTTCTAGCCTGGGTTATTATTATTCAGTGGTTTTTTGAACTATTCAAAAAAAAGTCTAATTAGTGAATTATCCCGAATATGACGGTTTTAAAATCGTCATGAATGGGGAGTCAATTAAATGAGTAGGGACGAATTTATTGAAACAATGAAAGGTATGGCTAAAAAAACAAATAAAGTAATATTTTTAATCCTTTCAATGGTTGTTTGTGCGGGTCTTTTTATATTTGCAGGGTTCAATATTTATGCTTACGGGGATTTGGGCATAAATTCGGGGATATGGGGCACGATTTATACCGTTTCCTTTTTGACTTCATTAGTTCTGTTTTTTTTGTGTCTGATATCATTATTAAAAACACTTATAGAAAAACCCAAATTTAGATTTGTTGTTATTGGCCTATTTGTTTTGCTATTTATAAGTTTTGTTATGTTTATCAGATCATGCAATTCAATGCATTAATCAAAAACGATACTTTAAGCGGTAAAAACAATCTTTTAACGATATAGAATTACTTCAAATTTAATGGTTCGCAAATCATTGAATCCGGGGAGTTGTTTCAAATTTTACGGTTCGGATAAAGACCGGTTTTTTACGAAATAGAGGACTAAAAATGAATATCAACGACAAAGAGCATTTCATTAAAAACTTTATAAACGATGATTTTCTCTTGGAAGGTCCCGTCGCGGTGGACCTTTACCACCGCTACGCGGAACACCTTCCCATCCTGGACTACCACAGCCACCTTCCCCCCGAGCAGATGGCTTCCGTCTACCGGTTCCGCTCCCTCACCGAAATCTGGCTCTCCGGGGACCATTACAAATGGCGGGCCATGCGGGCCAACGCCGTCGAGGAGCGCTATTGCACGGGGGAGGAAACGTCCGACTGGGAAAAATTCCAGGCCTGGGCCGCCACCGTGCCCCGCACCCTGCGCAACCCGCTGTACCACTGGACCCACATGGAATTGCACCGGCCCTTCGGCATCGACCTTCTCCTGTCGCCAACGACGGCCCTGGAAATATACGACCGGGCGGGGGAACTGCTGAAAGGGGACGGCTTCACCCCCCTGGGCCTGCTCGGCAAATTCAGGGTGGCGGCCGTCTGCACCACCGACGACCCGACGGATACCCTCGAAACCCACGAATGGCTCGCCCTGCGGCAGAATCCCGTCACCTGCGTTTACCCGGCCTGGCGGCCGGACAACGCCTTGGCGGTCGGGGATCCGCCCGCCTGGAACGCGTGGGTGAACCGGCTGGAAGCGGCGTCGGGAACGTCCATCGGGTCGTTCGAGTCCTTCCTGGCGGCCCTTGAGGCGCGGCACTCCTTCTTCCACTCGAGGGGCTGCCGGCTTTCGGACCGGGGCCTGGAAAGGGTTTACGCCGAGGCCTGGGCCGACAGCGAGGTGTCCGATTCCTTCAACCGGCTGCGCGCCGGGAGAAAACTGTGGGAAGGCGAAGCCTTGAGGCTTCAATCGGCCATCCTGCACCGCCTGTCCCTCCTAGACCATGAAAAAGGCTGGGTCCAGCAATTCCACGTGGGCACCCTGCGCGACAACAACACGCGCTTGCGCCGCCAGGCGGGGCCCAACACCGGTTTCGACTCCATCGGCGACCCGGGCCAGGCGCGCCCCCTCTCCCGCTTCCTGGACCGCCTGGACGAATCCGGGAAGCTCGCCAAGACGATCCTCTACAACCTGAACCCCTCCGAGAACGAGGCTTTCGCCGCAATGTGCGGCAACTTCCAGGAAGGCCCCGCGCCGGGAAAGATGCAGTACGGGCCCGCCTGGTGGTTCCTGGACCAGAAGGACGGCATCGAGGCCCAACTGCAGGTGCTTTCGAACCTGGGCCTCCTTTCGCGGTTCGTGGGCATGACCACCGATTCCAGGAGCTTCCTTTCCTACTCGAGGCACGAGTATTTCCGGCGGCTTCTCTGCAACCTGCTGGGAGAGGACGTCCGGAAGGGCCTTTTGCCCGACGACCGGAAGCTGCTCGGGGGGCTGGTGGCTGACGTTTGCTTTTTCAACGCCCGGGATTATTTCGGCCTCCCCCTCGGGTCGGCCGCCGGGGGAGTGGAACGGGCTTAACCGGGATTTTTCCACCGCGCCGCGTCCTTGTGGTAGAGTTTCGTACCGGGTTCCGTGACTCCATAAATAAAAGGGAAGAAACCATGGCGCTTAAAATCAAATCCGCGGGTGAAACCGAGTTCGACCTCCTGGCTTTAGGCGAATGCATGATCCGCTTGAGTCCGCCCGGGCACCAGCGCATCGAGCTGACGCCGGTTTTCGAGGCCTATGCCGGGGGCGGCGAGTACAACGTGGCCTACGCGCTGGCGCGTTACGGCCTGCGCACCGGATGGGTCTCAAGGCTCGTCGACAACCCGCTGGGCGCCTTTATCCGGAACCACGCCCAGGCCAGCGGCATGGACTTGAGCGAAGTGGCCTGGGTCTCCTATGACGGAGTCGGCCGGGAGGACCGCGTGGGATTGAATTTCACCGAGGTGGGCACGGGCGTAAGGCCGAGCGTCACCCTTTACGACCGCGGCCACAGCGCGGTTTCCCACCTGAAGCCCGGCGACGTGGACTGGAACCGGATCTTCACCCGGCGGAACGCCCGGTGGTTCCACACGGGCGGCATCCTAGCGGCGCTCAGCGACGGTTGCGCCGAAACCGCGCTGGAAGCCATGAAGGCGGCCCATGGGGCCGGCACGGTCGTCAGCTACGACCTCAATTTCCGCGGAAAATTATGGTCCAGCCGGAAGGCCGTGGAAACGACGAAGAGACTCGTTCCCTATGCCGACGTCCTGATCGGCAACGAGGAGGATTTCCAAAAGTCGCTGGGTTTCGAGGTGGAAGGTGGCGGGAGCCCGGAATCCCTTTCAATGGAGGGGTATAAAAAGATGGTGGGGAAGGTCGTCCAGGCTTATCCGCGTCTTTACGCCGTCGCCACGACCCTGCGCGAGGTGGTCAGCGGCCTGGTCAACCACTGGTCCGCTATCGCGTATTGCGGCGGGAATTTTTACCAATCCCGGCGGTACGAGAATCTCGAGGTGGAGGACAGGGTCGGCGGCGGCGACGGTTTTTCCAGCGGGTTCGTGTACGGTCTCCTTCACGGCATGCCCCCGCAGGAATGCGTCGAAATGGGCGCGGCGCACGGCGCCCTATTGCAAAGCACCCGGGGCGACACGAGCATGGTGACGATGGAGGAAATCAGGCATGTCATGGCAGGCGGCAGCGCGAGAATCCAACGCTGACCCGAAAGGGGATGTCTATGGCGAAATTCGACCGTTTGACTGTTTATAACACCATGGCCGGCAGCGGCCTGGTGGCGGTGTTTTACGAGGCGGACCTCGACACCGCGAAAAAAATCGTGAAGGCCGTTTTTGACGGTGGCGGGCGGCTGGCCGAGTTCACCAACCGGGGCGACGGGGCGCTGGGGGTTTTCACCCGATTGGCGGAGTTCGCCGGGACGGCCTGTCCCGGGCTCATCCTGGGGGTTGGCTCCATCGTCGACCTGCCCACGGCCGCGCTTTACATCGACGGGGGCGCCAATTTCGTGGTCGGCCCCGCCTTCAACCCGGAAGTGGCCAGGATGTGCAACCGGCGGAAAATCGCCTATGTGCCGGGTTGCGGCACCGCCAGCGAAATCTCGGCCGCCGAGGAGCTGGGGGCGGAATTCGTCAAGATTTTCCCGGGGAAACAGGTTGGCGGCCCGGCCTTCGTGAAGGCGTTGCTGGGTCCCATGCCGTGGGTCCGGGTCATGCCCACCGGCGGCGTCGAGGCCACGGAGGAAAGCGTGCGGGAATGGATAAAGGCCGGCACGGCGTGCCTGGGGATGGGCGGAAACCTGGTCAACCCGGAGTGGGTCAAGGCCGGTGATTTCGCCCTGGTGAGCGCTCTGGTCCGGCAGGTATTGGCCTGGATCGCCCAGGCCAAAGGCACCACCCGGTAAGAAACCAAAGCAACGGGTACTTCTTGATGACCTACCAGTTCAAGTCCACCGCCGCGTCACCATCCAGGGCGATTCTTCCCTCCAGGCCGTAGTCACTGACAAAGGCCTCCACCATTTTAAGCGACGTGACCGTGGTCCGGAGCTTGGCGAAGCGCCCCAGGGGCCGGTTGAGCATCTTGGTTAGTTGTTCCTTCAAATCGTCCAGGTCTTTTCCGACTGGGATCACGGCCTGCTTGCGCAATTGTTCCCTCATGCCCGACCCCGCGATGAATTCGGCCATCTGCACCAGGAAGTCGCTGGTTTTGATGTCGAAATCCATGTCCGGAAAATTGATGACCTGTTTCTTCTCGTGGAAGGTGGGAGTCCCCAACAAGTAAATGGTCAACTGGGCGGGTTTGCCCCCGAGGTTGATGACCGGGTCGTACTGCACTTGCGCCTCCACCACGAGTTTCCCCCCAGAGCCGTAGACCCGGATGGAGGTGATCTTGAGGTGGTGGTTTCCGCCTCCCGGCAGGGTTCTGTTCAGGATGCCGGTTTTGGGGTCGATCAGGAGCTTGTTGACCTCGTGAAAGCTGATCTTTAGGTTGGTTTCTATATGGAAGCCCTGTGGGCCCGGCTGATATTCCTTGATGGGCGGCAATTCGGTTTTTAGTGGGCGGGGTTTTTCCCCGATGATGACATAAGGCTGGGCGATGACCTCGAAGACCGTCTCGAGGCGGGGGGACCGGACGTCGGGAATCAGGCGGTAGGAACCCACGCTCACCCGGACGGGTTTGATCTGGAGCCAGATGTCCTTGGCCATCTTGATGGGTTCCTGGATCTTATCAAAAAGTTCCCTGGCCTTTTCCTTGAAGTCCGAGGCGTCTTTCAACATCTCGTGGTACTTGGACGTCCCCTTGCGGAGGATTTTCTTGCCCTTATGGGCGTCCGTTTCCTTGCCCGGTTCCGGTGTGCTTGCGGCCCCAGGCTTTTCCCCGCCGGTGGGCTCCTTGAAATTGGGCGCTTCCAGGTGCCAGTCCTCGCTCCACCGGAGGGCCGAGGCCAAGTCCACCTTGGCGTCCTTTTCGACATCCTTGGCGAGGGTTTCGGCTTCCTTGACCAGGCTCTTCGATCCGGCCGGTCTCTTGAAGTGGAAGTGCATATGGGCGGTCAGGCTGTTCCCCTTGAATTCCCAATCCAGGGGGTCCCACCACACGGTGGTCCCGAGGCTTTTGGTCAGGGATTTCTCGGCCTTGGCGAAGTCCTTCTTCGCGAATTCGGCCAGGTGTTTTTCCACATCGGTCAATTTGGGAAGCTTCACCACCAGGGGGATGAGGAGCCGCGCGGGCGGGGGGGATTTCAGGGTGTGGACGGGGGCGGGCCTGACCGGGACCATCAGGGATGAACCGGACGTGGCGCAGCCCGAGGCCAGCAGGCCCAGGGCGGGAAACAGGATAAACCAGCATTTGGTCAAACGCATGGGCTTATTTTACACGTTGGAAATATAGTAAGAGCCACAAAAACTATTTTTCGTTAATTCATAGCTGTCCAAAACAAACAAAATCCAAGAAACAAAGATAAATAAAATCAGAAATTCCTTAATCTAAAAGACGTAAAGCAAAACCAAGTTCTTAGCCACGGATTCAGGGGATGCATTCAGATGGCCAAAGTCAAAAGGCTTTAAATATTTATGTTTATTAAATCCCATGAATCCCATGTATGCCAGCCTTCAATAAAGCTTTTAATGAGGCTGGTATCATACCGATCTCATTATGTTTTTATGGATGATCGGCATATCCGTGGCTAGGTATTATTTTGGACAGGTGTGTCGTTAATGATGAAGGTCAGTCTTAAATCCTGATCGAGAAATCATATTTGACTTATTCAATGCAGTTCCAGCTTGCCCGTCAACTCGATTTTTTGCGACGAGGAACCCACCAATATATTGAAGGCTCCCGGGTCCGCTTTCCATTGTTTGGATTTCTCATCGAAATAGGAGAATGAACGGCGGTCGAGGGCCACGGTCACCCCCTTGGTCTTGCCCGGCTGCAAATCCACCTTGGCGAACGCTTTTAATTCCTTCACCGGGCGCGGCACGCCGGAATGACTGTCACCGACATAAACCTCCGCCACCTCCGCCCCCGCGCGCCCGCCCGTGTTGGTCACGTCGAATGAGACCGTGACAGGCTCGTCGCCTTGCGCCGAATCGGGAGTGATGGAAAGGCCACCGTATTTAAACGTGGTGTAGGACAGGCCGAAACCGAAGGGAAACAGGGGTTTCACGCCCGCCTTGTCAAAATGCCGGTAACCGAGGAACACGCCCTCGGAATAGCGGACATGCTTTTTGGAATCGGCGTAATAGCTGTCATGGACCGCGCTGTCTTCCCACCGGCGCTCGAAGGTCGCCGGCAGTTTGCCGGAAGGATTAACGTCCCCGAAAAGAATATGGGCCAGCGCCGTGCCGCCCTCTTGGCCCGCGTACCAGGCCTCCAGGACCGCGGGTGCCCGGTCGACCCACTTTGTCATATCCACGGCACCCCCCGACGTGATCACCACCGCGGTATTCTTGTTAGCGTCGAGAACGGCATTGATGAGCGCGTCCTGGCCCTCGGGCAGTTGGAACGTCCGGTCGAAACCTTCGCCCTCAATGTTCGGGTCGAAACCGGCGAGGACCACCGCCGCGTCCGCGCGTGACACCAGTTCCTTCGCCTCCGGATCGAAGAATAGGTCGGCCCGGCGGATGCCGAAACTCAGCCTGGCATGGTGGTCGCGATGGATGTACTCCAGGCGCAACGCATAACTTTTGCCGGCCTTGAGTTCCATCTCTTTCAGCGAGATGGGTTGTTTCTGGTCCTTGCGGTCCTCCAGGAGCATGCCGTTGACGTAGAGGCGGTATTCATCCAGCCCATAGGTGGAAACCGCGAAGCGGTAGGGACCGTCGGTGGATGGGAAGTAATACCCCGTCCAGCGGGCCGAGAAATCATGCGCGGTGCTGCCGGTGGGCCAGTTGTTCGGGCGATCCCAGGAGAAATTGACATGTGGATCGTTGCGGGTGAGGGCAGGCTCCCCGCTCAATTCGGGGTTGTTGAAGTATTCGCCCTTGAGGCCCGATTGGTCGTCCTTGGCATCGGCCGCGAATTCCGTCAAATCGTAAATCGCGCCCATCGGCATGAGTCCCCGGTTGTAATAAACCACGGCGCTTCCGGACAGGTACTGGCTCAACCCCTCCAGGTAGCTCACCGACTGGAACGGTTGCACTTTCGCGCTTCCGCCGCCCACCGGCACGGCCGGGTAGGCGTCGGGGCCGATCACCGCCAGCGTTTTGACCTTCTCCTTGTCCAATGGCAGTAAATTTGCCTGATTTTTCAACAGCACCATGCTGGATTGCGCCGTTTCGAGCGCCAGCTTGCGCCCCTTTTCGTTGAAGAGGGGAAAGCCGTGGTCGGTTTGATCGCGGTCGAGCCACCCGAAACGCACCGCCGTGCGCAGGATTCGCCTCACCTTGTCGTTCAGGGTCGCCTCCGAAACCTTGCCTTCCTTGACCGCGGGAATCAGCGTATCCCGGTTCATGAACTTGCCCGATGGCATTTCCAGGTCCAGCCCGGCGTTGGCCGCGGCCACCCCGTCGTAGGTCGCGTCCCAATCCGACATGATGACGCCGTCAAAATTCCATTCCTTCTTGACCAACTGGTTGTTGAGAAAATCGTTCTGGGTCGAGTGGATGCCGTTTACCAGGTTGTAGGAGTCCATGATCGCGCCCACGCGCGCCTCCTTCACGGCGGCCTCGAAGGTGGGGAGGTAGATCTCCCGCATCGTGCGCTCGTCCATGTCCGAACTCGTGTTGTGGCGGTCGAATTCCGAGTTGTTGCCCATGAAGTGCTTGACCGTGGCGCTCACGCCCTGCTCCTGCATTCCCTTCACGTAAGCCACGACCATACGGGAGGCGAGAAAAGGATCCTCGCCGAAGTACTCGAAATTGCGCCCGCACATGGGGGCCCGGTAGATGTTCACGCCGGGGCCCAGCATGAAATGCACCCCGCGCGCGCGCGCCTCGTGGCCGATCATTCCTCCCACTCGCCCGGCCAGGTCCGTGTCCCAGGACGCCGCCAGGGCGATCCCGGCGGCATAGGCAGTGGAGGGCCCGTAATTGCGCACGCCAATCGGACCGTCGGACATCTTCAAGGCGGGCAATTTAAGCCGGGGAACCGCGCGGATATAAAAGGAGTTGAACCCGCCGACGTAATCAATCTTCTCCTCGAGGGTCATTTTCTTCAGGATGGATTCGACCCGGTTTTCCGCCTTGTCGGGCGCGGTTTCTGCCGTGGCAAGAATACCGGGAGCGAAAAGCAGGACAGCTAAAAACGTATATCGGAAAGTTCGCATTTTCATGATCCTTTTGACACGATTTTTGGTAAGTATCCCTTTACAACAAGTCAAGGGACGACCCTTCGGGTCGCCACTTGGGCGGGGCATGGAATCCCGCCCAAGTACACGGCTAGGCCTCCGGGTAAACCCGGGGCCTTTGCAGCCGGTAAAAGCAAAAAGACATGGAACCGCCGATCAAATCCGATGTCCCGCATCTCCATAAAGGAGTTAATGGATTGCGGGACAATACCACTTTCATTTGAAATCCTTTCAATAGTGAAGTGGCATGGACGCCGATAAGTTTGAGAAAGCCTTAAACTATAAGCCGTTATCGGCACGTGCGGAGCACGTCGGTCGTTATCTGCGGTAAAAAAAATTTCTTTACGTGTCGTGAAGGTATAGTCTCCCAATTTTTTATCATCAGGAACGGTTATTGTAATCGGGGTGTCGAATAGTAGTTCTATTTCCATTAAATGTTAATGGCCTATAAGCAAACTTAATAACCACCTGAAAATACTGTTGAAACGATAAAACAAAAATATCGCTGGGTTTACAGACCCTTATATCCCTGCCAACGTCACCGGGACACAAATTTGTTAGGTGTTCTATACCAATATCGTGAAAAGAGAGGTACATTATTATCAATATTTCGTTGCGTGTATCCGGAGTAAAAATTGATGTTAAGTTTTCTTTCCAAATTAAAATTACTCAAACACCCCGTGCTCTATATTGGGCTGCTGGGGTTTTTTATTTTTGGATGGTTGTCTCCTTCCCAAACCCTGGCCCAATGCACACCCACCACGGCAAAAATCTGCGTTTCTAGCGACGATTGGTCACAGGTTTATGTCGGCGGAGTTTATTTGGGCATGGTCAATTATTGCAATTGGGACGGCTCCGGATCCTGCCCTCCGGGTTGTTTAACTGTTCCTACATCCCTTTTAACCGGCAGCCAAGTTTATATTGCTGTCTATACCCAAAACACTTCCTGCAATAACCTCTACGCCGCATGGGATTTGGACATCACTTGTTCCAACGCACAGCATTCCGAGATTACCAGCGGAAGCAGCGGGGTATCCATGGATTATGTGAGTTCCGGAAATCCGGCCACTCCACCGGCAAGCAACTGGTACGCGACCAACTACACCACCACAGGCTGGACGTCCCCCGTATCCGTCAGCACCAGCTCCGGTTATTGTTGTTGGGCCCAACCTATTTTCAATCCCGTCACGGGCAAGCAAGTTCCTTTTGTTTCATCTGACAGCACCGGAGCCTATAGCACCAGCAACTGCGGGGGCGCTCTTTTCTTCTCCCAAGCCATGACTATCCCCTCTAACGGGCCGGTCGCGGGTCCGGCGACGTTCAACATTACGAAAAGCCTTGTCTCGGCGGACGAAGCCGGCGGGGATATGTTCGTGACCTTCCAAGTCGTGGTCTGTGACAACGGGGGGGCCGTATCAAACGGGGACGTGACCCTCACCGACACGCAGTCAGGCGGCACGGCTTTCAACATGATCGGTTGGCTTATGCCGTCCGTTTCCCCCACTTCCATTCTTTCCGGCGGGCTAGCCAGCTGGCCCATACCCATGGCCAGCGGCGGGACCCCCGCGAGTTGGGTGGACTTTGCGGGGAATTCCTGCGTGACTCTTCTCGCCAGCATGGAGGATTTTTACTGGGCGGGGAACCAAGGCCAGACGGTCGTCGATACCGCCAGCGTGGCCTATTCCGGCGGAACCGCGAACTCAAACCCGGCGACGGTGAGCCGTCCTATCTTCACCCCTACCCATAATATTACTCCCACGTATACCTACACATACACTAGTACCCCTACTTTTTCCTTTACGCCAACTTCTACCTTTGATCCTGGAACTTCGACAGCCACGTTTACCTCCACGCCAACCTCCTCGCCGCCCTCTACGCCGACACGGACACCAACTTACACAGTGACACCAACAGGTTGTCCGACCAATACGTACACCCCTACACCAACTTTTACGTTGACACCAACAGGATGCCCAACTAATACCCCGACTCCGCCGAACACGCCCACGCGAACGCCAACGCCAACGAATACCCTAATTCCCACAATTGACCCAAGCATCACCCCTGCCTTGACTTCTACCCCTACCCCCACAACAAATTCTACGTCTACAAACACGCCCACGCCGACGATCACGCCGACGCAAACATCGACTTGGACGCCAACCAAAACCGCCACCCCCACTTCGTGTGGGACGCCCACAAGCACGAAAACTTCGACCAGTACGCCGACGCCTACCCCCACTGCCACTAATACCCCAGGCGTTATGACCCAGACCAACACGCCTACTCCGCCGAACACGCCCACGTCGACGATTACGCCGACACGAACCTCAACCTTAACCGTGACACCCACTGGGTGCCCGACGAACACGCCGACGTTTACGCGTACGTTCACCCCTACAAGTACTTTTACTGTCACACCAACACCGACCGGAGGCGGGTTGCTGCCCACGAATACGCCGACACGGACACCGACGCCAACCTACTCAGTGACACCTACGGGGTGCCCGACGAACACACGAACCTTTACGCCTACGTTCACCCCTACAAACACTTTTTCTGTCACATCAACTCCAACCGGTGGGACGACCTTAACAAACACACCGACGAACACGCCGACGCGAACACCGACACGAACCCCAACGAACACCCTGACACCCACGGGATGCCCGACGAACACACCGACCCGTACGCCCACTCCTACGCCAACTCCCACACCCACCATCACCCCCACGCCTACGCCAACCAACACGCCCACGAACACGCCCTCGCCGATTCCCAGCCCGACCGGCACCACATCGCCAACGAACACCCCGACCAATACACCCACCCGCACGCCAACACCCACTCGAACGAATACTTTGACGTTCACACCCACAGTCACCCCAACCATCACCGATAGTCCTACAATATGGCCGACAGGTATTCCCACTTATACTTTCACCAATACTCCGACTCCGACAGAGACGCCCACACTCACCTTCACCTTTACTTCTACTTCCACGCCAACTGTTACCCTAACCCCGACTTTCACTTCAACACCAACTATCACCTTGACTCCGACAAACACACCTACTTCCACCACCACCTTTACTCCAACTTCTACTCCAACGATTACTCCGACATCCACCATCACACTGACGTCGACGATTACCCTGACACTCACCATCACCAATAGTTTTACGCCATGGCCGACAGGTGTTCCCACCTATACTTTCACCAATACTCCGACAATCACCAATACCCCTACACAAACGAAAACGTCCACCGCCACCCCCACGTCTACGCCAACCAACACGCCCACGAGCACGCCCACGCCAACGCGAACAATTACGCCCACCAGCACATCCACGAACACATCGACAAGTACGCCGACCAACACTCCAACAGCGACATCCACCTCCACGCCCACCGACACTAATAGTCCCACACCTTGGCCGACAGGTGTTCCTACTTATACATCCACTTCTACTCCGACCCCGACCAATACACCCACTAATACATCTAGTTCTACGAATACTCCTACGCTAACGAACACACCGACACTGACTTATACGCCGACCCCGACTATTACTCTAACTTCGACCAGTACCCCGACTGGGACGTCGACGCCCACTTTAACGAAAACCTCTACAATTACGAATACACCGACGAACACTTTGACATCGACTCACACTTCGACTAAAACGCCGACACCAACGCTGACGAATACCCCGACTGTCACCCGAACCTCGACGCCTACGGTTACTCCCACTTTCACCAATACTTACACACCATGGCCGACGGGCGTTCCCACTTATACATTCACCATTACTTCGACTATTACCCCGACTCCCACACCGACGAATACGAAGACCAATACATTAACACCGACACTAACCCCGACCGGGTCAACCTCGCCAACGAATACTCCAACCAACACACCCACACGCACAACAACCCCCACACCGACGCCAACCTCTTCGGCAACACCCACTGGGTGCCCAACGAACACACCAACCTTTACGCCAACGTTCACACCGACAATTACTTCAACTGTCACACCAACTCCGACTGGAGGTGGGCCGATCTATACGAACACCCCGACGAACACTCCGACCAATACCCAGACTCGAACCCGGACAAATACACCTACGCCTACCCCAACTATTACACCCACCTCTACTCCGACCAATACCCCGACTCGAACGCCGACACCGACTCTCACCTCTGGGGTGATGACTTTGACGTACACTTACACCCCAACGAACACTTTCACGCCAACATTGACACCCACAGAAACCCCCACATTCACCACGGGGATTCCTCCCACACAGCCACCCACGATTACACCCACTGGAACATCCACTCCGACGCAAACACTAACCTTCACCTTGACACCCACGGGATGCCCAACAAACACACCAACCTTTACACCTACGTTCACACCTACAAGTACCCCTACTGTCACCCCAACCTCGACCGGAGGCGGGTTACTGCCCACGAACACTCCGACGAACACGTCCACACAGACAATAACTAATACACCCGTCGTAATCACGGATACGGCAACGATGACATCTACGGTGACTAACACTCCATCGGTCACGCCCCCGCCAACTCAAACGCCAACCTTCACCTTGACACCCACGGGATGCCCGACCAACACGCCCACCAGCACCTTAACCTCCACACCGTCGAATACGCCGACTTACACCTTCACGGGGCCGCCTACATCGACTTACACGCTGACGCTCACAAATACTCCGACCTACATAGATACCCCGACTCCCACGTCGACACCAACACAGACACTGACCAACACCATTACCTCTGGGACACCGACGAACACCACAACAAGAACATCCACCTTAACTCCGGTTCTAACGCCGGTGGCGACGTGCATCGTGTATCCCAATCCCGCGAATGGAACGACGGTCAGCATCCTGCCCCCGGCTTACTCGGGGCTTTCAACGGTAAAAGTGCAAATCTTCACCATTGCCTTCCGAAAGGTTCAGGAAATAAATTATCCCTCTATGGTCTGGGGGGTCATTACCATTCCATTGGTGGACTCTTGGAATCAACCGCTGGCGGACGGCATTTATTACCTAGTGGTACAAACCAACAAGAGCAGGTCGGTCGTAAAACTATTAATCTTAAAGTGAAATCGAACCGCCCATTTAGCCTTCAATGGACACCTGGATTTTGATCGGCTTTCTCCCTCCGATTTACCCGCCATTCATTGTTATGCGATTTAGGTTCGGTTAAACTACCCCGGAAGTTTTTTCGACCTTACATCCCGAAGAATGAGCGGCTATTTGGAAATGCAAAAAAAATTCAATAAATCGGTTAAATTGTTCGAACAGTCCAAGAAAAACCTGGTGGGAGGCGTGAACAGCCCGGTCAGGGCTTTCCAAGGTGTGGGAGGAACGCCCCTGTTCTTCAACCGGGGCAAGGGGCCCTACCTGATGGATGTGGATGGGAACCGGTATATTGATTTGGTCGGGTCCTGGGGGCCCTTGATTCTGGGACACGTGCCAGGGCCGGTATTCAAAGCCGCCCAGAAGGCTTTGAAAAAAGGTTTCTCTTTCGGCGCGCCGTCCCCCCTGGAAAACAACCTGGCGGTCCTGGTGAAGAAGGCCTATCCCTCCATTGAGAAAATCCGCTTCGTCAGTTCCGGCACAGAGGCCACCTTCAGCGCCATCCGGTTGGCCCGGGCCGCGACGGGAAAAAATAGGATCGTCAAGTTTGACGGTTGTTACCACGGCCACGGGGACAGCCTCCTGGTCGCCGCCGGAAGCGGACCGGCTACCCTGGGATTGCCCGACAGTCCGGGTGTTCCCGCCGAAATAGCCGCGCTTACTTTAAGCCTTCCATACAACGACCTTCCGGCGGTCAAGGAAACCTTTTCCAATTTCAACGATATCGCGGCCGTCATCGTCGAACCGGTCGCGGGGAATATGGGACTGGTTCCGCCCAAGGAAGGGTTCCTCCAAGGCCTTCGGGATTTGACCCAAAAAAACGGATCGTTGTTGATCTTCGATGAAGTCATGACGGGATTCAGGGTGGCTTATGGCGGGGCCCAGGAACTTTACGGGATAAAACCCGATCTCACGACCTTGGGTAAAATCCTCGGGGGCGGAATGCCCGTCGGTGCCTATGGGGGCAGGGAAGACCTGATGTCAAAGATCTCCCCCGAGGGGCCGGTTTACCAGGCCGGTACTTTGTCGGGAAATCCGGTCTGTATGGCCGCGGGAATCGCCACCTTAAAAACCCTGGCTTACCGGAATAAATACTCTTATTTAGAAGAGATTTCCTCTTATTTGGAAAAGGGGATCCGGGCCGCCATTCAGAAGACCGCGTCGGAGGCGGTTTTCCAGAGGGTGGGCAGCATGGCGACGTTGTTTTTCAGGAAAGCGCCCGTTGAAAATTACGCCCAAGCCAAGGAATGCGATCAGGGGAAATTCGCCAAGTTTTTTTGGGCCATGCTCGGAAGGGGTGTTTACCTTCCTCCCTCCCAATTCGAATGTTGGTTCCTTTCCACGGCTTTAACAAGGGAACACCTAATAAAGATTGTGAAATCGGCTGAAGAAAGCCTGAATGAAATCAAGGGGAATTGATCTTTTAGGGGTTTGACCATGTGTTTTTTGATAAAAAAACCCTCGAAAAATTGTTAAACTTCTAGGTGAATTCGGGAGGTGGGGTTTGAAACTATTTTCCTGGGACAGTTTTTCAATAAAAATAAACGCTTTGAGGTTTTTACTTTTATTGGGAATATTATCCATCGGTTTATCCCGGGCATTCGCGGACATTGAAATTGATTTGGGGGATAATAACCCAACGCCTGTCCCGCAAGCATCGAATCCGCAACAAAACAAGTTAAGCCAGACTAACACCCCCGTTCCCGTAGCCACAGCGGTTCCCGAATCCACTGCCTCTCAAGAGGCTGCAGCTGAAGAATCATCTTCCGAGGGTGAAACAGCGGTTGAGAATGAGGGTACTGCCCAAACCCAAACCGAGGAAGCCCAAACTGAAGAAGCCCCAACCGAATCGGCTCCTAAAAAGAATCCCTCCCTTGAATCGGCTCCTTTAGCCCTGCAAGTGCACGGAATTTTGAAAATGCGGGATGTCTATGAAGCCGGCATGAAGGCGTACGGGGGAAAAAACTATGAAAAAGCCATCCGGTACTTGAAAAAATCCCTGACCATGCATGATCGTTACACCAGGAGATTTTATTATGCCGAGGCCAACGCAATGCTAGGCGTTATATACCAGTTTTATTTTCCCGTGGAGGGCCATTACCACATCGCCTATGATTATTACAATGAGGCCCTCAAGTATGAACGACGAAATCCGACCGCCTTGAGGCATCTTAAGGAAGTCAGACGTTACCGGTAAAAAAACGCTCTTAAGGATTGAAATTGAAACTTAAACTACGCTTTTTACTTTTACCATTTTTATTCGCACTCTTGAATCCCGCCCACGCAAGACAAGTTCCACCTGCTTCCATTTCCTTTTTTGGCATCTATGGAATGCCGATAGAACCCTTGGAATTGGCAGATCGTTACACCGACGGGGTCGGTTTTAACGCCTTGGGGGAATTGAACCCATCCTGCAATCTTTCCCTCGGTTTGAGTTATGAACACACGGCTTTTTATTCCGCAACGAATTTTGTGGTGGAAACTTTCAATTTCGAAGCCAGGACTTTTCCCTTCGGGGAGTGGAGCCAGAATTTCCAGCCCTATGTGTTGGGGGGAATCGGCATCAACGCCGCTCCCGATTCACCCGGGCGTTGGGACGGGAAATATGATTGGATCATGGGTTTGGGAAGCAGGGTTTTAGTTGCTAAACCGATTTATCTCGACCTCGTGGTGCAAAACCATTGGATGGAGCCTTCCCCTGAATATTTCCAATATTTGGACGTCCGATTCGGCATCAGCTGGTCCTTCCCCGATTTACCGGAGCAGCCAACCCCGACCCCCACGGAAGTTCCGAGCCCCACGCCGACGGCAACTCCAGCTTCGCCCGTGATAGTTTCTCCCTCATCGGCAGTTACTGTAGAGATTGAAACCCCCACGAAGCCTAAATTAACGAACGAGGAAATCATGGCGGAGTTCCAATCGGGCGGGGGTTCCCGAATGAAGCGGTATTACGATCGGGGTATCGCGGCTTTCAAAAAAGGGTCATATACTATAGCCGTGGACAATCTACAAAAGGCCTTGAAAATTCATGAGAGATCGTTCCCCTCCTTTAAATACGCCAACGCTTACGCGATCATTGGCGTGATTAATTATGTTCATAAGCACAAGAAGACAGCTTTGACTTACTTCGGGAAAGCCTTGAAATATGACAAGGATAACGAGATTGCGATTAAGTACATGAAGAAGCTGAGACCGCCGCACCGCAAGCCAAAACCAAAGCCCGTTCCCAGGCCTTCAGAGAACTCCTATCAGAGCCCGGTCACCCAGAACGATTTGAACCTGCCTTAACCAGAGCTTTCATCCGGATCAATTCACCATTTGGCGGATACGCTCGATTTTGGACGCTTTGCCCGTTCCCGGGTCGACCGAAATAACCACCGCTTGAAACAAATAAGGAAGCCCCTCCGCCACTTCGAATCGGGACGGGGCCCCCGTGAGGAAGCGTGACAGGACTTGTTCTTGTTTCATGCCGATGATGGAGTTGGGCGAGCCGGTCATGCCGATATCCGTCAGGTAGGCCGTCCCTCCTGGAAGTATTTCCTCGTCCGCGGTCATGATGTGGGTATGGCTCCCGGTCACCGAACTCACCCTGCCGTTCAAGTACCAACCCATGGCCCGCTTTTCGCTGGTGGCCTCACAATGCATATCCACGAGGATGACCTTGGCTTTGCCCTGGAGGGAATCCAGCGCCTTATCGGCGGCTTTAAAAGGGCAATCGATGGGATACATGAAAACCCGTCCCATGAGATTCAAGACGGCGACCGGAGTCCCTTTGCAATCGTACATCCCCAGCCCCGTTCCGGGATTCTCAGCGGGATAGTTATGGGGCCTTAAAAGCCGGTTGTCCTTTCCCAGGATTTCCCTGACCTCCTTTTTTGCCCAAATGTGGTTGCCGCTGGTGACGACATCCACGCCGGAATCCAGAAGGCCCTTAAAAGCCTCAGGTTGGATTCCTGTCCCGTTTGAAAGGTTCTCGCCGTTAGCTACGACAAAATCCACCGCGAATTCATTTTTGACCCGGGTCATGCAATTGTGGGCGGCGTGCCGGCCCGGTTTGCCGACAATATCCCCGATGATTAAAATATTCATAGTTTGGTTTTCCCCCAGGCGTTGGACGAGATTAATGAAAAAGCGCTTCAAATGCAAACCCGAATTATCGGTTAAAACCAATCCTGACGAAATGCGAAAAATTCCGGCTTATTCCGTGTGCCAGGATCATTTCACGCAAAGGCGGAATCCTGACTCGCATAGGATGGCCTTTACAGGGACATCATGTTCCGCGGCGGGTACTTGGTCCACGATCTGGAAGCAATAACCCAGCCCCACGGAGAGACAATGACTTTTCAGAAGGGGAAGCGCCCGGTCGTAGTAGCCCTTTCCGAATCCTAACCTGCGCCCCGCCCGGTCGAAGGCCAAGCCGGGAACCAGCACCATATCCATCTCCTCCCATTCGGCCGCGCGGTTTCCGGTGGGTTCGAGGATGTCATAGGGGCCCGGTTGCAGGTTTTTCAGGTCTTGTACCGGGTAAAACTCGAAATGGGCCTTATCCTTCATGATTTTGGGAAGGTAAAGCTTTTTACCGGCGGCCAGGGTTCCTTCCAAAATGGGGTATGTGTTGATTTCATGGGGGATGGAAGCGAACGCCCCGATTCCCCGGGCCTTCTGGTATTCCGGGACCTCCTGCAGGATGTTCCAGACGCCAAGGGAGGCCGCCTCGGCCAAATCCGGATCTACCGCATTGCGAATGACAATCAATTTTTCCCGGAGTTGGTTTTTATCCCCCTGAGCGGGATCATGGGAATCAGTTGTTTTCATCCGGCTTTTCCTTGGAAGGAGAGGTTTTTTCCAAAGCCTTTAAGTGTTCCAACCAGTTCTTAATCTTGTTTTCATAGCCGAGGTTGGTCGGGAAATAATATTGGGGAAGGTTGGGGGCATAAACCTGATCGACATAATGGTCCGGGAATTGGTGGGCATATTGGTAGCCCTCGCCGTGGCCCAGGGCCTTCGCCCCGGGATAGTGGGCGTCCTTCAGGTGGACCGGCACTTCCTTGACGGTTTCTTTTTTTACGTCCTCCGTCGCGGTTTCCAATCCCATATAAGAAGCGTTGCTTTTAGGGGCGCAAGCCAGGTAAACCGTGGCTTGCGCCAGGGGAATGCGTCCTTCGGGAAGCCCGATAAATTCCAAGGCCTGCTGGGCCGCCACCGCGACGGCCAGACCCTGCGGGTCAGCGTTTCCCACGTCCTCCGCGGCCGAGATCACCAGGCGGCGTGCGATAAATCGGGGGTCTTCCCCGGCATACAGCATTTTGGCCAGCCAATAGAGGGCCGCATCGGGATCGGAACCCCGAATGCTTTTGATAAAAGCCGAAATGGTGTCAAAGTGCTGGTCCCCGGAGCCGTCATATTGGACCATTCGTTTTTGAATCGATTCCTCGGCGGTTTGGAGGTTGAAATGAATCACACCATCGTTATCCGGCGGGGTCGTCAGGACTCCCACCTCCAGGGCATTGAGAAGGGTCCTGGCGTCTCCGGAGGCGGTTTTCAGGAGGTGGGATCTGGCGTCCGATGACAGCTCGACCTTGAATTTGCCCAGTCCCCTTTGCTCGTCGGCCAGGGCCCTGTCCAGGATCCGGGCCAGGTCTTTTTCCTCCAAAGGCCGGAACTCGCAGACCCGGGACCGGGAAAGAAGGGCCGTGTTCAAGGCGAAGAAAGGATTCTGCGTCGTGGAACCAATCAGGAGGATGGTGCCTTGCTCCAAATGGGGGAGCAGCGCGTCTTGCTGGTTCTTGTTGAAGTGGTGGATCTCGTCGAGGAAAAGGATGGTGGACTGGCGGTATAGGCGCTTGTTTTCCAGGGCTTCATCGAAAAGCTTGCGCAAATCAGCCAGGCCCGAAGTGACCGCGTTCAAAGCCGTGAACCGGCTTTTGGTCCTTCGGGCCACGAGGCGGGCAAAAGCGGTTTTTCCCGTTCCAGGAGGGCCGTACAGAATCACTGAAACCACGCGGTTGGCTTCCAGAAGGCGCCTCAGGAGCTTGCCTTCCCCCAGCAAATGCTCCTGGCCGAAGAATTCTTCCAGGGATTTGGGAGACATGCGCAGGGCCAGCGGGCGGACCAAGTCGGTTTCTTCCGGTATGGAATTAAATAAATCCATGGGGGTATGATACGGCCCGGTTTCGGGGGCAACAAGTGGGAAACCCGGGGTGAATCAGGAAATAAAAAAGCCCCCGCCTGTGCCGTTTAAGACAGTACTCTTTTGAGGCCTGACTAAGTCAGGTGGGCGCCCGACCAAGCGGTTCATTCGCTTCCGAAGAAGGCTATCCCCGATTGGAATAAGGGAACCCGTTGATTTGTTTTGTGGCTCAAAATTTCCCGCCCCAAGATCGAACACCGCAGAGGGCACACCTATTCTAAAACTTCCGAGGGGCATGTCAATAAGGGTGAAATGACTTGGGATTTAAGAGCAGATGAACCCTGACCTAAATCCGATTGAAGTCAGGATAAGCTCTTATTTTCCTGAATTCAGGATTGTTTGGCACGATAAATCTCGAGGAACAGCTTGACTTTATACCCTTTATGGGAAAAGAGAAAAAATCTCATGTTGAGAAATATACGACTCTGTACGAAAATGCTCGGAATTCTTCGGAGACCTCTTTTCCTGTGAGAATGGAAATACGCTTCTATCGGGCGCCGGGTTGGATCATCCCGTTTTTGATTTTGTTGGCCCTGGCTTTGCTTCCGTTCGCGATGGTGCTGGCCTTGGCCGTGGCCGGAGCGGCCTTAGGGGCCGCCGTCCTTCGGTTCCTGTTCCTGCCGGCTCAGGAACAAACCGCGGAAAAAAATAAGAATATTCTCTCCGAAGGGGAAGGTTCCGCGTCCAATACCCCCGTGATCGACGCGGACTTTGAAGTGA
The DNA here is from genome assembly GCA_963847625.1 of candidate division FCPU426 bacterium. Taxonomy (GTDB): domain Bacteria; phylum Oederibacteriota; class Muellerivitia; order Muellerivitales; family Muellerivitaceae; genus CAWCKJ01. Next base: position 113,922 of record CAWKAR010000026.1, on the reverse strand, counting down.
AGGATGAAAATGAAAAAAAATAACACGATGAAAACCAGCAAGATCCAGCTCGAGGCCACGACTCAACCGAATGGGGAATCCCACTTCGGTTTCAAGCCCGAAGATTTTATCCATTCCTTCCAAAACAACCTCAAATATCTCCTTGCCAAGGAGCCCGACACTGCGACCCCCTACGACCGATACCTGAGCCTGGCTTACGCCATCCGGGAACGCCTGGTGGAAAACTGGATGGACACCCAGAAAACATACAGGTCCCAAAAGGTGAAAAGGGTTTATTACTTGTCCCTGGAATTCCTGATCGGGCGCACTTTGGGGAATTCCATCCTGAACTTACAGGCTGAGAATAGCGTCGTTAAAGCCCTGGATGAGCTGGGATTGGCCCTGGAGGATTTACGGGAATTGGAAATTGACGCGGGCTTGGGAAACGGAGGCCTAGGCCGCCTGGCGGCTTGCTTTATGGATTCCCTCGCGACCTTGGAAATACCCGCCTATGGGTACGGCATCCGGTACGATTACGGAATTTTCCGCCAGAAGATTGTGCGGGGTTACCAGGTGGAAGAACCGGATGAATGGCTATCCAGTGAAAACCCCTGGGAAATCTCACGGCCCGAGTACACCTACCGGATCCGATTCGGCGGGCGCGTGGTCCAAAGGGTAAGCCGGACTGGGAAACTGGCCTTCGATTGGGTCGATACCGAAGACGTTCTAGCCATGGCCTATGACACCCCGGTTCCCGGTTACGGCCATAGGACAGTCAATAACTTGAGGCTTTGGTCAGCCAAGGCCACCCAGGAATTCGACTTGGATTTCTTCAACAAGGGCAATTATTTCGCCGCCACATCCAAGAAGACTGAGACGGAGTCCATCTCCAAGGTCCTTTACCCCAACGACAACAGCTCAGAGGGCCGGGAACTGCGCTTGAAACAGCAATATTTCTTCGTGTCCGCCTCCATTCAAGACATCCTGCGACGTTTTAAGAGGGAGCATACCGATTTCAACCTTTTACCGGATGTGGCCGCCATTCAGTTGAACGACACCCACCCTGCCATTGCCGTGGCTGAATTCATGAAGATCCTGGTGGATGAAGAAGGGTTGGACTGGGATAGGGCCTGGAAAATTACCCGGTCGGTCTACGCCTATACCAACCACACGCTCCTGCCGGAATCCCTTGAAAAGTGGCCCTTGAACCTGTTCGGCCGGCTTTTTCCAAGGCATCTGCAAATCATCCAGGAAATCAACGCCCGTTTCTTAAGGGAAGTCGCCAACCGGCACCCCGGGGATGTGGAACGCCTCCGCCGCATGTCGATATTCGAGGAGGGCCACGATCCCCAGATCCGGATGGCCCATTTGGCGATCATCGGGTCCCACTCGGTGAACGGGGTTTCCGCATTGCATACCGACCTGTTGAAAACCCAAGTGGTTCCAGACTTTTTCGACCTTTATCCCGAGCGTTTTAATAACAAGACCAACGGCATCACCCAGCGCCGCTGGTTGAGAAAGTGCAACCCAAACTTGGCGCATCTCATCATCTCCAAGATCGGGGACGGCTGGATCACGGACCTGGAAAAGTTGAGAAAGCTCGAGAAATACGCAAATGACGAAAAATTCCAGTCCGACTGGCGGGAAGTGAAACGGCTGAACAAGGAAAAACTGGCGGGTTTGATCGCGGCGGAACAACGCCTGGCGGTTGACCCGCGTTCCCTGTTCGACGTCCAGGTCAAACGCATCCACGAGTATAAACGGCAGTTGTTGAACGCCCTTCATGTCATCGCCCTTTACCGCAGGATCAAGGCCGACCCCAAAGTGTCTTTTGTACCGAGAACAGTTATTTTCGGGGGCAAGGCGGCGCCAGGCTATGCCACGGCCAAACTCATCATCAAGTTCATCAATTCCATCGCGGATGTGGTGAACCAGGATCCCCAAACCAAGGGAAAACTCATGGTGGTTTTCATGCCGAATTACCGGGTTTCACTGGCGGAAAAGATCATCCCCGCAACCGACCTTTCCGAGCAAATCTCCACGGCTGGTAAAGAAGCTTCCGGGACCGGAAACATGAAATTCGCGCTCAACGGCGCCTTGACCATCGGCACTTTGGACGGGGCTAACATCGAGATCCGGGAGGAAGTCGGGGATGAGAACATATTCATTTTCGGGCTGAAGGCGGAAGAAGTGGCCCGCTTCAAACGGGAAGGGTACCGGCCCCGGTTTTATTACGATGAATCACAGGAATTGAAGGGTGTTTTCGACCTCATCTCCAGCGGCTTTTTCTCGCCGGAAAATCCGGGCTTGTTCCAGCCCATCGTGGATTCCCTGATGAACGTGGACGAATACCTTCTTCTGGCCGATTTCACCCCTTATATCGAATGCCAGGAGAAAGTGGCCCAGCTATACCTGGATCAAAAAATGTGGACCTGCATGGCCATCCTGAACGTGGCGCGGATGGGAAAATTCTCCAGCGACAGGACTATCCGGCAATATTGCGACGAGATTTGGAAGGCCAAACCGGTAAAAATCGAATAGCCTTCCAAATTTTTATGAGAAAGTTGGGTTGGGGTAGGGTCTTAGGCGGACTACTTTATAATTCCAAAACTGCGTCAATTTTCCGGAATAAAGCCTGTAATTTTTCATTGGTGGGTAAAAAGGAGGGAGCGGTTTTGGGTTCCACCGCAGGCGGAACCGCTTTAATTTTTTCAAGATCTTCCATGGCCATTTCCAATTCGGATTGGGATTCGTTTAATTCAGCCTTCAACTGATCCACTTCTTCCTGGGTTTCCTGGTTCTTTTTCTTTTCTGTATCCAGGCTTTTCCGGAGGCTTTCCAGCTCTTCGGCCTGCAACCGATCCGCTTCTTCCTGGGTTTCCTGGTTCTTTTTCTTTTCTGCATCCAGACTTTTCCGAAGGCTTTCCAGCTCTTCGGCCTGCAACCGATCTGCTTCTTCCTGGGTTTCCCGGCCTTTTTTCTTTTCGGCATCCAGGCTTTCCCGAAGATCTTCCAGTTCCGGTTTTAAACCCTCAAGTTCCTGTTTTAAGGTTTCAATTTCCTGGGCCAGTTCCTCGGATTTTTGCAGGGCTTCGTTGCGTTCCTTCATTATCTTTTTGACTTCAGTCCTGGCTTCATCGGCCATTTTAGTGTTCTCGCCAGCGTCAACCTTGAAACGGTCGACTTGTTCCTTGAGCTCCAAGGTGTGTTTCAGCGAACCGTCGGAGGACTTTTTCATTTCCAACAGGTTTTTCTCGAGGGTTTCAATCAACTTCAGGTGCTCGGCCTTGGTTTTTTCCAGCCGGTGCAGCTCATCGGCCAGGTTCATGGATGCCAGGATGGCGACCTTCGCGGCCGGAGCGGAAGATTTCTTGCCGATTTCCCCCATTTTGGCGTCCACGAACTTGGCGAGCTCGGCGATGTACTGGGGGTCAGCCTCCCCCTTGAGGGTGTATTCGTTGCCGTAAATATTGACTGTGACTGATTTTTTCTCGACCATGGTCACCCTTCGGAAACGGTTTCAGTATCTTCCAATTTAAGCTCCTCGGCCAGTTTCTCGATGTGTTGGAGGTTCTGCTTGACCTTTTTCAGGTCCTCGAGGGCTTCCTCGTATTGTTTCTTTAGTTTTTGGAACTCCTCGGCGGTCGGGGCGCCGTTTGATTCACCGTTTTTTTCCTTCATTTGGTTCTTTATTTGGACGTTTTCTTTCATGAGGAGGGCGTTGGCGTTCCTCAACTGTACGATCCCCTCCAGAAGAAGGTTGATCCTTTTTTCCAAGCCAAGCCATTGGGCCTGGGGATCGGCGGTGGAGGGGAACAGCTCATCGGAGTTCAATGGAAAACCTCTCCTTCAAGCTAGATACGATTTTCGCCACTTTTTCCGCGACTTCTGCGTCCGTTAAGGTTCTTTCCTCGTTGCGGAAGTGAAGCCGGAAGGCGAGGCTTCGGAAACCAGGGGCCACATTGGCGCCCCGGTACAGGTCAAAGAGCGTGACGGCTTTTAATTCCGCGATCCGCAGTTCTTGAACCGCATCCGTAACTTGGCTTGATGTTACACCATCAGGCACCACCAGGGCAATGTCCCTCCACGCCCCTGGAAATTTTGGGAGGGGACTGAACTTCGGGGGTAAGGAGAGGTTGAGGTTTAATTCAGTCAGGTCAATTTCCAGGGCGAGACAGGCCGACGGCAGGTCAAAGGCCTTTGACACTTTGGGGTTTAAGGCGCCCCCCTGGAGAAGGGGCTTCCCTTCCTTGGTTTTCACCTCGAAACTTTCAGGAGCCCAATAGGGCGAGGAAAGGCCGCCGAATGCCCAGCGAGTCCCCTCCAGGCGGCAGAAGGAAAGAACGTTCTCGGCCAGCCCTTTCATGTCGTAAAAGTCCGCCGCCCGGCTGGTTCGAAACCATGCCGGAGGCCCGGAAAGCCCGGCAAGTACCGCGGCCGCTGAAAACCGCTCCTGAACCCGCCCTCTCTCCGCCGGGTGGAATACTTTGTTGATCTCATAAAGGGCGACTTTTTCCTGTTGGCGGGAGAAATTCAGATGGACATTGGCTAACAACGATGGAAGCAAGGATGGCCTTAAAACTTTCTGGTCCTCGGCAATGGGATTCAGTACCCGATGAAACCGGCGGAATGGATGATTCTCCGGAAGAGCCAACTTCTCGGTGAATTCCTCGGGAAGGAAAGAGGAGTTGACGGCCTCGTTCAGGCCAGCTTGGTGGAAAAGAAACCGGATTTGCTTTTCATGTGGCAGGCTTTGCTCGATAGAAGAAAGGTTTGCCGGGATCCGGGGGGGGATGGACGGTATCCGGTCGTAGCCCTGAAGCCGGGCGATTTCCTCGATCAGGTCGATTTCCCGGGTCAGGTCAACCCTAGCGCTGGGGGGGATGACCAAAATAGATTTGGAGGTGAGCGGACCCTTCAACCGACAGCCCAAGTCTTTCAGGAATCGGACTTGGGTCTTGGGCGGAATATTAAAGCCCAGGATCTTGTTGGCGCGCGCGGGACGAAAGTTGATCTTCGGGGCTTGAAAGGGTTTTACGGCGGGGGAAAGAACACCCTTGGCCAGAGTGCCTCCTCCCACCTCCAAAACAAGTTCCGCGGCCCGGTTCAATGCCACCAGGATTCCTTGCGGGTCCACGCCCCGTTCAAACCGGTAGGAGGAGTCTGTGGAAAGCCCCAGGTTCCTCGCGGTCTTGCGGATACTGCCGGGGAGGAAGTAAGCTGATTCCAAAAGGATATTCCGGGTAGTCTCCGTCACTTGGGAATTGCCTCCTCCCATGATGCCGGCCAATGCCACGGGACGTTCCGAATCGGCGATCACGAGCATATCTTCGCTCAGTGTCCTTTCGGTATTGTCCAGGAGCGGGATTTTTTCACCTTTTCCAGCTTTTCTCACGATGATTTGGGAACCTCTCAGTTGGTTCAAGTCAAAAGCGTGCAAAGGCTGCCCCAATTCCATCAAGATGTAATTGGTGACGTCCACGATGTTATTGATGGAACGCTGACCCAGCTTTTCAAGGGCCTGAGAAAGCCAGCGGGGCGAGGGACCGACTTGGATTCCCTCAATAATCCTACAGGCATATTGGCGGCAGAGATCGGGGGCCTGGATCGTAACGCGGGCAAGCTTGGCGCTGGAAATCTTCCCCTCCGGCAATTTCTTGACCTTGGGAGGCTGGATTTTCCGGTGAAGGACGGCCCCCAATTCCCGGGCCATCCCCAGATGGCTGAGAAGATCCGGCCGGTTGGGGGTGACCTCCAATTCCAGGAGAAAGTCGGGAAAACCCATGTATCGGCGGAAATCCTCCCCGACCGGCGCATCCGGAGACAGGATCAAAATACCCTCGGCGTCCTCGGCGATCCCCAGTTCTTTTGCCGAGCAAAGCATGCCGAAAGACTCGATACCCCGGATCTTCGCGGCTTTGATTTCGAAATTACCCGGAAGCACCGCTCCAATGCGGGCGAGGGGCACCTTTTGGCCCGGCGCTATATTCTTGGCCCCGCATACCACCTGGAAGGTGTCCTTCCCGTCGGTGACCCGGGTCAGGGATAGGCGGTCGGCCTGGGGGTGCTTTTCCACCGCCAGGAGTTCCGCCACCACGACCTGGGTAATGTCTTTTCCCAGGGCCTGGATTTTGCCCACTTCCACGCCAGCATGGGTGAGCCGTGAGGCGATGGCTTCCACAGGCTCGGGACACTTGATGTAGTTTTTTAGCCATTGATAGGAGATCAGCATGACATTCCTTGAACGGGAAAATAGCTTGAATACGGAAGATTCCAGAAAGTTTAGGGGAGAGCCTAAGACCTGTCAATCAATGAGACGAAGGCAGGTACTAGGTTTCCGGCGCAAATCGGCGGAGGTAGTAGAACCTTTTGGCGGTTTTTTTAGTGTTTTATGGGAATGGGTACTATATCCTGTCCATTCCCAAAAGGTTTTTCAGGACGGCCCTCCCTTGGGGACCGCCGAATTTCATCGGAAGGGTGGTGGTTGGATTGGCGTTATTCGAGCTGGACGTCAAGTCCTTAGAGAGGAAATTCACCGAAGTGAGGGATCATCTTTGACCCCGATAAACTCAAGCGGGACATAGCCTCACAGGAAGAACGGACCATTCAGCCTGATTTTTGGAACAATACCCAAGAAGCTAGGAAAATAACCGGGCAGATTGCACGATTGAAAGACAATTTAGCTCTGTTTGAGGATTTCCAGAAGCAGTACCACGACCTGATCACCTGCCAGGAATTGCTCAAGGAACAACACGACGACGCGTTGCTCGCGGAATTGAAGCAAAGCCAGCAGAAATTCGACGAAGATTTCAGCAAATTCGAGCTCAAACGCAATTTCACAGGCAAATACGATTTCAATAACGCTTATGTTTCCATTCATCCCGGCGCGGGGGGCACCGAAAGTCAGGATTGGGCGCAAATCCTGCTCCGGATGTATCTGCGGTGGATGGAAAAGAAGGGATTTGAGGTAGAAACCCTCGACCTCCAGGTGGCGGAGGAAGCCGGCATCAAGTCGGTTTCCCTACTTGTTAAAGGTCCCTGGGCTTACGGGCTTCTCAAGGTGGAAAAAGGGGTTCACCGGCTTGTGCGAATCTCCCCTTTTGACGCGAACAAAAGGCGGCATACCTCCTTCTCCTCGGTGGACGTCATGCCCGAGGTAGAGGATGTGGAATTCGAGATTAATCCGGATGATATCAAGCTGGACACTTTCCGCTCAGGCGGCAAGGGTGGGCAGAATGTCAATAAAGTGGAAACGGCGGTCCGCCTGACCCACGTACCCACCAATATCATCGTTGCCTGCCAGACCCAGCGTTCCCAGCTCCAGAACCGTGAACAAGCCATGAGAATGCTGAAAGCCAGGCTTTTCCAGCACTACCAGGACCTGCACGACGAGGAAATGGCCAAAGTAGCGGGTTCCAAGAAAAAAATAGAATGGGGAAGCCAAATCCGTTCCTATGTGTTCCAGCCATACCAGATGGTGAAGGATCACCGGACTGAAATGGAAGTAGGCGATATCGCTCGCGTCATGGACGGGGATTTGGACCTCTTCATCGAGGCGGCTTTGAAGGATAAACGGATCAATTCAAATTAGGAGTGTCTTGAACAAAGCGCTTGAGCGGTTCAGGATTTCACGCGGAACATTATTTTTTAAAGAGGAATCTTCAGGAGAATCATGTTTATGTCAGAACTAAATGAATTCATCAAGACCCGATTGGAAAAGTTGAAAGAGCTCAAGGAAAAGGGTGTCCAACCCTATCCTGCGGCGGCCTTCGAGCAAACTCACCATTCCAAGGACCTTTTGGACCGTTACCAGGGGTTGGAGGCGGGGGATCACAAGGAGGACGAGAAGGTGGCCGTGGCCGGACGCATCATGACACTTCGGGGGCACGGCAAGAGCGCGTTCGCGCACCTTCAGGACTCGAAGGGAAGAATCCAGATTTACACGAAGCTGGACGGGGTCGGCGAGGCCGCTTACCAGGTTTTCGGCCTCTTGGAAATGGGCGACATCATCGGCGTCAAAGGGTTTCCCTTCAAGACGAAAACCGGGGAGGTCACGGTCCACGTGGAAACCTTCCAAGTCCTTTCCAAGGCTCTCCATCCGCTCCCGGAAAAGTGGCACGGCCTGACGGACGTGGAGGCCCGGTACCGACACCGTTACGTGGACCTGATCGTCAACGAGGAGGTCCGCAGGACTTTCGAGACCCGTTCCAGGGTGGTGGCGGCCATCCGCCGGTACATGGAATCCCAGGGGTTCCTGGAGGTGGAAACGCCCATGCTTCACCCCATCCCGGGCGGCGCAGCAGCCAAGCCCTTCACGACCCACCACAACGCGTTGGACATGGACCTTTTCATGAGGGTTGCTCCCGAGCTTTACTTGAAGCGCCTTTTGGTGGGGGGATTCGAGCGGGTTTATGAGATCAACCGGAGTTTCCGCAATGAGGGAATCAGCATCCAGCACAATCCCGAGTTCACCATGATGGAGGCCTACCAGGCCTATGGAAACAACGAGACCGCCATGATCCTGACCGAGAAAGTCATCGCGGAAGGAGTTCGGGCAGCTGGACGGGATTTAAAGATCAAGGTGGGGGAAATTGAAATTGACTTTACCCCCCCGTTCAAACGAATTCCATTGCTTCAGGGCTTAATGGAAATCGGGGGCTTGGATTATGAAAAAATCACATTAGAGGAACTGAGGAAGCGGGTCCGAAATTCACCGGCCAATGTTCGGCATATCGACTCGCTGTCCAAGGCCGAGTTGGCCTACATCCTTTTCGGGGAATTGGTGGAATCCAAATTGGTCCAACCCACTTTTATCACGGACTTTCCGGTGGAAGTCTCACCGCTTGCCAAGGCCAAGGCGGAGAATCCGGCCCTGACGGAACGGTTCGAACTGTTCGTCCTGGGTCGGGAGATCGCCAACGGGTTTTCCGAGTTGAACGACCCGATGGACCAGCGACGGCGGTTCGAGAAACAAGTGGAGCTGCGCAAGGCCGGGGACGAGGAAGGCATGTACCTGGACGAGGATTATATCCTCGCGCTCTCCTACGGAATGCCCCCCGCGGGCGGGGTGGGCATCGGGATCGACCGCCTCCTGATGCTCTTGACGAACAGCTCCTCCATCCGGGACGTCATCCTTTTCCCGCTACTCCGGCAGCGCGAGGACGAGGAAAAAATGACCTTTGATAGCTGATGATGAACCCTCCGCCGATGGGGGAAAGGGAGTAATAAAAAGCTTCGAATGAACCTACCATTTGAAATATTCCTTGGCCTGCGTTACCTGCGCTCCAAGCGCAAGAGAACCGCCATATCCATCCTGACCTGGATATCGGTGGCGGGCGTGGCCATCGGGGTCATGGCCTTGAACGTGGTTCTCTCGGTCATGAACGGTTTCGACGAGGATTTGAAGGCCAAAATCATCGGTTTGAACGCCCATATCATCGTCTCGGGATACCAGAACCATCCCATCGGCGACTTCGACCAGATCACGCAAACCATCCGGCAAATGGATCATGTGAAGGCGGTCGGCCCCTACGTGGAAGGCCAAGCCCTGGCCCGTTCCAAGGAACGCTCCCTGGGCGTGATGGTCTGGGGCGTGGATCCAGATGCGCCACAGGCCATCGCGGACTTGAACAAATATTTGTGGGAAGCCAAGGCCGTGGACTTGAAAAGCCCGCCCGACACCGCCTCCGGCAGGTCGGAGAGGATATTCCTGGGGGCGGAATTGGCCCAGCGCCTGCATGTAAACGTGGGGGATGATTTAGTGCTATTCCTTCCCATCCTTCAAGCCACTCCGCTGGGCATGATGCCCAAGAGCGTGAAATACCAGGTGGTGGGGATATTGTCCACCGGCATGTACGATTACGACTCGGCATACACCTATGTTTCCCTGGATAACGGCCGGAAGATGTACCAACTGGAGGATAACGTCACGGGGGTTGCCGTCAAGGTGGACAACGTGGACCTGGCGCCAGCGTTGGCCAAGGAAATCCGGGAAAAGTTCCACGGCAAGTATTTCGTCCAGGACTGGCTTCAGATGAACCACAACCTCTTTGTTGCCCTACAGACCGAGAAATGGGTCATGGGCATCATCCTTTCGCTGATCGTCCTGGTGGCGGCCTTGAACATCGTGAATCCTCTGACCATGATGGTTATCGAAAAGACGAAAGAGATCGGCATCCTGAAGGCCATGGGCGGCACGCACCGCAGCATCACCTTGATTTTCATCTTCGATGGGATGTTCATCGGCGTGATCGGCATTCTCGTGGGGCTTCTTGGGGGTTACGTCCTTTGTGAGATCATCGCCCGAGTCCCTATTCCCATGCCCGGAGGCGGGATGGTCTATTACATCGACCGCCTACCGGTCAAGGTGGACCCCCGTGTCAACTTCCTCATCATTCCCGTGATGTCGGTGTTGTTGTGCTTTATAGCCACTCTTTACCCGGCCAGGCAAGCCGCCAAGCTGGAGCCGGTGGAAGCCATCCGCTTAGGTTGATCGGGAAAGGTTTGAATGGAAATATTAAAGGTCGATAATGTCAGCAAGATCTTCTCCCTGGATGGGGAGGTGGTCCAGGCCCTCCAGGAAGTCAGCTTCACCTTGGACGCAGGAGATATCACCGTCATCCTGGGGCCGTCAGGGTCCGGGAAAAGCACGCTCTTGACCCTCTTGGGGGGGTTGAGCAGCCCTTCCGTCGGCAAGGTTTTTTTCAAGGACAAGTCCCTTTACGAGATGGCCTCGGAGGAACTGGCCGTCCTGCGCAATAAAGCGTTCGGGTTCGTTTTCCAGTTTCATTACCTGATGCCGGAGCTGACCGCCCTGGAAAACGTGATCTTGCCTGGCAGGGTGGGACGGCGTCCCTACGAGGAATGCCTCTCCCGCGCCAAAAAACTATTGGAGCAGGTGGGTCTTTCCGCGCGCATGAACCACAAGCCCGGGGAACTCTCGGGAGGGGAACAGCAAAGGGTGGCCGTTTGCCGGGCGGTCATGAACGAACCAGAGATCATCCTGGCAGACGAACCCACCGGAAACCTGGACAGCCGGACCGCCGAGGGAATCCATGACGCGCTCTGGGAGCTTTGCCAGAAAGAGGGCCGGACTCTCATCGTGGTGACACACTACGAGCCGCTGGCCAAACGCGCGGACCATGTGTTAACTTTAAACGCGGGGCGGGTGACTAAACGAAAAACGTGACTTTGGGATGATTCGACTTTCGGTGCTGGTTGAAAATTTCGATGATAGTTTGAGGTAAGCAAATGCTCTGCCAGAAATGCGGACAACGACAGGCGACGGTGTTCATTTCCCAGACCGTGGGAAACCAGACCTCGCAAGCGCACCTCTGCGAGGTGTGCGCTCAGGAACAAAACCGGGCTTACGGTGGAATAAACCCGCTGAATTTCAACCCATTCGCGGCTCTCACGGAATTCATCTCCAATTTCATGCCCTGGGGCCAGGCTAACGCCGCCGAAGGGGAGCCGGGAAGGGTCCCGATGCCCATGAAGGAGGGCCAGCTCCAATGCCCCCAATGCGGATATCAGTTATCCACTTTCCACTTGAACGGCCGGTTGGGTTGCACCCATTGTTACGAGTCCTTTAGGGAAACCTTAGAACCTTTAATCACGGGCATCCATGGGAATATCCGCCACGCCGAGGAACAACATGAGGCCGTCTCCCCGGATGTCCCGGCGGTCCAGGAGCCGAAAACCCCCAAGGAATCACAAATCGCCCAATTGCGGAAGAAATTAAAGGAAGCGGTTCAAAAGGAAAAGTACGAGGAAGCGGCCCAGCTACGGGATGAAATCCAGCGGATGGAAAAGGAATAGCCATGGCTTTTGAGGAACTTTTATCCTCCGCGGGGGAATGGTTCACCCAGATGGGACCCTTGGGGGAAGTCGTGGTCTCCAGCCGTTTGCGCCTCGCTCGCAACCTGGAGGGAAGGAAATTCCCCCATCACGCCAGCGCGAACGAGCAAAAGGAAATCCTGGAAGCGGTCCAGCATGTTCTGACGAGTGAGCCCCAATTTAAGGACCTGCGGTTTGTCCGGCTGAAGGAAATCTCCTCCCTGGACCGGCAGTTCCTGACCGAACACCAATTGATCTCGGCCGAGCACGCCGCCAGCCTGGGGGAAAGCGCTGTGGCTTTTGACTCGAAGTCGGGCCTGAGCATTCTCGTAAACGAAGAGGATCATTTGAGGATCCAGGTCTTCCGGACTGGGTTGAACCTCCGGAAGGGTTTCCATGAGATGACCCAGATTGACCGGGCCCTAGCCGCCCGCCTTCCTTATGCCAAGGACCCCCAGCTGGGTTACCTGACAGCCTGCCCCACCAACCTGGGCCTTGCCCTCAGGGCAAGCGTCCTGATCCATCTTCCCGCCCTCACCTACAGCAACCGCATTTCCCAGGTCCTCCAGGGGGTGACTCAGGTGGGCTTGATCGTCCGGGGAATCCAGGGGGAGAGCACCCAGGTGGTCAGCGCGTATTTCCAGATTTCAAACCAATTTTCCCTGGGTAAGCGGGGCTTGGAAATCGTGGAACATGTGGAGCGCATGGCGCGTCAAATGGTAGAAGTGGAACAACATACCAAAAAAGCGGTGTTTAAACAGGAGGGGATCCGGATCCGGGACCGCATATGCCGGGCCCTGGGAACCTTGAAAAATGCTAAAATAATCTCACTCCAGGAAGCTTTGGACGAGTTGTCCGCCATCCGGGTGGGGATCGAACAGAAAATATTAACCGGCATCGACTTGCCAAACTTAAACAGCCTTCTCATCTTAATACAACCAGCCCATCTCACGAAGATTGCGGCCCGGGAGTTGAATCCCGAGCAGGAAGCCTTGGAAAGGGCCAAATTCCTGGGAAAGGTTTTAAAGGGTGTGGAAGCCGTCTAAAGAGAGACGATAGGTGTTAGATCTGGGTTTTCGGCAATGGTTTGTTGCCGGTATTTTTAGGGAATCCGCCCAAATTTGCTCTGATAAAAGACGGCTAACGAATTCAAGGAGATTTCAATGTTCGAACGATTCACCGAAAGGGCGAAAAAAGTCATCAATCCCCTGGCCAAGGAAGAGGCCAGAAGGCTGAACCACAATTTCATTGGCACCGAGCACTTGTTGTTGGGTTTGATCCGGGAAGGCGGCGGAGTGGCGGTGGCGGTATTGGAGTCACTGGGTGTGGATCTGGAGACGGTTCGAATCGAGGTTGAAAACCTGACCACCCCCTCCTCAGATACCCTGACCATCGGTGATCCCCAATTCACCCCATCGGCCAAGAAAGTATTGGAATTGGCCGCCGAAGAGTCCCAGAAATTGGGCCACAATTATATCGGCACCGAACACCTTTTATTGGGCGTGATCCAGGAAGGGGAGGGCGTGGCGGCCCGGGCCTTGGAGAATCTGGGCGTGACGTACGAGAAATCCCGGGACATGGTCATCAACCTCCTGGGCGGGACTTTCCCGAAATTTTCCAAGCAGGTCAAGAAGTCCAAAACCCCGGCTTTGGACACCTTTGGCCGGGATTTGACCCAGTTGGCACGGGACGGCAAGCTGGACCCGGTGATCGGGCGGGATGACGAGATTGAAAGGGTGATCCAAATTCTCTCCCGGCGGACGAAGAACAACCCCGTCCTTATCGGGGAGCCTGGCGTGGGAAAAACCGCCATCGCCGAAGGACTGGCCCAGCGTATCAAGGAAGGGAACATTCCCGAGGCCCTTCTGGACAAGCGTATCGTGACCTTGGACCTGGCCGCCCTGGTGGCGGGCACCAAGTACCGCGGCGAGTTCGAGGAGCGGCTGAAAGCCGTCATCAACGAAATCCGCCAGTCGGGCAAGGTGATCCTGTTTATTGACGAGCTGCATACCCTGGTGGGGGCCGGCGCCGCCGAGGGCGCTATCGACGCCTCCAACATGCTCAAGCCTGCTTTGGCCCGCGGGGAACTGCAGTGCATCGGCGCCACCACCCTGAACGAATACCGCAAGTACATCGAGAAGGACGGCGCTCTGGAGCGCCGTTTCCAGATGATCATGGTGGATGAACCCTCCGTGGATGAAACCATTCTGATCATCAAGGGCCTCCGGGACCGCTATGAGGCCCATCACCGGGTGCGAATTACCGATGACGCCGTCGAGGCCGCGGCCCGCCTTTCCCATCGGTTCATCTCCGGCCGCTTCCTTCCGGACAAGGCCATCGACCTCATCGACGAGGCCGGAAGCCGTACGCGCCTGCGCATCACCACCATGCCCCCGGAAATCCGGAACCTGGAAAAGGAAGTGGAGAAGGTCAAGCAGGAGAAAGAAGAGGCCATCAAGACTCAGGAATTCGAGCGCGCGGCCGACCTTCGGGACAAGATGAAAAAAATGCGCCAGAAGCTGCAGGAAGAGAAGGAGAAGTGGGAGGCCAAGAAATCCAAGGAAGAAGCAGTCGTGAGCTGGGAAGACATCGCCTACGTGGCTTCCAAATGGACCGGCATCCCCATGATTAAATTGGGTGAAAAAGAGAGCGAAAAACTCCTGAGAATGGAGGAAGAACTCCACAAGCGCATCGTGGGCCAGGACGAGGCCATTGACTCCCTCTCCAAGGCCATCCGCCGGAGCCGCGCGGGAATCGGGAATCCCAAGAAGCCCATCGGGAGTTTCATGTTCATGGGCCCCTCAGGCGTTGGAAAAACCGAACTGGCCCGCGCCCTGGCCCAGTACCTTTTCGACGACGAGGACGCCCTGATCCGTTTCGATATGAGCGAGTACATGGAAAAATTCAATGTCTCCCGCCTGGCCGGCGCCCCCCCGGGGTACGTGGGCCACGACGAAGGGGGCCAGTTGACCGAAAAGGTCCGCCGTAAACCTTACAGCGTGGTCCTGTTCGACGAGATCGAGAAGGCCCACCCGGAGATATTCAATATCCTACTCCAGGTTTTGGAGGACGGCCGCCTGACCGACAGCCTGGGCCGCGCGGTCGATTTCCGCAACACCGTAGTTATCATGACCAGCAACCTTGGCACTAAGGAACTCGGCCTCGAGAAGAGCCTCGGCTTCAGCTCGGAAAGGGCGGCTGAGCCCTTTAGCAGCATGAAAACCAAGATCCAGGCCGAACTGAGAAAAGCCTTCAATCCGGAGTTCCTGAACCGGGTGGACGACATCATCACGTTCCATCCCCTGGAACGCCGCCACCTGGAAAAAATCGTGGATATCCAGTTGGAGGACGTTGAGAAGAGGCTGAAGGAGAAGAACATCACCCTGGCTTTGGACGAGTCCGGCCGGGATTTCCTGATCGAGAAAGGCTTCGACAAGTTATACGGAGCGCGGCAGATGAAACGAACCATCCAGCGGTACGTGGAAGACGCGTTGGCGGAGGAATTGCTTCGGGGAACCGTGAAAGAAGGTAAGCGCCTCCTGCTAAAGTCCGCGGGGGATCATTTGTCATTCACGGCCGAAGAACCCCAACCCGCGTCTCCCACCGCAGTTTGACTCGAAGTCTTAACATGGACGGGAAGCCCCGTAAATCCAGGTGGTTTCTGGGCACCGGGCTGGCCTTGGCGGTCCTGGGATGCGCCTTCCTATTTTTCAACCGGATCGTGGATACCCAACTGCGGCCTCTCGTGGAGAAGGAACTCGCCAAAAGCCTCCATTCGTCCGTAGCCATCGAATCCGTGCGCGGGGGCTTAACCGGGGATGTCATCCTCAACCATGTTTCCATGTCCCTGGATGGAATTCCCTGGAAGACCCGCTTGCTGGTCGATCAAGTCGCCATCAACCTTGATCTCGTGGACCTGCTTTTTCTGAAAAAGGACCTGGAAAGCTGCTTGCGGAGTCTTTCCTTCATCCATCCCCAGGTTTTTCTCATTCACATGGACTCGAATCCCCCGCCAACCGGTGCCGCGACCTCCTTCTCCACGCCCATTCCGATTCCCATGCTGATGGTGCCGGCCCCCCGGGTCAACGTCCGTCTGGGCTCCTTTTTCATCCAGTCGGGGAAGGTGTCCCGAAACATCCTGGCGGATGTTGATTTCGATGCCCTTTCCCAGGACGGGAAAAGCTGGTCCCTTATCTTTTCCGCCCATTCAGAGGCGGGCACCCATCCCGGATCCCTCCGGTATAACGGCAGCCTTCATCTGGATGATTTAAAGATATCGGGCCGCGCCTTCCTGGATCACTGGCCCCTGGCCTCCGCGGGTTCCGTCTTGAAGGATCTGGCGGGTTGGCAGTTGACGGCGGGAACCCTGGACGCTGAAATCCCCCTGGTGTTCCGGCTCTCCCGGGGAATGTGGTATGACGCGAAAATCAACGTTCACGAGGCCACCGTTGCGGCTCCGGGCCCGATCGGGGTGGTTTTCTCGGGCATCAACGGGAGAGCCTTTGTCCGCCCGAACGGCATCAATATCCCGGAGGAACTCCGGTTTTTCACCGGCGACACCCCCTGGTCGGCCAAAGGAAGCATCCCCTTCGACAACAGCCCCCTGGCTTTTAAGACCTCGACGGATCATTTGTATCTCTCCAGCTTCTTCAGCGACATCCTGAAAATCAAGGCGTTCAAAAGCGACGGAGAGGGGAAAGCCGTCCTGGAGGCGTCTGGTACCTTTCAGGACCCCATCCTGTCCGGGAAGGCCGAGCTGGGAACATCCCATATCGGCAAACTGCTGTTGGATTCCCTTAACGTCCAGGGCGGGTACCAGGCTGGCCAGTTCAAAATCCAGGAATTGGGTGGAAACCTGTACGGGGGCCGGTTCACCGGGGGAGGCATGATCGGCCTTTCCGGGAAGTCCGACGCCCCCATCTCCTTGACGGCTTCCTTGAGCGGCTTGAACACGGGCGCTTTACCCGCTGGCTATGGAATCAAGGATTTGTCGGGTGACGGCCAAATCACGGTGGGCGGGACATTGCAGGATCCGATTTTTTCCAGCACGAGCTCAGTTGTTTTGAACCGCTTCTTGAGGAATAACCTTTTCAGGTACGACATGCAAAACAAGGCCCAATTGAAGGATGGAAAACTGGAGATGTCCTCCACCATCAATGGGAAAACAAAAATGGCCTGCAAATTCACGGAAAAAACCGACTTCTGGCAAATCGACAAACTGGAGCTTTTCCTCGGGAAAAAAACCGGACACCTCAGTTGGTCCGGCAACTTGCCGAAGGACGAGGACAAACCCATCGACGTTCAAATCCACGGCAAGGATATTTCTGTCCAGGATATCCCCTTTTTCAAGGAACAATTCCCGGATGTGGCCGGTAATGTGGATTGGGACGTTTTAATCAGCGGGACGCGGAAGGAACCGAAGGCGCAGATCCTTTTTTCCTCCGACGAGGTCGTCATGGGTGACATGGAGCCGCAACCCCTCAACGGAGACTTGGCCTTGAAAACAGGGGAGCTTGAATTCAACCATCTGGAATGGGGTACTGCTTTCTCCGTCAAGGGACGGGTCGGCTTTAAAGACGAATCACCCCTTGACTTGAGGATCAAAGCGGTTGGAATACCCATCGGTGCCCTGGCCGGTTTGGTAAATTGGACCAATCCTCCCCAACCCTTCAAGGGATCGATCACGGGTAACTTCCATTTGGGGGGGATTCGGAAGAATCCCATCCTGGATGGGGATGGCTCAGTGACATCTTTCCGAGCCGGGGATTGGTGGGCGGACCGGGTGGAGGCTCTCTTGACTCCCGACCCGGGGAAAATTCAGATCCGGAAATTGAAAATTTGGCAGGGTAAAAACCACTTCTTGGCCACGGGAAGTTGGAATTATCATTCTGATCCCGGAACGATGGAATTGCGCATGACGGCGAAAAAATTCCAATTGGGACATGGGCCTTACCTGACAGGTGATTTCACCTGGAAAGCCCAAACAGGGGATCCCTTCTGGAAGAATTGGAATGGGACTTTCGCTGCGAAGGATTACTCCATCGGCGATTTGAAAAACCCATACCGCTTCAGGGATTTCAGCATGAGCGCTTCCTGCGATGACTTGAGGTTGAGGGGCCGTATCAATATAGGAAAAGTCATCGCCGGATCCGCCTTCCTGGACCTTTCTCAAACCCGGGCCCAGATCCAGGCGGACTTGAAAATCGAACCGACGCTCCTGGCTGAAATGCCGGAATTGGAACAGTTTTTCCCCCCTTCTTTAAAGACCGCTGGGACCATTTCGGGAAAAATCACCCTCAAGGGGGCTTTATCCGATTTGCCCCTTTCCGGGAACATTCTTTTGACAGAGGGAATGGTCCAGAAATACGCATTCAACAGGCTGGGACTTAACTTTTCAGGCGATAAAACCCAAATCTCCCTGGAGTTAAGCCTTGAAAAAGACAAAGCCAAGTATTCCCTGGCAGGCACCTTGGCATCCCCTCATGCGGTTTGGGATCCAGAATGCAGAATCGACATGAATGGCCCTTGCCAGGACGAGAAATTCGCCAATATCCTGTCGCTTTTAAGCATCAATTCGGAAAAACATCGGGTGGCGGGGGATGTAAATGGAAACCTATCCGTGTCCGGCACTTGGGCTAAACTCCTGGTTGGTTTTTCCCTGGATGGGGAAAACCTGGTGTTCGACAACTACCAGGTTCCTTCGGCTAAACTGCATTTTTCTGAAACAGGGGGAAAAATTTTCCTGGAGAAAAACAAGATCACACTCGCGCGCGGTGAAATCAACATCGAAGACGGTAAATTCGCGCCCGACCCTGAGGACCCCTCCCTAGTTTCATTAAGCCTAGATGGTTCCGCTTCCAATGTGCCCATCGCGGTTTTTAATTTGTCCAGCCGGGTCCATTTGGACGGGAAATTGGCTCTGGAGGAAAAGGAGAACCGGCCCACCTTCCTGGGAAAAATCTCGATTCTGGGGCCGGAAACAGGAACGAAAACACCCAACCCGTTTGTTTTGTCCCTTCGGATCCATAAGAAAATCATAGAATTCCTGCCGTCGGAAGAGGAAAAACCCCAATTGGTCGGCCAATTGGATATTTCCAAAAGCGATTTAATCTTGTTCAAGGACATCCGTCTTCTTCATTCTCCGGGTACCTTCTCGGTGGACGGAACCCTGGACCTGCAGGGCGAAAGCCACCTCACCTCGGACGCCGGGAATATTCCCATCGAGGAAGTGGGGAAGTGGCTGCTCCCGGGATTTCCCATCACCGGAACGGGCCATTACCACCTGATCCTCGAGGGGACCTTGGCTGATCCCATATTCACGGGTTCCCTTTCGGTTTCCAACGGGAAGGTGGGTGACCTTCCGTTTGATTTGCTGGACGGGGAAGTCCAGGCGAAGGAAAACATCCTATATCTCGGAAGCAAGGAAGCCCCCCTCCAGTTCGCCCGGAAGGGGGTTTATAGCCTCCAGGTGGAGGGGAAGATGCCCCTTGCCTTGAACCATGAAAGCTGGCTGAAGGTGAGAAACCAGGAAATGGACATTAACGCCCAGATGGCCCAGGGCGATTTCAGCCTGCTCCTGGCTGCGGGGCTCGCCAAAAAGGCCTCGGGCCAGATGGATTTCTCGGCCCATGTGGGAGGGACCCTGGACGATCCCGTCCTCAACCTGGACCTGGACTTGAAACAATGCCAGATGGTCCCGACGCTCGTCGCTAAATCTATCGAGGACATCAACGGCCGAATCAAGGTGCGGGACAACCGGCTGGTTGTGGAGGATTTAAGCGGCCGCATCGGGCAGGGAAGGGTGTTTATCAGCTCACCGCCCGCCGACCAGACCAAGATGAGGCTGGTCAATTTTATCCCCCAATACCTGGATTTCAGGGTCAAGACCGTGGGGGATCACGGTCTTTTCCTCAATATTCCCGATATTATGCGTCCGGGAGAATGGGGGGAGATTTATTTTTACGGTGCTACACCGGAGGACCCTCTCCTCATCCAAGGACCCCTCTCCGAGGCCCATGTCATTGGAACTGCAAAATTGGAAACAGGCCATTACACCTGGCCGCCGGTGGAGATGGTTGACGAGAAGGGAGAAAAAATCGACTACAAAGAACTTTCCAACGTCGTTTTCGATTTAACCCTGCTTCCGGGCTCAGGAACTTACTACTCGAACGATTTCAATTCACAATACCTTGAGGTCAAGGTAGACCAAAGTTCCAAGATCAAGATCGAAGGAAAAGATTCCGATAAAACCCCCCAGCAATCCGGAGTCCAGTGTTATGGCACGGCCACGGCGAGCCAGGGATACCTCAGTTATTTAAGCCACCGATTCAACGTTCAAAGCGTCTATCTGGACATCCCCAAGGGAAAATTGCCTTATATGAGGGGGAGGGGCATAGACAAGCTTTTAAACGTTGATGTTACTACCAATGGATATACCCGCCAAACAGATATGGATGTATGGGTGGACTTCAAGGGAACCTTCGGTAAGGTGGATTTTGCCTTGGACTCCAATCCCCACTTCAGCACCAACGACAAGGACGTCCAGCAAAAAATTCTCTTGTCCTACATTTTATTCGGGAGTGACTTGACCGGGCTCAATAGCCAGCAATTACAGCAGGATTACCAAAAAAAGTACGGCCAGGCCGCAAGTGCCGCAGCCATCGACGCTATCAACCGCATCGCCTTGAACGAGGCGACTCGTTTTGCCAGGACCTATACTCAAAAATTCCTGGGTACAGATGTTGTCTTCCAAGGAAATCCCATTCCGGGCGGTACTGGGCCGACGGTCATGACCCCCGTGCCGGGGGCAGGGGGAAATGTCATCAAGGGAGTCGTTGGTGATACCCAGACGATAGGAAATGTCGAGTTCATAAAACCCATCAGCCCGAAATTGACTATAAAAACGGATTTTGGGGTTGGACGTGAACTTAGCACAGGTAATGCGGTACCAGAAGGGCGGTTAGCCCTGGAATATGCTATAAATCCTAAATTGACCTTCAGCACGGCTGTTGGTACGAATCAAAACGGACAACAAGAAACCACGGCTCTTTTTAATCTTAAACAGTCCATCCCAGATATCATTATGCCCAAAAAAGGGGATAAAGAAAAACCTCGCTTTGAGAAATTCGAGATTTACCCCGTCGGGCCGGGAAAATTTCATTTGGAATGGAACACCGACAAAGTCACGAAAAGCGAGATTCGCGTTCTGGACTCGGATAACCAATTGATTCGTCTAGTTATTCCGGAAAAAAACAATTGGGATTATTTCCATGAGTCGGTCATTGGAAATTTGAGCACAGACCAGGATTACACCATCCGAGTCACGGTCAAAGATCCCAACCTCAACGAGCAAATGAAGGAAGAAAAAATTTCTGCAACTTCCGAGGAATGACTTTTTTAGGGACTTCCAGGTACCCCTAGCGCCGTTTTGTCCTCCCGAAACGTCCAAAAATAGGCGGTTATTATTTGGCGATATACCCAAGGCGTGTTAGAATACCGCCCTTTGATTGCCAGTTCATTTATCTTCATCGTTCTTGAATGGGTCATTTAATCCTTTTTTGGAGGTTTTTTTGAGTCCGATTTCAACACCATGCAGACGATTATGTCTTGGCGTGGGTTTCATGGTTTTTTGCTTTTTATTTTCTATAGCCGCCCCCCTCATGGGCCAAACCGATCTGTCGGCAAAGATCGCCTCCATCAAGGTCGCGGGCAACAAAAACGTGTCAGCCCTCCTGATTTACGGCCACCTGATTGAAAAAGAAGGGGATGACTTCTCGCTCCGGCGCGTTCGAATGGACATCCACAACCTGTTCAACATGGGGGATTTCACGGACGTCCAGGCGGACGTGGAACAAGCGGTTAAGACCGGCCAGGTGGTTTTGACCTTCCAGGTGAAAGAACGCCCCCAGATCAGCAAGATCATATTTATCGGCCAAAAAAAATGGGGTCCCTCCAAATTTCTCCAGGAAATCAAGAGTTCCCCCAAGGAAACCTTCGACCCCGCCAAGTTGAACGGCGACGTGACCGCCATCAAGAAACTTTACCTGGACGAGGGCTATTCCAACGTTAATGTTTCTGTCAAGAGCAAAGTGGACACGGAGGCCAACACGGCCGAGGTAACCTTCTATATTTCGGAAGGGCGGAAAGTCAAGGTGGCCAAAGTTACGGTCACCGGGGCGGAGGCTTTCAGCGAGAAAAAGGTCGCCGAGCAAATGAAAAACAACCACTCCGGCGACAATTTCAAACCCGACCTTTTGGATGAGGACATCAAAAAAATCGAGGATTTTTACCACGACGAAGGCTATCTCAAGGCCGCCGTTTTGAGCCACCAGGAAACCTTGAGCCCCACCCGGCGGAAGGTTTTCATCACCCTCAAGGTCAAGGAAGGGGATAAATACACTTTTGCCGGGGTTGAATACCACGGAAACGTCCTTTTCGACGACGAGGACCTGTCCAAGGCCCTCGGCTTGAAAAAAAACGAGGTCTTGAGCAAAAGCAGCCTGGATGACGGCACCCGCAAGATGAAAACCCTGTACGCGGACAAGGGATATATCTACTCCGTCGTCAAGCCCACCCTGAATTACGACGAGGAATTGAAAAAAGTAAGCCTTGTTTTCGACATCAGCGAGGGAGAGATCGCCTATGTCCAGGACATCAAGATCGTGGGGAACTACAAGACGGCGGATTACGTCATCCGCCGGGAGTTGATGATCAACGCGGGCGACAAGTTCGAGGCCAATTTGATCCGGGGTTCCGCGCAGAACCTTTATAACCTGGGTTACTTTGACGAAGTGAACCCCGAAGTCGAGCCCGGCGACACGCCGGGCAAGGAAATCCTGGTCTTCCGCGTAAAGGAAAGGAAAACGGGGACGATCAGCGTCGGCGGGGGTTACAGTTCGGTGGACGGCTTGGTGGGGACGGTCAAGCTGGACGAAGCTAATCTGTTGGGCCACGGGCTTCACGGGAGCATCAACGTCCAGTTCGGGGCTTCCCAGACGAGCTTCGACATTGGCTTCTCCGAACCATGGCTTTTCAACACGAGGACTTCCTTCGGAATCGACGTTTTCGACACCGACCGGATCTATACCACCGCGGTTCCGAATCCCTACGACAACTCCACCAACTTTTACACGGAAAAACGGTACGGGGGTTCCCTCAGCCTGGGCCGCAAGCTGAGCCGCTACTGGAACGTGTTCGGGACCTATCTTTTCGAGAATGTCGACATCGGAAGCGTGGATCCCTATTACACAACACCCGGCACCCCGCAATACATCCAGTCCTCCGACCTTACCACCAGCAGTTTCACTCCTCGGGTCGTGTTCGACAACCGTGACAACTATTTCGACCCCACGACCGGGTGGAAGCACCAGTTGTCGGTGGAGTTCGCGGGAGGCCCCCTGGGAGCAGATACCAATTTCATCAAGGTGATCGGGGATACCAGTCATTTCATTCCGTTGGTGGCGGGATTCGTGCTCGGAGAGCATGTCCGGGCCGGCGCGGGCCAGGGCTACTGGTTCCCGGGCCGCGGTTTCACCGACGTTCCCTTGTACGAAAAGTTCTTCGCGGGGGGCACGGACACCATTCGGGGCTATAACGAACGAAGCGTGGGCCCCGTGGCGGGCGGTGACGCCCTGTTCGTTTCCAATACCGAACTCAAGCATGCCATCGTCGGTCCCCTTCGGGGCGTCTTGTTTTTCGATGCGGGTGACGCCTGGACCACGGTCTTGAACCTCGATGAGTCCCACGTCCAGTTCGGGGCGGGACTGGGCCTCCGCCTGACCATTCCCGGCACCGTCATGGCCATCCGCCTCGACTACGGTTGGGCCATCGATTCCGATCTTTCGACCTCCGCGGCCCCTCACGCTGGAGTCCTCCACTTCAACCTGGGCGACCTCTTTTAAAAGCTACCTTTTCCGCTAACACTGAAGTTTGTCGGTCTTTCCCGGTTGAGGACTCCTCAAAGCCAATAGGTTTTTTTCATTCGCGGCTATTGTCCAAAAAGGGCCTTTAGCCTTATCCTATGCCGCATGAAGATTTTGCTCACCAATGACGACGGTATCGAGGCCCCGGGCCTGAAGGCCCTTTTTGAGGAAGTCCGCGCTCTCGGGGAAGTGGCCATTTCGGCGCCCGAAAAACAATCCAGCGCCTTGGGCCATTCCATTTCCCTGAACACGCCGTTTAAAGTCCTGGAATCCCCCTGGCCCGGGGTCCGTTATTCCTACCGCATTTCCAGCACCCCCGCTGATTGCGTCCGCACGGCCGTCCTCAAGCTGTTGCCCTGGAAGCCGGACCTGGTACTATCTGGGATCAACCAAGGGGCCAATTACGGTTCCTTGATCATCTATTCCGGAACGGTCGCGGCGGCGGCGGAAGCGGTGCTCCTGGGAATACCCGCGGCCGCCATCTCCTTAACCAGCCACCAAATCAAGGATTTTACCGCCTGTGCGAAATTCTCGAGGAATCTGGCCCAATGGATCCAGGAAAAGGGAATGGCCCCGGGGGTTTTCCTGAATGTCAATGTCCCCCCCCTTCCGGCCGGCTCCATCAAGGGTGTTGCCTTGACCCACCAGGGGGAATTCCGGCATATCGACGATCTCGATAAACATGGGGAATTGGACGACCACTATAACTACATCCTGAATAGTCCCAGCGAGCCTACCGTGGAGCATCCCGAATCGGACGTTTCAAGGATCCGTGCGGGTTATATTTCAGTGACGCCACTGCATTTGAACTTGACCGCTAAGGAAGAATTCGGCCATTTTTCGGACTGGCCTTGGGGGGATCACCCATGGATGGATTAACGGAAGGCGCCCGCATTGCCGTCGGCTCCCTGCCAACATTGGACGCGATGGCCGCCGTCAAGGCGCAAATCCAGGGTTTTCCCGAGGTGCCGGCCTGGCCCCAACTCCCCAAAAAATCCTCGAAGGAACGAATGAACCTGCAGGGCCTCTCCGGCCTGCCCGGCTTGAATTGGGGGTCACCGGAACAACCCCTGCTCACCCTCTCACCCAGGGGGATGAAAGAGGCATTGGAGTTAATGACAGAGGAAAACCGCCGGCACTATTTGGAAAGGGCCGCTTTCCAACCGGATGAAGCCACGGGTTTTTATGCTTTTTTACAGGAAAGCGAACGCCTGCAAAAAAGCAATATCCTCGCTGTCAAGGGACAACTGATTGGCCCCCTGAGCTGGGGATTGCTGGTCAAGGACGATGAAGGAAAACCCCTCGTGGTATCAAGGGAAGCAATGAAGTTGCTCGTCCAATACGTGCTTTTACATGCTCGTTGGCAATTGGAAAAACTCTCAGTCTTGGGAAAACCGGTGGTGCTTTTCCTGGATGAGCCTTTCCTGAGCCGCAATTTCGAACCGAAAAACTATGGAATCCGGTGGAAGGACATCCGGGAATGGCATTCGTGTGTCATTGAAGGACTCCAGGAGGAGGGAGCCTTAGTGGGTCTGCATTGCTGCGGCCCGGGACCCTGGCCTTGGGCATTCGAGACAACAGCCGAGTTTTTCCACTTCGACGCGTCCCAATATATGGACCATCTCCTGGAGGACGCCGAAAACTTGAAAAAATACCTCCGAAAAGGGGGGAACATCGTTTGGGGGATCGTGCCCACCGGAATGGTGCAAGGCCAATTCGCCGATCCGGCGGAGTTGTACAACCGTTGGGAAGATACGGTCGAACTTCTCTCGAAAAAAGGGATGGAGATGGGGGAATTAACAGGGCGTTCCTTTTTCTCGACTGCGTGCGGCTTGGGGGCCAGTTCGGTCAGCGTTACGGAAGACGCGATGCGTTGCCTGGGAGCCTTTGTGGCGCTCTGGAAAGCTAACCGATTCCAGGAATAATTGATTGTTTGTCTTTGATGGAATGCTCCGCGAATAGCGGGGCGTTTATGACAGGTTTGAAGTAGTTGGCCTGAATTTCAGGCCGACCATACTTGGCCCAAAGGGCCAACGTACAACCTCAGTTAATAGCTTTTTAAACGGCCTAAATCGAACGACAAACTGGAGTCGCCACGTCGCAAATCGCCCCGATTGGGGCTGGCTCCTCGCACCGCAGCGAGAAGCAGTGCTCGCGATGACAATTTAAAAATAGATTTTTGAAATTGCTTATCTACAAATTCGGGAAAAATCCAATTAAATTTTGACGAAGTTACTTTTTTAACCTAATTATCAACCTGGGCTTTTCAACGGACTGAGCCGGGTTTTTCCGTCAAAGGGATCATCGAAGAGTTGGGTTTTTTTATTGGTGGAACGGGCAAGACTTTATATACTGATCACGCTTTTCATCGCCCACTTCCTCGCCTACCCATCTGATGCCCATATAATGCGAAAAGGGGTTTTTCTTGATTTCCCGTTACACTTTGCCCGAAATGGGCGGGATTTGGTCCGAACAAACCAAGTTCGAGTCCTGGCTCAAGGTGGAAATTGCCGCTTGCGCGGCCTGGAACCGTCTGGGCCGGATTCCGCGCAAGGACCTGGCCGTCATCAAGAAAAAAGCCCGCTTTTCCCTCAAGCGAATCGAAGCCATCGAGAAAAAAACAAACCACGACCTGATTTCCTTCCTGACTTCGGTGGCCGAATTCGTGGGCCCCTCCTCCCGTTTCATCCATTTGGGCCTCACTTCCACGGACGTAGTGGATACGGCCCAGGCCCTTCAATTGGTGAGGGTCGCCGACCTCCTTTTATCCCAACTGGACCGCTTGGGAACCATCCTGAAACGGCGCGCGAGGGAACACCGCGACACCATCATGATCGGCCGCACCCACGGGGTTCATGCCGAACCCGTGACTTTCGGGTTGAAAATGGCCCTTTGGTACAGCGAGGTTCAGCGGCATATCGAGCGCCTGAAACAGGCCCGGGAGCACATCGCGGTCGGGAAGATCTCCGGGGCCGTGGGCACTTTCGCCAACATTGACCCCAGGGTCGAGCAAATGGTCTGCAAGAGCCTGGGGCTCAAGGCCGCCCCGATATCCACCCAGACCCTCCAGAGGGACCGTCACGCTTATTTCCTCTCTGTGCTGGCCCTCATCGCCTGCTCCCTGGAAAAGTTCGCTACCGAAATCCGTAACCTCCAGCGAACCGAGCTTTTGGAGGCCGAGGAGTACTTCACCGAGGGACAAAAGGGATCCTCCGCCATGCCCCACAAACGCAACCCCCTCACCGCGGAAAGGGTGGCGGGACTGGCGCGCGTGATGAGGGGTTACGCCTTGAGCGCCCAGGAGAACGTGGCCCTTTGGCACGAGAGGGACATCACCCATTCCTCGGCGGAGCGGATCATCCTTCCTGACGCCACCATCCTTTTGAACTATATGCTCGAGAAATTCATCGGCATCATCGGGAAATTGAACGTTTATCCCGAGCGCATGAAACGCAACATCCTCCTGACGCGGGGCCTGGTTTCCTCGCAACAGGTTTTGTTGGCCCTGGTGGGAAAGGGCTGTACGCGGGAAAAAGCCTACGCCATCGTCCAGAAGAACGCCTTGAACGCCTGGAAAAATGAACTTGATTTCCGGGAACTGATCCGGCAGGACCCGGAGGTGAGGGCGCGGATGACGGCGGCGGAGGTGGAAAAATGCTTCGACCTTTCGATCCACTTGAAGAACGTGAATTATATCCTGAAAAGGGCTGGGGTTCTTTAAAACCCCGTTTCTGAACTGATTGGAGTAAAGAATGATCTGGCACGCGAGCGTTTACGTGACGTTGAAACCTTCAGTGATGGACCCCCAGGGGGCCACGGTGCAAAGGGCCCTGAATCAGATGGGTTACAACTCTGTCCAGGGTGTCCGGATGGGCAAGTTCACCGAGATAGAATTCGACGGAGCCCTTTCCGAATCCGAGGTCAAGAAACAGGCCGACGAGATCTGTGATAAGCTCCTGGCCAACCCCAATATCGAATCCTACCGGTTCACGGTGGAAAAGAAGTGATTCTTCACGTCAATTCCCCGCGAAATTCGGGGATTGAACCACCTGGCCGTGATTTTGAACGACTCCCTGAATGTTAAAAGAGGCTTTCGATGAAATTTTCCGTGACGGTCTTTCCGGGGTCCAACTGCGACCATGATTGCGAGTACGTGATCCGGGAAGTGATGGGCCAGCCGGTGGAAATGGTCTGGCATAAGGACACCGACCTTCGGAACCCCGATTGCGTGGTGGTTCCGGGTGGGTTTTCTTACGGCGATTACCTGCGTACCGGCGCGATCGCCCGCTTCTCTCCCGTCATGAGGTCCGTCGCTGATTTTGCCGCAAAGGGCGGCCTGGTGATCGGCATTTGCAACGGGTTCCAAATCCTTTGCGAGGCGGGCCTGCTTCCAGGCGCTTTGATCCGCAACAAGAGCCTCCAATTCAGCTGCCGTTACGTCTATATCCGGGTGGAACAAACCGACACCCCCTTCACGCGCTCCTGCCGGGCTGGGCAGGTCTTGAAAATCCCCATCGCGCATGGGGAAGGGAACTACTTCATCGATCCGGAGGGCTTGAAGAAACTCACGGACAACCGGCAGGTCATCGTGCGATATTGCGACCCCCAGGGCCGGACCAACCCGGAATCCAACCCCAACGGATCCCTGGAAAACATCGCGGGCGTTTGCGACGCGAAAAGAAACGTTTTCGGGCTCATGCCCCATCCGGACCGGACCGGGGAGGACGTTTTGGGAAGCAGCGACGGCAAATTCATCTGGGATTCCATCCTTTCCGCCATGGCGGCCTCGAAATGAGACCCTCCATGACTGAAAAGGGAGTCACGCCCGAGGTGGTGAAGGAGCACGGGCTCAAACCCGAGGAATATAAGCGCATCCAAGAAATCCTCGGCCGCAACCCCAACCTCACCGAACTGGGCGTTTACTCGGTCATGTGGAGCGAACATTGCGGTTACAAGCATTCCCGGGCACTCCTTAAAACCCTGCCCACCCAGGGTGCCAAGGTGCTCCAGGGTCCCGGTGAGAACGCGGGCATTCTAGATATCGGCGAAGGCTGGGCTGTGGCCTTCAAGGTCGAGTCCCACAACCACCCCTCCGCCATCGAGCCCTACCAGGGCGCGGCCACCGGCGTGGGTGGCATCCTGCGGGACATCTTCACCATGGGCGCCAGGCCCGTGGCTTCCCTGAACTCCCTCCGGTTCGGCCCCCTGACCGACCCCAAGGTCAAAAGGTTGTTCTCCGGCGTGGTGAAGGGAATCGCGGATTACGGGAATTGCATGGGCATCCCGACGGTGGCGGGCGAGGTGCTTTTCGACGGAAGTTACGGCGAAAACTGCCTGGTCAACGCCATGTCGGTGGGCCTGGTCCGGCACGACCAAATTATCCGGGCCCGGGCATCCGGCATAAACAACCCGGTCATCTATATCGGGGCCACCACGGGCCGGGACGGAATCCACGGCGCCACCTTCGCCTCCGCCGAAATCACCGACAAGTCCACCGAGAAACGAAGCGCGGTGCAGGTGGCCGACCCCTTCATGGAGAAACTTCTCATGGAAGCCACCCTGGAACTTATCCATAAGAACCTGCTGGTGGGAATCCAGGACATGGGGGCCGCCGGCCTGACCTGTTCCACCTGCGAGATGGCCAGCCGGGGCGGCGCGGGAATCGAGATCGACGTGGCCAAGGTCCCCAAACGGGAAAAGGGAATGACGCCCTACGAGATCCTCCTTTCCGAGTCCCAGGAGCGGATGCTACTAGTCGCCAAGCCGGGCCGCGAGAAGGAAGTGCACGACATCCTGGCCAAGTGGGACCTCCACGCCGCCACCATCGGCTTCGTGACCGACACAGGCCGGATGGTGGTCAAGGAAGAAGGCCACGTGGTGGTGGACGTACCGGCCGAGTCCCTGACCGAGGCCCCGATTTACCACCCGGCCAAATCGGAACCGGCCATTCTTAAAAAACACAAGGCTTTCAACGAATCGTCCGTCCCTGTCCCGGGAAATCCCGGGGAAATCCTGGCCAAGCTCCTGGCCGATCCCACAATTGCCAGCAAGCGCTGGGTTTACCACCAGTACGACCATATGGTTCGCACGAACACCCTGGTTCGGCCTGGTTCGGACGCGGGAGTCCTCCGGGTGAAGGGCACCCGGATGGGATTGGCCATGACGATCGACGGCATCGGGGCTTATTGCGCGTTGGATCCCTATGAGGGCGGGAAGGCCGTGGTGGCGGAAGCCGCCCGGAACATTGCCTGCTCGGGAGCCGAATCCATCGGCCTCACCGACTGCTTGAACTTCGGAAACCCGGAAAAACCGGAGGTTTATTACTATTTCGACAGGGTCATCGCCGGATTGGGTGACGCCTGCCGGGCTTTCGGGATCCCCATCGTCGGCGGCAACGTTTCCTTCTACAACGAGAATCCCAACGGGGCCATCGACCCCACTCCCGTCGTGGGAGTGATCGGCCTGTTGGCTGACGTGAACAAAGCGGTCACCCAGTGGTTCAAGAACGAGGGCGACCTGGTTTACTTCCTGGGACTTAATCCGGATTCCATCGGGGGAAGCCGCTACTTGGAGGTCATCCACGGTCAGAATACGGGTAATTGTCCGAGGGTGGATTTGAAGGCCGAACACGCCCTGCACCAGGCGCTAAAGGCGATGTGCGACGGCCGGCTTCTCCAAAGCGCGCACGACTGCTCCGACGGTGGTTTCGCGGTTGCATTGGCGGAATGTTGTTTTACCGGTCTCACGCATGAGTCCCTGGCGCGGGGAGTAAAGGTTACGCTTCCGGGCGAGGGACGGGTGGATGGACGGCTGTTCGGGGAAGCCCAGTCCCGTGCTATCCTATCCTGTAAACTTGGGGACGCGGTGAAGGTCGAGGATTTGGCCAAGAAAATCGGTGTCCCCTGCGGTAAAATTGGCCGTGTGGAAGGGACCAAGCTCGTGATCGATCAGCAGTTGGAAATGCCGGTATCCCAGGCGGGGGACTTGTATTTCGAGGCCATTGAAAAGATGATGGCATAACCTAAGTTTTTAAGGAGTTTCCTTTGGCACAGTGGTTGGATGAGGATAAACCGCACGATCAGTGCGGAGTTTTCGGAATATACGGCCATCCCGAGGCCGCCAAACTCACTTACCTGGGCCTTCACTCCCTCCAGCACCGCGGCCAGGAATCAGCCGGTATCTGCACGATGACCGACGGCCGCCTTTCCAACTATAAACGCATGGGCCTGGTGGCTGATATCTTCAATGAAGAGGCTTTCAAGGAACTTCCCGGAAAAACCGCCATCGGCCACGTTCGTTATTCCACGACCGGCTCCTCCCAGCTTCGAAACGCCCAACCCATCGCGGTGGAGTATTCCCGCGGAAGCATCGCCGTCGCCCACAACGGCAACCTGGTCAACGCCAGGCGCATCCGGGACGAGTTGGAGGCCCGGGGGTCCATTTTCGCCTCCACCGTGGACTCGGAGATTATCATCCATCTTCTGGCCCGCAACTCCAGCCATACCCTCATCGAGGGGATGATTGAATCCCTCAAGCAGGTCCGGGGCGCCTATTCGCTCCTGGTGCTTTCCGACGACGGCCTGATCGGCGTGCGGGATCCCAACGGCTTCCGCCCCCTCAGCCTGGGCAAGTTGGAGGATAGCTGGGTCCTGGCGAGCGAAACCTGCGCTTTCGACATCATCGACGCCAAGTACGTGCGCGACGTGGAACCCGGGGAAATGGTCCTCATCAACGAAAACGGCCTGGTGTCCATCAAGCCTTTCGAGCGGACAACCCATTCCCAGTGCATCTTCGAGTACATCTACTTCGCCCGGCCCGACTCCCGCATTTACAACACCAGCGTCCAGAGGGTCCGCAAGCGCCTGGGGCAAATCCTGGCCCAGGAGTCTTTTGTGGAGGCTGACATGGTGGTTCCTGTGCCGGACTCTTCCAACATGGCCGCCACGGGTTTCGCGGAGGAATCCGGGATTCCCTATGAGCTGGGCCTCATCCGCAACCACTATATCGGGCGCACATTCATCGAGCCCAGCCAGTCCATTAGGGACTTCGGTGCCAGGCTCAAGTACAACGCGGTGAAGGAATCCCTGGAGGGGAAGCGGGTGATCCTGATCGATGACTCCATCGTGAGGGGAACCACCATGCGCAAGATCGTCAAGATGCTTCGCAACGTGGGAGCCAAGCAAATCCACCTTCGCATCACCTCGCCGCCCATCATCTCGCCCTGTTTTTACGGCATGGATTTCCCCAGCCGGAATGAGCTTATCGCGGCCACCCACAGCCTGGAGGAAATCCGGACCTACCTTCGGGTGGACAGCCTGTCCTACTTGTCGGTGGCGGGGATGATGAAAGCGGTGGAGGGGACGCCGTCGGGGCATTGCGCGGCCTGTTTCACGGCCAAGTATCCGGTGCCTTTCGACGAGGAAACCGAGAAGTACAGCCTCGAAATGCAGAAGTGCTGAAGATTTTCCGGGATCAAACTTTTCTAAGATAATTCCTGCTTAAAAACTATTAATGGGAAAATTCAGTTATTCCGCCATGACGATGCGGTTGCGTCCCCTGTCCTTGGCCTGGTAAAGGGCTTGGTCGGCCTTCTTGATGACCTGGTGGGAGGAGGTGGTTTTGGCTCCCGCCAGGGCGACCCCCACGCTGATCGTGATCTTGGGGGATGATCCTCCATCCCTGGCCTTGAAAGCCCGTTCGCTCTCGCCCTTGCGTCGCCGGCGGGCCCGGATCGTGAACTTCCTTTTTTCCAACCCCTCCCGTGTCTCCTCCATGAGTTTTTCGGCTCCAGCGGTCTCAACTCCCTCGAAAACCACGCAAAATTCCTCACCCCCGTAGCGGAAGGCCTTGGGGCCCAGGTGGCTCTGTAAGTGCTGGGCCACCATCCTCAGGACGTTATCCCCCTCCTCGTGGCCGTAGGTGTCGTTGAACTTCTTGAAGTGGTCGATGTCCACCATG
Source organism: candidate division FCPU426 bacterium (assembly GCA_963847625.1). GTDB lineage: Bacteria > Oederibacteriota > Muellerivitia > Muellerivitales > Muellerivitaceae > CAWCKJ01. The sequence goes on along the minus strand of CAWKAR010000026.1, from coordinate 81,229 downwards.
GCCAGGGCATAGGCTCCGCTCAGGGTGTGGAGCCGCTCATCCAGGGCCTGTCGGTTCGGGATGCCAGTCAAGGCGTCCAGGTACACCCGGCGCCAATAGGTATGGAGGATGGAATGGAGCAGGACCGCCGAAAGGGCGGTCATGGAAAGGATCACATGGAAGGAAGAATCGGTTTTCAGGGTGACCGCCCCCGGGATGAGGCTCACGTAGAGGGCCAGGTAAAGCGGGATCAGGGTGGTGAGGATGGCGGTCAAGAACGGCTTGATCTTGGCGTCATCCATGAAAAAAAAGACCAGACCCAGGATGGCCAGGGAAAGAAGGGTGACATCGGGCCAGACTGCGAACTTGCTCGAAAGGATGTTCCAGAAAAAGACTTTTGGGGGGATGTCGGGAGCCCATGCGTAAAGGGCCGTGAGGAAAATGAAGGGGCATAGGGCCAGGAGAAGGCGGGTCAGGGTTTGGTCGCTGAAAAGCTTGCTTTCCTTGATCGAGAAAAGAATGGCCAGGAAAAGGGGAAAGGCCACCGCGGTGATCTCGAAGGACTTGACCCTGGTCGTTTCCAACGCGAATAAGGAGGTGGGTTGGAGCAGGTAGTGGTACAGCCCCCAAAGGGCCAGGGAGGCCCAGAAAGCGCGGGTTTGATTGATCTGCCAGCCCAGGATGGCCACTAAAAGAAGGCATAAATCCGGGGCGTAAATCAGGTAATTATTCACCACCCGGTGGTGAATGATCCCGGCCGCTTGGGTGGAAAGGAAAAACGCTAGGACCGGAAGGAAACAAACAACCAGGTAGATGACCGTCCATTTCAGGTTGGGGTTTTTCTCGGCCAAGGTTGTTCCTTCGAATTCATCGGAATAATTCGTCGGGTTAATTTAGCCCTGGGACTGGGTTTTGTAAATGGAGGAAAATCAGATTCCGATGTTACAATTGACGGTGTCAGTGATGTTTATCCATGACGAAGAGCAGCGAGGTGTCGTTTGCCCCACGAAGATCCCATCACACCCATTGACCCGGTCGCGAATTCCGATCCCAACCGTAATGCCAGGGATTTTATCCTTCGACCCCTGCGCCCCTTGGCCCGGTACCTTCGGTACCAGATGATCATGCGCCGGCGGAAGCTGAGGAAGGAAAGAAGGATAAAAGAGGGAAATCAGTCCAACCGGCCTCCTGATTCCCATGGGGATGGGCCTTCCTCGGGATTTGACGTCGAGGCCTGAAAATGATTACCGGAATCTCTGAGAATTAAACCCAAAAAGAAAAGTAAGAATTAACTTTATCGTGATGTTTAAGGTATCTCCCTCATTCGTTTCGCCTCGGGCGAACCCCTCAGGAAAACACCGAAATAAGACTCGGAACCCAGTTCGAACGCCTCCTTGGAATAATGCGATTGGATCCGGCTCTGCAACGCGGTGGATAGCCAGGTGATCGAGGATTTCATGGGAGAGAGCTTGAAGAAATTCGGCACCAAGTCGATGGACCGGTTCATGTAGTCCCGCCATGTGGAAAAGACCAAAGGCCCGGCAGGGTCGGCAATGGAACAACTCACGGGGGCGTGGATATCCAATAGCATCATGTTTTCAATGCCCATTTTCAGCGCGATGGGCGCCAGCACGTTGGCCGGGGTGTACATCGTCCAGATGTAGCCGATCCGGTTGTACTTATCAGTGAATAGATAGGAACGGGCGATATTGTCATGGAACTCACAGAAGGCGTCGGGATCGGCATCCTTGGCGAGTTTTCCGTTTTCTATGACCATGAACCTGTTTTGCACGAATGTGCGGATTTCTTCTTTCTGGGGAAGGTTTTTATAAGTCCCCAACGCCACTCGGCCTTTCTTATATAAGGCGAAGGTGGCCATTTCATCCTGGGGTTCTTTCAACGTTGTGAAATCGTATCCCAACCCGCCATACCGCCTGGCCCCGCCCGGTTCATTCCACTTCACGAAATTGTCGATACTTTCAAAAGTCCCGTTGAAGATGGAAAGAAGACCGTGGGAGTCCTGGATCAAGGCATAATCTTTCCTAACCCCTTTCCGAATATCCTCCGGCACGTCGGTGAGCCATTTTTCCATATGATCCCGGTCGCCGCCCTTGAACTGGATTTTGCCGGGGTAATAAACGAACTGTACCTGGGTTCTTTTGAAGGCGAGGTAAAAAACCATCGAGCGGTCTCTCATTTGGTCGTCTTGCTCCAGGATGATTTTTTTCTGCCCGGAGGTCAGATGTTTGGAAATCTTGAGGCGGTTTTCATATTGGTCAAAGAGGTTGCCGGCATTTGAGTAATATTTCGTCTTGAATCCGGCAAGGTAGGCGGTCGCCGATTTGGAATTGAGGGAATAATCCACGGCGCGGAGGCTGGAAAAAGGAAATCCTTCCTTGTTTTCACGGGTTTGGAGGTTCCAATCCACGGGAAGGGTGAATCTTCTCTCAGTCAATCTCAAAGGGCGGGTTTTGGGGAGGTGGATGGTTTGAAGGCTTTCATAAAGCCATTCGCCGGATTTTCCATAGGCGAATTGACGCAGGCTGGAAACATCCTTGGACGGGGTTTCCTGGGCGTTTTGCGCGTGGGATAAAGCCCAAAGGCCAAAGGTAACCCCGCATAACAGAAGGAATCTTGTGAGCTTGTTCAAACGGGTCAAAATTCATTCTCCTAAAAGAAGAAGTATTGAATCATGATTACATAACTTTCGCGATTGCCGGCAAGGGTTTGATTTTAGAGTAGAAAGGGTTTACTTTGTAGTCGTAACTACTCAAAACCGCTGAATTCCAAGCTGAGGTGCTTAGATGTCGGAAGATGATCCGTTTCCTCCGGTTGATCCGGTTACTTCTTCGCCTCCTGCCAGTATTGTAGGTGCGCGCCGCCGGCGTTTTACGCAATACTCCCGGTATTTGTTCAACCTTTTGCACCGCAATCGCAAGGAACTGGATGAGTTTATCAATTCAAATGGCGAAACTCAGAAACCTGATTCTTCCCCTCCGGCACAACCTGAAAAATCTTCCGGATTTGACCGAACTGTATAATTAACACCAAATATGTGGAAAATGAACCGCTCTCAAGTCAGAATAACCACTTCCTAAAACTTATATAGGAGATGAAATTGGCACAAGTCAGCTACAAGGACGCTGGGGTCAACATTGAGAAGGGCAACGAGACCGTCCGGCGGATAAAAAGCCTCGTCAAGCGGACCTTCAATTCCTCGGTTCTCTCCGATATCGGCTTGTTCGGCGGGCTCTATGAATTCAAAGCCAAGGACTACAAAAAGCCGGTTCTGGTCTCGTCTACCGACGGAGTAGGAACCAAAACCCTGATCGGTGTGGCCATGGGCAAGTACAGGAACCTGGGCCGCGACATGGTGGGCCATTCCATCAACGACATCCTGGTTCAGGGCGCCAAGCCCCTGTTTTTCCTGGATTACATCGCGTCGGGGAAATTAAACCCTTCCGTGGTGGCTGAAATCGTCTCCGGCATGGCGGAAGAATGCCAAAAGGCGGGCGTGGCCCTGATCGGCGGCGAAACCGCCGAAATGCCGTCGGTTTACAAGGAAGGGGACTATGACATCGCGGGGACAATCGTGGGTGTCGTGGAAAAGAAGAAGATCATCCGGGGGGATGAGGTCAAACCGGGCGACGTTTGCATCGGACTTCCTTCGGTGTCGCTTCACACGAATGGCTATTCCCTGGCCCGAAAAATAGTGACCGAAATAGCCGGACTGAAGTTTACCGACCGCGTGCCGGAACTTAAGGGTGTCATCGGGGATATCCTGCTGATTCCCCACAAATCCTATTTCCGGGAAATCTATCCCGTCCTGTCCGAGGTGAACATCAAGGCTATGGCCCACATCACCGGCGGGGGCCTGATCGACAACCCGCCCAGGGTTTTGCCCGAGGGCTGCCGCATCCGCTTCAAGGAAGGTTCCTGGCGGGTACTTCCCATCATGGAATGGCTGATCAAAAAGGGGAACGTGCCCAAAGAGGATGCCTACCGGACCTTCAATATGGGTTTGGGAATGATCTTGATCGTCAGCGCCAAGAAGGCCGAAAAGGCCATCAAGAAGCTCCGCAAAAACGGCGCCTACCCGCGCGTGGTCGGGGAAGTCATCAAGGGCAAAAAAGGCGTTGAATTCGTTTAAACTTTGAAAATCCCACCAAAAATCTATTTGCCACGGATGTGCCGATTCACCAAAAGTAGTTATGGAAGTTCGGTATGCTTGGGATTCATTGGTTAATTCCAAATCAATAAAATCGTTTAAAGATTTTCTGAGAAAAATTTCTTAAAGTTTTAATGGTGTTGTGAATCCATCCCATTCATCTCGTGCATCCATGGCTAATTGCTTTTGTCTTCTCCGTAGGCTTTAAAATCCCCTCCGTTTTTCCGAATTGAGGCTAAAATGTCCCTCTTGGAGAAACCATGGAACAAACCCAACAACCCATGATGAAGGTGAACGGCTGGGCTCTGGCCCTGGACCGTGCTCCCATCTTCCTCTCGGTCCTTTTCATCGCGATTCTTCCTTTCCTCACCCAAACCGAGGGCGCGGACCCCATCCATCCCAAGCTGGCCCTGGCCCAAGTCATGGTTGCCCTCATCCTGGCGGCCTGGACCCTGAAGGTATCCCTGACGGGCCGTGTGGTCTTGGTTTGGACCAACGCCTTTTTGCCTCTCCTGGCCTTGGTGGCTTGGATCGCCCTTTCCATACATCTTTCCCCCTATTACAAGGTGGGATGGACCGCCCTGATGGATGGGGCTTGTTTTCCCATTTGGTACCTATTGGTGACATTGGTGTGTTTCGAGTTATGGAAGGCCGAGAACATTCTGATCGTTTTTCTCGTGAGCGCCCTGGTGACAGCCCTTTGGGCCGTGTTGCAGGCATTCGGGGCGGGCGGGGGCGTCTGGCTGCAGATCGTCCAGGAGCAATTCCATGGAAGGGTCACAGCCGGATTGGGGAACCCCGACTTCCTGGCCGGGTACCTATTAATGGTTTGGCCCATCGCTTTGGCCCTGTACTTCAAGGCCGCGCAACCCAGCACCAAGATCCTTTGGTTGTCCCTGACCCTGGTGAGTTTCCTGGCTTTGATTTGGACGGGAAGCAAGGCGGGGATTATCGGTTTTTACGCCGGGCTCTTGGTGTTCCTCTTCTTTTTTTTATTCAAGGGAATGGACAGGGACAAACTGAGGAAAAACAAGGTTTATTTAATCATCGGCGGCCTATGCCTGGCCGGGCTTTTGACCCTGTCGGCCGGCCGCGTAGCCGTGGAATTGAAGAATCCCCAAGGCCAATCCATCAAGTTCCGGCAGGAAGTTTGGAAGGGAACCGTGGAAATGATCAAGGACCATCCCATCATGGGTGTCGGGTTCGGGGCTTTCGGCACGGCTTTTCCCCCTTACCGGCCCCTCTCGCTCATGATGTGGCAAACCGAGAGAAGCTACGAGGTCAACCACGCGCATAACTGGATTCTGGAATGGACGGCTGAAACCGGCGTGGTCGGGTTGGCCCTGCTCCTGCTATTTGGCTGGTACGTCCTATCCCAATGGTGGCGGCTTTACTCGGCCAAAGCCATCCCCCGGGCGCTGGGGGCGGGTGCTTTCGCGCTGTTCGCGGGGGTGGCCGTCGACAATCTATTCGACCTTAACAGCTTTCTGCCCTCCACCCTGGTGCCTTTGCTTTTCTTCGCCGCCATGCCGGTGGGTTTGTCCCAGAGGTTTTACCACCTGGCGGGCTTTCCAATACGCTGCAGGCTGTTTGACGTGACGAAATGGAAGGTTTTTATCCTGCCCTTCGCCGCCACGATCGCGCTTCTTTCCTTGATGCAATTATCGTGGTCTTTCCAAAGCCAGGGCGCGGATGTTGAATTGAAAACGGCGGAAAAGCTTTCCGAAGCCGGGAAGTGGGAGGACGCTATTTGGGCCTACAGCCAGGTCCTCACGTTGGAACCGGAAAACCTGACCGCCAGGTATTTTCAAGGGTCCGCTTACGCCAACCGGGGCCAGGCCGGTGATTTGGAGCTGGCCTTGGCGGATTTCCAGGCCGTGGGTAAGAATGCGCCAGATTACGTCCTTCTCCACTACAAGAAAGCCGATGTCCTGGAAAAGTTGAACCGCTTGGATGAGGCCTCGGCGGAAATGAAAAGGGCGGTCAGCCTCGATCCGGTTCTGGTCTTCCGCCTTCCGGAGTACCAAAAGGCCCGGAAACTGGCGGACCTCAAGAAGTATCCGGACGCTTTGCCCGTATATCAAAAATTGGTTTTGGATTATCCTACCTGCGTTCCTACGCTGGTGGATGAGGCGAATTGCCTGGTGATGTCGCGCCGGGCGCCGGAAGCGGCAGGTCTTTACAAAAGGGTTTTGGATTTAGACCCGGAGAATAAGGAAGCCCTGGCCAACTTGAAGAGCTTAGAAGCCGCAAACCAACACTTATAAGAAGAGATGACTGAAAAAATACCCAACACGAGTTTTGGCGGGCTTGGTTAATGGGGGGTTCAATTGATTCGAATCGCGGTATTGGTTTCCGGCGGAGGTACCAATCTTCAGGCCTTGATCGATTCCCAGGAAGCGGGAAACATCAACGGCCGGATCAGCCTGGTTTTCTCGAACGTTCCCGATGCCAAGGCCCTGGAAAGGGCGGAATACCACCAGATTGAGGCTATTTCCATTCCCAGCAAGGATTTCAAGGGAACCCGGGAGGATTATGACCGGGAAATCCTGAGAATCTGCCAAGCCAAGAAGATCGACCTCGTCTGCCTGGCGGGTTATATGAGGATACTGACTCCCGTCATGGTGAAAGCTTTCCCATACCGAATAATGAACATCCATCCGGCCCTCTTGCCCAAGTTCGGCGGGCAGGGAATGTACGGCCACCACGTGCACGAGGCGGTCTTGGCGGCCAAGGAGAAGGAATCGGGGGCAACGGTTCATTTCGTGACGGAGGGGGTGGACGCGGGGCCCATCATTTTGCAGGGAAGCGTGAAGGTTTTGTCGAACGACACGCTCGAAACCCTGGCCCAAAGGGTATTGCAAGTCGAACACCAAATTTATCCCGAGGCGGTGAGGCTGTTCTGCGAGGGAAAGATCAAGGTGGATGACGGCAGAGTGAAGGTTTTGTTTTAATTTAGCAATAGATAAATAACGTCGAGTTGATTTAAAAAATATCTGTCATTGCGACGAGTGGCCGCCGAATAGGCGGACGATGACGAGGAAGCAACCTCAGTTTAATAAAGCCTATAACAAAGCTTAATCGAACTACTAACTGAGGTCGCCACGTCGCAAAACGCCCCGATTGGGGCAGCTCCTCGCGATGACAACTTAATTAAATGGAGGAAACATGGCTGAAGACCTGGTGAAGATCAAAAGGGCGTTGCTGAGCGTATCGGACAAATCGGGTTTGATCGAGTTCGCCAAGGTTTTGGCGTCCCATGGGGTCGAGTTGATCTCGACCGGAGGGACCGCCAAGGCCATCAAGGACGCGGGAATCCCGGTGAAGGACATATCCGAGGTGACCGGCTTCCCCGAAATGCTGGACGGGCGGGTGAAGACCCTGCATCCCGTGGTGCACGGGGGATTGCTGTCGCTTCGCGACAACCCGGAACACATGGAAACGATCGCCAAGCATAACATCAAGCCGATCGACCTGATTTGCGTGAACCTCTACCCCTTCGAAGCCACCATTTCCAAGCCCAATGTGGAACTGCACGTGGCCATCGAGAACATCGACATCGGCGGGCCTTCCATGATCCGTTCGGCCTCCAAGAATTACCGCAGCGTGACCGTGGTGGTTTCCCCCGCCCGCTATGCGGACATCATCAAGGAAATGAAGGAAAACAACGGGGCCACCACTTTCAAACTGCGGCAGGAATTGGCCATCGAGGCCTTCGGAACCACCGCCCGGTACGACGGGATGATCCACGAGTACCTGCACCGGAACCTTTCGGAAAAGAAATGGCCGGATATCTTCACGATGTCGGGAGTGAAGCTTCAGGAAATGCGCTACGGGGAAAATCCCCACCAGCCGGCGGCGGTTTATTTGGACCGCAAGAACAACCTTCCCACGATCGTGAACGGGAAGCAGTTGCAGGGGAAGGAGCTTTCCTACAACAACATCATGGACGCGGACTCCGCGCTCATGCTGGTCAAGGAATTCGACGAACCGGCGGCCGCCATCATCAAGCACACCAACCCCTGCGGCACGGCCTTGGCGGGGGACATCATCGAAGCTTTCGTGAAGGCTTTTGAGGCGGACCCCGTTTCCGCCTTCGGCGGCATCGTGGCCGTGAACCGGCCCGTGGGCGAGAAGGCCGCCAAGATTATCCTGGAAAAGCTCGGGTTCTTCGAAATCATGCTAGCTCCGTCTTATGAAGCGGGGGCCCTCAAGCTGTTCGAGGCCCGCAAGAACCTCCGGGTCATGACGGTGGAAGGCTTGGGGACCATGAAGGATATGGTCCAGGGCTACCACGTGCGGCGGATCCAGGGGGGCTTTCTGGTCCAGGAATTCGACCAAGTGGTGGAGGACAAGTTCCAATACAAGGTGGTGACGGAGAAACAACCGGCTGCCAATCTGGCCAAGGACATGGAATTCGGCTGGAAACTCGTAAAGCACGTGAAATCCAACGCCATCGTGCTGGTCAAGGACGGGGTTTCCATCGGCGTGGGAGCGGGCCAGATGAACCGGGTGGGATCGCTTGAAATCGCCATCGCCCAGGCGGGGGAAAAGGGCAAGGGAAGCGTGATGGCCTCGGACGCGATGCTGCCCTTCCGGGACAGCGTGGATGCCTGCGCCAAGGCCGGCATCGCCGCCATCATCCAGACCGGCGGGAGCGTGAGGGACAAGGAGGTCATCGAGGCCGCCAACCAGCACGGCATCCCGATGATCTTCACGAATTACCGGCATTTCAAGCATTGAGGAATTGAAATGAACATATTGGTGGTTGGAAGCGGCGGCCGGGAGCACGCGATTTGCTGGGCGCTGGCGAAATCCTCCCATAAACCCAAGATCTATTGCGCGCCGGGGAACGCGGGGATCGCCCAAGCCGCGCAGTGCCTGGACCTCAAGGCCGAGGATGTTGAGGGGTTGGTGAAATGGTGCAAGGAAAACAAGCCGGACCTGGTCGTAGTTGGGCCGGAAGTGCCCCTCTCCATGGGCCTGGCGGACGATCTCGTGAAAGAAGGCTTCCTCGTGTTCGGCCCTTCCAAGGCGGGAGCCCAGGTTGAATCCAGCAAGGCCTTCACCAAGAAACTCCTGTTCGACAACAAAATTCCCACCGCCAAGGCCGAGACCTTCACGAGTTACGACAAGGCCATGTTTTATTTGAAGTTCCAAAAGATTCCCGTCGTCATCAAGGCCGACGGGCTGGCAGCCGGCAAAGGCGTGACGGTTTGCGAGACCCGGGCCCAGGCGGAGGCGGCCCTGGAAGAGGCCATGAAAAAGAAGGTGTTCGGGGAGGCCGGGGAAAAGGTGGTCATCGAGGAATTCCTGGAAGGCGAGGAGGCCTCCATCCTGGCCTTCGTGGACGGGGAAACCATCGTGCCCATGGTCAGCGCGCAGGACCACAAGAGGGTCAACGACGGGGACAAGGGCCCCAACACCGGGGGCATGGGCGCCTATTCGCCGGCGCCGGTTGTCACCGAGGAAATCAACCAAGAAGTCCTGGAGAAAATCCTGAAGCCCACGATGGAAGCGTTGAAACGCATGGGAATCCTTTACCGGGGGGTGCTCTATGCCGGGTTAATGATCAATAAGGACGGTCCCAAGGTCATCGAATACAACTGCCGGTTCGGCGACCCAGAGACCCAGGTGGTTTTGCCCAGGCTGAAGACCGATTTCGTGGATGTCTGCCTGGCGGTCGCCAAGTGTAAGCTCTCGGAGGTCAAAATCGAGTGGGACGAGGGGGCGTCGGCCAGCGTGGTCATGGCCTCCCAGGGGTATCCGGGTTCCTACCCCAAGGGCAAGGTCATCACGGGCCTTGAGGAAGCCTCCAAGAAGCCCGACTGCTATATTTTCCACGCGGGCACTGGTTTAAAGGACGGAAAGACCGTTACCACTGGGGGCAGGGTGCTATGCGTCACGGGCGTCGGGAATGACATCCGCGAGGCTCTTTACACCGCTTACCAGGGAGTCGAAATGATCCGGTTCGAAGGGGCCCATTTCCGCAAGGATATCGGTTGGCGGGCCCTGAAAAGCAAGGTTTACAAATATAAATTCGAAAAAAAATAGACCCTAACCATTAACTTTAATGCCTTAATATCCGTCAAAAGTTTAATAGGTTCGACGGCGTCCCTCTTTTTTAGGGCGGGCGTTGAAGGGTTGATTGTTTAGTCATTTCTTTTTAAATTGTTGAAACGAATTTACTCGGGGGAAATTGTTAAAAATAATACGGTTTCCTGCTGAAATATTCGGGTTTCTTTGAGAAAATCAAGATATAGGGATATAAAGCTTTTTAACGAGGATCTTAGGAAATGGCAAAGAACATGGGCGGTAAAGAAACTGACATAAAATCATTGCCTTTCACGCAGGCGAACCTTTTGGAACTCGCCCGGGTGCTTAAAGGCGGAGGGATAGCCGTTTTCCCATCGGATACCGTTTATGATATCGGCTGTTCCGTGCGGAAACCTGAGGCCGTCAAACGTATTTTCAAGTTGAAGGACCGCCCGATGAACCAGTCCCTTTCCATCCTGATCTCCAGGCCCGAAGTGGCGTTGGAAATAGCGGATTTCAAGGACAGGGATTTGGATATGCTCAAGAAAATCTGGCCCGGCCCCTGGACCCTGATCAAGAAAGCTAAAGTGGCCTCCCTGGCCCAAGGAGCGATCGGGCCGGACGGCACCGTCGCCCTGCGCTGCCCGGACCATGGGATCGCCCTGGAACTTCTCCGCAACGTCGGGGACACCCTGGTTGTTTCCAGCGCCAATTTCTCCGGGGCCAAGAGTCCGGTGCGTTTCGACGAGATCGATCCCATGATCCTCGACGCAGTGGACGCCGCCATCGACGCCGGGGTCTGCCCCCTGGGCGGAGAGACCGCCGTCGCCCGCTTCGAACGGCATGACTATCACATTATCCGGACCGGATGCGTTTCCCTTGAGGAAGTCGCGAGGGTCGAGCATTTCCTGGAACAGTTGACCCGGGAATAACGCCCCACTTCTCTCGGGAGAAATGATTTGCCACAAAATATCCTCTTCGTTTGCACCGGAAACACCTGCCGCAGTCCGATGGCTGAGGGGCTCCTGAAAAAATGGGCCCTTGAGACTGGGACCCGGCTGACGGTGCAGTCCGCGGGCCTCGCGGCGATCGACGGGGTACCGGCCACGACCGAAGCCGTGGAGGCGGCCCTGGAGAAGGGGATTGATCTCTCCGGCCACCTAAGCCGGCCCTTGGGAAAGGCCGAGATCCTGGAAAGCGACTTGATCTTGACCATGACGCAAAGGCATAAGGAAATGATCCTCAAGAAATTACCGGACTTGAAGGGAAAGGTATTCCTCCTTTCCGAATATGCCGGCATGGGGATCGAGGATGTGGAGGACCCGATCGGCCAGCCGCTGGAGGTTTACCGCAGGGTTTTCGAGAAAATGGAAGGCTATCTGTTAAAATCCGCCGGCCGTTTCGGGCCGGCATAAGGGGAGACAATGAAAATCGCCATTGGGGCCGATCACGCCGGATTCAACGCTCGGGAGGCGCTCATCCGGCATTTCCGGCAGGCGGGCCATGAAGTGCTGGATTTCGGGGCGGTCCTGCTGGATCCCAAGGACGATTATCCCCCTTACGCCGTAAAGGTCGCCCTGGCGGTCAGCGAAAAAAAGGCGGACCAAGGAGTCCTTCTCTGCGGGAATGGCTTGGGCATGACCATTGTCGCCAACAAAATTCCGGGAGTCCGGGCCGGCCTGGTTTTAAATGAAAAGATGGCCTATGACACGAAAACCCACAACGATTGCAACGTGCTGGTTTTGGCCGGGCGCGAACTGCCCGTGGAAACCAACGTGAAACTCGCGGACTATTGGCTCTCGCTTTCCTTCGGCAATGTGGAACGGCACGCCCGAAGGGTTCAGGAAATAAGGGATATCGAGAAGAAATTCCTGAAATAGATGGAAACCTCTGAAAAACTAAAATAAAGCTTCAAACAGAGGTTTCGCCCCCATACCGATTTCTTCTTTAGAAGCCTAAAAGAGATCGGCATAGTCCTGAATTCCATCGCGTTTTAACGCGATGGAGGACAAAGATTTCCGCAGGCCTTGGTTTTGCGGGTACATAGGGGATATTCCCTATGAGCGCCGTCAAATCGGGGGTTACCTTTTATGGTTGCTGAAAAAGGCGGCGAAAAGCCGACTTTTTCAGAGGTTGCAAATTTTTCATCCGAAAAACGGAAAAGGCTTGGCTATGAGACGATTATTCTTGATTGCGGCCGGTTTCTTGGTTCTGGGCATGGCGGGCTGTTCCATTTCGCCCGAGGAAAAGGTGGGCCGGGAACAGGCCTTGAAGCTCATGACGGAAAATTTCACCAACTTGGTCGTCCAGGGGGATTGGAATGGGGTTTATGGCATGTCGGCCGGGACTTTCGACAGCGCGGAAGCCTTGAAAACCTTGTTGAAAAAAAGCTGGGTGGAGGACGCCACGCTGACCGGGGGCCAAATCGCCTCCATGGCCTGGATCAACGACAAGACCGCCAAAGTGAAGTTGAATTGGACGTTCCAAGTGGGAAGCGTGCAAAGTTTTTCGTCCGAAACCTTCGTCTGGTCCTGGAAGGGCGGAACCTGGAAACTCCTCGGCCGCTCCCTTCGTTAAAGCTTAAGTCCTTTAGGCTTTAAAATACTCTTAACCAGTTGTTTCCAATGGTTCAAACCCACTCTATTCACAAATGTCTTGCTTAGTAGTTTATTAAAACCCGGCCCCCTTGGTGAAAGACCAGGGCAAGTAGCCTGTTAGGAAAAGCTGAAGGTAGCGAAAGGGGACGCTGAATTCAACCAGTAAGTGCAACACCTTGACTAAAGACCTGCTCCGGCGTTTTGAAACGAAGGCACTTGCGAGGACGATGGTTTAGGATCCGTTCCACGCGTCGTACATTCGCTGGGGTTATAGTAGCAAAATCCGTTTTCTTGGGATAGAAGCGACGAACAAGACCTGCAGTATTTTCAACACAACCTTTCTCCCAACTGTGGAAGGGCAAACAAAAGAATGAACGAGTGCCTGAAACACGATTCACCTGGAGATGTTCGACGTTTTCGGAGCCATTGTCGTATGTGATGGTACGGCGGAGGCCTTTTGAAATCCGAACCAACCGACGGTTGATTGCGGCTCTAGTGTGGAAAGCTGATTTTTGAGGTAGCCAAGCCAGTTTCACCAGACGACTTTTGCGCTCGACCATAACCAGAAGTGAGGGTTTGCTTTTCCGGGAGATGATGGTGTCGGCCTCCCAGTGCCCGAATTGCTGTCTTGTTTCAACGATAGCTGGTCGTTGGGTAATGGGAGTACGTTGAGGAATATGGCTTTTGCGATGTTTTTGAGTGTGCCAACGTCGCAAACGTTTTCGATGGGCCCGGGCTAGATGAGGAATGAGGTTTCGAGCTTCGCAGTAGATGAATTGATAGATGGCTTCATGGGAAACGGAAAGTTTTGGTTTCTCCCGGCGAAGAAAACCGGCAATTTGCTCGGGCGAGAGTCCACGAGGTATTTCTCGCAGTACTAAACGGCGAATCTCAGGATTTTTAAGCCTTAAATGAGTACGTGAAAGACGGTTTCGGTGTTCTGCACGCATGTGAGCTCTGGCGGGCAGGTAGCGGCGAGATCGTATAGGAGGGGCGTTGCGCTTCAGTTCTCGGGAAATGCTGGATACATCACGGCCCAGACGGCGTGCGATTTCCCGAAGGGAGAGGCCTTCAGCATTCCAAACTGAAATTTCTTCACGTTCGGCTAACGACAGATGCTTGTAGGATGATTTCATAGCACTTAGGATAACCCCCGGGTTCTGCCGGGTCTAAGTGTTGCACTTCGTTATTGAACTGGGGGACCCAAATTGAACGAAAAACTAAGGATTATTTACTACTGAAAGTCCGTACAATTATTACAAATGGTGTGGTAATTTAAATTAACGCATTGAGAAATATTACCCGGGGGATTTTATGCGACCGATCTTACTATTGGTTTATATATTTTTAGGATTAACGATTTTGGTTCTTTTACCGACCGCCTGTAGCAACTCTAACAACCCCACCAATCCCCCGGCTAAAAAAACTACACCTACTGATACTCCGACTATGACTCTTACATCCACCAGTGTCTGCTATCCCTCGACTTGTACGCAAACCGACACCTCCACCTCGACCCCCACATCGACGGCCACCTCAACGGCTTCTTCCACACCAACGTTTACATCGACTTCTACCCCGACCAGCAGCCCCACGAACACAGACACGCCGACAATCACTTCCACTCCGACAAAAACTGCCACGTCTACCCAGATGAACACAGCTACCATAACCCCTACGCCTACGCCAACAGAAACTCCTACCATTACTTATACCCCAACAAACACCACGACCAAAACCTCCACGATGACGCCCACCAACAGCCCAACTATCACCAATACGGTTCCAGCTACAGCAACATCGACACCAACAGCCACATTTCCACCGGGTATCTATGTCCAGGGCTACGCTTGGGGGGATGGAACATTGAGTATGACTCCTTTTGCTTGGATTACCGTCAACGGTTTGCCGGAAACCACAGATTTGGTGGTTTTAAACACTCCAAGCGGCCCCTTAACGCTTCCATACTTAACGAATTACAACGGAATGGCTTGGTATTCTTACTCCACAGCCGTGACATATCAGCTTGCGGGAAGTTACTCGATGTCGGTCAGCACTTCCCTGGGAACCGTCACCTCGGCATCGGTCAGCGCCCCTGGCGGCCTTACGGCCAACGCGGCAGGTACTGCCATCACTTGGACCTACGAGGGGAATTCGGATGGGATTGTTGTTATTCAACAAACCGGAGGGCCGGTGACCACGTATGATTCCTATACTTCCATTGGGCCCGATATAAACTCCCCGGCTGATCTTTCGGCGGCCTATCCGGTGGCCACCGGTTCGACCCTATATAACGTCCAGACAACCATATTAAATCAGGCCACTTTCTCAGGAACCAATCTGGCTCCCGCATCCAGGCTTTTTGTGGAGGAAGGGACTGCGGGGTCGATTACAAAATAAGACGTCAGGATACCTCATGCGACGTTATGAATGTTTGTGGAATAGTGGCTGTCCACGACGGGGACCCTATGAAGACAATTTTGAATTTTAAGTTTTAAATTATGAATTATTGAGGATTTCTAAAGTGCGGAAATCAATCCGCAATTTAACATCCCGAGTTCCATAAGTAAGTGCAACACTTAGTGTCTGAAGAAGGCCGCATGAATAGGATATGCGGCTATGAAAAAGAAATACAAGCATTTAAGCGTTGAAGAAAGAGATCATTTATCCGTCTTGAAAGGAAAGGGTCTTAGCCTTCGAGCAATTTCACGCGCCTTGAAGAGGTCTCCTTCCACCCTCTCCAGGGAACTCAAGCGCAATGCTCCCCCTATCCGTTCTGGTTATTATCTTTCTCATCGAGCCCATCAACGGTATGTTGACCGCAACCAACAACGAGCACGCCGTTTACGCCTGAAAACAAAACGAATTCGTGCCTACGTCCGTCGTCAATTGAAACGAGGCTGGTCTCCAGAACTCATTTCAGGTCGATTAGGTCACCTACGGCCTAAGCAAACCATTGGTCCTGAAGCTATCTATCAGTGGGTTTATGCTGAAGCCACTGAGCTGATTCCTTGCCTAGTTCGACACCACCGGCGACGATTCTCATTTGGCCATAGCCGTAAGCACGCCAAAAACCATATCCCAGGCCGTGTTTCCATCGATAAGCGCTCCGAGATCGCCAATCAACGCAAGCAATTCGGCCATTGGGAAACCGACACCATGGTCTCTCGTCAGAGTAAAGTGGCTATGCGGGCTCTCGTCGAGCGTCAAAGCCGTTTTTCCAAGTTGGGAAAGCTCAAACGAAAGACCGCTCGCCAAATGAGTCATAGCCTCAACCGCGCTTTATGCCGCTTCCCTCAAGACGCCCGCCTGAGTCTGACCTATGACAACGGAACCGAAAACACCAACCACTTGGAAACCAACCACGTGCTTGGTACAAAATCCTTTTTCTGCGCCCCTTTCCACAGTTGGGAAAAAGGTACGGTGGAAAATACTATCGGTCTTGTCCGCCGCCATTTGCCTAAAAAGACTGATCTTGCTAAAGTGTCCTTCAAAGAATTCAGGACCATAGAAAGATGGCTCAATAACAGGCCCAGGAAATGTTTGGGCTTTAAAACTCCGGCGGAAGTCTTCCGGCGAAGTGTTGCACTTACTCCGTGAATTCGGCCATTTAAAATTCAAAATTTTAATGTAGACAGACCAATGGCTAGGGTGTGGTTGTCTTGTTGAAAATCTGGGTATTAAGCCTGTGTGGCTGGGGCAGCGGGTGCGGCAGGGGCTGTAGGGGCGGCAGGGGCCGCAACTACAACTTTGGGTGCCTTGCGGATGGACGGGCGTTTTTGGACCTTGCCCGAGCGAAGGCAGCGGGTGCAGACCAGCAATTTTTTGGGGCTTCCCCCGACCATGGCGCGGATGACATGAAGATTGGGCATCTGGCGCCTGAGATGCACGCCGGTGATGTTCAACCCGATACCCCCTGTTTTCTTCGGTTTTCCCCGACGGGTGATCTTGCGGGCCTTGATCGGGCCCTTTGCACAGATATCACACACTTGCGCCATGACAACTCTCCTCGAACTTTTAGAATAGGTTGGGTGGTTTCGGCCGTCCCTGAAAGGAAAGGTCTTTCCGGGGAGCCGACCAAGGGCGGCATTATAAGCAAAGTCGCGGAAATTGAACAGGTATTTTCAGGTTTCCCCGGGGGCCGGTTTCCCAAGGAAAATGCTATGATGGCGCTTCCCCCAATCCCGAAATACCAGAGGCTTGAATGTCGCTGGTCGAGCAAAAACTCAATCACTTATTGAAACCCTTGCACTTGGAACAAAAACAGGGGTTCCTCAACCGTTCCGTGGTCGGCGGCCTGGACAGCTATATCCTGGAACGCTTTGATAAAATCACCCAACAGTTGGATCTTTCCGCCTCCGGCGAGAGTGGATTGAAGACCCAACTTTTGGAACTCCGCAGATCCTTTTCCCAATACATGACCTTGTCCCGGGAAAATAGGGAAAAACTGGTTCTCGCCGCCTGCGACCAGATCAATGCCTGGACGGATAAACCGCCACAGGCACGCCCGGTTGTTTCCACCCAAAAACTCAGCCTCACCGACACGGTCTATCCCTTCATTTCCAGGGATAAGACCCGGGCTTTCCAATTGACCCGTCTCAAGACCGTGGAGGACCTGCTTTATTACGGGCCCAAGTGGGCCTTGCACGCGAACCATTTCAAGCCGATCGCCCAATGCGCCAACCTCGAGGAACCCGCCTTCATCCTGGCCCGGATCAACGGCGTCGCCCACGCGGGGCAGTGGAAAAGGGAGACCATGAAGGTGACTTTGGAGGACGGGAGCGGCCACCTGTCCTGGATTTGGTACAACCGCCCCTTCCTCAAGAAGGAAATGGTGAACGGAAGGTGGGTCGTCCTGCATGAATCTCCCCAATCCTCGAAATGGGGAAAGCAGGTGGTGGGAAAGGGGGAGACGTTCGAGTTTCTCCTGCCGGAGGAGGAAAAGGCCCTGCGGGAGGGGAAGGTGGTCGTCATGTACCCCTCCACCCCGACCTTGAACCAGGCCTTTTGGCGGAGCACGATCAATGCCGTCTTGGGGAAGTATGAGACCCTCCTGCGGGAAACGGGGGACAAAACCCCCGGCAATAAATTATCCCTGGCTGACGCCATCCTCGGCATCCACCGGCCCGAAACCCTGGAGCAATTCGAGGAATCCCGCAAAAGGCTGGCTTACGACGAGCTCCTGCTTCTCCAGTCGTTCTTCCTGCTCAAACGGCGGGAAATCGAGCGGCGGGAAAAGGGGAGGCAGTACCAGTTCGAGGGCGGCAAGATCCTCCAATTCCGCAAGTCCATCCCCTACCAATTGACCGGCGCCCAGAAAAAGGTGCTGAAGGAAATCCGGGGGGACCTGGCCAAGCCCTACCCCATGAACCGGCTCTTGCAGGGGGATGTGGGAAGCGGCAAGACCTTGGTGGCGGCCATCTCGTTCCTCTACGCCGCCGACTCGGGCGTCCAGAGCGCCTTCATGGCCCCCACTGAAATACTCGCCCAACAGCACTACCAGACCCTGACGCGGCTTTTGGAGCCCCTGGGGATGAAGACCCTGCTTTTTACCGGGGGTATGAGGGCCAAGGCCAAAAGGGAGGCGCTGGCGGCTTTGAAGTCGGGTGAAATCAACCTGGCGGTGGGGACCCACGCGCTTTTGGAGGAGGACATCCAGTTCCAGAACCTGGGGTTCCTGGTCATCGATGAGCGGCATAAGTTCGGGGTTCTCCAAAGGGCCGCACTAGAGGAAAAAGGGAAGTGGCCCGATTGCCTTATGATGACCGCCACCCCCTTTCCCCGGGCGCTGGTGCTGACCGAGTACGGCGATACGGACCTGTCGGTGTTGGACGAGTTCCCGAAGGGGCGAAAGGCCATCCAGACCTTCTGGAAAAGCGAGAGCCGCAAGGAAGAGGTTTACGATTTCGTCAGGGCGAGGCTCTTGAAGGGCGAGCAGGCCTTCTGGGTATTCCCGGTCGTGGAGGAATCCAAGATATTCCTGAAATCCGCCATCCTGATGCATAAGTATTTCGAAAAGGAAATCTTCCACGGGTTCCGCATGGGGCTTTTGCATGGGAAAATGAAAAAAGAGGAAAAAGACCGGGTCATGGCGGCGTTCTTGAAGAAAGAGTACCAGCTCCTGGTTTCCACGACGGTCGTGGAAGTGGGGGTGGATATTTCCAACGCCACCGTCATGGTGGTGGAGCATTCCGAAAGGTTCGGCCTGGCCCAGTTGCACCAATTGCGGGGGAGGGTGGGGCGGGGAGAGGCCCAATCCTATTGCTTCCTGGTGACGTCGCCGCTGATTTCATCCGAAGCCGTGGAGCGCACTAAAATCATGGTGTCCACCCTGGATGGGTTCAAACTTTCGGAGTTCGATTTGAAAATGAGGGGCCCAGGCGAGATTTTCGGAGTGGCCCAGTCGGGGAGAAGGGAAGGCGGGATTGTGGATTTGAAGAGGGATGTGGATGTGGTGGAGGAAGCGAGAAAGGATGCCCAGGCCCTGGTGGCCAAGGACCCGGGCTTGGTTATGGAAGCGAACCGGTTCTTAAGGACGAGGCTGGAAAGCCGGTACCAGACTGTACTGAACTTGGCACAAATTTCTTAGTAACGGGATAAAGACAAAACATGTTTTTGCCACGGATAAATGGGATGTAAGGGATGGCTTAAAGGCTTTTAGACATGCCTGAGGGCTGAACAGCCCTGACCGAAGGCCATGAGCATTAAGATTTAGGGTTATCTTTGTATTTCATCTCCCCTGAATCTCCTGCATCTGTGGCGAAAATTTTGATGTGGTTGTTGTTTTAATGAAAATATTAGAAGGGGTACGCATCAATGGCTAAACGGCTGGGAATAAGGGAGAAAATCGTAGAGTTCCTGGGCCTCCGGAAAAGCATGGTGGGGTTGCTCATCCTGACCATGTTGGTCGGCCTGGGGGAACGCATGGGCGAACGGTTTTTGCCCATCTACCTCATCGCCCTGGGCGGCGGCATCTTCGCGGTCGGTACCCTGAATTTCTTCCAGAACCTTCTTTCGGCTTTTTCTTCCTTCCCGGCGGGATGGATTTCCGAAAAGTTCGGCCCCCGGAACGCCCTCCTTTTTTACACCTTGCTGGCGGTGTTGGGTTACCTTTTGGCCATCTTCGCCCCCCACTGGGTATTTGTGGTGGCTGGCGCCGTATTGTTCCTCACCTGGTCCGCGGTTTCCCTGCCTCCCGCCATGAGCCTGGTATCCAAGGTCATGCCTTCCAGCAAACACACGATGGGTGTCGCGCTTCATTCCCTGGTCAGGCGGGTGCCGATGGCGGTGGGGCCCCTCCTTTGCGGTTACCTTATCGGGGCCTATGGCGAGAAAGGCGGTGTCCGGTTGGCCTTTTACCTGGCCTTGGCCATGTGCCTGGTGGGCGCGGGCTTCCTTTGGACCTTGATGGGAGAGGCGGGAAAAGGGGAGGGGAAAGCGGTCGGCAGTCCCTTGCGGCTGTTCAAGCGGATGTTACCGGAATTAAGGAGCCTTTTAGTTTCGGACATTCTCATCCGGTTTTGCGAGCAGATCCCCTATCCCTTCGTCATCCTTTGGTGCATGAAGGTGATAGCCCATCCGGTTACGGCCTTTGATTTCGGAATCCTGACGGCCATTGAAATGGGGACCGCCTTCCTGGTTTACCTGCCGGTGGCCCGCATGGTGGACCAGGCGGGGAAACGGCCCTTTGTCCTGATGACCTTTTTCTTTTTCACGGCTTTTCCCCTCTGCCTTTATTTCAGCCACTCTTTCTGGTGGCTGGCATTGGTGTTTGTCTTGAGGGGATTGAAGGAATTCGGGGAACCGGCCCGCAAAGCCCTAATCCTGGAACTGGCGCCCGCGGACCAAAAAGCGGGTATGTTCGGCCTCTATTACCTTTTAAGGGACACCATCGTGTCCCTGGCCGCCCTAGGGGGGGCATTCCTTTGGGCATATAGCCCGGAATTGAATCTTTTTACCGCTACCGGCTTCGGCTTGATTGGAACCCTTTGGTTTTGGCTTAAAGGCCGGGATGTGTAATTTCCCAGTGGGCGCGAGGCGACAGCCTAGAAAAGAAAATGTTGGGATTGGAAGCTTGGCAGTTTAAGTACGTTTGTTTAGTTTTTTAATGTCCTGTTTTAAATGGTGATTAGTGGGTGGATGGTGAGGTACTCGAATCACTGACCCCTTTTTTCTCTGCCAATTTCTTTGATCTTGTTTATTCCAAACTTATAAATGGCTTTCTGGCGTTCTATGAGATGCTAGAATAACGGTCATGACAGCCACTAAAGAAATCCTAGAACTTGTTGAACGGTTCAACTGCAATTTGGAAGAATATAAATCCGGAAAGTACAACGAAACACAGTTAAGGCAAGAATTCCTGGATTCTATAATGGCATGGGGAAGGAAAGTTCGTGAGTTCTGAAGATAATAAATTTGAGTACTCTTGCCAAAATCAAGCGTGCCAATATGCGGTGTTAAAAGGTTATAAAATTCTATTGTCGCAAGATGCCGTTACGATTTGTCCTTATTGTAAGCAAACGACCTTAAAACGCACTTCTGGGGCAGAATCTGGGACAAGATCTCTGGCGGGAGCCGGAGGAGGGGCTTTACTTGGATGGGCGGTGGGCGGTCCGTTGGGTGCAATTGTCGGTGGTTTTCTAGGTCTTTTGGCCGGTTCAGCGGCAGAAGAAAATGAACGCCATGTTAGGCCCAAAAAATGATTCTATCCAATCCGATGGTTTGGTTTTCATTTGCATCTTTTTGTTTTGTTTTCGCTTGGTCTCGTTTTAATTATAGAAAAGATATAGTTAAAAAGGTTGCAGGCATTCGTGGCTCCATTAATGAAAAGGTTAAAGAGATAAATGGTGGAAGGAAAAATATTTCTTGCGATGATATTTCAAAAATATATTCTTTTTTAAGTGACACTGATAGAGTTTTGGGGCGCATTGAATTTTTTGTTTCATGGTCATGGAATACTTTGGTCTATTGCTCGGGGATTTGTTTTTTAATTGGAATAATATCCATTTCGAATGGGATTAATTTAAAAGATGAATTGGTGGTCAAGATGCTTGGACTTGTAGTTATTATTCCATTTATTCTTTCTGTTTTAGCTCTTGTAGTGGTGGCGAATTGGGATAGCAAGGTTCCTGACGAAAAAAGTTGAGCAAACGAAGTGATTAGAATTAAAAGGACAAATTATGGCGTCTAATACTTGTATGGGCGTATATCAGTTCAAAAATTCAAATATTCCAAAGGACCTTTTCCGAAATGTTATTAAGCCTTTGGTTGAATCGTATGCTGGTTTGCATTTTGTTGATGCCTTGGATGAGTATGAAGCTAACGAAATAAAGATGTATCACATTGCGGAAATGATACGTTCCTCAAGATTGGTGATTGCAGATATTACGAATAAAAATGCAAACGTATTTTTTGAATTGGGTGTTGCTTATGAATCGAAAATACCTGTTGTAATAATTTGTTTAAAGAAAGAATTTGAAAAGTCTGAATCGGATGGTGGCTGGGGTGGACGACCTCCATTTGATATTCAGGGCCGTGAAATTTTGCCATATGAGGACGAAAAAGATTTAAAAGTGAAGTTAACAAAGTTTATTCATTCCATAATTTATAAATCGAAAATGGCTGTTTTAACATGGGTCCCAAATGACGGACGGAAACTAACCAATCATGCCCCAGATAGACTGGAAATATCTCCGGATAATGAAGTTTGGTTAACAAAACCGATAAATTTTGACTTTACCATTTCTTATAAGGCAAGCCTGGACAAAGTGGGTCAGGACCTTAAAAAAGGATGCGATCTTAGGTTATTGCTCTCAAATGCGCCGTTTAATTCTGATAATCCATCTAGTAATTATCCCCGCATAGCCGTGATCTATCCCTGGGAATCTGTTGAATTAAATTACGATAAACGTGAATGTCATATTGACTATTTGAACGGCCAAGGTTCAGTGGTTCGAATGGTACAGGAGTCCGTTTCGGAAATTCAAGATGCTTTGGAATTTGAAGCTTTTTGCTCTTTTGTTTTTCCAAATATGGTCTTTGAAGCTTCTAAATTTTTGGATGAAAGACAAAGACTTATTGTCTGTAAAGATAGGTTTTTAGAAAAAGGTTTTCATGTGAATCGCCCTGTTTATGTTGGCTTTTCCACAACCAATCAAACGAAAGCGGTTATTTCCAATATTGTTATAAAGGAAATTCAAGACGTTCGTTAAACGTTGGGAAACACCAATTAGTAAATAGCTGAAAGCGGTTTTAAAGAATGAAGATAACAACTCGAATTGTTCGTGGTTCAACAGAGAAGGTTTTAGGTAGTAGCGGATTGCTTTGGTTCCCACCTTATGAAGAGATTCATGCGGCTGTGGTTGACTATCAAATTAGCGCTATTCGCAGAAAAGATTTCAAGTGGGTGACCTTCCCCCAATGTTTGATCCAAATTTAAGTTAGTTAAGGCCCAACTTTTCGGCCTTTGCTTCCATTGGGGTTTTTCCCCCCAAACTGCTGTGCGGTCTCTGCCAGTTATACACCTGCCTCCACCAATCCACGACTACCTGGGCCTCCGCTTTTGAAAGAAAAATTTCTTGGTTCAGGCACTCATCCCTAAACTTTCCGTTGAAACTTTCGATGAATCCATTCTGCCATGGACTCCCTGGTTCGATATATAGCACCTCTACGCCCTTCTCCTCAAGCCAGTTCCTCAGTTCTTTCGCCACGAACTCTGGCCCGTTGTCCACCCGCAGGCACTTTGGTGTCCCGTACTCCGTCATCAACTCGTCCAGCGTCTCCAGCACGTCCCGGCTTCTCATTCGCTTCTCCGCCCGGATCTCCAAGCATTCCCTAAATCCTTCATCCAACACCGTCAAAAACTTCACCTTTCCCCCGAACCATGTCAGGTCATGCACGAAGTCCATCGTCCACACCTCGTTGGAACCCAAAGCCGGGTGGGGCCTTCTCCATTCCGTCGGAACCCTCTTCTTCCTGGGTCTCCTGCGCGGTAATTGAAGCCCTGCTACCTGGTAGAGCCTCTCCACCCGCTTGTGATTCACATCAAGGCCTCTGCGTTCCAACATCCACAACATCCGAGGGCTTCCGAAACGTCGGTTTCTTTGCGCTAACTTAACCATTTCCTGCAGGATCACCTGGTTCAACGGATCTTCTGGCTGGGCCTCATATCGAAAACTCGATCGATTTACCCCAAGAACATCACAGGCTCGTCTTTCCGGTACTTCCTGAGCCTTCAGGGCTTCCACCATGCCTTTTTGCTCCTCGATCAATACCCCTTTTTTTTTATGTGCTCTTGGAGAACCTGAATAGCCAGGGCCTGATCACCCGCTAACTGCTTGAGTTTCCGGTTTTCTTCTTCCAGCTGTTTGATGCGGTGGACTTCGGAAACTCCAAGGCTTCCGTACATGCGTTTCCAGCGGTAGTAAGTCTGCTCGGAAATGCCATGCTTTCGGAGAACTTCCTCAACGGCGGGAGCTTTCTCCGCCTCGCGGAGAATAGCCACTATCTGCTCAGATAAAAACCGTTTCTTTGCCATCTTTCCCCTCCCGATCTATAATCCAAAACTAACATATTTTTGGATCAGTTTTCGGGGGAAAGGTCAATTCTGAATTTTGAATTATGAATTTAGGAAGATTTTCTTTTAGAAAATCCACCGGCTTTTAGGAGGAAATATGAGAAAGTTTATTTGTTTTTTCGCCGCGCTGGTGATCATGACCTCGGTCGCATATGGGACAAGTTCAAGTGCCGGAAACGGTACGGAAGCAACCCCGATCCCGGCCGTTAAGAAGACCATTAAAAAAACCGTCAAGCCCCAAAAAAAGAAACCCGTGGCGGTCCAGACTCCCGTAAAAACGCCTGTCCCCCCGAAAGAACACGGGCATTTGTTCATCCAATTGCAAGGCGGGGAGGTTTTCCCCGCCAGCAGTGACGCAGTTTCGCATTTAAACTCGGGTACCTGCGGCGAGATCCAGGCGGGTTACGCTTTTCCGGGGAACTTTTCCCTGGGCTTGGAGTACGGCATCGGGAGTTTCTCCTTTAAAAACCTTCCCTCAAGTATTTCCGCGACCCTGTCCCACAATCCCCTGGAGATCGTGGGTCAATACGATTTCCCCATAGGGGCCGGTTTTTATCCCTTCGTCCTGCTAGGCGCCGGAATCGCGATGGATTCATTAAGCATGACCCCCTCGCCCCCGGCGAGCGCGGTTACGGCCTGGACGAATCCCGAGTTGGACCCCGGCATCGGGCTGGGGTTCAATTTGGCGGGGGGCTTGGATTTATTCGCGCAAATGAAAATGGCAATGGATTTCGAGACCACGGTTGAAAGCAAAGGGACGCAAGGGGAGCTTTATTCCGACAACCCCATCATCCTTTTTCCGCTACAGATAGGCGCGAATTTCCATTTCTAACTGTTTTGGCGACGTAAAGTATAATCTTTAAGCCTGGACCCCTTCGGTCACGATTTTCGTTATCTGTCAAGAAATAGCAAGTGGGAATGTTATTTTCCCACTAGATTCCCACTTGGAGCTAAAGAGGGGGTTTGGAGCGGTGAAAGCCATTTTGAAATCAACCTACCCTTCCTCTGTCTAATCTCAAATAGCAAAACCTGAAACACCCCCTAAAAATAAGTTCTTAAATTCGTTTAAGGCGGGTCTATCCAGTGAACTGTTTAGCCAGATCAGATTCAGTTTTCATTCTGTCATTCTCGGAATCATTCTAAGAATGATTCCGAGAATGGAATCCGAGATTAATTAAACATTGAGAAATATGTGGTTTTGGGTTCGGATTCGAGTCTGGCATTCTGAGATTGATTCTGAGAATGGGTTTGGGATTCTAAGAATGGCATTCTGAGAATGGGTTTAGGGTGGGTTTGTGGGTATGGGTTTAGGTGTTGGTTAGGGGTTATTCAACCCATAGATAATGGCTTTTAGGCCATACCAATGGGTTTATGGGTAATGGGTTAAGGGTATGGGTGCGTATATCGGACCAAAGCGGCCAGGGGCGCCTCATAGCAAAACTCCTCGTTTTGAGATAAGCTAATAAATATACTGACAATTATATTGGTTGCCTATGAAATCAGAGGGTCCGGGGAGCGGATCAAAAAATATTTTGGTTCCATTAAATAAATCTCCAATACATTTTTCACCGCCAAAACACAGGAGAGCCGATGTTCCGCTATTTTTCTGAAACCGGTTTAAATCGTTTTCAACTCTCATGGTTAAACCGGTTTTGCGCCGTTTTTTTATTAGCGGTCCTTAGTTGGATGTCCCCATCCTTTCTAAAGGCACAATGCACCGTAACGAGCGCGAGCATTCAATTTATGGGTGACGACGACGTCTGGGTTTATCTAAATGGCACTTACATTGGAGGCTGTGCCAGCGGAAACTGTTATGGCAGTGCTACCACCGCTAGCATTCCCGCCAGTTTGTTCAATAACTATCCCTCGGACAATGTGCTGGCGGTCGCGGATGAAACCGCAGACGTCGCCCCCGGCGACCATAACGGCGCCAGTTGGCTTTTGACCATCGTCTGCTCGAGTGGAACGACTCAATATATCGAAAGCGATGGGACCTGCACGGTCTCCAAGTTTGCCGGCAACATACTCAGTGGCGGCTGTAATAATCCCCCCGACCCTCCCACCTGTCTTTTTCCCTCAGGCTGGAGCAACCCGGGCTCAAGTGAAAGCGGATGGCTCGGCCCATATGTCGCCACTTCCGCCGCCACTACGACTTATTGCTCTTGCTGGGGAACATTCACCAACCCAGCCTCGGGCAGCGTGGTGCCCTGGATTTGGGCGATCAACGCCTTTCTGTCCGACGGTACCGGCGTCCAATCGGGCGATGTGTACATATTCCGGCAGCATTTCGAGCTGGGAAGCACCGCCTGCGCCATCACGCCGCAGCCCACGGTCACCCCGGCTGTGGACGTCACCCCCACACTCATTCCCACCGGCACTTTCACGCCCACGCCGACAGTGGGCTCACCCACCCCGACTTTCACCCCTTGGCCGGGCTGCAACAGCCCCGGGATCACCTCCCCCATGCTGAACCTGCAAACAGCCTGTTATTTTCAAAACAACCAATATATGGATTACGGTTTCCGGGTATACAACTGGGGCACCACCCCCGTCACCATCTCAAATCTTTGCGTCAAGGCCTGGGCCTATGAATCCCAAACCATCAACATGGCGCAGCTCAACAACTCGGCCGGAACCACCTGCACCGCCGGAGGGGCCTCCTGCGGGAACATCAATATTTCAGGTACGGTCTCCGTGGCTTCCTTCGGCCCCTGCACGCAAATATCAGGTCATTACGCAAACCAGATGATCACTTACTGCTTTTCCCCGACCTCCACGGCTTACGTCATCCCGCCCAATGGCGGCTACTGGTATGTCCAATACGACATGCTCCGGTACGGGCGAAACAACACGCAAATGGACAACGGCAACTTTTCCGACGACTGGTCGCATTTCGGGACCGGCAACGGTGATTGTTCCTCCAATTCTTCAAACCAGGAAAACCCGTTTTTCGCGCTTTATTACAATGGAACCCTGGTACGGGAACAGTTGGATGCTTCGGGGACCAACTTTGACACCGCCACTGGGATGGAGCCGTGCATGGTCCTTCTGACTTGCACCCCGACCCCGGGAATAACCAATACCCCGACCCCCACGCCTTCACCCACGAACACGCCCACCAACACCCCGACGAGGACGCCCACATCCACACCTACGAACACCCCCACCAACACCCCAACGCGGACGCCTACTAATACCCCTACGATTACGCCCACGAACACCCCAACGCCTACCCCGACGCCAACCAATACTCCGACGAGAACGCCCACGAATACCCCTACAAATACCCCCACGAACACTCCGACCCGGACGAATACACCAACACCAACGAACACCCCGACTCCCACCCC
Organism: candidate division FCPU426 bacterium; assembly: GCA_963847625.1. Classification (GTDB taxonomy): domain Bacteria; phylum Oederibacteriota; class Muellerivitia; order Muellerivitales; family Muellerivitaceae; genus CAWCKJ01. Next base: position 53,524 of record CAWKAR010000026.1, on the reverse strand, counting down.
GACAGTAAGTCCCACTCCCACGCCGACCAATACTCCCACGAACACCCCGACCCGGACGCCAACTCCTACACCAACGAACAGCCCAACCCCAACTCCCACCCCGACCCGGACGAATACCCCCACGCCGACGAACACCCCGAGTCCGACTCCGACCGTCTCACCCACCCCCACACCGACCAATACCCCCACGAACACCCCGACCCGGACGAATACGCCCACTCCGACGAACACCCCAACTCCGACACCGACTGTCTCACCCACCCCCACACCGACCAATACCCCCACGAACACCCCGACCCGGACGCCAACTCCTACCCCGACGAACACACCAACTCCGACCCCGACCGTCTCTCCCACTCCCACGCCGACCAATACCCCCACGAACACCCCGACCCGAACACCTACTCCAACCCCGACGAATACCCCGAGTCCGACCCCAACCGTCTCGCCCACCCCAACGCCGACGAATACTCCCACGAACACCCCGACCCGGACGCCAACACCCACACCCACAACAAGTCCCACGCCTACACCCACGAACACCCCAACGAACACACCCACGAATACTCCTACGCCCACTCCGACCCGTACGCTCTCTCCTACGCCTACGAACACACCCACCAACTCACCCACGAATACGCCCACCCCCACCCCGACAACCTCACCCACCCCCACCCCGACGAACACAACCACGAGAACGCCGACCCCCACACCGACTCCGACGCCAACCACAACCCCCACGCCAACGCCGACAAATACCCCAACCAACACGCCCACGAACACGCCAACATCCACCCCGACGACGACACCCACACCCACCCCAACGTATACCCCGACAAGGACGCCTACGCGTACTCCCACGCCGACCCTGACGACAACTCCCTCGCCAACGCCGACGAATACCCCGACCAACACGCCCACGAACACGCCAACACCCACCCCTACGACGACCCCCTCACCCACCCCGACGAATACCCCGACAAGGACGCCCACTCCTACTCCAACCCCAACGCCTACCATTACCCTCACCTCGACGCCGACCAACACGCCGACGAACACGCATACACCGACTCCCAGCCCGACCGGCACCACATCGCCCACCAACACCCCGACCAACACGCCCACAAGAACCCCTACACCCACTTCGACACCGACGCCCACGATCACACCCACGCCCACCCCAACGAATACCCCGACCAACACGCCCACGCGCACGCCCACACCGACCCCGACGACAACACCCTCGCCGACGCCGACGAACACCCCAACCAACACCCCCACGAACACGCCCACACCGACCCCGACGACCACACCCACACCCACTCCGACGAACACGCCGACCAATACCCCAACGAGGACCCCGACCCCAACTCCAACGACCACACCTTCACCTACACCGACGAATACCCCGACAAGGACGCCCACGGCCACACCAACCCCTACGCCTACCATTACCCCCACCCCGACGCCGACCAACACGCCCACGAACACTCTCACGCCGACCCCCAGCCCGACCGGCACCACATCGCCCACGAACACCTCGACCAACACGCCCACAAGAACGCCTACACCCACTCCGACACCGACGCCCACGATCACACCCACGCCGACGCCGACGAACACCCCAACCAACACGCCCACGAACACGCCAACATCCACCCCGACGACGACACCCACCCCCACCCCAACGAATACCCCGACAAGGACGCCTACGCGTACTCCCACGCCAACCCTGACGACGACTCCCTCGCCGACGCCGACAAATACTCCCACCAACACGCCCACGAACACGCCAACACCCACCCCGACGACGACACCTTCACCCACCCCGACGAATACCCCCACCAACACGCCCACGCACACGCCGACGCCCACCCCGACGACCACACCTTCACCTACCCCGACGAATACGCCCACGCGAACGCCTACAGCCACACCCACTCCCACGCCTACCATTACCCCCACGCCGACGACGACCAACACGCCCACGAACACTCTCACGCCGACCCCCAGCCCGACCGGGACCACGTCGCCCACAGCCACACCGACCAACACTCCCACCCGCACGAACACACCCACGCCAACCCCAACACCCACCATCACACCCTCGCCCACGCCGACGAACACACCGACCAACACGCCGACTCGTACACCCACACCGACCCCGACGACGACACCCTCGCCAACGCCGACGAACACCCCCACCAACACGCCCACGAACACGCCAACACCCACCCCGACGACGACACCCACCCCCACCCCAACGAATACTCCGACTAACACGCCTACGCGCACGCCCACGCCGACCCCGACGACAACTCCCTCGCCGACGCCAACGAATACCCCGACCAACACCCTGACTTCCACCCCAACGCCGACTCCGACGACCACACCCTCACTCACCCCGACCAACACGCCGACTCGTACGCCCACAGCCACACCAACCCCTACGCCTACCATTACCCCCACCCCGACGCCGACCAATACGCCGACGAACACGCTCACGCCGACCCCCAGCCCGACCGGCACCACATCGCCCACGAATACACCCACGATTACGTCCACGACAACGCCGACCCCCACTCTCACGAACACCCCGACGAATAGCGCGACAGCCTCCCCGACTCCAACCGTTTCTTTAACATCAACTGGGACTCCGACTCGGACACTGACCCCCACGCCGACTTCGACTCCTACCCCGACTCCGACGGCTTCGATGACGCCTACGGCGTCCCTCACCGCTACGCCTTCGGCTACGCCAAGCGACACCCTCACGCTAACCTCCACCCCCACCCCGACCTGGACTCCCATCTTCACGTATACGTTCACAAACACGCCCACGAACACCCTGAGTCCGATCCCGACCTTCACGCTTACCAATACCAGCACACCTATGAACACGCCGACTGATACCCCGACATTGACCCCGACGAATACGCCGACAGAAACTTACACGCCGACGAATACCAGCACTCCCACGGACACGCCGACGGAAACCCCGACCTTGACCTCCACCAACACACCCACGCCGACCAACACGCCCACGGAAACCTCCACGGCCACGGACACATCGACAAACACCCTGACCCCCACCCCGACAGTAACCCCCACCAATACCCCCACGCGCACGAAGACCCAAACTCCCACGACTACTTGGACCGATACTTCCACTCCGACCCCCACCATCACGCACGCAAAAACAGCTACCGGGACCTTCACCGACACGCCGACCGTCACACCTCTCCCGAAATGCGACCAGTATTACGTCTCAAAAAATATATTTAACCCGGCCTTGGGGCCGGTATCGATCTTTGTTTCCTATTGCCAGTTCCCGGGAGTTTTTTCGCTGAGAATTTACAATTCTGCGGGGGAACATGTTCAAACCCTGGATGAACAGTATTTGGAAGGCGCTTATGCGGCTTCCTACCATTGGGACGGGAAGAACAAATTCGGGGATCCATGCGCCAGCGGGATCTATATTTTCTACCTGGTCGAGCCTTATGACCGGAAAATCAAACGGGTCCTTCTCTTAAAATAATCTTGTTTCCTGATATGAATAAACTAGGCAAACCTGCTAATTTTTAATCGCCCAACCCGGGGAGCCGTTAAATGATTCCTAAACCCAGTATTCGGGCAATTTGTTCAAGCCTGTTATTCCTATTACTCATTGTTATTATTGTGACAATTATTACCCCGAGATTTATTCAGATGGTGGAGAAAAGTAGGGAAGGTTCCGCAATTGGAAATCTAGGGACGCTCAAATCGGCGGCAAGCATTTACTATGGGGATAGCCAAGGGATTTGGCCTGGAAATTTAGAAAAAGACTTGGTGCCGAAATATTTAAAAAGCATACCTACCTTGCACCTGGAAAAATACGGCCACCCGCCTTCCAACCAGGTGGAATACTATCCATTTTTAAATGCTTCTGGAAAATTAGATGTCAGCAAGTTGAAAGACACGGGTCACTGGCTTTACGATTCGAAAACCGGTGCGGTTTTAATTGATTGCACCCATAAGGATACTCTGGGAAATCCCGTATATAAAAATAATTTTGAATAAAGAGATTAGGAACTTTATGAAAAATCAACCGGCTCATGAAATGCTTCGCATCATCTACGGAATTACAGGCTATGAAACAAATATGGAAACAATTAGTTGACAATTAAAATACCCCCCCATAAGCTGTCCATATGATTCCAGCCTATCACCCCAAATTCGAGAGAACTTCCGATCTCGTCCGGCGTTTGACCCTGGCGGCGGAATTAAGGACTTGGATCCAGCAGCAATCGGTGGACGTTTCCTGGATCGCGGAGATCCAGCGGGATACCCTTGCCCGATTGGCCCATTATTCCACCCGGATCGAGGGGAACCCCCTGACCCTTCCGGAGGTGCGCGCCCTCGCCGAGGGGAAGGATTTGGAAATTGAGGCCAAGGCGAAGCGGGAGGTCCTGAACTACCTCGCGACCTTGAGGTGGATTTGGCAAAAGAGCCCGCGAACGGTTTTACGCGAGGGGGACCTCCTCAAGATGCACGGCTTATTGACGGCCGGAACCATTCCACCCGCGGATACGGGTGTTTACAAGAGGGCGCAAAACGCCGTTTTCAAGGGACGGGAAGTGATTTACCGGCCCCCGCCTCCCGAGGCCGCGCCCATTTTGACGAAGGGGCTACTGGCTTGGATCGGATCCCGCCAAGCCCTAAAAGAACACGCTCTCGTTGTGGCGGCGGTCACCCATCACCGGTTGGTATCCATCCATCCTGTCATGGACGGCAACGGGCGTTTGGCGCGCGCTTTGGAATCCTGGGTACTTTACCGAAAAGGCTTCGATACCCACCATATTTTCGCGTTGGATGAATTTTTTGAGACGGACCGGCCAAGGTATTACTGGCAGATCCAAAAGGTCCGGAAGGAAGGGGATAACCTGACTTCCTGGCTTGAATACGTGGCGGAAGGCGTGGTGGATACCCTTCGGAAGACCCAGCGCAGAATCCAGGTTCTTCAGGCTGGTACGCCGGCAAGGCGATTATTGCTGAACCGCCAGCAGGAGCAAATCCTAAGGACCTTGGGGGCTTCCCCGTCCATGACGGGGGGGGATATGGCCCGGGCGCTTAAGGTCTCGCGGTCCAATTTAAGTAAATTGATGAAGCCGCTGGTGGAAGCGGGGTTGGTGGCCAAAGCCGGAAAAACAAAATCCGCAAGTTACCAATTGCCTTCTGCCAATATTAAAAAGATAACGTAATTTTTTATCAAAAGGAAACTCATGAAAAAATCCTCCTGGCTCATCACTTTATTCCTTGCGACGGCCTGCTTTGGCTTTGGAAACGCAAAAATCCAAGGGGCCGAGAATCCTTTGCCAATTGATTCTTCAATTGGCACAACCAAAGATAGCCATTCGCCTGGTGGGCTCATGGCAGGTGTACTTCGAGAACATCTTTTGATGGACTTCGGGTGGAGGTTCGCGCTGGGGCACGCCTACGACCCGAAGAAGGATTTCGACCACGCCACGGGTTATTTTTCGTATTTCGCCAAAACCGGTTACGGCGATGGCCCCGCCGACCCGAAATTCGACGACCGGCCCTGGAGGCTTCTCAACCTTCCCCATGACTGGGCGGTGGAATTGCCCTTCGATGAGAAGGGCGGTTTCAGCCACGGTTACAAGGCCCTGGGGCGGAATTTCCCGGAAAACAGCGTCGGTTGGTACCGGAAAACCTTTTTTATCCCCGCCTCCGACAAGGGCCGGCGAATCAGCCTGGAGTTCGACGGGGTCTTCCGGGATTCGACGGTCTTCGTGAACGGCTTTTACCTGGGCCGGGAATCCAGCGGATACAGCAACTTCCGCTATGACATCACCGACTGCCTCAATTACGGGGGAAACAACGTGGTGGCGGTGCGGGTGGACGCGACCATGGAGGAAGGCTGGTTTTACGAGGGCGCCGGGATCTACCGGCATGTCTGGATGACCAAGACGGCCCCGCTCCACGTGGATTACAACGGCACATTCGTCACCTCGGAAGTGGGGGAGGATGGCGCGGAGATAACCGCCCGGACCACCATGGTGGATGATGGGAACGAGAAATCAAATTTCGAGATCGACCAGGAGGTCCTGGATTCATCGGGTAAAAGCGTGGCCACGGGCCGCTTGGATGGGCTCGCGTTGGAGCCTGGCTCCGCCCGGGAATTTCCGTTGAAAATTAAAATTCCGAAACCCAATCTCTGGTCGTTGGAGTCGCCCTATTTATACAAAGTCGTCACGACCGTTAAGTCCGGCGATTCGGTGGTGGACCGATACGAGACTCCCTTCGGTATCCGCACGATGACATTCGACCCCGACAAGGGTTTCTTCCTCAACGGCAAGCGCGTGGAACTCAAGGGGGCCTGCAACCACCAGGACCACGCCGGGGTGGGAGCCGCCTTGCCCGACGGCCTGCAGGAATTTAGGATCAAGCGCCTGAAGGAATTCGGCTGTAACGCCTACCGCTGTTCCCACAACCCGCCCACCCCGGAACTTTTGGACGCCTGCGACAGGCTGGGCATGCTGGTGCTGGTGGAGAACCGCCTGTTGGGAACCAGCCCCGAACTCATGGAAAGGCTCAAGAGGCTGGTCCTGCGGGACCGCAACCATCCCAGCGTATTCGCCTGGTCGCTCGGCAACGAGGAGTGGAGCGTGGAAGGCAACGTGAGGGGGGAGCAGATCATCCCGCCCATGCAGGACCTCGTGAAGAGGCTGGACCCGACCCGGCGCGTCACGGCCGCGGTGAGTGGGGGATGGGGGAACGGCATCTCGAAAGTCATCGACCTGATGGGTTACAACTATCTCGAGCACGGGAACATGGATGAGCAGCACGCCGGTTATCCCCGCCAGCCCAGCTTGGCCACCGAGGAAAGCACCACCCACCAGACCCGTGGCATCTACGATTACGACAAGGCCAACGCCCATGAGGGGCCGACCGACCGCAAAGCCAAGGGGGGCGGCATCGAGAAGACCTGGAAGTACTACATGGAGCGGCCTTTCGTGTCGGGCCTCTTCCTCTGGACGGGTTTCGATTACAGGGGGGAGGAGAACCCCTTCGAGTTCCCGGCGATTTCCTCCCAGTACGGCGTCCTGGACACTTGCGGGTTCGCCAAGGACTGCTACGACTACCTGAAAGCCTGGTGGACCGGCGAGCCGGTACTGTTCTTGACGCCCCATTGGAACTGGCCGGGCAAGGAAGGGAAGGATATCACGGTATGGGCCTTCAGCAACTGCCAGGAAGTGGAGCTGTTCCTTAATGGCAAGAGCCTGGGCAAAAAGACCATGGAAGTGAATTCCCATTTGGAGTGGACCGTGCCCTACGAACCGGGGGAATTGCTGGCCAAGGGGTACAAGGGCGGGCAAGAAGCGGCTACGGCGAAAGAAGAAACAACAGGTGATCCCGCCGCGATCTCCCTCATCCCTGACCGCACCGCGATCAAGGCGGACGGTGAGGATATTTCGGTGGTTACGGTGGAGGCCAAGGATCAACATGGCAGGATGATCCCGACGGCGGGGAATGAGATTTTCTTTTCATTGGAAGGGCCGGGAAAAATCATCGGCGTGGGCAATGGGGACCCTTCCTGCCACGAGCCGGACCGGTATTTCGACGCGGTTTCCCAGGTAAAGATCCAGGGCCTCAAGATGCTCAACGGCGGCGGGTTGGGAAAAAGGGACGAGGTGGCTTTCGATTGCGACGACTCGAAATGGGCGGACTTGTTCCAGGGAAGGCACGACGACCAGGGGTTCCCGTCCCAGGAACCGCCTTCGGTCCGGGTGATCCGCGGGAGTTTCGACCTGCCCCATTTGGAGGATTATGACAAGATCATCCTGTATCCCAAGAGCCTGGTGGACGGACAGGCCGTTTACGTGAACGGACACTTGATCGCGGACAAGATCATGAGGGACGACGGGGGAAAGGCCTACCCGCTTTCCAAGGACATCCTGCGCCAGGAGAAGAACGTTTTCGCGGTCGTGGGGAAGGAACTTCTCCGGCGCAAGAAGTGGGAAGACCTGAACGCCGACGCGGGGTGGGTGAGGACGGTCATCCCGGCCAAGCCCTGGAAGCGGAGCCTTTTCTCGGGGCTGGCGCAGGTGATTGTGCAGTCAGATAAGAAAGCGGGGCAAATCGTGCTTAAGGCCGTCTCGAAGGGACTTTCGCCCGCCGCCTTGAAACTGAAATCCCAAGCCGTGTCTTTAAGACCCTCGGTACCGGACCTGTCATCGGAATAAAAAAACCACCCGATCGGGCCGGCTTCCAGCATGGACGAATGGGCCGGCCGAATCATGGTGGCTGTTAAAACTTTCAGGGATTGTTGTTATTTGGCTCCGGCGAGTGCCTCGGCTTTGGGCAGGGCTTTCTTCACTTTGATTTTCTTGTTCTTCGCCCGGGCCCTTTTGTGGAGGTCCGGCTGCTCCTGGTTGGGGGCCAATTTCAGGTTGTTTTCCTCGCGGTAGAATTTTTTCGCGGTTTTTTCCCCAGTATCGCGGAATAGGATCAGCGCGAAACGGTTCTCGATTTTGCTGATGATGCCCAAGCCCCATTCGGGTTTGACAGGCAGTTGGACTATTTTCCCCAGATCGTTTTCATTGATTAACATTTAGGCTTGTCCTTTCGGTTGAAAAATTAATTGTGAACTTCCTGGAAGGCTTTCGCCAAAAGAAAAAGCCCTGTAGTTGAGACTACAGGGCTTTGGGTTTTCGAAAAGACCAGAATTTAGATCTTAACGACGTTTTCGGCCTTTAGGCCCTTGTCTCCTCGGGTGACCTCAAATTCCACGCGGTCCCCCTCGTTCAACGATTTGTATCCCTCGCCTTGAATGGCCGAGTGGTGCACGAATACGTCCTCACCACCGTCCTGGGAGATAAAACCAAACCCCTTCTCGTTCTTAAACCACTTCACAGTACCTTGAACCATTTTACGAAACCTCTTCTTTTCACTATAAATTTAACTTCACCAACCGGGCACTAAAGGCCCCGGAAGGAATACACATCCTACAGGGTATTGGGATAAAAGGTGAAAAATCATCAGAAATAGCGACGAAAAGGGGGTAAAACGGCCCCCACTGGCACTCATTTTCCATGGAAGATCAAAGAAAAAGAGTCAAATTCGCAACTCACACCTATCCAAAATAAACCTAGCCACGGATGCATGGGATTCATGGGATTTATAAACATAAATATTTAAAGCGATTATCCCCTTTAGATAAGTAATTAAATAAGGTTAAACCGCCGATCAAATCCGATGGACGCCGATAAGTTTGAAAACGCTTTGAACTATAAGCCGATATCGGCGTCAATCGGCCGTTATCGGCGGTTAAATGGTTTGACTATCGAATCTAATTTTCTTGTTTACTTATTTCAAAGGGATATTCGCCTTAATATTTACATACATTGCCGTCCAAATTAAACAAAATCCAGGTAACAAAGATAAATAAAATCAGGAATTCTTTTATCTGTAAGGCGGTAAGCAAAACCAAGTCCTTTGCCACGGATTCAGGGGATGCACTCGGATAGACCACAAAAAAAGGCTTTAAATATGGCGAATATCCCTTTGAAATAAGTAAACAAGAAAATTAGATTCGATAGTCAAACCATTTAACCGCCGATAACGGCCGATTGACGCCGATATCGGCTTATAGTTCAAAGCGTTTTCAAACTTATCGGCGTCCATCGGATTTGATCGGCGGTTTAACCTTATTTAATTACTTATCTAAAGGGGATAATCGCTAATATTAAAATCGGGAAATTGGCACATACCAACTTTCATTTTTGAATGCGGCAAACGGAGTTTGCCGATTTGATTAAGAAGTTGGCATAGTACCAATTACATTATATTAAATATTAAAATCGAGAAATTGGCACATGCGACCTACTCCCTATAATCCCCTGCAAGTCGTCCACCTGACCAAGCGCTACCAGTCCCGCCGGGGGGGCGTGGAAGTGACGGCTGTTTCCGACATTTCCTTCGAGGTGGCTCCCGGGGAGTGCTTCGGCCTCCTGGGACCCAACGGGGCGGGAAAATCCTCCACCATCCAATGCATTTCCGGTTTTTATCCCACCACATCCGGGGAAATCTTCGTGGAAGGCCACAACGTCCATACCCATCCCAAGTTGGCACGCAAGGTCCTGGGAGTTTGTAACCAGGAAGAAACTCTGGACAGCGACTTCAGCACATTCGACCAGCTGGTGTTGCACGCCAGTTATTTCCACATCCCAACCTCAGAAGGAAAGAAACGCGCCAAGGATCTTTTGGAGAGGTTCGGATTGAGTGATAAAGCCCGGGAGAACGTGGAAGCCCTCTCCGGCGGGATGAAACGGCGTTTACAAGTGGCCCGGGCCCTGATCTCCGACCCCCGGGTCCTGGTGTTGGACGAGCCGACCACCGGGCTGGACCCCGACGTGCGGCGCATGCTTTGGGAAGTGCTGGCGGAGGCCAGAAGCCGGGGCGTGGCCATCCTGCTTTGCACCCACTATATGGAAGAAGCCGAGAGGCTCTGCGACCGGGTGGCCATATTGCATCTGGGCAAGATCCTCGACACAGATTCCCCCGAAAAGCTGGTGGTCAGGCATATCGCCCGCGAGGAAGTAGAGGAAGAAGTGCGGCCGGGTGTCGTTTGGAAGCGCAAGCCCAACCTGGAGGATGTGTACCTCAAGCTCACCGGAAGCCGTTTGGGGGTGGAGGGCTTATGAAAATTCCGGATACCTTTTGGGGCGTGTGGTGCGTCTGGAAGAGGTACCATTCGGCTTTCATCAAGAGCCTGGTTTATTACCTGCTGACCACTTTCCTGGAGCCCATCTTCTACCTGCTTTCCTTCGGCATCGGACTGGGCGCCATCGTCGGGAACATCACCACGCAGGGGGTGCACCTCACCTACCGCAGTTTCGTTTTCTCCGGCATCATCGCCCAGACCGTACTTTTCCAGGGCTTTTTCGAAGGGTCTTTCGGAGCTTTCGTGCGCATGTATTACCAGAAAATTTTCCAGGCCATCGCCATCACGCCCATTACCTTGTCGGAGGTGCTTTGGGGGGAACTTCTTTGGGACGCCAGCAAGGCCACCGTGGCGGCCGAGGTGGTGGGCCTCATCGGGGTGGCGACCGGTGATTTCCATCCCCTTTGCCTTTTGACGCTTTTACCGGTCTGTTTCTTAAGCGCCTTCCTTTTCTCGGCCATGGGTCTGGCGGCGGCGGGTTTTTCCCGCACCATCGACGAGCTTTCCTATCCCCAATATTTGCTCATCTTCCCGATGTTCCTCTTTTGCGGGGTTTTTTATCCCATCGAGAGCCTGCCTAGTGCCATTCAAAAAATAGCATGGTTCTTTCCTCTCACCTCGGTCAACGCCATCGTCCGGTCCCTCGCATTGGATTTACCGCTCCAAGCCCAGGCTGTGCCGATTCTTTTGGTTTGGCTGGTGGTCATGGTCATCGTGGCCCGGCGGTCCATGTTTAAACGGCTGGTGAAATAAAGAGTAGATCCCCAAAGCCCAACTTGTTTTCGTCTAATACGACCCCCGTGTTATTATTTTTCATGAAATACCGCCTCCGAATTGTGTAGATTGGATCTCTCAGGGAGCCATTCCCACAATTCTTAAGGAGCCGTTATGGGCCTTCGAAAATATTTTTCAGCCGGGCTGAAAACCACTGTTTTATGCGCCATCACGGCGCCTTCCTGGGCGGCTTTAGAATTGCCTTCCCTGATCGGGGACCATATGGTGATCCAGGCCGGGAAACCCGCCGCGGTTTGGGGAAAGGACCAGCCCGGACAAACGGTCGTGGTTTCCATGGCCGGCGAATCCGCTTCCGGTGAAGCCGATGCGCAGGGACAGTGGAAAATCGAATTAATGCCCCTCCAGGCCGGCGGGCCTTATGAGATGTCGATCCAGGGATCCTCGTCAGTGGAAATCGAGGATGTTTTAGTGGGCGAGGTTTGGGTCGGGTCCGGACAGTCCAACATGGAATTCCCGATGTTCCTCACCCATGATGCCGCCAAGACCCTACCCAAGGCCACGGATTCCAAAATCCGTCTGTTCAAGCAAAAGCTTCTCACATCGCCCAAACCCCTGGATACTCCCCAGGGCGAGTGGAGGGTTTGCACTCCCGAAACCGTGAGGGATTTCTCCGCCGTGGCTTACCACTTCGGCCTCAATCTTCGGAAAAAACTGGATGTGCCCGTGGGCCTCATCGAGAGCTGCTGGGGGGGCACCTTTATCGAGAGCTGGATTCCAGAAAGCATCCTGCGGCAGGACCCCGCTTGCCAACACGCGTGGGAAAGGTGGACCGAAAAACCCATTTGGGAAAGAAAGATATGGGACGAAGGCGGTTTCAAGGCGGATTTCTGGGTCTCGGGACTGCGCTTTTTGCCCCGGGATTCTTCCCAAACACCCATGACCGTGCGGTTCGACGCGGCTGCCTCCGGGCCCCAGGATAAAAACATCCCGGGGGTCTGGTCCGCCGGCATCAAGGACGGCTCCAATATCAATATTTCATCGGTAAATCGGGAAGGACCCGCGCCCGGGCCGCTGGGGCACATGACGGGGCGACTCCTGCCCGACGCTTGGGGATGGGTGACTACGCCCTTGGGGACGGATGGGAAACCCGTCAACCTTTCGGATTTCGAGGCCATCGAGTTTTACGGAAAAGGCAAGGGCAAATACATTCTTTTCCTTTCCCAGCCCTCTATAACGGATTGGGATAACTACAGGACGGCGGCTTTCAGCACCGGGGAAAAATGGAAGCCTTATCGCATCCCCTTTTATTCGTTGAAACAATCGGGATGGGGGAAACCCCGCCTCTTCACACCCGGTTCCATCCAGAACCTGTTCTTCGGGATCGACCCCCAACCCATGGTGGAAATTCCGGCCCAGCTTTATAACGCGATGATCCACCCCTTCGTTCCTTTTGCCATCCGGGGGGTGATTTGGTACCAGGGCGAGCAGAACACCGGCCGGGCGAAAGAATACCATCCTCTCCTGGCGTCCATGATCAAGGGCTGGAGGGAGGCCTGGAACGAACCGGAGTTGCCCTTTATTTTCGCGCAGCTGCCAAACTTTATGGCGGTCAAGCCACAACCCGAAGACAGCCATTGGGCCGAGTTGAGGGAACAACAGTTTATGACGCTCGCGGTTCCGAACACGGGAATGGCCGTGCTCATCGATCTGGGCGAGGCCAATGACATTCACCCAAGAAATAAAACCGACGTGGGATACCGGATGGCCTTGGCCGCCCTGCATACGGCCTACGGCGTGAGCGGCCCGTTATTAAGCCCGCTTTACGATTCCGCGGCCGTGGAAGGAAAAAAAATCCGCGTGTGTTTCAAGAACGCCGAAGATGGATTGAAATTAAGCGGAGGCGGATCCGTCAAGGGTTTCGCCCTGGCGGGTGCGGACGGCAAATTCCAATGGGCAAAGGGCGAGATCCAGAACGATACCGTGATTGTCTGGAACGATGGTATTGCCGAACCGAAAGCCGTCCGATACGCATGGGGGGATAATCCCATTTGTAACCTGATCGGTAAAAACGGCCTTCCCGTTTCACCCTTTCGGGCCAAGGTGGTAGAGAAAGGGCCCGAGTAATTTCCGGCCCGGTTCCGGGTGGGCAAAAAAACATAATCTCTGAATTACTGATTCAACCCTTATTTCAAACGGATGGGATTGATCCGGGATGGACGGTCTAGTCCAGAAGCTGCAGGGATCCTGGTTGAAGGAATTTACATGCGCATCATCGCGGGAAAATATAAAAGCCGGACGGTGAAGGCCCCCAAGAACATGAAAATCAGGCCAACGGGGGACAAGGTGAAAGGCGCCTTGTTCAATATGTTGGAGCCCCTGGCGGGCTGTACGGTGGTCGACTTTTATTCCGGCACGGGGAATTTGGGCCTCGAGGCCATCAGCCGGGGGGCCTTGGAAGTGGTGTTCGTGGAGAAGGCTTTCGAAAGCCTGAAACTCATCCGGGAAAATCTCCAGGGCCTTGGAATCAACCCGAAGGACCGGCAAAACAACATCCGTATTTTGCCGGCTGAGGTTTCAAGAGCTTTTTATTTGTTCCATCAAGAGGGAAGGAAATTTGATATTCTAATAGCCGATCCGCCCTATGAAGTCGGGATTTTCAAACGCATCCAACACCTGCTTATGCAGTATCCCATCCTCCGGGAAGGGGGGATCCTTGCTATTGAGCATGGCGCCAAGGATACTGAACTGGCCCTGGATTTCCCTTATCCCCTGGTGCGCCAGAAGAAATACGGGGATACGTTATTGAGCCTTTTTAAGAATCCCGGGGCGGCCCAGCCGCCCGAAACCGTTTAAACCCGGAAAGGAAAGACACAGTGGGAAAAAAGACCATCGGACTCTACCCCGGATCCTTCGATCCCGTCACATTCGGCCACTTGGACATCGCCGGCAGGGCCTTTGAGCTGTGCGATGAACTCTATGTTTCGGTGGTGGCTAATCCGGCAAAAACGGTCCTTTTCCCGGTGGAGGATAGGATGCGTTTCCTAAAAGAAACAACCCGCCACCTGCCCCGCGTCATCATTTCCTCCTTCAACGGGCTCCTGGTGGATTACGCCCGCCAAATCAAAGCCAACATCATTTTTCGGGGCTTGCGGGCCGTCTCTGATTTCGAGCATGAGTTCCAAATGGCGCTTATCAATCGGAGCCTTTTATCCGACATCGAGGTGGTTTTCCTGGTTCCGAACGAGAAATTCATCTTTCTTTCCTCCAGCGCCATCAAGGAAGTCGCGTGTTTGGGCGGGAATGTGAAGGGATTCGTCCCCGCCGTGGTGGAAAAGGGATTGCGGAAGATATACGGCCCTTGAATATTTTGTTGTCATTCATAATGGCGAAAATATTTTAATCGAAGAAGCCGGCTTTCCCGGACATCTCGGAAAGATCAAATTCCTGTTCGTTTTCAGCATGCCAGGCCGCGTCGAGGGGATGTTTTTTGTTTTTCCGCATTACAAACCTTCGCGATAAAACATCATTTAAAAATTTCAACTCCATATAAGTGGTTTTTTCAGTTCCCGGATGAAAGCGAATAGTTTCACAAATAACATTTTGCAACAACAGATAGAAAAATAGAGGGGAAGCCTGGAAAAACCGGGTATTTTCTTGACACTGAAAGTCGGGGATTCCTATAATCGGCGCGGCTTCTTTTTTTACTTATTTTATCCTTGAAAAGATAAGATGAGTTTTCTTATCCTTCGTTGACCTCAAATTCCTTTTTCAACGGGATTTTGGTTTTAAAGCCCGGTTGTTGGAAAGCGGAAGCGAGGATGACGTTTTTTAGGGAAGGGGAGGCGCAGAGATGCTGAAGGTGGAGTTGCGCTCTCTCGAACGGAAAGACCTCGTTCTTGAGGAAAAAGCTCCGGCCGAAGCCCTGGGGATCCAATTATCTCCCGATTTGAAGTCAGGCCCCCTGGAAATCCATTGCGAGGTTTCCAAGAACGGGGACGTGATTTCAGCCAAAGGTTGGGTTTCGGGCGGGATGTTTTTGGAATGCGACCGGTGCCTTAAGAAATTCGAGAATTTTTTTAAGTCTTTTTTTGAAATCCATTACCGCCACCGGAGCGACTTTCAACACCAGGCGGGTGAGGTTTTTGAGGGCCCGGACGAGGTCGAAACCGTTTTTTTCGAGGGCGACGTCCTGGACTTTGCCGATGAAATCCGGCAGACGATCCTGCTTTCGATCCCCATGCGGGTTCTCTGCAGGGAGGACTGCCGGGGCCTTTGCCCGAAGTGCGGTTGCGATAGAAATGTTGATTCCTGCGGGTGCGCGGAGTCCCCATCCGATTCGCGGTGGGATACCTTGCGGAATTGGAAACCCTTTTGAGGTTATCATCGGAATAAGCGGATTCGAAGGCTGGGGATCCCGGCCCATCCGGTTTTAAATTTGGAGGTTATCATGGCTAATCCTAAACGACGACATTCCCGCCAGCGCCGGGACAAGCGCCGGACCAACTGGAAAATCAAGAGCAAGTCCCTCTCGGTTTGCCCCCAATGTAAAAGCGCGAAACTGCCCCACCGCGTCTGTCCCACCTGCGGTTTTTACAAGGGCAAAGAAGTTATCAGCGTTGAAATCGCTTAAAAATCCTCCGATATGAAAATCGCTATCGACGCGATGGGCGGTGATTTGGCCCCCCGGGAAACCGTCCAGGGCGCCGTCTTGGCCCTCCAGGATCCCGAAACCCAGAAAATAGCCGGACAAGACCTCGAAATACTCCTGGTTGGCCGCAAGGAAGACATTCAAAAAGAAATTTCACGGCATGGGGGTTCCTCGCCTCACGGCCTCACCCTCGTGGATGCCCGGGAAATCGTGGAAATGGGGGAGAGCCCGGCCCAGGCTTGCAAACAGAAAAGGGATTCCTCCATCGTGCGCTGTTCGGAACTGGTGAAGCGGAAGGAAGCGGATGCCTGCATTTCGGCCGGAAACTCCGGCGCCACCATGGCGTCGGCCCTGTTGACCTGCGGAAGGATTGACGGTGTTTACCGGCCCGCCATCGTTACGATGGTACCGAGCATGAATGGAGTCAGCGTTTTGGTCGACGCGGGGGCTAATGTAGACTGCAAGGCCAAGCACCTTCTCCAATTCGCGCTCATGGGCGACGTTTTCGCCCGGACCCTCTTGAACTTCAAGAACCCGAGGGTAGGCCTTCTTTCCATCGGCGAGGAGGAAACCAAGGGAAACGAGCTGGTGTTCGAGGCCCAGACCCTCTTGAAAAAGACCCCCCTCAACTATATCGGGAACGTCGAGGGACGGGACATCGTCAACGGAAACTGCGACGTGACCGTTTGCGACGGTTTCGTCGGCAACGTAATCCTCAAGGCCATCGAGGGAGTCGGGGAACTGGTTTATGACCTCTTGAAAAAAGAGATGAATTCGAACCTTTTCACCCTCTTGGGAGGGATTCTGGCTGGTCCGGCTTTCCGGAGGTTCAAACGAAGCATCGATTACAAGGAATACGGGGGCGCTCCCCTGCTGGGAATTGACGGCTTCAGCCTGATTTGCCACGGCAAATCAAACGCCTTGGCCGTTAAAAACGCGGTGAAGGCCACTATGCGGGGCGTGAAGGGGAATATGAACAAATTGCTCAAGGATAAGATTACCCAATACGGCCAAGTCGCCGACAAAATCGAATCCAAACCCCAAAACGGGGAGGCCAAGTGAACAATAAAATCCGATGCGGGATCCTGGGAACGGGTTCCTACCTGCCGGAAAAGGTGCTGACCAACCACGACCTGGAAAAAATGGTGGATACTTCCGACGAGTGGATCGTGACCCGGACCGGAATCCGCGAACGCCATATCGCCGCCGCCGGGCAGACCACCTCAGACATGGCCACCGGGGCTGCCCTCAAAGCCCTGGCGGACGCCGGGCTCCAGGCCACGGACCTGGACCTTATTTTGGTGGCCACCATCACCCCCGACATGCCGACGCCGGCCGCTTCCTGCTTCGTACAAAACAAGCTCGGCGCCTTCCAGGCGGCGGCCTTCGACATTTCCGCGGCCTGCTCCGGCTTTATCTACGGCCTAACGATCGCCAAAAGCTTTGTTGAATCCGGCACCTACCGGCGCATTCTCCTGGTCGGGGCCGAAAAACTCACCGCATTCACGGATTGGAAGGACCGTTCCACCTGCGTTTTATTCGGGGACGGGGCTGGCGCCGCCATCCTCGGGGAAGTGCCGGAAGGGGAGCATGAAATCCTTTCGACCTATCTCGCCGCCAACGGAAGCCAGGCTGAACTCTTGTCCATCCCCGGCGGCGGTTCCAAGTTCCCCCCGACCCCGGAAACCTTAGATCAAAGGTTTCACTATCTGAAAATGGCCGGAAGGGAAGTTTTCAAGATCGCCGTCCGCCTCATGACGGAGGCGACCCTGGAGGCCGCCAAGCGGGCCCAGGTGAAAATGGAACAGATTTCCCTGGTCATCCCGCACCAGGCCAACAGCCGGATTATGGTGGCCACCGCTGAACATCTGGGCCTGCCACCGGAAAAAATGTTCATCAACATCGACCGGGTGGGCAATGTTTCATCCGCCTCCATCGGCATCGCCTTGGATGAGGCCTTGAAAAAAGGGAGGATTAAAAAGGGCGAATATATCGCCCTGGTGGCTTTTGGTGGCGGCCTGACCCTGGCCTCCTCGGTGTTGAAATGGTAGCATCGAATAAAACCGCCTTGGTTTTTCCGGGCCAGGGATCCCAATCTGTCGGAATGGGGAAGGATTTATATGAAGCTTATCCCGCCATCAGGAGCCTCTTTGAAAAAGCGGATTCCATCCTGGGATTCAGCCTTTCCAAGAATTGCTTTGAGGGGCCGGCGGAGGAGTTGAAAAAAACCGCCATCACCCAGCCGGCCATCCTGGTGGTCTCCCTGGCGGCTTTCTCACTGATGAGGGATAACGGTTTTCCTTTTCACGCGGTGGCGGGACACAGCCTGGGCGCCTATAGCGCCTTGGTGGCGGCCGAATCCCTGTCATTCGAGGATGGTGTCCGCTTGGTCCGCAGGCGCGGCGAGCTGATGGAAGCCACGGGCCAAGGCAAGGGAACCATGGCGGCCGTGCTGGGTCTGGACGAGGAAAAAGTCCGGCAAGCCTGCCGGGAAGCGTCCTGCTTGGGAGTGGTGGAAGCCGCCAACGTCAACAGCCCGGGTCAAATCGTCATTTCTGGCGAAAAAACTGCGGTCCTGGATGCCTGCGCGAGAGCCAAAGCCTTAGGCGCCAAGCGGGCCATGGAATTAGCGGTCAGCGGGCCGTTTCATAGCAGCCTGATGGGACCCGCGGCCGGGGTTTTCCGCGATTTAATCCATCGGGTTGACTTTTCCAGGCCGAAGGCTGCTTACTACTCGGATATCGACGCCGCGGTCCTGGAGGACCCGGACAGGATCCGCGAAAGCCTGGTGCGGCAGTTGACCGCGCCTGTCCAGTGGGTCAAGACTATCGCGGCGATGTCGCGGGACGGTTTCAACCGATTCGTCGAGGTGGGGCCGGGGCAGGTCCTCGGCGGATTAATCCGGAAAATCGTCGTGGGCGCTTCCATCCAGAACGCCGGAAACGTTGCAACCATTCACGCATTGGGAGGGGGAGCATGAAACTCAAAGACAAAGTCGCCGTCATTACGGGCGGGGGAAGAGGTATCGGGAAGGCCATCGCCATGGAAATGGCAAGGAACGGGGCTTCGATCGCCCTCGGGGGCATTGAGACGACCATGCCGGAGACCGCCCGGGAAATTGAACAGCTCGGGGCCAAAACGCTCACGGTCACGGTCAACGTCACCAAGTCGGATGAGCTGGAGGGTTTCGCGGAAAAAGTAATGGAAACCTTCGGGAAGGTCGATATCCTGGTCAACAACGCCGGCATCACCAAGGACAACCTGCTTGTCCGAATGAGCGATCAAGATTGGGACGACGTGATCGCCGTCAACCTCAAGGGCACCTTTTTGGCGACCCGGGCCTTCGTGAAGCCGATGATGAAGGCCCGCCAGGGAAAAATTATCAATATCGCCTCCATCATCGGGATTCGGGGGAACGCGGGCCAGGCCAATTACGCCGCCAGCAAGGCGGGAATCATCGGCCTGACCAAGACCACGGCCCGGGAGTTTGCCAGCCGGAATATCAATTGCAACGCCATCGCGCCCGGGTTCATCCAGACCGACATGACCAAGGCCCTTCCGGACAAAGCCAAGGATGAATTGTTAAAGGCGATTCCCCTCGGCTTTTTGGGGGAGACAAGCGATATTGCCAATCTGGCCTTGTTTTTAGCGTCGGAGGAATCCCGCTATATAACGGGACAAGTCATTTGCGTTGACGGGGGAATGGTGATATAAGGGTTTGCCTTTGCTCCGGTAGTTGAAGAGTCAGCCGCTGGAAAAAGAAGTTTAATTTTATGGAGGATAGAGAAAATGGCTATTGAAGACAAGGTGAAGGAAATCATAGTCGATCAACTGGGTGTCGAGGCGGAGCAGGTTAAACCCGAGGCTTCCTTTATCGACGATTTAGGGGCCGACTCTCTGGACACAGTGGAATTAGTCATGGCCTTCGAGGAGGAATTCGACCTGGAAATCCCGGATGAGGAAGCCGAAAAAATCAAAACCGTCGGCGACGCCATCAATTTCATCAAATCCAAGGCGTCGGAATAAGGTTTTTGATTCAAAATCACGGGAGGATCTTTTGAAACGGGTCGTCGTCACCGGCTTGGGCGCCATTACCCCGGTTGGAAATAATCCAACCGATTTTTTTAAGGGCCTATGCGAGGGCCGAAGCGGAATCGGTTTGGTCACGCGTTTTGACCCCTCCCGGCTGCCCTGCCGGATCGGGGGCGAGGTCAAGGGGTTCGATCCTGTCCAGTTTGGAATCCAGAAAAAAGACATCAAAAAAATGGACTTCTTCGTCCAGTTCGCAGTGGCGGCGAGCCTCCAGGCCGTGACCGACGCAAAACTGGACATGAACCGGGAAGACAAGGCCCGGGTGGGGGTTCTCATCGGCTCGGGCATCGGCGGCCTGCCCGTTCTCGTGGAACAGCACGCCCGTTTGATGAAAAAGGGACCGGAAAGAGTATCCCCGTTCCTGATACCAATGATGATCATCAACATGGCGCCGGGAATGGTTTCCATCTATCTCCAGGCCCAGGGGCCGAACACTGCGACTGTTTCCGCCTGCGCTTCCGGAGCCCACGCCATCGGCGAGGCCATGCGTTGGATCCAGAAGGGGGACGCGGACGTGGTGATCGCCGGCGGGACGGAAGCCTGCATCACGGAACTGGGTTACGCGGGTTTTTCCAATATGAACGCCCTTTGCCTGGATGGCAACGACCATCCCACCAAGGCCAGCCGGCCTTTCGACAAGAATCGCTCCGGGTTTGTGATGGGTGAAGGGGCGGGGATTGTCGTTTTGGAATCATTGGAACACGCCCAAGCGCGGGGGGCGCGCATTTACGGGGAATCAGCCGGTTACGGTATGACCAGCGACGCTTACCATATGACCACCCCTGCGGAAAACGGGGAAGGGGCCGCCAGGTCAATGGAACTGGCCCTCAGGGATGCCCAATTGGGACCCGGCGACGTGGATTACATCAACGCCCATGGGACCTCCACGCTTTATAACGACAAGTTTGAAACCATGGCGATTAAAACCGTTTTCAAGGATCGGGCCTACCAGGTGGCAATATCCTCCACCAAGTCCACCACCGGACATCTTTTAGGGGCGGCTGGGGGCATCGAATTTATCGCCTGCGTCTTGGCCATCCAGGAAGGGGTATTGCCGCCCACCATCAACCTCGATACGCCGGATCCGGATTGCGATTTGGATTACATCCCCAACCAGAAACGCATCCAACCAGTCAAGGTTTGTCTTTCCAATTCACTCGGATTTGGCGGCCACAATGTCTCTCTCGTTGTTAAAAAGTTTAATTCCTAAAAAAAAGGCCGCATCCTTCCCGGCTTTCCCAGTCCAGGATAAAAACCGCACGGCCCAATTGAAACTACTGGCCAAATTCCTGAAGGTCCCTATGGGCGATGGAAAGCTATTGAACGAGGCCTTGACCCACAAATCCTATACCTACGAGCGCAAAATGGACCCCCAGTTGAATAATGAAAAATTAGAGTTCTTGGGGGATTCCGTTCTGGGGCTTGTCATCAGCCAGTATGTGTTTGAAACTTTCCCGGAAGTCACCGAGGGAGGACTTTCCAAGGTGAAAAGTGTGGTTGTCAGTGCCGAAGTTTTAAGCGAGAAAGCCCAGAGGCTCCAGCTCGGGGATTATCTTCTCCTGGGGAAAGGCGAGGAGAAGTCCGGCGGGAAAAAACGGCCCTCCCTCCTGGCCGACTCCCTGGAGGCGGTGATCGGGGCCGTTTACCTGAATGGCGGGCTGGCGGCCGCCCGCAAACTAGTCCTTGGACTGCTTCGGGAAGACGTTGAAAATGTCTTTTCAGGGCGGATGGAAAAGGACCATAAAACCCTTCTTCAGGAACATTACCAAAAAGCCCAGAAAACAACTCCCCATTATGAAGTCGTCAAGGAATGGGGACCGGACCATAACCGGAATTTCGAAGCGGCCTGCAGCGTGAATGGGAAAACCATTGGGGTAGGCGTGGGGAAAAGCAAAAAGGAAGCTGAGCAATTAGCCGCGCGGCAAGCCATCCGGACCCTCCATATTTCAACGACCACGCCGAGCGATCACACGATCAAATAAAACTTGTTTAAATGTCATCTGAGGAAAGATTCCCTTTTTTATACAAAATGAAAAATAACCGCACTTTCCCCCCAATTCTGCTCGCCTCCGGATCCCCCCGACGGAGGAAAATATTGGAATTTTGGGGCGTCCCTTTCAAAATGATTTCCCCGGATGGTGTTCGTGAAAACGCCCGCCCCGGGGAAGGCACCGAAAATTTGGTTAAAAGACTTGCCCTGGAAAAAGCCCTTTCGGTTTCGGCCCGATTCCCGGACCGATGGGTTTTGGGCGCTGATACGGTCGTTGCCGATAAAAAAAAACGGTTCGGTAAACCTAAAAACCGGGGAGAAGCGGCTCGAATGTTAGGACGGCTATGGGGACGGTCCCACCTGGTGGTAACGGGTGTGGCCTTGGTGGGGAAGGGGGGAAAATTCGAAGGACCCATGTGGAAAAAACGACCGTGGTTTTCAACAAACCGGACGCCCGCGCTGCCCAAAAGTACTTGGAATCGTCCGAACCTTATGACAAAGCCGGGGCCTACGATATCCAGGGAACAGCCCGCTTTTGGCTCCGGGAGATCAAGGGGGATTATTTCAACGTGATGGGACTTCCCAGTGAATGGCTCCTGGGCGAGTTAAACCGCAGGGCTTCCCTTATGATTAAAGGGAAAAAGTCCTGACCTTCAGGCTTTTTCGCTGCGACTCCAGGAAATCCTTTATCCAAATTGCTTCCCGGTCCGAAAGGTAATGTTTGGCGATGTCCGCAAGGTCTCCAGCGTTTTGGGAGGAATATGGACCGTTCGTTTTGACATCAACAATCTGGAAGAAGTATTCATCGGTCCCGATGGCTAAGGGGCCCTTCCACTGGTTCAAGTAAAGACTCGCCAGGGAATCGGCCGCGTTTTTGGAATCCTTGAGCCGGGGTATTCCCGAATGACGGTCAAACCAGGATGTGGTTTGAACGGCTAAACCCAATTCTTTACCCGCCTTATCGATTCCTTCGTGATTGAGTTTTTCCGATAATTTTTCCGAAATCGCCAGGATTTTTTCCATAGTTTTTTCCATCCGGTACTTTTCCGAAACTTTCATCCGGACTTCCGCGAATTTGCTCGTGTACTCCTTTTCGTAATCCTCCATTTGGGCGATGTGATAACCATAAGGTGTCTTGAAAGGCTTGGAAATTTCACCTTTTTTCAGCTTGAATAGGACATCGTCAAATTCCTTCACCGCCGCGCCCCGGGGGACCCATCCCAGTTCTCCACCGGAGTTTCTCGAACCGCTATCTTGTGAGTATTTTGCCGCCAGTTCTGCGAATTTTGACTTTCCCTTCAGGATTTGTTCGCGAAACCCCTCCAATTCCTTTTTTGCTTTTTCCTCGTCCAAGGGGGACGCGCCTTGCAGCCCAATCAGGATGTGCCGGGCTTTCGCGCGTTCTGGATGGTCATATTCGTTCCGGTGATTATCGTAATAATTATTGAGGTCCGCATCCTTAATCGGGATTTCTTTTTCAAACTTCTTTTCAACCAAAACGATGTAGCGGGCCTTGAGTTGCCGGCCCAAAAGTTGACTGTATTCTGTTAAGTCATCGGTGGTATAAAGCATACTGTCGTCGAGAATGGAGTGGATTTTCTGCAGGAGTATTTGCTGGCCTTGCGCTGCCTCGAATTCCTCTGGCGTAATTTGATTGGCTTGCAACACCTGGATATAGCGGGTGCGATCGAATTTCCCGTTATCGCCGTTAAAATAGGACTGCCTCTGGATGGTAGCCGCGATTTCCTCAATGGAAACGCTGATACCCATATCCTTGGCGGTCTTTTCCAGGATGGTGTTGTCAATCACATGTTCCAAAACCTGTTTTTTCAGGCTGGCGACTTCCTCGGAGGAGGGTTCCGAATCTTTAGCGCTATAAAGCCTTTCCGATGCCGGTTTGTAGGCCTGGTCGAATTCCGCGTAAGTGATGTTCTTATCACCTACTTGCGCGACTAAATTACGGGTGTCTTCTTTCATCATCCATCTTCCGCCAGCCAGAAAGACAAATCCGACCACAAAAGCCGCGATCAGGCCCCATAAAATCACTTGCATGGTTTTTTTATCCCTCAATTGACGCATCATAAAAAAATGCCTCCGAAAGTAGTTGGGTGCTTTGCTAATGGACCAAAAGCCCACGCATTATATCAGGCTATGTCTCTTCCACAATGCCCGCCAAACATTATGGGAAAGTTTTTTCAATGTTTGTGTGATTGGGTTGAAATGGAATAACCTCTTCAAACGGCGTCCTATAAAACTCGGGAACAATGCGTTTAGTTCAATTGAGTCCTCCCGCGGAATTTCCATTCTTTTAGAGATGCCAGCCACGTTTAAAAAACGAAGGTCCCCTATTTCTTCCTAAATGGCTTTTAAACTGCGAATCTATCGAGTTGATTGTTTTGACAGGATGAGGTTTTGACATGATATAATTATTGAAACCTTTTTCTTTCTAACAAAGGCCCCATGTTGCGTAAAGCTCATTTAAATACATGGTTTTTCTGCTATCTTGGCTTAATATTCCTTCTTTTACCCCCGAAATCATACCCGGACAGCATTGGTACAACCGGTATCCAGTTCTTGAAAATACCGGCCGGCATCCGGGGGGCGGGTATGGGAGGGGCTTTCACGGCCGTTGCTGACGACGTCAGCACGACCTATTGGAACACCGCCGGTTTGGCCCAACTGGAATATGCCGAGATCAACCTCCTCCATATGTCTTATTTTCAAAGCACCGATTACGAGTTCGCGGGTTTAGCACTGCCGGTGAGACCCGGGAGTGTTTTGGGCTTGAGTACTTTCCTGGATTTTGTCCCTGCTTTTAATTCCACGAACAATCCATCCGCCACGCCTGGAAGCGCCAATGACGTGGCGGTTGCCTTAGGTTACGGCCAGTCTTTGGGAAGCCATTTCTCCTTCGGCATCGGGGCCAAGTACATCAACAGCAATTTGGTGACTTATACGGCGTCCGGAGAAGCCCTGGATGCCGGTGTTTTGCTCTATACGACCTCAAAAGATTGGATGTTCGGCTTATCGGCGCAAAACCTGGGCCAAATATCCTCCTTCTCGCAAAACGCCTCCCAGCAGAAGCTGCCTTTCGATTACCGGGCCGGTTTGGCTTACCGGTTCCACCCGGAAAAACCAACACATTTCCTGATTGGGTTGGATTTGGAAAAACCCATGGACAACGGCGCCGTGCTTCATTCCGGAGGGGAGCTTTGGTTCGGTTCGAAAACGTTGTCGGCGGCCCTTCGGGCTGGTTACAGTTTTAATTCCTTCAACCAAGACTTGGGCGGAATGACCGGCGCCTCTCTAGGGGCGGGTCTACGCTATGCCGGGATTGAGTTTGATTACGCTTATGTCCCATTCGGCATCCTGGGGGAGACCCAAAGATTTTCCCTCACCTACCGTTTTGGAACGGAGACTCAGAAAAACGCTGCTTTTATAAAAACGGAACAGTCTGTAGAGGTGCAACCCCAGTTTGAGGACTTGAAAACCGGCTCCTTGAAACAAGCGACCTTCGAGTTGAAACCCACGGCAAGGACGGATATCAAGAATTGGATCCTGGACATCACCGATCCCCGGGGAAACATCATCCGGTCCTACAGCGGAAAAGGTGTGCCTCCGAAACAAATTGCGTGGGACGGAAAAGACAATTTTGGAAACACCGTGGCGGGCGGCATTTACGCCGATTACCATTTCCGCACGGAGGATATCCAGGGCCGGCGGTCGATGGCCAGCGAATCCATCTTCAAATCGGCCCATGTCTCAAACCAACAAGTCCTCCCCTCGGCATCCGCCTTTTCGCCGGTCGAGGCTCCGGCCTACAATGCGCCGACTTTATCACCCGGCCTGAAGCCCACGGGATCCCCCGGCGTTCTTAAGATTCCTAGTCTTCCCTTCAGCGAAAAAAGCGATCGTTTAATCCCGGGAGGACCCGATTATTTGAACCAAGTCGTCAAACTGATCCGCAAGTATCCGAACTCGAAAGTGTACGTCGAGGGGCACGCCTATGGGGAAGGCTCTGAAATCGAAGCTTTGCGATTATCCCAAAACCGTGCCGATACAGTCCTGCGATATCTGGTGGAAAAGGGAGGAATTTCGCCCGATAATCTATATTCCCGGGGCCACGGGGACTCGGCTCCATTGGATGCTACCGGCGCCGGATGGACGGTTTTCAAGAATCGGCGCGTGGATATTGTGATCATTACCAAATAAGCGGAAAGGTCCGAAATTGCCCAAACTTAATTTCTTTATCCTGATACTGGGAATAGCTTCTTTAGGGCTTGGGGGTTGCAAGTATTTCGGAAGCTCATTCGAATCGGCTTCCCAAATGGATCGTTCGGGGATGAACCGGCAGGCGATTCACGCTTACCAGGATTATTTAAAGGGAAATTCCTCCACGGATTTGGCGGCACTGATTCATTACCGGATCGCCAAAAATTACGTAGCTCTTTCCGAATACGACATTGCCCTGGACGAATTCGAGAAAGTCGTAAGCGATTATCCGGATTCCGACGAAGCGCTTCATGCTCTGCTGGATATGGCCAACCTCTACCAGGACAAGCTGAAAAACCCAACCAAGGCGACGGATTACGACCAGAAAGCCCTGAAACTCTTTCTGGACAATTCGCAAATCCACGACGCCATCCAGTTTTTAGTCGACTCCCAATATCAAACGGCAACGGCCTTATACTCCTCTAAAAATTACAAAGGCGCCCAAGACCAGGCCCAGGCGATTTTCCAGGCCTATCCTTCAGCCATGATCTCCCCGGACCGCAGGGCCAAGGTGGAATCCCTCATCGACCGGGCCCGCCGTGCGGTCAATATCGCTGCTGATGACGCGGTTCTCATCACGTTGAAAAATGAAATTCCTTTCAACAAGAGCTATGAAACCGACTTCCTGCCGGATTTGCTCCCCAACCCGAAAGGGGTTTTATCGCCCGATGGATCTCTTCTCGTTTCACGACGCATGACCCCCAGCCGGGTCAAATATCTTTACCTTGGAAGAATCAAGGGAAAAACCGACAACGTCGTCTTTGCGCTAATCCCCTTAACCTTCGGAGCGGAATTGCCCTGCTGGTCCCAGGATAACCAGGAACTGGTTTACCGGCAATCCATCCGGGGTTTGCGGAAATTGGAGAAAACCAATGTTAAGACCATGGCCACCCAAACACTTTTTTTCACGAAAAGTGACTCCTTGGGGATTCACCCGGTTTATCATCCCGCCGGAAACAAGATCGCGTACGTTTACGCAGGCAAGGTTTGGCTCATTAATTCAAACGGGACAAATAAAACCTGGTTGAAAACGATTCAACAGCTTGACTATACTGCCGAACTGGCTTGGTCCATTGATGGAACCATGATTCGCTGCCGCCAAATAGGGAAAAACGGGAAAAAAGTGGACGAGCTTTTGGTATTGGACGTGGCGAACAACGGTCTTTGAGCCATTTCTGTTTCGAGGAACCCATGAAAATATTCACGTGCATAGGGATTTTTTTGTGGATTGCCGCCGGTTTAACAGGAATATCCCTAGCGTCAGATGATGCGTTGATCCAGGCCCAGCAGGAGGCGGTCAAGGCGAATCCCAACGCCCCGACGCCCCATTTCAATTTGGGTGTCGCTTATTTCAAGGCTTCCCAATACGACCTGGCTATCCCCGAGTTCCAAAAATACCTCCAACTCAACCCGAAGGACCAGCAAGCCAAGGAACTCTTGGAAAGCTCCGAAGGGATATCGGCCTATCTAGGGAAAAAATATGCCGATGCCGTAAATCATTTGAACGCCGTTTTAAAGCTTAATCCCATCAATCCGAACGCGAATCTGTTATTGGGAAAAGCCTATATCCAATTGAACCAATACGAGAACGCTGAGGCGGCCCTTAAAAAATATTTGGCTGCCTTCCCGGACGATCGGGAAGTCCAGGCGAACGCGAACGAGGATTTGTCCAAGATTTACATGGACCAGAAAAATTACCCCAAGGCCGTGGAAGCGTTGAAACGGGTCCTCGCGGTTGACCGCGGAAATTTCGGGGCGTTTCAAAACCTTGGGGTTGCTTATTTCCAGATGAAGGATTACGCCCACGCTGTTACGGCCTGGAACTCGGCCTTGAAAATAAAAAAAGACGCCAGAATTTACAAATTCCTCGGTTTTTCCTATTACAACCTTGGGAAATTCCCCGAAGCCATCCAGAATTATGAAAAATCAAAAAAAATGAACCCTGATGATTCTGAAACTTTTTACAACCTGGCGGTCGCTTATTACGACAACGGACTGTACGATGAAGCCGCCGGTGCTTTTGGGGAGGCTTTTAAAATCAACCCAAAGGATTCGGACGCGGCGGTTGGCCGGGGAAATGCCATCGATGCCGCCATCAACGCCAATATGGAGAAGGCCAGCAATTATTTGCTGAACAATCAATACACTGAGGCCATTTCGGAATGGCAGGCGGTACTCAAGTACCAGCCGAATAACAAACAAGCCCAAGATTTCATCACGGACGCGCGAGGAAAACTCGAGACCGAGGTGCAGAAACATTACGCGGCGGGAAGAGCTTATTCCCAAAAAGGCAATACCCTTAAAGCTCTGACTGAGTGGAACACCGTCCTGGTCATGGATCCCAACAACGCCAAGGCCCTTGGGGCGGTCCAAAAAATCAAGTCGAAGACGAAGGACCAGGTCAAAGCCTTGCTGGAGGAAGGGGATGAGTTAAGGCTGGAAAAGGATTATTCAGGAGCTCTCCAAAAATACCAAAAGGCGAGCAAAATCGGCTCCAAGAACACTGTGGTGAGGCAACGCTTGAACGGCGTCAAACAAGACCAGAAAACCGAGTTTGAAAAGTATTACAAACAGGGTCAAAAAAGCGTGAGCAGCGGCCAACTCCAAAGCGCGTTAAAATCATTGCAAATCGCTTCCGGCATCGATCCCTCCAACACGAAAGTCCGTGAAACCTTGTTCCTGGTGAGGACCGAAATCCGCAATAAAGTCAATGGACTCATGGAGGAAGGGGTTTCCCTCATGGAAAACGGCAGCAAGGACCAGGCG
This sequence comes from candidate division FCPU426 bacterium, assembly GCA_963847625.1. Classification (GTDB taxonomy): domain Bacteria; phylum Oederibacteriota; class Muellerivitia; order Muellerivitales; family Muellerivitaceae; genus CAWCKJ01. The sequence continues at coordinate 24,298 of CAWKAR010000026.1, read as the reverse complement.
CAGGTAAAATTTCAACAGGTGTTGGAGCTCGACCCCAACAACGTTAAGGCCAACGATTATGTCAAGAGGATGACGGGCCAGCAATCCCAGCAGAAAGTTGACGCGGAAAAAATCAAAAACCTTTACTACGATGGGGTCAACCTTTATATCAATGGGAAAATCCACGAGGCCATTGAAAAATGGAAGGAATGCCTGAGGCAGGACCCTGAAGATATCAATGCGCAGAATAATATTAAGAAGGCCATGGTCAAACTTCAATCCATCGAGAAGTTGAGCCGCAATTGAGTATCCATTCAGCAATGAAGGATCGGAATTTTTAAGCGGGCGTAATTCAGTGGTAGAATGCCAGCTTCCCAAGCTGGACGTCGTGGGTTCGAGTCCCATCGCCCGCTCCAAATGAACCCAGGGGTTCCGAAAGGAACCTTCGGGTTTTTTTATTTTAAGGGGATGAGCGAGAATCCGAGGGGTAACCCCGGCCATACCGGTGGGAAAAACCGTCCAACCAGATTAATAAAAGCATTGAATCGGGGTAAAAATATAAAAATGTAAGGGATTTCATTTCGCGGGTGATGGATTTGAGAACGCTTGGCGGTGTTATCTTGATTGCTAAAAGAGAGGGTGATAGTTTGAAATGGTGAAACATGTCATCCTGTTATTTACAACATTATTGATTTTTTTTGTGCCTGCATTTTGCGGTGCCGCCGATCCCGGAACCAGCGGAGCGGACCTTTTGACCGTTCCGGTGGGAGTGCGCCCTGCCGCCTTGGGGGGGACCTATTCGGCTTTCGGGGATGATGTTTATGTGATTGGTTACAATCCGGCAGGACTGGCCCGGATCTCCAAATACAACCTGGGTTTGGACCACGTTGAGGGATATGCGGGGGTCGAGACCGAATCGATCAGTGTGGCGGTGCCGACCCAGAAATACGGCAATATTGGTGGCCAGCTCATTTACCGCCATATGCCGACCATCCAGAACACGCTCGCAACGGACCCTCCGGTGAACGCGTCTGATTTTGTCCTGACGGTCGCGGATGCGCAGCAATTCGGGAAACTTTCCCTAGGTGGTGCTTTTAAAGTCATTTATTCCACCCTGGGGGACAAACAGGCCTTTTCCCAGGCTATTGATGTCGGGATTAAAATCCAGGTTTTGGAAACGGACTTTGCCGCGGTCGTACAAAATATCGGGCCGGCCGTCCAATTTCAGCCCAACTCCCAGTCCCAGGATCCCTTGCCATTGACCTTTCGCGTCGCCTTATCCCGGCCCCTGCTGGTATCACCTGCTTCCACCCTGCTGGTCAGCGCCGAGGGACTGAATGTCCGGGATCAAGGGAACCAGGCATCCATGGGGGTCGAATACTGGCACCGGAGCATTTTGGCCCTTCGGGCTGGGTACCATTTGACCGAGCAGGGCAATTTGCAAGGCGGTCTATCATTGGGCGCTGGGCTGCGTTATAACCTCGGCAGACTTGAATATGAGCTCGGGTTTGCCTGGAGGCCGTCGCAAATCAGTTCTGATTTCATTGCCAGTTCATATCTATTCGGATTGCTTTTTTGGTACTGAGGGGTCGCCAACAGGGGCGCTTTAGCTTGACAAGCCCAGGCCGCCTGAATAGACTTTTACCTCTTTCGGGCCCTCCAGGCGGGTCTTGAGCACTTTTTCAGGGAGAAACCATGTACGCGGTGATAAAAGCAGGCGGGAAACAGTACCGAGTTTCCGAGGGGGATGTCATCCAGATCAACCGGTTAAAAGGCAATCCCGGCGACCCGGTGGAATTCAAGCTCGTCGGCCTTCAGGTGGACAACGGACAGCTTTTAGCCAAACGCGAGGATGTCGCTAAAGCCAAGGTGACTGGTAAAATCCTCGGGGAAAAGAAGGGCAAAAAAATCCGGGTTTTCAGGTACAAACGCCGGAAAAACACCATGAAGACCAAAGGGTCCCGGCCGAAATTCACTTCGGTTTCCATCGAAAAAATCATTGCGGGTTAACAGGGAGGTTAGAAATGGGTCAGCATAAAGCGGGAGGGTCCTCCCGGAACGGCAGGGACAGTAACAGCCAAAGGCTGGGCCTCAAGGCTTATGGGGGCAATTACGTGACCGCGGGAAGCATCTTAATGCGTCAAAGGGGATTGAGATACAAACCCGGTTTTAACGTCGGCGTGGGAACCGATGACACCCTTTTTGCGAAGGTTTCCGGTTTAGTGACTTTCCGTGAGTTCAAAAAAGGGAAAAAACAAATCAGCATCGAGCCGGTGAAAATCTGAATTTCCAATAAACCTTAATTTGAAAACCCCGCCCGAGGCGGGGTTTTTTTGTTTTCAGGCCTCACTGAATCGGGTTATAAATCCTATGATCGTCGATGAAGTCACAATATCCCTCGAAGCCGGCGCGGGAGGCAACGGTTGCCTCAGCTTTCGCCGCGAAAAATACATACCCAGGGGTGGGCCGGACGGGGGGAACGGCGGCCGGGGCGGTGATATCTATTTGGAATCCCGGAACGATGTCCGGACCTTGGTGGATTTCCTTTACCGTCCCTTGTACCGGGCCCGCCATGGGGAGCATGGAAAGGGCAAGAACAAGCATGGAAGGGACGCGGACCCGATCGTCATCCGGGTGCCGGTGGGAACGATGGTTTGGACCCCGGATCATACACTTTTGGCTGACATGAATCTGGACGGGTTGAGGATCCTGGCGGCCAAAGGCGGTAGAGGCGGCCGCGGCAACACCACTTTTGCGACATCTACTTCTCACGCACCCCGTCTGGCCGAAAAGGGTGAGCCGGGCGAGAAAATAGACCTTCGGCTGGAATTGAAACTTTTAGCAGACGTGGGGATAGTGGGATTTCCCAATGCGGGAAAATCTACCCTCCTCTCCCGCTTGACAAAGGCCCGTCCTAAAATTGCCGATTATCCTTTCACCACCTTGGAACCCCAATTGGGGGTGGCTTTTTTGCCCGGGGATCGGAGCTTCGTGCTCGCGGATGTTCCGGGACTGATCGAGGGCGCGAGTCAGGGAAAAGGGCTCGGGATCCGGTTCCTGAAGCATTTGGAAAGAACCAAGGTCCTGATCCACCTGATCGATGCGGCGACTTTAAGCGGCTTTTCCGAGCTTGTGAAGAGTGTCAAAACCATCAACCGGGAATTATATCGGCACAGCGTGAAGTTTAAAAAAATCCCCCAGATCATAGCTCTGACCAAAGCGGATGCCATTTCCAACCGGGAAACATTGAATTCGTGGGTGAAAATGCTTGGCCAAAAGGGAACCTGCGCCTTCGTGATTTCTTCAGTTTCCGGGGAAGGTTTGAGGGAATTGCTGGAGGAGGCCTGGAACCGATTGGAACTTGCCCCGGCAAAGCCGTCCACTGGTGAAGAGCGCCCGCGAGAAATCCTTTACCGGACGGAGCCCAGATTTATAATAAAAAGCACTGGCGGCACTTACCGGGTTTCGGGGAAAGAAGTGGAGAAATGGGTTTCCATGACGAATTTTGAAAATCCGGACGCGGTCGAAAGGTTCCATAAAATCCTGGGCCGTATGGGTATTATCAAGGCGCTTAAAAAAATGGGGGTAAGAGAGGGCGATACTGTTTTCCTGGGAAAGGAAGAAATGGTTTATCGTTCCGATCGCGTGGAGGATTGCCATGGAAAATGAAAAACCCCGCGACCTCAAGGGGGTCAAAAGGATTGTCGTCAAGATCGGCAGCAGCTTGCTCACCGATACCCGGAAAAAGAAGATCCGGGTTTCCTTCCTGAGGAACATGGCCGAGCAAATTTCCAGACTCCAACGGGATAAAATAGAGGTTGTGATCGTGACCTCCGGAGCCATCGCGTCCGGTTTGTTCGAATTGGGACTGGCGGAGCGCCCGAAAAACATCTCGATGCTGCAAGCCCTGGCCGCCGTCGGCCAAAGCAAGCTCATGCACGCCTATGAGACGAATTTTAAAAAATCAAAATTGATGGTCGCCCAAATCCTGCTGACCCGGGATGACATCTCCCACCGCCACCGCTATTCCAACGCCTGCAACACGCTTCTGGAACTGCTTCGAAAAAAAATTATACCTATCGTCAACGAAAACGACACCGTGGCCGTCGAGGAAATCAAGTTCGGCAACAACGACACGCTGGCCGTCCTCGTGACCCACTTGGTGGGGGCCGATTTGCTGGTTTCACTGACCGATACGGACGGGTTTTACGAGCAAGACCCGGCTGCAAACCCCAAGGCGAAACTGATCCGGGACGTTTACAAGTGGGATTCTCGCTTTGAAAATGAAGCCACGAACTCACGGTCCATCGTGGGAACGGGGGGTATGGTCACCAAAATCAAGGCCGCAAAAAGCATGATGCAATCCGGTATCCCCATGGCGATCGCCAACGGCAACCGAAGGAATGTTTTAAAGCTTTTGCTCCAAAATAAGCCGGTCGGGACTTATTTCCACCCCTCACTCCATAAGATGAACAGCCGAAAGCGCTGGCTCGCCTACAGTATCAAGCCTAAAGGTGAAATTGTTGTCGATGGGGGTGCGCGTAAGGCGTTGATTGAAATAAGTACCAGTCTTCTCCCCAGCGGGGTGATGGGAATTCTCGGCTCGTGGGCGAAAGGCGATATAGTCAAGATAATCGATCAGGAAAAAAGGGAAATCGCGAAAGGAATCTGCAATTATTCATCGGCGGAATTGGGTCAAATCAAGGGTTTAAAATCTTTTGAGATTATTCAAAAACTCGGTTATAAATCCGCGGATGAGGTAGTCCATCGGGATAATATGGTACGGTTCACAGAAATATAACCGGTTTGATAAAGACTAAACGTTTTTAGGGTATTTCATTCCCCAAGCATTGTCTGTAAAATAAAAACTTAACAAATTTATGCTTGGGTTTAATTACTAGGACATTCATTTTGGAATTTTAAACCGGGCGGTTTTTCCCCAATGATTAAAAAAAACTATTACGAGATTTTTAAGCTTTATCCCCCCTTGGACACAAAACAGTTGCAAGAGACCTATAAACACCTCATTTTCGAGAATCATCCCGACCGGAATCCGGACCGGCTGGAATGGGCCATCGAAAAAACCATGGAAATTGTGACGGCTTACAATGTGTTGAGTGACCCGGAAAAAAGGGAGGCGTATAATTTCCAGGTCCGCAACGACATCCGGCGCGAAATGGGGGGGATGTTCGGCGTGAAACGCGGTCTCCTTAAGGTCATCAAAACGAAAGAGGAAATCGAGGCTGAGGACCATTTTAAAAAGGGAATAGCTTTTTTTGAGGAAAAGGAAGATTGGAACCAGGCCCAACACGAGTGGGTCACCGCCACTAAACTCGTGCCCGGCTTCGTCAACGCCCACTATAATTTGGGGATCCTCTACGGATGCCAGGGAAATTTCAAGGATTCCGTCGCTTGCTTTGAAAGAGTGTTGAAAATAAACCCCGATGATTACGAAACTAAAAAAACGGTGAGCATCGCAATGGGCTATGTTTACGGAAAAAAAATCTGAATCCGGGTGGAATTATGGCCGACAAAAACAACCAAATCGCGATAGGGATTGATCTTGGGACTACCAATTCCTGTGTCGCGTATTTAAACGGCGGGGAACCGACTGTTATCCCAAACTCGGATGGCTACCATACCACGCCTTCCATCGTGGCCTTGACCGCCCAAAAAAATTGGCTGGTGGGGCTGGACGCGAAACATCAAACAGTCACCAACCCCAAGGGGACGGTTTATTCCATCAAGCGTTTTATCGGGCGTAAGGCGGCCGATGAGGAGGTCAAGCGGGATAAAAGCCTCGTTTCCTATGATGTGGAAGATTCCGAGAACGGCGACATTCGGGTCCGCTTGGATGACCAGATCAAATCACCCGAGGAAATTTCGGCTATCGTGCTCCAAAAAATAAAGCAGGATTCCGAAGCGCGTCTGGGGGAAAAAATAACCCAGGCGGTTGTCACGGTGCCGGCCTACTTTAACGATTCCCAGCGCCAAGCGACGAAAGACGCCGGGAAAATCGCCGGTTTTGAAATCTTAAGGATTATCAACGAACCTACCGCCGCGGCATTGTCCTATGATTTCGACACGAAGAAAAACCAGAAAATCGTAGTCTATGATTTAGGCGGGGGAACCCTCGACGTAACGGTCCTTGAACTGTTGAACGGTCTTTACCGGGTGCTTTCGACCTCCGGAGACACCCATCTAGGGGGGGACGACTTCGACCATATACTGATGGAATGGGTTTTGGGAAAGTTTTTAACGGAAACCGGAATCGACCTTCGGCAAGAACCTGTTTCACTCCAACGGCTGCGGGAAGCCGCCGAAACGGCGAAATGCGACCTTTCGACCGCCACATCCACGGTCATCAACCTGCCCTTCATCGCGAAAAAAGACGGTAATTTTTTAAATCTGGCCTATTCCCTCACCCGGGAGGAGTTTGAGGAGATGGTCAATAAATTGATCGAAAGAACCCTGGAACCTTGCAAGAGGGCGCTCAAGGACGCGAGCTTGAACCCCAAGGACCTCAACGAGGTCATCCTGGTGGGGGGGATGACCCGGGTCCCGAAGGTCCGGGATGTGGTGAAACGGTTTTTCAACCGCGATTTGAACACCAAGGTCAATCCAGATGAGGCGGTAGCCTTGGGGGCCGCCATTCAGGCGGGAATCATCAATGGGAATATTCGCAACGCTTTGCTATTGGATGTCACCCCTCTTTCCCTGGGCGTCGAGACTCTTGGTGGCACCTGCAGCGTCATCATACCCAGGAACACGACCGTGCCGACCCGCATGAGCAAGCTCTATTCCACCGTGAAGGACATGCAGACCTCCGTGAATGTCAAGGTCCTCCAGGGCGAGGATAAAATCGCCAGCAACAATAAAACCCTCGGCTTCTTTTCCTTCGTGGGTCTGCCTCCCGCCCCGGCCGGGACCAATCAGGTGGAAGTCACTTTTGCTATCGATTCCAACGGCATCGTCAACGTCACAGCTAAAAACGTCGCCACGGGCCAAACCCAGCAAATGAAGGTTTCTGCGACAAGCGGCCTTACCCGGGATGAACTCGATAGGCTCGTCCAAGCCGCGAAAGGTAGGATTATTTCCACCGCGCCTCCGATTGCGGGGGCCGAACCCGATAAACACCTGGCTCACCCGAAAAAAGAACCCAAAAAAGCCGTGCCGGCCACGCCGGTCGCGAGTTCGACACCGATTCTCCAGCCGGAAACCCAATCCGAGGAAAAGACTGATTCGGAATTCTTGACTGGGGACATGATCGATTCGTTGTTGAAGGACGATGAGCGTTGAAAGCATGAAAGCCATCGGGCTTTTTGGAGGGACTTTCAACCCCATCCATTCCGGCCATTTGGTGGTCGCTGAGGAAATCCGGAATAAGTACAACCTGGATAAGGTCATTTTCACCCCGACCTTCCTTCCCCCTCATAAGGAGCCGTCTGATCTCGCCGACGCCGGCCATCGTCTCGTGATGGCGCATTTGGCCACGGTCAGCAATCCCTGTTTTGAAGTATCCGATTTCGAAATTGGGCAGGGTGGTAAATCCTATTCCATCACCACGGTAAAACACTTCCTGAAATTGTTTTCGGAAGGTGTTCAAATCTATTTTATCGTGGGCGCCGACATCTTGATGGACATCCCGGAGTGGAAGAATATCGAGGAGATGTTGAAAATCTGCAAATTCATCGCCGTATCCCGGCCGGGATTTGATACGGAAAAGATCATGAACAATCATTTCCTGAGATTAGAGGGCCGATCCGTGCCGGCCGCCCTGCTGGAGAATATCTATGTCGAACAAGGAACATACATCGACGTGAGTTCCACCAAAATCCGCCAACGGGTCCGGGATTGGAAAAGCATCAAGTATCTGGTGCCCGAGACGGTTGAGCAGTATATTCATAACCATCAACTTTATCTTTAGGAAGCGGGGAAATATTGGACTTGGTCAATTACATGGAAGAAGCGGTTAAGAAAAGCTTGGAGGAGCTTCTCCAGGAATCTGCATATCTTGACTTCCAACCCACCGATAAGGATCGATTGGATATTCTTGCCTTCGCCCTGAATCGGCTTCCGGCCCGTTATATTGTCACGGAAAAAGGGTATGTTTACACCCGATCGGAGGAATTGAAGCAACAATTCAAAACGGACATTCTGGTTGAACTCACGAAAGCCATACAGCAAATTCGAAATCATCCCCGATAAGGAAATCATTGGAACCCATAACCGGTAAACTGCTGGAAGAGATCGTCACCCATTTGGAGGACAAAAAAGCGATTGATATCCGGGTTTTGGATATGATGGGCCTGGCTTCCTACACGGACATCCTTGTTGTTTGTAGCGGCAGTTCGAACACCCATGTGAACGCCATCGTGAGGGGCGTCTCGGAGAAACTTTCCAACCCCAAAGACCTCTGGAAGGTCAACTCCTCTAAGGACGGAAGCTGGTGGATTTTGGATTTCGTAGACGTGGTGGTCCATATATTCCAGGAAAAAACCAGGGCCTTTTATGACTTGGAAGGACTCTGGTGCGATGCCCCGAGGTTGGATCCAACGGAAATATCGCGTGTTCCTTTAAGTTGAAAAGGTGGAACCATTTTTCGCGATTCAGAGGTCTGCGCGAAATGTCCGTTTTGCGGTCTTGCCCTGCATACCCTGGGGAAGCGAATTTATCATTTCCCCCTAATTTTTAGCGTTTTTCAAACCTGCCAGAAAAACAAAGCTTGATCCTGAAATCTTCTTTCTCTCAAAAAACCGTAAAAATCATTGTTTTAACGTGCTATTGCGACTTTTTTCCCATCTACCCGTATAATAAATATAGTAAAAACTAATTCATGTGTAAATTTGCTTGGAAAAAGGCAGGGTGCTTTGAATTTCTTTTGTTAATGGCGTGAATGGTTGCCCTAACGGTGATTTTCCACCGGGAAGTGCCTGGAAATGCGCACGGGTGGGGTGATGATGAGCCAAAAAACAACGTTCCTGGGATGTTCTGGAATTCCATTTGACTTATCGAGGTTTATTTTTGATCGGAAAAATTTATTCTTTCATCATTGCGATAGCGGGATTTCGGGCGGTTGCCCGAGTCTTCGCTGCCTGCGCCCATCGGGTGAGACCAAACCGTCTGCTTTGGATTGCCTTTTTGGCGGTTTTTTCCTGGCTTGGGCATGGGTCTGAACTTTTCGCCCAAACCTGCCCCAATTGGGCTTTGGTCGGGGACGCCACGGGCTTGGGAACATCTATCACCCTCACGCAGAATATAGGCGCGCAAAGCGGGGCTTGTTGGAACACCACTCCTATCGACCTCAGCCAAAGTTTTTCCCTAAGCTTCAACGCTTATTATGGAACCGGCGGAGGCGCGGACGGCATCGACTTCGTCCTGCAGGATGACCCGCGTACGACCTCGGCTTTGAGCGGAAATGGTCTTCCCTGCGGGGCCTGCAGGGGATACGCGGGGGTCAATCCCATAGCGCCTTCGATCGCCATCGGTATAGCGACCTACCAAACCAACGGTGTTTTGGCGCCCCAGGAAAACGGGTTAGCCGGGAATACTTGCGGTTATGTCGGTTCACCCGGGGTCACCTGCCCCTATACCTTCACCAGTACCATCCAAAACAACGCGACCCACCCCATTACGATCACTTGGAACCCCGCGGGCAAGGTGCTGACTTTTATTATTGTCGATTCTGCGGGCGTGCCACAGACCATGACTTACAACCGGGATCTGATCAACAACGTATTCGGGGGACAGACCCAGGTTTACTACGGCTTTACCGGGGCGACTGGCGGAGACCAAAGCCTGCAATACATCACCACGACGGGAACTTGCAATACATCCACCCCCACTCCCGCTTGTTCCGCGCCTCAAACGGTTGGTCTGACTAGCGTCGGCGGTACCGCGAGCGCCAATCGGGTCGGCCGACAAGACGGCACTCTTTACACCTTTTCCAATTCCGCCACCGTCACCTCGATGGATATTTATTTGAGCGCAGCCACCGCCGCCTCGGGTGTCTTAGGTATCTATGCCAATAACGAGGGCGTACCCGGGAACCTGATCGTCCAAAGCCAGCAAACGGCGATGGCTGCGGGTTGGAATCAGGTGTCAGTTCCATCCACAGCCCTTCCAGCCGGAAGTTACTGGCTGGCCTTTTACTTTACCGGAACGACCGCGGCAGTCGCTTATAACACCGGATCCGCGGGAACCGAATATTCCGAAACAATGACAGGGGGGCCTTATAATTCTTTGCAAAACCCCTTCGGGAATAACGGAAACGGCGGGGCATTGGGGACGAATAATTATTCGATTTACGCCGCTTCCTGCGTTGGAACTGTGCTCACCTGGACCCCGACTTTTACTTGGACTCCCACTTTTACCGTGACCCGCACTCCGACCGTGACCCCCACTTCTACACTAACTCCATCTCCCACCATCACACCCACTGATACTCCCTATACCACATGCCCAACCGGTTTTAATACTGCCACAAGCGCGTACAACGCGAACACAACCACCTCCACGGTCGCTTTGACGATTCCCGCCGGTTTATCCAATCCACTATTGGCCGTTCAAGTTGCGATCCAAAGCAACACCAACAACATCACCGCTGCCACTTACAACGGAGTTGCTTTGACACTTGCCTTGGCGGTTAACAGCGCGAATGGCCATGAATGTTTTACTTATTACGAATTCGGCTCCCAACTCCCGACGGATGGCCTGTCTCATAACCTAGTGATAACAACCAACGCCGCTCAAAATATGGATGTTGGCGCGATAGTCTTTACGGGTATTGCCCCGAATACATCGCTTGGCAGCACCGCTCATTTTGAACAAACCACGGCGATCAATAATCCGACCATGAATATCAATACGAACCAGCAAAACTCCGTCATCGTGGGTTTGTGCCACGTTTATAACAACAGGACGTTTACGGCCGGGACGGGCCAAACCCAGGAATGGTCACAATCAAATCCGGGTTTTTCCTCGGAAGGAAATTATAAAACCGCTGCTGGGATCGCGACTTACCCGATGAGCTATACATTGAGCAATACTTCGCTCGCGGATATGCAGGCAATTGAATTTTATGCGGCCAATTGCAACCCGACGCCTACATCGACAAGCACGGTTACCAATACGCCCACGAACACCCGCACCTATACAACAACTAACACGCCCACCAGTACGCGGACACCCACTAATACCCCGACTAACACACCCACAAACACGCCGACACCGACCAATACACCCACCAATACCCCAACCAATACTTTGACACCGATGAACACTCCAACGAATACGCCTACTAATACCCCCACCAACACACCCACTAACACGCCGACACCGACCAATACACCCACCCATACTCCTACCAACACGCCCACAAACACCCTAACCAATACGCCAACACTGACATACACTCCAACGAATATGCCAACGGATACACCCACTAACACCCCTACCAACACACCCACGAATACCCCAACCAATACGCTGACACCGACGAACACACCAACTGATACTCCTAGTGATACTCCAACAAATACACCAACGAATACCCCACCCAATACGCCGACACCGACGAACACGCTCACTGATACCTCTAGTGATACTCCAACTAATACACCAACGAATACGCCCACTAACACCTTTACTCTCACACCAACGAATACCCCAGCAAACACATTGACCAATACTCCTACCAACACCCCCGCGAATACGCTGACCTATACATCTACGAATACTCCATCAGATACACCAACGAATATATCCACAAAAACCAATACCAGTACACCTTCGAACACATCAACAAATACACCTGCGAATACACCGACCAACACGCTAACGAACACCCCTACTAACACATTCACTAACACGCTGACACCGACTAACACGTCCACGGATACTCCGACACTTACGTTAACCACAACTTCAACTCCTACCTGCACTTCCACGGATACCCCAACTTATACTCCAACTAACAGTCCTACAAATACAATTACATCGACTCCGACCCGAACAGACACAGGAACCCAGACCCCGGTTAATACCGATACGCCGTCCTTTACACCCACTAACACACTCACGGATACTTCGACTGGCACCCCTACGAACACTCCGACACTTACATCAACTACAGCTTCAACTCCTACCTTTACTTCCACGGATACCCCAACTCATACTCCAACTAACAGTCCCACAAATACCATTACATCGACTTCGACCCAAACAGATACAGGGACCCTAACCCCGGTCAATACCGATACACCATCTTTTACACCCACTAACACCTCGACTAACACGCCCACGAACACCCCGACGCTTACGTCAACCACAACTTCAACTCCTGCCTTTACTTCCACGGATACCCCGACTCAAACTCCAACGAACAGTCCTACAAATACAATTACATCGACTCTGACCCTAACAGACACAGGGACCCTGACCCCGGTTAATACCGATACCCCGTCCTTGACACCCACTAACACACCAACGGATACTCCGACTGGCACTCCTATGAACACTCCGACCAACTCGTCAACGAATACGCCGACGAATACGTCAACTAACACGTCCACGAACACACCGACGCTTACGTCAACCACAACTTCAACTCCTACCTTTACTCCCACGGCTACCCCGACCTTAACTTCCACAGGTACCCCCACACCGACCCAGGGCGCCGCGGGTTGTCCGCAGTTGATTTGGATTTACGATGAAAGAGGGGAACAAGTCGCCACCCTTTGCGGCAAGAGAGTGTTTTCAGCCGGCACGGTCTTTACCCTGGAACTTTCCAAGTTCGTCCCCAACCCTTCCAGTCTGGGCGGCTCCATTACCGTTTATTTGAACGGCCAGGCCATTGTTGGCTGGAATTGCGCTGGCCAGAACGGGAAGACGGTTCCGAGCGGTTTTTACCATTTCGTCCTCCAGGAAACCGTTTCCAGTGGGAACCCCGGCATCCTTTCGGAAAACGCCTATGTTGGGGAAGGGTCAGCGGGAACTATTCTCTTTACCGCCAAACCCAATCTATTACGAGGCGGTGGGTTGGTTCAGATCACGGCCTCCTCGGGCGGTCTACCCCTTGCTGGCCAGGTGGATGTGAGGGTTTTCAACCTGACCGGTGAATTAATCAGGATATTGCCGCTGGTAAAGGGAAGTGTGGTTTGGGATTTGAAGAATCGGAATGGGCAAGTGGTAGCCTCCGGCCTTTACCTGTTGGTATTGGAATGGAAGGATCCGGCCAGTGGGGTGCGAAGCAAAAAATCCTTGAAAGTCTTGATGAACCGTTAATGGAAAACCATGAATAAAATTAAAACTCTTCATTATTCATTTTTCTTTCCACTGGCTTTTTTCGGGTTTTTGCTCACCGGTTCATCGGTTGAGGCACAGTTCGATCGCGGTGGCGATCTGGGTGTGGGGACGCGGGCCATGGGAATGGCGGGGGCTTTCGCGGCGGTTGCGGATGACTCGAGCGCGTCCTATTGGAATCCGGCGGGTTTAGCCCAGATGGAAAAAACGGAAATCCTCGGAATGTATGGTTCCTATTTTAACGACAAAAACCAAAACCTGTATATTTCACTGGAATACCCCTTGCCCAACGGAGTCCGTCTGGGATTGAGCAGCAACAATCTGTTTTTCCCCGGTATCCCCGGTTCCCACGAGGACCAGTACACGGGTTCCCTCGCCCTCGCCCTGTTTTCAACGCCGGAAAACTGCCTCTTCGCCGGAGTCAATCTCCGCTACCTTTATGGCGACAGCGGACAGGTGAACGGCGTGTCCCAGGGTTGGGCGGCCGATCTCGGTCTTTTATACCGGCGGTCCTTGGGATCGGATATGTCCCTGAGGGCGGGCTTGGTCCTGACCGACATTTCCACCACTGTTACTTCGGAAGCCACCGGCAAGGAACAGGACGTGCCCCCGGTTCTGACCCCGGGTTTGGCCTTGAACTTCGACCCGGAAACCCTTCTCGCCTTGGATTTGCCCTGGACTCTTTCCAACGACACGCTTTTGAACAACCAGAACCTGAGGGTGAGGACTGGCCTGGAACACTGGTTTTTCGACGGACGGTTGGGCTTCCGGGCAGGCTACACCAGCTTCATTACCCTGCCTGGAGATTTCAGCCTGGGGGCCAGTTACCGTGCCGCCCAATGGTCGGTGGATTATGCCTTCATGTCCAACTCCAGCAACCTGGGAAACAGCCACCGGTTGTCCGTCAGTTGGCATTTCGGCTCCGGGGAGGAAATTCTGGATCCGAAACCTTCCATCGTCCGGTCCCTCGTCGGAGACGGAAAAATCTACCTGAAATGGGAGATTCCGGAATATACCAAGGCCGACGGGTATTGGGTTTATTGGAAGGAGGAAGGCGATAAGGATTACCGGCGCGCCGGGCGAACCCCCTTTCAGACTAATTATTGCCTGTTGGACGGCGTGAAAAACGGAGTCCGCTATCATCTTTACGTGCGGTCCGTCGTCCAAGGGGAGGAAAAATCTTCCAGCGGCGATTGGGTGGCCGAACCGAAACCCATGTCGAAACAAGCCAGGACTTATTACGAGGCGGGCCTAGATGACCTGAACCGGAACAACCGGGGGGCATCCCTGGGGAAAGCCCGGAAGGCCGAGGAAATGGACCGGAATAATTATGAAATCCAGGACTTGTACCAGAAGCTGGAATCGCCTGACCATCAGGGGCTTGTTTCGGAACAGGGAAAATAAAATCGATTAGTGGGGAATAGGCGAGTTGGAATTTTCGATTTTTGGATTAAAAAAACTCGTAACCGAATAAGAGCGAAAAAGTGCGGTTTTGAAGGTTGGGCTGGTTGAAGCCCTGGAGGAATACGTTCGGCCCCTGATAGTTGGTCGGGGTGGTATTCTTGAGGAGGCCAGTTAGCCCCAGGTCGAAACGGAAATCCACGAAGGTTTTCTGGAACACAAGTCCCACCCCGAAAACCAGGCCGTAGTCCCAGCGGTTGAATTTATCGATGATGTTGAAATCCTCCGAATCGTCCTGGACGAAGCCGTTCCCGACGGTATCGATATGGTCGCCGGCCCCCACCAAATAAGCGATGTAAGGCCCCCCAAAAACGTGGACCCTCCAATCGGGAGCCGCATTGTCCTCGAGTTTCAACATGACGGGGATTTCAAGGTAATTCAGGCTGATGGATTCGAGTTGCTGGAAGTAGCCGATGGGAAGGCCCGCGTTTCCCGTGACGATGACCTGCTCCTTATTGTAGGTGCCCTTCCCGGTGACCCGCAGTTCGGTTTGTAAAAAAAAGTACTGAGCCAGCGAAAAATCCAGGTAAAGGCCTTCGGACCAAGCGGGAAGCAAATCCGTCAGGGTCTGGGTGTTGGGCAAGTCCGGGATGCTGGAATAATTGGCCCCGCCCACCGGGCCGATGGAAAAGGCTTGGATGGGGGACAGGCAAGCCAATCCCATCCACAGGGCAATTCCCAAAAATACCTTCCTCATGATCCATCCGTTCATATGAAATTCGCGGCATCCCATCCGGCGCTTGATGCCACATTATAAGCCCATTCACCGCGTCTTTGAATTTGACTGATTCAACCCCGGCCGTAGCGGGCTTTAAAGAGTCACGGAGAAAGATAAACCCCCCTTGTTTTAAGGGGTGGATTGCCTTAAGATGGGCACGATTTCAGGGGTTTTCCAACTCTGCCCTCATTGGCAGGGTTTTTTTTTGTCCGGTATGGCCTGAAATCCGGGGAAAAAAATGGCTCGTAAAAACGTTAAAAAACACGCGGTCCGCCAAAAGAAGAACCTGGTCATCATTGGAGCCCAGTGGGGCGATGAGGGCAAGGCCAAGATGGTGGATGTCCTGACCGAACAGGTGGACATCGTGGCCCGTTATCAGGGCGGCAGCAATGCCGGCCACACGGTGGTGGCCGAGGGCCGGAAAATAGTGTTCCACCAGATTCCCTCGGGCA
This sequence comes from candidate division FCPU426 bacterium, assembly GCA_963847625.1. GTDB lineage: Bacteria > Oederibacteriota > Muellerivitia > Muellerivitales > Muellerivitaceae > CAWCKJ01. The sequence continues at coordinate 8,386 of CAWKAR010000026.1, read as the reverse complement.
TTCTCCATGACGGCAAGCTCTGCCTGATCGGTAACGGCGTGGTCCTGGACCCGGTGGCGTTGTTGGGCGAAATGGATTCCCTCAAGAAAGCCGGCGTGAAGTTGGACGGCCACCTGATCATCAGCGACAGGGCCCAGATACTCATGCCCTACCACCGCATGCTGGACGGGGCCTCCGAAAACCGAAAGGGCGCTGGTAAGATCGGCACGACGAACCGTGGCATCGGGCCGGCTTACATGGACAAAATGGCCCGGGTCGGCCTGAGGGTGTGCGATTTCTTCTCGGCGTCGGATTTCCGGAAAAAACTGAGGGAAATCGTGAAGGAGAAAAATTTCTGGCTCAAGAATTATTACGGTTCCGCCCTCGCGAACGCTGATAAAATCGCCGATGAGTACCTGAAGACTTTTCCCCGGATCAAGCCGCTCGTCCGGGACACGACGAAGTATCTTCGGGAAAAGCTGGAAGCGGGGAAGAATTTCCTGGCGGAGGGGGCCCAGGGGACCCTCCTAGACGTGGATTTCGGGACCTATCCCTATGTCACTTCTTCCAGCGCCAGCGTGGGGGGTGTCTGCACCGGATTGGGCATCGGGCCCCAATTCCTGGATGAGATTTACGGCGTGGCCAAGGCCTATACCACCCGGGTGGGGGAGGGGCCTTTTCCCTCCGAGATGGAGGAAACTTTCGGGAACCGGATCCGTCAGAAGGGCGGTGAGTTCGGAGCCACGACCGGAAGGCCCAGGCGCTGCGGCTGGATGGACCTCGTCGCCCTGAAATATGCCTGCCGGATCAACGGTTTTACCGGCTTGCTGATCACCAAGTTGGACGTGCTTAGCACGGTGAAGTCCCTCAAATTGTGCAGGGCCTATAAGATTGGGAAAAAGACGACTGGGGAATTCCTGGCCAGCCTGTCGGAGCTTTTGAAGTGTGAGCCGGTCTATACCGAAATGAAGGGTTGGGATGGGGACTTGTCCTACGTCACCCGGCTTGCGGATCTCCCCGTGGAAGCCAGAAGGTATCTGGACGCGATTGAAAAATATGTGGAAGTCCCGATCAGGTGGATTTCCGTGGGCCAGGACCGGACCAGGATTTTCAGGAAGAACTGAACTTTTTTATTCCAGGGTTTGGGTGAGTCGGTAGCTCAGTTGGTAGAGCACTACACTTTTAATGTAGGTGTCCCGGGTTCGATCCCCGGCCGACTCACCAAGGCCCTGGGAGCTTAACTCTTCGCGATCCAAGATTTTTCGCACTCCCCTTCATTGTTGAATCCAACACAAAACCCTGCTTCCTTGTAATAGCGAATCTTCTACATGGATAGGTCAAATTATTACTAGCCCAAATATACTCAAATTACATGGAATGGGACGCCATAAAGAGGAAATTTTATTTTAATTGTTTTGACCCATGAATACGCTAAACTTAGATTTCATTATTTGCATGCTTGATGTTGATAAGGTAACTATGAAAACTATCCGTGATCATCTCTATTTCATGTTTTCATGCGCCCTTGTTTTAGCGGGATCGTCCGGTTTGGCTTACGGCCAGACCCCTACCCTGACACCGGTGTCTTGCTGCGGTAGTCCCGGAGGAGTTCTATTCCAGGACACCTATTCCTCGAACGCCAGTCTGTCCAATTACAATTTTTATATCGGTGATACCGGCGCGACGGATCCGAATTACGCGAATTATTTCAGCGTTTCCGGCGGGTATTTGATCGATGCGCCCTATGGTTCCAATTACAGCCCCGAACAAATATTGGTTACGGACTCCAATTTCAGCCATGTCTTGAGCGATTACACCGTCCAGTGCGTCGTGAACATGGCCCAGGCGGGAAACAGCGGGATCATCGGCGTCATCTTCCGCGCCCAAGACGGTGGGGACTTTTATTCGTTCCAATGGAACGAAACCACAGGGCAAGAGTGGCAGGTCGAGTACCATACGAGCACTTCCTGGAATTACCTCGCCAACTCGGCCACGCCGGCTTACACGTACGGAAGCTCGGTCACCCTGAAAGTCGTTTGCTGCGGGACCGATTTCAAATGCTACGTTAACAACCAGATGATTTTCGACGTGACCGACTCCACTTACACGAGCGGAGCCGTGGGAATCCGGGGCGGCTATATCCACTCGACCAACCAATCCGAGTTCTCGAATTTTACAGCTTATACCTGTTCCATAACAGCGACTCCCACGCCCACTTTTACGCCTACAAAAACCTCAACGCCGACACCGACGAATACACCCACCCTCACCCAGACGCCCACGATTACCCCCACATTCACCATGACACCCACCGAAATCCTGTCGGGCCTTGGAAAAACAGTTTTGGCCCCGGTACCTGTGCATAGCGGGGAGAAGATCTGCCTTTATCCGGACAGGGCCATCGCCGGAAGCCATTGGGAGGTATACAATTTCACCGGGGAATCCCTGGCGAACCTGGACTTTAACGGATTCCCGAAAAACTGCTGGGATACGACAGGCGTGGCGCCGGGGGTTTACTTGGTTCGGTTGGAAGTGGATTACGCCGATGGGACCGCCTCCATTGACTGGAAGAAAATTCTGGTAATTCGGTAAAGGAAAGCGCCGATCAAATGAAAAAGACGACTTATTGCCTGGCCTTGATGGCCTTGGGGTTGGCCTGCAACGCGGGAGCCGCGAACCTGGCCAGTGTCGCGGCTTCATGGCTCCTAATTCCCACTAGCACACGCCAAGCCGCGCTCGCAGGCGCGTTTGGAGCGCTGGCCGAGGGCACGGATGCGCTGGGGGTAAACCCCGCGGGCCTGGGGCAGCTATCCGGCGACCAAATCACCATCCTCCACAACAGTTGGGCCCAAAGCCTGGGGTTGGAACATCTCTGCTATGGCCATGGGTTCGGGGAGTCAAGGGGAGCGGCACTGGGGGGCGACTATTTGGATTTCGGGAAAGTGGACCTTTATAACCTGAACTCCTCCGACATGCCGGTTCCCAACGGGTCTATTTCCCCCACCGGGATGAACCTTTACGGCGGGTTCGGCATGGAAGCGGCGAAAAACTTCCTCGTCGGGGTGGATGCCAAGGTCATCCTGCAGAACCTCCAAAACGACAATACTTCAACAGTGGCGGGTGATTTGGGGCTGAAATACCGGATACCGCAAGCGGGCCTGGCTTTCGGGATGGCGCTTTTAAACGTGGGAGGGACACTGGATAACGCAAACCTTCCCATGGCCCTCGATGTCGCCGGGGCCTACCAGACCAACCCCGGCGAAGAACACCAATTGGCCCTGGCTGGCGACGGAAATATCAATTTGCAGGTCACCGAATTGTCCACAGCGAGCGTGGGCATGGAGTATTGGTACAAGGGGTTTTTGGCGTTGCGGGCGGGATACAGGTTCGCGCCTTATGGGAACCTAACGGGCCTGACGGGTTTCTCGGCCGGGGCGGGGGTTAAGTGGGGCCAAGCGGAATTGGCTTATGCCCTGACCACGATCGGGGACCTGGGCATGGGCAACCAGCTTTCTCTTTCTTTCCAGTTCGGCCCCAAAATAGGGGAGGAATTGGATGCCCCCACCGGATTTTTAGCCAACCCCACGGAGGAGGGCCTTTCTCTCTCCTGGAATACCGTCCAAGAAAAGGGTGTGATGGGGTACAACCTCTATGTAAAAAAGGCCGGCAGTCAGGCTTTAATCCGGATCACTTCCAAACCCCTGAACCAGACCACGGTCAATCTTAAAAAATTGTCAAGTGGAGCCGATTACATCGTGGGCGTGACCACTGTGGGTGAAGGTGGACAAGAAAGCCCCATGGTCCAATTGACCGTCAAGGCCCATCCGGTGAACGAGCCGCCGCCCAAACCGTAAAATCCTGCTTTCATTAACTGTTTTACGTAGAATCGGCACAAGCCAGCCCATCTGAACCATTCAGGCGGGTTTTATATTTTCAAGATGAGGATTCGCGCCGAAACACAACCGTTGCAGAGCTGAATTTATAAGGCCACAGCATCCTCTCTGGCGGCAGGAAAAACTATGGTGGAAGTGGAAAAGCGGGAGATAGTATAATGAATAACAAATCACTTGGCGTTGTTTCCAGATAAACTTATCTGGGACTGTTCTAACAAAATATGGAAAATTTTGCGGGGGGCCTATGCCTGAAGCGAATATGTTTTTGGAAAAAAGGGAGCACCCGAGAATTTCGGTCAAGATTCCTGTCCAATATTATTTGGCCAAAGATGAGGGGGAATTCGAACATATCGTCCAATGGCGGTTACAGGAAAAAAATGCCGAGGTCCTAGACTTGAGCGTGAGCGGCATGCATATTGTTGTGGATCAAAAATTCCTTTTGGGCAGCGTGGCCCGCTTTGATATGAAATTGCCTAACAAACCGGAGCCGTTGACCCTTTTTGCCGAAGTGGTTTGGGTGAATAATACTGGCGCCGGTCTTCATTTTATCGAGATGCTGAATGAAGACGTGGAATGCTTGAAAGAATATATGGCCCAAGCTGGTTCCCCTGCTTAATACTCTCCTGATTGTCTCGCCAGAGGTTTTATTTTAAAAGCCGGAGATGTCCGCGACCTGCCCCCCAAAAACTGGTCCAACTGAAAAGTTTTACTTTTATAATGGGCACGAAAGCGGGGTCTTTTTATGGATGAAAGGTAATGTCTTTTTTGCCCTAATAAATCTCGATTCATGAAAGAAGGAAACACATGAAACATCCAAACCAAGCGCGGATTTGGTTTTTAGCTTTAATTTTCTAAGGCGCGTTTGTTTTTTCCGGCTGCGCCGATGTGATGAAACAAATCAATGAAATGGCCACCTTTTCCAAGTGCCAGTTCAGGCTGGCCTCGGTGGAAAAGGTGTCCCTGGCAGGTATCGGCCTCCAGGGCACCAGCATCAACGACCTCGGCCTGGCGGACCTCGCCAGGCTTCAGGAGGCCTTCGCGTCGGGGTCCCTGCCGCTCAACTTCACGCTCAACCTGGAAGTTCAGAATCCGAACGCCTCTCCCGCCGGCATGAGCAGGATGGAGTGGATTCTGCTCATAGACGGCAACCAACTGACTACAGGAACATTGGAGAAGGCCGTCGTGTTCGCCCCCAACGGAGGGGTTGGGATCCTTCCCCTGGATGTTAACCTTGATCTTGAAAAGGCGCTCTCGGGGAAGACCATGGATTCGATGGTCAACCTGGCCATGAATATCGCCGGGGAAGGGAGCAAGCCCACCAAGCTGACCCTGCAGGTGAAACCTTCCATGACCATCTCGGGCCAAGCGCTGGAGTATCCCGGTTATGTCACTGTCACCCATGAATTTCCCCCGAAATGAAAACCCAGAAGCGGGTTGGAACCGGTTTTTGGCGTGGGGTGTTTAAGCAGTCCTGAATTGTCCATTAAATCGGGGGAACTCCCTCTTGACCCCGAATTTCTCTATGCTATCAATCAATATCTCCGCTTGAAACCCGGGTTAAGGGTGTAAGAAGCGGGGGGGAGCGATATAATTAAAACAACAAACAAAATCGTGAGTTCCTTTGAGCTTAAATCCCTGGAACAGGTAAAGAGAAAATGCTTTGAAAAAGCGTATTTCAGCCTTATTTAAAATCGTTTTTGGCTTCCTGCTAGTTTGGCAGGTCATCATTCCCGTGAATCAGCTTTGGGCCCAATGCACTCCGACGGCGGCCACGCTTTACGCTTCGGCGGACGACGAAATGAATGTTTGGATCAACGGGAACCTGATCACTTCCACACCCATTTCCTTTGTCAACGCGGCCTCCGGGACCCTGCCCGTCATTCCCATCCCCGTGGGTGACATCAACGCGGTCACCAACATCGTCTCCGTGGAAAACATCAACCTCCAGAACAGCGTCATCATGGCCGCCTGGGTGATCGACATCACCTGCACCAACGGAAACCACGCTTATCTTTCCAATACCGACTCGGGCTACGTCATGTACGACGACACTTCCTGCACCACCCCCCCCGCGGCGGACGGCTCGGGCAACGCCTGGTATTCGCCAAATTACGCCCCAGCCTCCATCACCCATTATTTCACCGGCACCCCGGTCAACAATATTGTTTTTACCAGCGTGGCCGACCAATGGCTGATGCCCATGTACAACCCCCAAACGGGCCAGATGCAACGGTACACATCCGACAATGCCACGGCCACATCCACCAATGCCTGCCAGATCATCTATTACCGGGGAAGCTTCGTTCTCAATCCCCAAACCTATACACCGCCTACCTTCACGATCCAGAAACTCGCGGGCTTTACCGCCTGGCCCATATCCTATAGCTCGGGTCAGGAACCCTATACCCTCGTCGTTTGCAACAACGGGGCGCCCGTCAATACCCCCGTCACAATTTGGGATACCGTCGTCAACAACGGACATGGAGGCTATAGCGGGGGCTTTCCTTCTTATGATGGGGTGACTCAGTTTTATAACGTCACCGCCAACAACCCCTCGGTTTATTTTTCCTTCCCCTTGGGATTTGGGGGAAAGGGCGCTTGTGTCACGATCCTGGTACCCATCTCCTATGTGGATTCGGAAACGAATTCCCCCTGTTCCATTCAGAATACCGCCGGGGTCAGCTGGAACAACGCCAGCCAAGCCACCGCCAGCAACTGGGTTTCGGTCGCGGGAGGATGCAATGCCACCCCCACCTTCACCTATACTTACACTTACACCATTACTAACACTTATACCCTCACATTTACCCCGACCCGCACCAACACTCCGACCAACACCTTGACGCCAACGAACACCCCGACCCGCACCAACACCCCGACTAACACGCCTACTCCCACCCCTTCGCCCACCCCGACCAACACCCCGACCCGCACCAACACTTCGACCCCGACCAACACGGTGTCGCCGACTCCCACTCCCTCGAACACACCGACCCGCACTTCGACGCTTACCCCGACTCCGACCCCGACTATCTCACCCACCCCGACGCCTACCTATACCCCCACGAATACTCCGACTCGGACAAATACGCCCACCCCGACTCCAACCGTTTCGCCTACACCCACGCTGACTAATACTCCCACGAACACACCGACCCGGACGCCGACCCCAACCCCGACTCCGACCGTTTCACCCACACCCACGCCGACCAATACCCCTACGAACACACCGACCCGGACACCAACTCCTACTCCGACGAACAGTCCAACTCCAACACCCACGCCGACTAATACTCCCACGAACACCCCGACCCGGACGAATACGCCCACTTCAACGCCGACCAATACACCCACTAACACAACCATAAACACGCCCACATCGACCCCGACTCCAACACCCACCAATACTCCTACGAACACCCCAACCCGGACACCAACTCCTACCCCGACAAACTCTCCAACTCCTACACCCACGCCGACTAATACTCCCACGAACACCCCGACCCGGACGAATACGCCCACTTCAACGCCGACCAATACACCCACCAACACAACCATAAACACGCCCACATCGACCCCGACTCCAACCCCAACTAATACTCCTACGAACACCCCGACCCGGACACCAACTCCTACTCCGACGAACAGCCCAACTCCAACACCTACGCAGACTAATACTCCCACGAACACCCCGACCCGGACGAATACGCCCACTTCAACGCCGACCAATACACCCACTAACACAACCATAAACACGCCCACATCGACCCCAACTCCAACATCCACCAATACTCCTACGAACACCCCAACCCGGACACCAACTCCTACCCCGACGCCAACTAATACGGCCACTGATACCTCAACCCGGACTCCAACCCCGACGCCTACGAACTCGATTACAAATAGCCCTACAAACACACCCACGCCGACCCCAACGACGACCCCCACAACGACCCCGACGAACACGCCGACGAGAACGCCTACATTCACACCGACTCCTACGTCCACTACAACCCCCACACTGACCCCGACCAACACGCCCACGAGGACGCCTACCTCTACGCCGACCCCCACGCCTACCATTACCCCCACCCTGACGCCGACCAACACGCCCACGAATACGCCCTCGCCGACTCTCAGCCCTACCGGGACCACGTCGCCCACGAACACCCCAACCAACACGCCAACTCGTACCTCTACACCCACTCCGACACCAACGCCCACGATCACACCCACGCCCACTCCGACGAATACCCCGACCCCCACGCCCACGCGCACGTCCACACCGACCCCGACGATGACACCCTCCCCAACGCCGACGAATACGCCAACCAACACGCCCACGAACACGCCAACATCCACCCCGACGACGACACCCTCACCTACCCCGACGAATACCCCGACTAACACACCCACGCGCACACCGACACCCACCTCGACGACGACACCTACTCAGACCCCCACGAGCACGCCGACTCGTACGCCTACCTCTACCCCGACTCCCACGCCTACCA
>CAWKAR010000025.1:0-183925 GCA_963847625.1 candidate division FCPU426 bacterium | reverse complement strand
GATTGCCCTTAGCACTAGGGAAATATTTTTAAGGCCAGGCAAAATTCAGGTGAGTGACCGGAAAAATTTAGCCCGCAAAACTGTGCTTGCGCTAGTTCTGTTTCTTTTGGGCTATGTTGCCAGCTTATTCCTGGCCTACTATTTTTGGTGGGAAGTTGGTAAGCGAACACTTAACCAAGCCAAATTGGAATTGAAGGTTGCAGGTTACAGCCTGGAAATGCCGAAGAATACACAACGAGTGCCGGACGAGTTGAACGCGGTTTATTACGTTCGTAAAGCCTTGGATGCGGAATCCATGCGGCCTCTTTTGCCGGCGTATGAAAAAACATTTATAGGCACTGTGCATTTTTTCCAAAATAAAAGCCAACTTGAATTCTTGAATACATTCCTCAACCGCATGAGGGTGGGGAAATTGACGGCGGAGGAATTTACCTTTGCCCGGAAACTCCTGGAAGCGCATGTTGATTCCCTGCGGCTTCTGGATAAGGCTTATCAGGAAAAGAAGGTGGATTGGGGGATCGATTATTCGATCCAACCATCCTATCAAGTTAAAATGCCTGCAATTTCCGGTTATTACAACCTGAATAGGTTGATGACTTTAAGGGCTGTAATACAAGTTCGAGAGGGCAAAACGAAGGAGGCGCTTAAAAGCCTCCGAACGGGTTTGTTTCTGAGTGAGGTGGCTAGAAAAGCAAAATTTAATGAATTGATGGGGAATTACGGAATACGTGTGACTCTGCAAGCTGCCCGGGAAGTTTTGCCTCGTGTGGTCGCGCCCATCGCGGAAAAGGAATTTCTAGCATTACTGGACCCTCAAGGTATAAAAAATGATTTTCGCGAAAAATTGCGGGTGGAGCGCTTGGCAAGTGAACAATATTTGGAAGGTATGGACCTGGACCTATTCTTAAAACTCGCTTCGAATTTTGACGCGGCCTCCTATTATCGGGGTCAAATTAAAAAATTAAATGCTTTTTCCTTACCTTACCCTGAAGTAAAAGCGGCTTGGGACAAGGCGGATGCCGACTACCGCAGTCATGGTTGGTTCATGGGGATGATCATGGACAATTTGTATTACCCGGACCCCCAAATGATGTTGCTGACGGTGGCCGATTGCCGTTTGGCCCGCGCGGCCAATGAAGCCCGCCTGTTTCGCCAAAAACACAAGCGCTGGCCGGATGCGGTTTGGGAATTGGACAAGAAACAATGGGATGATTATCTGGACCCATTCACCGATAGGGCGAACTTGAAAATAATGAGATATCGTGACGGATTACTGATTTATAGCGTCGGTCCTAATAATATTGATAACCAAGGGTTGCAGCGCGATTTCGATAGCGACTATTACCCATACAATCCTTGTTGGATCGTAGAAAATTAAAGACTAACTAGAAAATAGTTAAATATTGAAATATAGAGGATTTCTGAGATACAGAAATCTAACCACAATTCAGAATTTAAAACTTAAAATTCAAAATTGGCTTTCCGCAGGAGCCGGGAGTCCTGCTCGCAGAGGCCGAGGGTCCTGCCCGCAGAAGCCGGTAACCCTGCCCGCAGGTGTCTGGGGTCCTGCCCGCAGGTGCCGGGGGGCCTGCCCGCAGAGGCTGGGAGTCCTGCCCTCAGGTGCAGGGGGTACTGCTCGCAGGTGTCGGGGGTCCTGCCCGCAGACCCGGTAGAAAGGGCTGGTGCCCCAGTAGAATCCGACGGAAGGCCCGGTAGAAAGGGCCGGTGCCCCAGTAGAATCGGAACCACCGTCGGCACGGTCGGGAACTACCGTCGGCATAGGCCGATTTCCTAGTGGCAGAGGCCAATTTCCTGGTGGCATCGGGGTATATCCCTGTAATATCTTTTTGATGTTGGTATAGAGTTGTTGTACCTTTATGAAAAAGGCGGAATCATTGTCGATTAAAAAGAGCCTTACCTCTTTCCTGCTGAAAACACTCCTGGGGATCTTATTGCTTTGGCTGTGCCTTGGGATGGCGGTGGTTCTGGGAAAAGCCTACGCCCACCTTCCCTGGTCCGAAAGGACGACCTGGGTGTTTTTCACCGGTTTTGCCGCCTATCTCGTCCTCCACTTCGTCCTCTACAAGCCCATCTTAAGCCACGTCATGGCACATGAGTTGACCCACGCCCTAGCCGCCGTCCTGATGGGCGGGAAGGTCACCGCCATCCACGCGACCACGAGCGGCGGCTCGACCACTGTCAATAAATCCAACGTCCTCATCAGTTTGGCGCCTTACATATTCCCCTTTTACACCGTTGTTACCGCCGGGCTATACTTGTTGGCGGCCCAGCCGTTCAAGATTTACCTGATGGGGCTCATCGGTTTCACCTACGCTTTCCACCTCGCCTTGACGGGCTATTCCTTGACCCACCCGCAGACCGATTTGAAGGAGGGCGGGTGGGCGTTTTCCTTGATTTTCATTTTGGCTGGAAATATGATTGTTTTAATGCTACTGACCTCACTCATCTGGCCGCAAGTATTACCCCTTTCTCGCGCATTTCCTGAAACGTTCCAATGGTCCTGGCGGCTGTCCCTTGGCGCGTTTCATTGGTTCAAGCCGCATCCCATCCCCCCGGAGGCCCATGTCCCATGAAAAAAACTTTCGTATTGGACACCAACGTTTTGATCCACAACCCGAAGGCCCTCGAGTCCTTCGCGGACAATATCGTCGTCATACCCCTGGGCGTCATTGAAGAGCTGGATACCTTCAAGAAGTACCAGGATGAGCGGGGGCGAAACGCCCGCGAGGTGGCGCGGTTATTGGATGATCTGCGCCTGAAGGGCAATTTGCACGAGGGTGTGCCTCTTCCTAACGGGGGCCTCTTGAGGGTGGACATCAGCACGCCCAACGGCCACCTGCCGCCCTCCCTATCGGGCATGAAGATCGACAACAACATCATCGGCATTGCCCTGGCCCTGAAGCAAAAGGGGGAGAACGTCCATTTCGTCACCAAGGACATCAATGTGCGGGTCAAGGCGGACGCGCTGGGCGTGGAGGCTGAGGATTACGAGACGAACAAGGTCAACATCGACGAGTTTTACGCCGGGTGGGTCTCCCTGACGGTCGGTGACGCCGAAATCGACGAATTCTACAAGGCTGGAAAACTTTCCCTTCAGGGCCGTCTAGGCGATAAAGTTTTATATGAGAACCAGTTCCTTCTCCTGAAAAGCGACATCCACGAGACAAAGTCGGCCCGGGGCGTTTACCGCGAGGGCCTGAAGGAAGTCCAAGCCCTCTGGTTCAAGGACCCGGAGGCCTGGGGGATCAAGGCCCTGAACCTGGAACAGCACTTCGCCCTGAACCTGCTTTTGAACGACCGCATTTCCATAGTGACCCTTGTTGGGTCGGCGGGCACCGGGAAAACACTTTTGGCCCTGGCGGCGGGGCTCCTGAAAACGATGGACGAGAAAAAATACCGCCGGATTTTGGTTTCCCGGCCCATCGTGCCCCTGGGCAAGGATATTGGTTTCCTTCCGGGATCCAAGGACGAAAAGCTAACGAACTGGATGCAGCCCATTTTTGACAACCTGGAATTCATCCTGGATAAGGGCCACCTGCAAAACGAGGCGGAGGACGTGGACGATAAGGTCCAATACCTGCTGGATTCCCACAAGTTGGAGTTGGAGGCGCTCACCTATATCCGGGGCCGGTCCATCCCCAAGCAGTTCATGATCGTGGACGAGGCCCAGAACCTCACCCCCCACGAGATCAAGACCATCGTCTCCCGCGCCGGCGTGGGAACCAAGATCATCCTTACGGGGGACCCCTACCAGATTGACAACCCCTACCTGGATTCCTCCTCCAACGGCATCGTGTACCTGGCCGAAAGGTTCAAGGGGAATGAAATGTTCGGGCACATCACCCTGTCCAAGAGCGAGCGCTCCCCGCTGGCCGCACTCGCGGCGAAGGTACTATAAACTGCAATTATGAATTATGAATTTTGAATTATAAATTGATGAAGATTTTCAAAATGCGAAAATCAGGACATTTTATTGATGGCCCAAAAACAAAATATAATTCAAACGAAATCCTTCAATTTTGCATTAAAGATTGTCAAACTTTGTAAAACACTTCAAAGAACCTCTGAGTTTCTCGCGTCCAAGCAATTATTCAGGTCTGGAACAAGCATCGGAGCAAACATTGAAGAAGCATTAGCGGCCGCAAGCCGAAAAGATTTCGCCTCGAAGATGACGATTGCCTTGAAAGAAGCCCGGGAGACCCTATATTGGCTCCGATTGATTCAAGAATCTCAGTTAGTTGAGGGAAACTACTCGTCACAAATTAGTGACATAAAGGAAATAATAAAAATCCTAACGTCCATTGTTAAAACGACGGTTGAAAAATCATGAAAAAAAGCAAAGCTTTTTCACATCAATTCATAATTCATAATTCAAAATTCAAAATTAACAGCAAACAAATTGTTGCTATTTCAATCGGAGACCCCGCTGGAGTAGGACCTGAAGTTGCGCTCAAGGCTTTAGCGAAAATTATTAAAGCGTCCCGTAGCCAATATTGTTTGGTGGGGGATTACCGTTACCTGGTTTCCTGCGCCAAGCGGTTCAAGGTCAAACTGCCCCTTTTACCTTTGGAAGAAGACAGCCCCCTAACTGTTTCCAAGGGGAAAGTGGGAGTCTTGGACCTGGGCGGGGCCGAAAATGCCCGGTGGGGTAAAATTTCAGCCTCTTCCGGAACAGCGGCGGTTCATTATATCCTCAAGGGGGCAAAACTTGCCCTAGAAGGAAAAGCTTCCGCCCTGGTGACGGCCCCCATCCACAAGGAAGCCATTCATAAGGCTGGGTGTGTATTTCCCGGGCATACCGAATTGCTGGCCCACCTTTCCAAAACCAAAAACTTCGCCATGATGATGGCGGGAGGCCCTTTCAGGATCGTCCTGCAATCCATCCATGTCTCCCTGAAGGAAAGCCTGTCCGAAGTGACCCGGCCCAAAGTTTGGGAGAAGCTGGAGCTGACGCAAAAGACTATGACTCGATGGTTCGGCATCCAGAACCCCCGGATCGCCGTGGCGGGTTTGAATCCCCATGCGGGGGAAAACGGGGCTTTTGGAAATGAGGAAATCCGGGTCCTGAAACCGGTGGTGGCGGCTGCCCGGCGAAAGGGTTGGAACGTCTCCGGCCCGCATCCCCCCGACACGCTTTATTACTGGGCCTCCAAGGGAAAATACGACGCGGTGCTTTGCATGTACCACGACCAGGGGTTGATCCCCTTCAAGCTGGCGGTTTTTGAAACCGGCGTCAACCTGACCCTGGGCCTACCCTTTATCCGGACCTTGCCGGATCACGGCACCGCCTTTGACATCGCCGGGAAGGGAATCGCCGACCCCTCCAGCATGGTTTCCGCCATCCGCATGGCCGAAGACCTGGCCATGAAAACCCGATGAGCCGGATCACCCAGCTTTTCAAGGAATATTCCTACCGCCCGCGGAAATCAGCAGGCCAGAATTTTCTGACAGATTCCGGAATCCTGAACCAAATCGACGAGGTTATCCAATGTCCCGAAGGGGACCTGTTGCTGGAGGTGGGGGGCGGTTACGGCACCCTGACCGAGCGGTTGGCGGCGAAGGGAAGGACCATGACAGTTGTGGAGGTGGACCACAAGCTATTCGCCATGCTGGAAAAGCGGTTCAAGGATTCACCGGGTTTGAGCCTGGTGAAAGCCGATATCCTCAAGCTGGATTTGATTCCACTGGCTCCCCCCGCGCCCGGAAAAATCACGGTCGCGGGTAATATCCCCTATTACCTCACGACATCATTGATGACACGCTTCTTGGCCCAATACCATGGTGTCATCCGGAAAATTTATCTGATGGTGCAGAAGGAGGTAGCCGCCAGGCTGGTTGCGGCGCCAGGCACCAAAGCTTATGGGGCCCTCACGATATGCGCCCAATACTACTCTAGTCCCAAAATGCTGTTGGACGTTCCGGCCCGGTGTTTCCGTCCCAGGCCGAAAGTGGACTCGGCTTTCATTGAGCTTGAGGTTAAAACCGAATTGCCGCTGGATGAGCCGGGTGAAAAAAGGTTGTTCGCCTTGGTCCGGGCTATTTTCCAAAGCCGCCGCAAGATGTTGTCGAATTCGTTGAAATCCCTTGGCAAATCCCAGGAACAATCGGCCCAGGCCTTGGAAAGATTGGGCCTGAACCCCCGAATTCGCGGGGAACAATTGGATTTGGCGAAGTTGATCGAACTTTCCAAAGCTCTGGAGGGTGCGTAATTGTAACCCCCTTGGGCGCGTGTTAAGATGCGATTCAAGCGAAGAGAAAAACTAATCGGTAATAAAAAAGGTAAGAATTCCTTTATAACAAGTAAAAGCAAAAAGACATGGAACCGCCGATCAAATCCGATGTCCCGCATCTCCATAAAGGAGTTAATGGATTGCGGGACAATACCACTTTCATTTGAAATCCTTTCAATAGTGAAGTGGCATGGACGCCGATAAGTTTGAGAAAGCCTTAAACTACAAGCCGTTATCGGCGTTTATCGGCCGTTATCTGCGGTAAAATAATTCCTTTACGTGTCGTGAAGTTATAGTCACCATAAAAAAATACAGATTTTGGGGTTTGAACATGTGCGGAATTGTCGGATATACCGGGCCTGAACCAGCGGCCCCTCTTTTGTTGGAGGGGTTGGCCAAGTTGGAATACCGCGGCTATGATTCCGCCGGGCTCGCCCTGATCACCCCCCATAAGCGGGTCAAAATCATCAAGAAAGCCGGGAAAATCGGCAACCTCATGAGGGCCGTGAAGGAAGCACGCCTGCCAGCCGTTATCACAGCCGGGATCGGCCACACCCGGTGGGCCACCCATGGCCATCCCACGGACCAGAACGCCCATCCCCATACCGACTGCAAGGGCGAAATCGCGGTCGTTCACAATGGCATCGTCGAAAACTTCCAGGAACTTAAAAGCAAGCTGCAATCCCGGGGACATGTCTTTAAATCCCAAACGGACTCGGAGGTCCTGGCGCACCTGATGGAGGAGGGGTTGAAAAGCCGGCGTTGGAAGGAAGCCGTCCGATGGGCTCTTGCCCAAATCAAGGGGACCTATTCGGTGGTGGCGGTCTACGAGGGGGAGCCGGAAACCCTGATTGGGGCGCGGTTCGGCGGCGGGGGATTGGTGGTGGGATTGGGCCGGGATGAGAATTACCTAGCCTCTGACGTTCCCGCCCTACTGGCCCACACCCGGAAGGTTTATTACCTGGACGACAACGAAATGGTGGATATCACGAGGTCCGGGACCAAAGTCACCAGCGTTTTGAACGGCAAACCCATACCCAAGAAAATATTGGACATCGAGTGGACCGCCGAGCAGGCCGAAAAGGGCGGTTACCCCTATTTCATGTTGAAAGAGATCATGGAACAGCCCCGCGCCCTGGTGGATACCTTCACCGGCCGGTTGGAACCTGGAACGGGACAAGTTTTCCTGGAAGGAAAATTTTGGTCCTCACCCTTTATAAAAAAATTCAAAAGGATGACCCTGCTGGCCATGGGAACTTCCTATTACGCCGCTTTGGTTGGCAAGTTCGTCTTGGAAAAGTACCTGGGAATCCCGGTGGAAGTGGACAGCGCCTCGGAATTCCGTTACCGAAACCCCGTTATCGGGAAGGACTGCCTGGCGGTTGTCATTACCCAAAGCGGTGAGACCGTGGACACGTTGGTGGCCCTGCGGGAGGCCAAGGCCAAGGGCGCCAAAGTGGCAACGATTTGTAACGTCATGGGAAGCTCAGCCACCCGGGAAGCGGATGGTGTTTTGTTGACGAGGGCGGGGCCCGAAATCGGTGTGGCCTCGACCAAGGCCTTTACCTGCCAGTTGGCCGCTCTTGGGTTATTGGCCCTTTATCTCGCCGGGGTCCGGAAAACCCTGAAGCCCGCGGAGTTGAGGAAAAAGGCCCGGGAGCTTTCTCAATTGCCGGTTTTAGCAACTTCGATTTTGAAACAGCGGAAGATGATTGGGAAGCTAGCGGCAAAATACGCGAACTTTTATAATTTTTTATATATCGGCCGGGGAAATCTCTATCCTATCGCCCTGGAAGGTGCTTTAAAGCTAAAGGAAATTTCCTATATCCACGCGGAGGGTTATCCGGGGGGGAAATGAAACATGGTCCCATTGCTTTGATCGACGATAAGATGCCGGTAGTGGCCCTCGCCCTGAAATCCTCCAGAGTTTACGAAAAAATCCTAAACAACATTGAGGAGGTCAAGGCCAGGTCGGGAAAATTGATCGCGTTGGTTGAAAAGGGGGACAAGATCGTTTCGCGCAAGGCGGATGATGTTATGGAAATTCCCGTTGGATCCGAGGATATTTCACCCATACTCGCGGTCATACCGCTTCAACTCTTGGCCTATGAAATAGCCCTGAAAAAAGGCAGAGAAATCGACCAACCCAGGAACCTGGCAAAAAGCGTAACCGTTGAATAAAAGGGCCGTTTAAGCCACTTTTCCAACTTTCCTTCCTTACTTTTTGTTTAAATACTTCATTGATACGACAGGCTAAAACCCTGATTTTAATGGTTTTTGATTTTCCTTTAAATAGGGTCTTTTTTCAAAAAAACCCCATATTTTGAAAGCTTTAGGCTTCTGACCCACAGCCTATGGGGGTACTTGATCTTAAAAAAGCTTTTTCATCTTGACAGTGGCCGTCACAATCCTTATATTCGGGCCAATTATAAGAGTTCTCCGGGTTTATCAAGGCAAATATGGCTCGGAGAGGGGAAAAAGCCATAGGTTTCGTTGATTGGGACCTATGATCTTCGACCCAAGCGGATTGTGACCACAACCGTTTGGCCGTCGAGGAATTTGTCGAGGGTGGCACTTTTTTGGGAAGTGGCCCACGCTCGTATAGTTCTTCTGTAGTGCGGGAGCGGTTGTACAGCTTCCATGAAGTTCGTTGGTCGGGTGTGGCACTCTTCCCTGAGGAGTGCAGACCCAAAAGAGGGAAGGTCAAGGTCCTCCCTGAGGACGGCGGCCTTAAAAAAAGCGATAAGGAGAGAGAGAATGAAGAGAGTACTATTAATGCTGTTGTCCGGCATCATGGCCTTCGGGTTTGCGGTGAAGGTTTCCGCCGATGCCCGTTTGGATTCCATGTCCGCCGACGTCAGGCAGGTCGAGGACCTGGATATCATCTGGATGTATCCGAATAAGGTCCTGGAATATAAGGATACGGTGGATTTCCGTATGAACGGTATCGCCAATAATGGTACCAGCAATACTTGGGGAGACGGCATGGCTGAATGGGGCGGTATCCTCAAGGACACGGTTGATAGCGGTGTCTTGGGGCTCTATTTAAACCGGCCGATGAATATCGCACAGTTATACAGCGGCTTTGAGCCTTATTGGATACCAGTTGCCGGAACAAACGTTTCTGGATTGTATGGTATGGCTTGGTCCAATCCCTGGATGCTAGCTAGGAACGCTGGCACTGCTCCTACGCCGGCGCCTAAGAATAAATTTGACCTTTTCTGGGCCAAGAACGTTTCGGCCGGGGACTTGGGAATCCAAGTCAATTACGCCGATAACGATCATGTCGCTGACCTGAATGATAGTACCCAATTGATCGGTGTCAATGTCGGTTTGGGAACCAGCATGGGACCCTTCAACCAGGCTAATTTTCACCTGAACGGCCAGGTTGGCGGCTACGACAACGAGGCTGGGTTAACGTCTAGGACCGGCAATGGCATTTGGGAGTGGAAATTAGGCACCTTGTTGCAAAGCGACCTCAGCTCGGATGATGTCTTGAAGTTGGGGCTTGATCTGCAAGCCGACCAGTTTGGGTATGCTAGCTATAACAAGCCGGCCGGAAAAGGTGTTGAGTCTGCCGCTGAAAACCAAGCCGTTACGGCGGTTGTTGTGAATCTTGGCATGAACCACAAAGTCACCGGCGGCAAGGGATTGGTTTCAGCCGGATTGATGTTTGGATGGTTGGGATATGCTCTCACCACCGACACTGGCGGGAATGCCAACTACCAAAGGAATGATTGGCGTGTTTTGGGGAATATCTGCGCTGAAACGCCGATTGCCGGCTGGCTGACTTGGCGCGCCGGTATCATGAAGCCGATCGTTGCTTGGGAATACATAAACAACGGCGGAACTCATACCGCGGGGCAGGCCGACTCTGCCATAGGTAATGAGTCGGTATTCAGTACGGGCTTCGGTTTCAATGTCCAAAACTGGACGCTGGATACCCAGCTTTCAGTCACCTCGTTGGAGTACCTGATCAGCGAACCGAATTTAGGGGGAGTATTTTATGGAACCAACACCCCTGATGGAAGTGGAACTCCCATTGTTGAAATGGTGCAGGCTGATTTGAGATACAAGTTCTAAATTTGTTTGAAAAAGCCCTTCTCCCTTTAGGGAGAAGGGCTTTTTTTTTACCCAATTGCCTATTCCGGGGCATTCCATTAGGATTGTCTCATCCTTGAGTTGTTATCAAAGCATTCGGAGTTTAATGGAATGAAACAGCCTCTTTTCTCAACTTTCTTAATCTGCTTAGTTTTATTACCTTTTTTAGCCGTATATGGCAAGGAAATATCTACACCTGTTTCCACATCCTCTTCTAACACGGAATCGGATCAATCCTCGTTTTTAACCCAAAAACAAAAACTCGAATTAGAGCGCCTCGAGCTGGAAAACGAAAAACTCCAATTGGAGCTCAACCAGCTCAAGACCCAGGCCACCCAAGCCCCGACGCCTCTACCCCTTAAAAAAGACAAAAGTGACAAGGCTGAAGCGGCCACTTTTCAAAATGACGAGTCGAAAAAAGCTGAGGTCCTGGCCAAGGAAAACAAGGACAAGGATGACCTCCTAGTCTTGGATTTGGTCAACAGCGAAGTCTGGTTCAAGGGGGTGCGTTACGGCATCCACGAAGTGAACAACCTGGTTTCGGACCAGGGTTGGAAGATGTCTAAAAAGGTTTATGAGTACAATCCGGGGGGCCTCGCGAGACGGCTTTACACTTACCAAAACCTGACCTTGTTGAAATATGACGGACATGAACGGGGAATTTTCGCCTTGTCCCAACCTAAAAAAGCCGGAGACTTGCGGTTTTTGACTACCGGAAATGTTACATTCGATTCCTCCAGCGGGGATGTGAGGAACGGTTTTCCGAATTTGTATTTCAAATATGATGGGCAGGGCGAGAGGGACAAGCTAAAGGTCCTGAACTATACTCATAACCGCGGGTTGAATTTCGACGACCGTATCGAGGTTTTATTCAACCGCCAGGATAAGATGACCGAAATTCGATGCGGAGTGTTGGGCGAACGTTAAAACAAAAAGGTGCAGACGCGTCCCAAAAAATCACTTTTGCCCAAGGCTGATTTTCCTGTCTTTTGTTGGCAAGAGACTGAACTGGTACTATTTTTCCAATATTAATACTCTCTCCAATCCCTGGAGATCCGGTATGAGAGCTTTTTTAAAATCGAATTCTTCAAAAAGCGAAGTTATCAAATTTACTTGCTTTGAATGCAACTCCAAAAACGCAACCCCTTTAGGGGTTAACCAATTCCAGATGTCTTCTTTCAATTCTTTATAAGCATTCATGCCATCTGAGCCGGCGAACAGAGCCACGTCAGGCTCAAAATTAGCAACTTCGGATGGTAAATCCTTTCTTTCATTCTCCGCGATATAGGGAGGGTTGCTGACAACAACCTTAAATTGTTTCGGATCATCTTTTTCCAATGCGGTAAACCAAGAGCCTTTTCTCCAACGAATATGAGGCGTTTCCAATTTAGCGCCATTTTCTTTGGCGACTTCCAAAGCTTCTTCCGATATATCGACCGCCCAAATTTGGCATTTTACCGATTTCGCTATGGAAATGCCGATACAACCACTTCCTGTTCCCAGATCAAGGACTGTGCGTTCCTCCTCTGGAATTTTTTCCAAATATTTAATGACGTTTTCAACCAGAATTTCGGTTTCAGGCCTTGGAATGAGAACGGAAGGAGTAACTTTAAAATTTAGCCCGAAAAATTCTCTATTTCCGGTGATGTATTGAAGCGGTTCATGGCTTGACCGCCGTTTTATTAATTCACGGATTGTAGAAAGTTCGGATGGTATCAATGGCCGGTCAAATTGAAGGTACACCTTTAAACGGTCGAGCCCTAAAGCGTAAGCCACCAAACATTCCGCGTCAAACCGGGCGTTTTCAAACCCTTTTTGTTTTAAATAAGGGACAGCCCATTGGATGATTTTGAGAGGTGTCCAATTTTCTTTTTCCATAATCTCTCGATGAAAATATTCTAATACTTAATCTGCGTCACCCGATAGTTCTTCCTGATAGGCAAGGCTTAATGCATCGATTAATTCGGTAATTTCTCCGTCCAATATTTTATCCAGTTGATAAAGCGTCAAGCCGATTCGATGGTCTGAAACACGGTTTTGGGAGAAGTTATAAGTCCGGATTTTTTCACTGCGATCGCCGCTTCCAATTTGGCTTTTTCTATTACTTGAGATTTTTTCCTGTGATTCTCTTTCCTTTTTTTCCGTCAACCGCGCATAAAGAACCTTCATGGCCTTTGATTTATTTTTCAATTGGGAGCGCTCATCCTGGCATTGAACCACCAGTCCCGTCGGGATATGGGTAATGCGAACGGCCGAATAGGTGGTATTGACGCTTTGGCCGCCAGCGCTCGAGGAACAAAAGGTGTCGATCCGAAGGTCCGAATCCTTGATTTGGACTTCTTCCTCAGTCACTTCAGGCAAAACAGCGACCGTGGCGGCGGAAGTGTGGATTCTTCCCGAAGTTTCCGTCCGGGGAATCCTCTGGACCCGATGGGTGCCGCTTTCAAAGCGAAAAAGGGCATAAGCGCCTTTTCCGATGATTGAAAAAATGATTTCTTTAAATCCGCCGATTTCGGTCGGACTGGCGGAAATAAGTTCGGTTTTCATGCCGATTTTTTCTATGTATTTAGAATACATCCTGAATAAATCAGCCGCGAACAAAGCCGCCTCTTCGCCTCCGGTACCTGCCCTTATTTCCATAATGGCATTTTTTTCGCCTGCAGGATCCTTGGGAGCCAGTAGGAGTTTTAATTCGCTTTCTATATGTTTTATTCTATTGTCTAAATCGGACAATTCTTTTTGAGCGAGTGATTTCATTTCAGAATCGTTTCCTGATATTAAAAGGCGTGCATCCTCAATTTCCTGTTGTGCCTTTCGGTATTCCTTGATTTTTTCTATCAAGGGTCCCAAATCAGAATATTCTTTTGTTAGTTGTTGGAATTCCTTGGAATTGGATTTATAAGTCTGATTCGTTAGTTGTCCGGACAATTCCAGGTAACGTTGTTCCGCTTTTTTTAATTTTATTTCAATCATTTTATAAGCCTGTTAGAAATGGATTGTTTCCACGGGAAATAGCTAAATAAAAAAGTCCCAAGGATGTTTGGAACTTTTTTATATTGATAAAATGAGCTATGAATTTCTATCGGCGGGAGGGGGGGCGGCCAACCTTTTGGATTTCTTCGCCGCGGCTGCAACAGCTTTCGCTTCCTCGCGTGCTTTGGTTTCGGCTTGAACAGTCGCGGCGGTGGCGGTCTTTTTTTGGAATTTTTCAACACGGCCGGCAATGTCGAGATATTTCATCTTCCCGGTGAAAAAAGGATGGCAAGCAGAACAAACCTCAACGGAATAAGCTTCGCCCTTGGTGGAGGCCGTTTCAATGACATTGCCACACGCGCATGAGATCTTAGTCTTATAGTACTTGGGATGTATTCCCGGTTTCATGGTGAAACTCCGTAAACATTTTTAAACCGATTAAATGTGAAAACCTTATTTCAATAGTAGTGGCATAGTTTATTCAAAAAATTAAAAAAATCAACCATCGTAACGAAATGGCTTCCAAGACTGGAGGGAAACTTCGTTATAGGTTAGCATCGTAAAGGCGTCGGCCATGAGTTATGATGTTGTCAAATCCACATTCTATTTACATGGTGGGCTTAACGTTTGCAAATATTTGTATTAGATTGCTTTTAGGCTTTAAATTTATATTGATCAGGGTTTTGAGG
Organism: candidate division FCPU426 bacterium; assembly: GCA_963847625.1. Classification (GTDB taxonomy): domain Bacteria; phylum Oederibacteriota; class Muellerivitia; order Muellerivitales; family Muellerivitaceae; genus CAWCKJ01. The sequence goes on along the minus strand of CAWKAR010000025.1, from coordinate 169,911 downwards.
CTTTTTATAGCTGGTTTAATCCATTCCATTGAGGTGAAAAATGATTGATTCGGCTTATGCTCAAACGACTTCAACGACGGGAACCGCGACTCCTGGAGGCGCGTTCTCAACTGCTGGTTTGGGAGCTTTTTTCCCGATCATCCTGATAATGGTTTTGTTTTATTTCCTTATGATCCATCCCCAGACTAAGGAACGGAAAAAACGCGAGGAAATGCTTAACAATATTCAACGCGGCGACCGAGTCTTGACCCGTGGCGGTATTTACGCCACTGTTGCAGATATAAGAGAAAAGATCCTGATCCTTAAAATCAATGAAAACAGCAAGATTGAAGTCGATCGGGCATACATCGATACTGTTCAAAAACAAGGCGGATAATATCGAGTTGTGAAATTATTTAAAGATCTTTTCTTTTTAAAATAACTATTCGTATTGCCTAATATTTCAACCCCGCCTAATTCATATAAGCTATTTTGAGAAGCACATAAGATTTTTCTTGAAATTGCTTCGTAAAATATTTCTTGGTAAAACGTTGGGGAGTGGAAATTACTGACATTACTTAAATTGAAATTTGCCAAAACTATTTATATTTCCCGGAATTAGGTTGATTTCGGAAGAATTAAATGGATTTGAGTTATAATCCTTTTATGGAAAGGTAAAGTTGGTATAGAAGGTTTTCCTTTTAATCAAAACGAAAGAGTGAAGTATGAATGAAATCATAACGGCCCAGGAATTATCCGCTTATCTAAAAATAACGACGACTACGATATATAAGTTGGCACAGCAGGGTGTGATTCCCTCCTTTAAAATCGGAAGCGAATGGCGTTTTAAAAAAGAATTGATCGACCGCTGGCTCGAGAAAGGGGCCGGGCTGACCCCCAAGAAAGTTTTGGTCGTGGATGATGAAACGGCCATTTGTGAACTTTTTTTGAAAGCGTTGGACAAAAAGAATTATTCAGTGGATATGGCCCATTCAGGCCAGGAGGCCATCGCCGCCGCCTCCAGGATTTTCTACGATTTCATTTTTCTGGACCTTAAAATGCCCGGAATGAACGGGGTTGATGTTTTCAAGGAAATAAAAAAACTTAATTTAAGGTCCCTCGTCGTAATTGTTACAGCCTACCCGGACAGTGAACTCCTAGTGGAAGCCATGAAACTTGGCCCTCTCACGGTTGTTTTAAAGCCTTTTGACCTTTCTGAAATCCAAAGATCTGTTGAATCTTTGGTTTTGATGACCTCGCGATAAACCACCTACCCGTCGTGTTTTATTTTTTTTCTTAACCTTTCAAGGTATTATTCTAGTAAAGAAGATTATGCCATTTACTGGCATTTTCCCTTGGAATATTTTAAATCCATTTTGGGACTTCAATAGTTTGAATTAGGAATGCAATTGTCCCAGTATATTAATAATTTTTGTCATAGGATGCCCCTAGATTGGCAAACCCTTAAAAGGAAGCGAAGGGTAGAAGAAAAGATTTAAAATGGGATTATTATTTTATCGAGATCGGGTTGCTCACTCCTTACGGAAAATTTTCTTCAGCTTCTGAAGGGCGAAAATCAATCTGAAAATGAACTACCGAAAAAATCCAAAACTAGTATCTCGGCTGATGTCGAGTCCCCGAAAACCGAGAAATATACCCCACCTCATCGGATTGACTGGAGGCTTGGGGGCGGGGAAAAGCCTTGTGTTGAGCCTGATCCGGGCTAAAGGAATACCAACCCTTCAAACAGATAGGATTAGCCACGATTTTTTAAAAGAAGTAAAAATAACAAAACAACTCAGTAAGCGATTTGGAGAGGGTATACTAGATTCCCATCGTAAAATTGATCGGCGCCAACTAGCTCAGTTTGTCTTTCATAAACCAAATAAACTCCGAATTTTGAATGATCTATTGCATCCCATGATTATGGGAAAAGTTGCTGATTGGGTTAAAGATTTAGGGCGGAGAAATCGTAAGCCTACTTTTGCAGTCGTAGAAGTCCCCCTTTTGTTTGAAAGCGGATTTGAAAGGTTTTTTGACGGGATTTTAAGCGTTTCTACCTCTCCACGCATTCGGTATAAACGTCTTTTCAAGAGTGGTATAGCTGTTCATGAAATGAAGAAGAGAGAGCAATTTCAATGGACCCAAAATCAGAAAAATAATAAGGCAGACTGGGTGATTTTTAACAACGGCTCCCGGAATGATTTAAAATATTCAATAAACCAATGGTTTGAATTGATCTGGAAGCGTAAAAAACAGGAATTTACTTTCGGGGATTTAACCACGCGGAAAACTTTCGGAAAAAAATGATAGAATCAAAAGATTTATTTTCTTTTATCCAGCGCTTAAATGTTTCTCGGAAATGGGCCTTGATAATAGGTTCGTATTTTCTGGCCGGTTTAGTCAGTTATCTAACTTTTCAACATAAAGGCAATCCTTTTTCCGTCTTGCTCTTATTTTACGTTCCCTTGACACTTTCAGCTGTGACCCTTAATTTGGCCGTTACCGCCTTTTTGACGGTTTTCACGATTCTTTTTTTTCTCTACGCCTTAACCTCGATTTCCGCGCCCGCTTGGATTCTGACGGTTTTAATCCTGAGTGTGGTAACTAATTTTATTTATTGGTATTACTGGATACGCGAAAAGGAAAATCAAGAATTCCATTTTTTGAAATCAATGGACGATTTGGAATTAAATACCACTGACACTCGTTTGTCGCATGAAAAAGTGAAAGTTGCTTACCAAGCCAACCAAATCAAGATCCAACGCTATACCGCGCTCAATGAACTGGCGCGAAGTCTTGCGATGGTTTTCAAAACCCAGGATGTGGTTATTCTCTTAATTGAAACAATTTCGAAAACCTTTATGGCACCAGGTGGTGTTTATACCCTTCTTCTATTTGATAGTAGCATCGGCAAATCTCTTCATGCCGTACGTTACAGCGTGGATACCGAAATGGATGTTCGGTTGAACCGAGAAAGATTGAATCCAAATGAGGCTTTCAATGCTTGGGTGGTTGCCCAGTTCAAGCCTCTTTTTGTAAGCGACACGTCTAATGATTTCCGCTTTCAGAATACGATCACAGAAAGCGGAGTTCGGAGCCTAGTCTCGGCGCCACTTATGGCTGGTAATGAGATATTAGGACTCATTCGGATGGAAAGCTGTTTTGGGGGCGTCTTTCGGCAAGATGATGCAAGGCTTTTATCCAATTTTGCAGATCTCGGGACCGTTGCCTTGGAACATGTGGCCCTATACCGCCAAACGATTGAATTGGCTATTACCGATGGATTGACTGGCCTTTATGTCCAGCGCTATTACAAAGAAAGAGTTCGGGATGAGGTTTTTCGCGCTTTGGAACACAATCTACCCTTGAGTTTATTGATGATTGATGTTGATGATTTTAAAAGCTACAACGACCGCTATGGACACTTGGTGGGTGACCGTGTTTTAAAGGTAGTGGCCCAAGTATTGAAAGAAACCGTAAGGACGGTTGATTTAGTAGCCCGTTATGGGGGGGAGGAATTCTCCGTCCTTTTGTTAAAAACTCCCGGAATTGGGGCAAAAACGGTTGCTGAAAGGATTCGAGAAAAAGTTGCTGAGCAGGAAATCATTGCGGCTGGTCAGACAACCCACATCACGGTTAGCATCGGAGTGGCCGAGCTAACCTCATCTTACAAAGACGTGGAATCCTTCATTCGCCCCGCTGACCAAGCACTTTATCAGGCCAAAGCGAATGGAAAAAACTGCGTGCGTTTATCAAATGACAAATTCTGAATTCTACTGGCTGTTTGTGGAGATCCATAAACGGAGGCACAAGTGTCTAATGTTATAAAAAAACTGGTGGGTGTGCTAATTGCCCTATCCTTTCTGATTCTCGGAAATGTTCCAGACAAAGGCCCTATATTTTTCAGTTTGCCCATCTTTTTCATGATACCTTTTCGTTTTAAATACCCTACAGTTGCGTTATGGTTTTTCATTTTTTTTATAGGTGGGGCGTTAATAGGAAAATTTGGATTCAATTATTACAATGAAAGTTGGGTTGTTCCGGAAACAATTGCAGTTTTATTCTTATTCATGACACCAAATTTCTTAAAGAAAAATAGGGAAATAACCGAAACATCTTTTTCTACTGGGTTTTTGTTAAAACAAAGTGAATTCAACCTGATTAAAGGTGAAGCGGAGAGTTTAAAAAAGGAAAATAACCAAATTGAAAAACAACTTCGTCAGATTGAACATTTATACGATGTGATCAAGGAAGCGGGAAGTACCTTGAATGTCCAAGAAATGATAGAATTGGCCAAGGAATTTACGGAACGGATGTTCGATCTACCCCATTTTATTATTGCTGCACTCACAAACGATGGAAGGAAATTCGAAGTCCAAGTTACATCTGGGTGCGATGATGCTTTTTTAAGGTCATTAGAAATTGATTTGGAATCAGATCAAATCGGGTCTGTTTTAACCCGTGAAAAAAAACCTGTTTGGTTTTCCGGTTTAAGCGAAGATCCCCGTTTTTCTAAATTGGGACATTATTCTGTCCGAGCTTTCTTGTTTTTGCCTTTCCTGGTGCAGGACCGTGTAATTGGGTTTCTCTGCTCATGTTCTTTAAACAATAATTTTTTAGACGCCGAAAAGTTTTCGAATTTACAAGTTTTTTGCAATCAGATTTCTATAGGGCTCCAAAAATCCATGTTGTATGAAAGAGTTCAAAAACTTTCGATCACAGACGGACTAACTAAACTTTATTCCTACCGTCATTTCAAACAGAGGCTGGAAGAAGAACTAATTTTAGCTAATCGTTATTCTTCCCAGCTAAGTCTTCTGATACTCGACATCGACCATTTTAAACATTATAACGACAATTATGGCCATGTTGCGGGTGACCACGTTTTAATGGAAGTCGCAAAAATTCTCAAAGAACAATCTGACATCACTCACTTAGCGGCGAGATATGGTGGAGAAGAAATGGTTTTGGTAGCTTCCGAAACAACTAAAGAACAAGCCATGGAATTAGCTGAGAAAATTCGTAAAGCAGTTGAAAGCCATACTGTTGCGGTTGGGAAGGAAACTACCATGGTGACTGTTTCCATTGGGGTCGCGACTTTTCCACAAGATTCTCAAACGTATTTGGACCTGATCGCAAAAGCGGATAAAGCTCTATACGCCGCCAAAAACCGTGGACGGAATCGGATTGTTGCCTATCCAATATAGGCTGAGGAGGTGGAAAGACTTTGGAAAAAAAAGTTGACACCCTTTAGGGCCTTCAGTAGGATGTGGCCGTTGGTGAAAGATTCCAACCTTATCTCTTTTACTCCCAATAACCGATCCTCGAATTCAAAAAAGTCTTTTGGTTCAATATGGAAAGAGAATTCCTGGTTTCAAAGCATTTAAAGCCTTCTTATCCTCGAAATTTTCATGGATGAATTCACATTAAAAATAATCTCATTTTAAAATCACTTTTATCGTCCAAGGTTTTTCGCATGGCTGATCATAAACGGAAAGGAATTTAGTATTCATGGATATAGCTGATTTAAAAAAGAAAAATATTGGCGAGTTAACAGATGTTGCTCGAGAGCTGAAGATCGAAGATGTTGGCGCTATGAAAAAACAGGATTTGATATTTAAAATCCTGGAAACTCAAACCCAACGAAACGGTGTCATCAATGCTGAAGGAGTTTTGGAAATTCTTCCCGACGGCTTTGGCTTTTTAAGATCGGCCAACTACAATTACTTGCCGGGTCCTGATGACATCTATGTTTCCCCATCCCAGATTCGAAGGTTTAATTTAAGAACCGGCGACACGGTTACTGGCCAAGTTCGCCCACCCAAGGAAGGCGAAAGGTATTTCGCACTTTTAAAAGTTGACAGCATTAACTTTGATTCTCCGGAAGCCATTAAAAATAAGGTCCTATTCGATAATCTCACCCCTATTTATCCCAACAAACGAATTTGGCTGGAAACAACTCCCGAAGAACTTTCCATGAGGGTCATGGATCTTCTCATTCCCTTAGGAAAGGGACAGAGGGGATTGGTGGTATCACCGCCACGTGCTGGAAAGACTATTTTATTACAGAAAATAGCCAACAGTATCACCAAGAACCATCCCGAGGTTTATTTAATCGTTCTTTTAATTGATGAGCGGCCGGAGGAGGTCACGGATATGCAGCGCTCCGTTAAAGGGGAAGTTGTATCATCCACCTTTGATGAACCGCCAGAACGCCATGTTACGATCGCCGAAATCATTATTGAGAAAGCCAAACGGTTAGTGGAGCATAAAAAGGACGTGGTAATTCTCTTGGATTCCATTACTCGTTTGGGACGAGCTTATAACACTATCGTTCCTCCCTCTGGAAAAGTTTTATCCGGGGGCGTGGATTCCAACGCACTCCAACGGCCAAAACGTTTTTTCGGTGCGGCGCGTGATATGGAAGAAGGCGGCAGCTTGACTATTATTGCCACGGCTCTCATAGATACTGGAAGTCGAATGGACGAGGTGATTTTTGAGGAATTTAAGGGGACAGGAAACATGGAAATCATTCTGGACCGGAAACTTGCAGACCGACGTGTTTTTCCGGCTTTTGATATTACCCGATCAGGGACGCGCCGGGAAGAGCTTCTTTTAACCGAGGAGGAATTAGGTAAAGTTTGGATTTTGCGTAAAATCCTAAATCCTAATAATCCGACCGAAGCGATGGAATTTCTCTTGGATAAAATGAGACGAACGAAAACCAACAAAGCCTTCTTAGAATCCATGAAGGGAACGGTTAACGATTAAACCATGGATCCATTCCTGCGACGAGTTTATATTACCGTTGCGGCAGTTCTTTTAATTCTTTGGATTTCGATGTTGTTTTGGCTTGGGAAAGAGTATAAGACAACTATTTCTAATTGGCTGTTGTTTTCCTCGCCCGTGGATTCTAATACCCTTCAAGACTATACCCTGATTTTAAAAGTCAATGGAGTTGGGTTTTCAATTTATCACACCAAATCAGGAGAAACTTTTTCCGCTCTGGCCGCTCGGAACCATGTTTCTGAACAGGCTCTCCGAAGTTTGAATCAGGCTAATTTCAATATTGAACCCAAAACCGACACAGCCATAATTATTCCCTCTAAAGATGGAATTTATCATATCGTCAGACAAGGACAAGGGATTGCGGATATCGCTCGGGCATATGAAGTCCCTTTAAAGGAAATTTTAAGATCTAATCGAATTCGGGGCGATGAGGATCTCCGACCTGGAGAAATTTTATTTCTTCCTCAGGCTTCCTATTTAAAAAGGGACGATATTCGTTGGATTATGCTGATGTCTATCCAGTCGCAGAAGGGTTTCCTAAAACCCACAACAGGAAGGTTTGCGGATGGATTTGGAGTGCGTCGACATCCGATAACCGGGAAAATGGCGTTTCATTTTGGCCTGGATTTGGCTCCGGGCTGGAGAGCGAGAGTAGTAGCTTCGCAAGATGGGTGGGTCGAATTTGCAGGAATAAAAGCTGGGTATGGAAGATTGATTGTTTTGAATCATGGGAATGGTCTAACTTCCTGGTATGCTCACTTGGATCAGATTCTCGTGAAATTACGTGAAAAGGTGAAAAAAGGATATTTAATTGGAAAAGTTGGTAATAGCGGAAAAGTTACAGGCCCTCACCTGCATTTTGAAATACGATTGAACGGAAAGCCTCAAAATCCTTTACTTTATTTGGCCCAATAATATTTCGTTACCATTTAATTCCATTGTTAGAGAAGGAAGATATGGCGACATTGAGATACCACCGAAAATACATTTCCGACGTCACTATAAATAAAATACTTGAAAAATCTTGAAGTTTGATTGACTTACTTAAAGTTACATTTGTATAATCCTTTTTCTTTGTCTAAATAAGAAAATTCCTATTTTTTATTTTTTTACAGTTTTTCATTCCTGCCATAATCCGGAGGATTTTCGGTGAAAAAAGTTAAATTTGGTCGTCGTGAACGTATTGATTTTAGCCGAATACCAACCATCATGGATATGCCGGATTTGATTGAATTTCAGAGAAAATCTTATGAAGCTTTTTTGCAAAAGAACATTCTCCCCGACGAAAGACAGGATCAGGGACTTCAATCTGTTTTCAGCAGTGTTTTCCCAATATGGGATTTCAATGAAGTTTCCTCCCTTGAGTTCGTTTCCTATTCTCTCTTGGAGCCTAAGTATAACGTCCGGGAATGTCAGGAAAGGGGAATGACCTATTCTGTGCCAATGAAAGTTACTTTGCGTTTGGTCATTCGGGAGGAAGATCCAGAAACCGGGACAAAAAAAGTTAAAGATATTCGCGAACAAGAAGTATTTTTTTGTGATCTGCCCATGATGACTAATCGGGGCACATTTATGATAAATGGGGCTGAGAGAGTCATCGTTTCTCAATTACACCGTTCACCCGGTGTTACTTTTGATGAAGATGATGGCAAATTTTCTTCCGCGGGGAAGAAAATGTACATGGCAAGTGTAATTCCTTACCATGGTTCATGGCTTGAATTTGAATTTGATATTAATGGCGTTCTTTTTGCGCGAATTGACAGGAAAAGGAAATTTGTCGCAAGTACATTACTTCGTTCTTGGGGTTTCTCTACCGACGAAGATATTTTAAAAATTTTCTTTGAATTGGAAAATTGTGAAGTTTCCGAAAAAAAACTTTTGGGAAAAACTGCTGCTCAAGATGTCACTAGTTCAGAAACTGGGGAGGTGATTGTAGAAGCAGGCGCTGATTTTACACCAGAAGTAACCGGGGTTTTAAAAAAGTTGGGCGTGAAACAAGTAAAAGCCGTTTCTACTAATCCCAATGATGTTTCAATCCTTAGTACTCTTCGAAAAGATAATACACATTCAACAGAATCGGCTTTAGTGGAAATCTACAAAAAAATAAGGCCTGGGGATCCCCCGACTTTGGAAAACTCTCGGAATCTAATGGAGAATTTGTTTTTTAATAAAAAGCGTTATGATTTGGCACGTGTGGGCCGTTATAAATTAAACAAAAAACTTGGTTTGAAAACACCATTGGATCAACGCATTATCTCGAAGGAAGACTTGGTTTCTGTTATCCGTTATCTTTTCAACCTTTGTAATGGCCAAGGCGAAAAGGATGATATTGATCATTTAGGCAACCGCCGGATTCGAACGGCCGGGGAACTTTTAGAAAATAAGCTTCGATTAGGTTTCACTCGAATGGAGCGTGCAGTTAGGGAACGCATGTCTATTGTGGATATGGACATGAATCCTATGCCAAGCCAATTGATTTCTACCAAACCGATAACTGCGGCAGTGAAAGAGTTTTTTGGAACTTCCCAACTTTCACAATTCATGGACCAAACTAATCCTTTGGCGGAGTTGACTCATAAAAGACGTCTTTCCGCATTGGGCCCTGGTGGTTTAAACCGGGAACGTGCTGGATTTGAAGTGAGAGACGTTCATCATACACATTATGGAAGAGTATGTCCGATTGAAACACCAGAAGGTCCGAACATTGGGTTGATTGCTTCCTTATCCACATATGCCCAAATTAATGAGTTTGGCTTCGTTACTACCCCTTTACGAAAAGTTGAGGGGGGAAAGGTGAGTAAAAAAATTGAGTTTTTACCTGCCGATGATGCGGATAAATATATCATTGCTCAAGCTAACTCACCTTTGGATGAAAATAACAAGTTTTCAAACGATATAATTGCAGCAAGATATAAAGATGATTTTCCCTTAGTTGCTTCCCAAGAAATCCATTATATGGATGTTTCACCCCGCCAATTATTCTCTGTGGCAACTTCTCTTATTCCTTTTTTGGAACATGATGACGCTAATCGAGCACTTATGGGTTCAAATATGCAGCGACAAGCTGTTCCCCTCATTCGCACTGAGGCTCCTTTGGTTGGAACAGGCATGGAATATAAAGCGGCTTATGACTCTGGGGTTTTAGTAATAGCCAAACGCGATGGAATTGTTGCGGGAGTTTCATCGGATGAGATTATCATTTTTGCTGAAGAAGGCGATGAAACAGGCTCAGTGGATATTTATAAACTAACCAAATATAAACGATCCAATCAAGACACTTGCATTAATCAAAGACCTATTGTGAAGAAAAATGAAAAGATTAAAAAAGGCGATGTCATTGCTGATGGCCCTTCAACAGACCAAGGAGAATTAGCGTTGGGGAGAAATCTTCTTGTGGCTTTTATGCCATGGAGGGGTTTCAATTTTGAGGATGCTATTATTGTTTCCGAAAAACTGGTACGGGAAGATTTTTTTACCTCCGTGCATATCGAAGAATTTGAACTGGAAGCCCGCGACACTAAATTAGGGAAGGAGGAAATTACCAGAGATATTCCAAATGTTGGGGATGAAGCCTTAAAAGATCTGGATGAAGAAGGAATTATTCGTATCGGTGCAGAGGTTGTTCCTGGCGATATCTTGGTCGGAAAAGTAACTCCTAAAGGCGAAACCGAGTTAACACCGGAGGAAAAATTGCTCCGTGCTATTTTTGGTGAAAAAGCAGGTGATGTAAGGGATGCTTCTTTGAGGGTTCCACCAGGTGTTGAAGGGAAGGTAATAGATATAAAAGTTTTCAAGAGGAAAGAAAAAGATGAAAAAGTAAAAGGACGTGATGCTGCGATGGTGAAATCCATTGAAAGAGAAACCATCCATAGAAATAAACAACTGGAAAAGGAAAACCAAACTCGAATTGAAAATTTAAAGGCTCAATTGGCTGAAAAGGTTAAAGATTTAAACAAAGCGGAAAGTCTGGAATTGCATGAAAGCTTGAACGAAGAAGAAAAGCGTTTAAAAGAAGTATTGGAAAATCGGTTCAAGGAAATTGAACGTGATAAAAATAATGAAATTGAGAAAATTAAAAGAGGAGATGAACTTTCACCTGGGGTCATAAAATTAGTAAAGGTTTATATTGCAAAAAAACGAAAGCTGTCCGTGGGTGACAAAATGGCTGGCCGCCATGGTAATAAAGGGGTGGTTTCAAAAATTGTTCCCGAAGAAGATATGCCTTATCTTCCGGACGGTCGACCTGTTGATATAATTCTTAATCCGCTTGGTGTTCCTTCTCGAATGAATGTTGGGCAGATATTAGAAACACACCTGGGCTGGGCTGCTCATGAGGGTGGATATCATGTGGCTTCACCCGTATTTGATGGTGCAAGAGAAGAAGAAATAAAAAAGGCTCTTGTGGAGCAAGAATTGCCAGAATCTGGAAAAATCAAACTTTATGACGGAATGACTGGTGAGTCCTTTGACCAAGAAGTTACAGTGGGCTACATTTACATTCTCAAATTGGCGCATTTAGTCGATGATAAAATTCATGCTCGATCCATTGGTCCTTATTCTCTAATAACACAACAACCCCTTGGGGGAAAAGCTCAGTTTGGTGGTCAACGTTTTGGGGAAATGGAAGTTTGGGCTTTAGAAGCTTATGGAGCGGCCTATACCCTTCAAGAACTTTTAACGGTAAAGTCAGATGATGTTCAGGGAAGAACAAAGGTTTATGAAGCTATCGTAAAAGGGAAAAATTCACCTGAACCGGGAATCCCAGAGTCTTTCAACGTGTTGGTCAAAGAATTGCAAGGTCTTTGTCTGGATGTCAAACTCTTAAAAAATCCAAATAAAATAATTAATAATTGAAGGAGTTTAACTTTGAGCCAGTTGAAATCCACTAACACTGAAAGCAATGCAGAAGTAAAAATCTCATCGCCAGAAGCTTCGCTGATAAAGGATAAGAAAACAATTTTGGAGAATTTGCTCAAAGAAACACCCCATTTTGACGCCATAAAAATTGGTCTCTCTTCTCCCGAAACTATTCGTTCGTGGTCGCATGGGGAGGTGAAAAAACCAGAAACGATAAACTATCGGACTTTTAAACCGGAAAAAAATGGTTTATTTTGTGAAAAAATATTTGGCCCCACAAAAGACTGGGAATGTACTTGCGGGAAATATAAGAGAATCAAGTATAAAGATGTTATTTGTGACAGATGTGGAGTCGAAGTGACTCAGGCTAAAGTAAGACGCGAACGTATGGGACATATTGAATTAGCTTGTCTGGTTTCACATATATGGTATTTAAAAGGTGTGCCTTCAAGGATGGGATATCTGTTAGAAATGTCGACCCGTAACTTAGAAAGAATAATTTATTACGAATCCTATGTAGTTTTAGAACCTGGGAAGGCTCCTATTGAAGTGGGCCAATTACTTTCAGAAGATGAGTTCCAAAAATTACGAATGGAATATGGAGCTTCTTTAAAAGCCAAAATGGGTGCTGAGGCAATACGAGATTTAATTCGGGCTGTGGATTTAGTTGATTTGGATAAAAAACTTCGTGTCCAGATGAAACAAACCAACAGCGAACAGAAGCGAAAGACTATTATCAAACGTTTAAAGGTAATAGAAAATTTCTTAAAAAGTGATAATAAACCAGAGTGGATGTTCCTTGAAGTTTTACCTGTGATTCCTCCGGAACTTCGCCCACTCGTCCCGCTAGATGGAGGGCGTTTTGCAACTTCGGATTTAAATGACCTTTACCGTCGTGTTATTAATCGAAACAATCGTTTAAAAAAACTTTTAGAGTTGCATGCTCCTGAAGTCATTGTTCGAAATGAAAAACGAATGTTGCAAGAAGCTGTGGATGCTTTACTGGATAATGGTCGACGCGGTCATGCCGTTCGAGGGCCCGGCAACCGCCCACTTAAATCACTATCTGATATGCTAAAAGGGAAACAAGGTCGGTTTCGCCAAAATCTTTTGGGTAAACGAGTTGATTATTCTGGACGATCTGTAATTGTTGTTGGGCCGGAATTAAAGATGCATCAGTGCGGTTTGCCAAAGAAAATGGCTTTGGAACTTTTCAAGCCTTTTATAATAAAAAAACTTGAAGATCGAGGGTATGTCCATACGATTAAAAGCGCCCGTAAGATGGTCGAGCGAGTTAAGCCTGAAGTTTGGGATATTCTTGCAGAGGTTATACGTGACCATCATGTTCTTTTAAATCGCGCACCCACATTGCATCGACAGGGTATACAGGCATTTCAACCAGTTCTGATTGAGGGGCGGGCTATCCAAATACATCCTTTGGTTTGTACTGCCTTTAATGCGGATTTTGATGGCGATCAGATGGCAGTTCATGTTCCTCTTTCTAGCGAAGCACAAATGGAAGCTAGATTCTTAATGCTTTCAACAAACAATATTAACTCCACTTCTAATGGGCGCCCTATTGTTACTCCTACACAAGACATTGTCTTGGGCTCCTACTATTTAACAAAAGAAAAACCAGGAGATGTTGGAGAGGGAAGGATTTTTTCTTCACCCCAAGAGGTTCTTATTGCTTTTGAAGAAAAAAAGGTTGGCAAGCATGCCAGAATAAAAGTTAGGATTAACGGGAAAATTGTTGATACAACTGTTGGGCGTGTACTTTTAAATCAGGTTATCCCCGCAAGTTTACCTTATAGTAATCAAGTTATGAACAAAAAAGAGTTGGGTGATCTTGTCGCCTTGTGTTACGAAAAACTTGGTTCAGAACAAACTGTTAAACTTCTTGATGACATAAAAGATTTGGGATTCAAATATGCCACAATTGCTGGAATAACGGTTTCAATCGATGACATGAAAATACCCAAAGAAAAAACTGAGATTTTGAAGAGATCGTATAAGGAAGTTGCGGAAATTGAAAACCAGTATAAGAAGGGAATTATTACAGCTGGAGAACGTTATAACAAGGTTATTGATATATGGACTCATACAACGGATGAAATTGCTGAAGTCATGTTTGAAAACTTGAAACGAGACAATCATGGGTTTAATCCTATCTACATGATGGCGGATTCTGGAGCCCGTGGTTCTAAAATGCAAATAAGACAACTTGCAGGAATGAGGGGTTTGATGGCAAAACCTCTTCAAAAAATAACCGGCTCAATTGGCGAAATAATAGAATCTCCCATAACTGCTAATTTTCGTGAAGGGCTAACCGTTTTGGAATATTTCATTTCTACACACGGTGCCCGTAAAGGATTAGCGGATACTGCTTTAAAAACAGCTGACGCTGGTTACTTAACCCGCCGATTGGTTGACGTGGCTCAAGAAGTTATTATCAATGCGGAGGATTGTGGAACATTAAACGGGGTTCGAGTAGGCGCTATAAAAGAGGGAATTGAAATTATAGAACCTTTGAAGGATCGCATTACTGGTCGCATTGCAGTAGATAATGTTGCAAATCTTCTGACATCTGAAGTAATAATTCGATCTGGCCACATTATTACTGAAAGTGTTGCTGATAAGCTGGAAGAAGCAGGAATTGAGCAGATACGAGTGCGTTCGGTATTGACTTGTGAATTAGAACGCGGGGTATGTGCTAAGTGTTATGGCATTAATTTGGCAAATGGAAAACTTGTTCAAATGGGGGAGGCTGTTGGAATTATTGCCGCACAATCTATTGGAGAACCTGGCACACAATTGACTCTCAGAACATTTCACGTTGGTGGTGCGGCCAGCAGGGCTTTAGAACAATCCAAGATTGAATCACATAAGACGGGTAAAATCCGTTTCCATAATTTAAAACTTGTTGAAAATCGGAATAAAGATTTAATCGTATTAAATCGAAATGGTGAAATATCCATATACGATGATAAAGGACGTATCGTCGAGAATTATGTTGTTCCTTTTGGATCGACATTAAAGGTTCGTGAAGGGGATGCAGTTAGAGAAAGTCAACAATTAGCTCACTGGGATCTTTATAAAGTTCCTATTTTTTCTGAGGTTAGTGGTACTTTGAAATTACAGGATGTTATTCGGGGTGTTACGGTTCGCGAAGAAATTGATTCTACCACTGGCTTAAAAGAACGAGCAATAATGGAATATAAAGACGAGAATCTATCTCCTCGTTGCCTCATATTAAATCCCGAAACTGGAGAGGCCATTAAGAGCTATCGATTACCGACTGGGTCCTTGATCAATGTTGCGGATGGAGACAAGGTTATGGCTGGAGATATCCTTGCAAAAATTCCGCGGGAGATTTCGAAAACACGCGACATTACTGGAGGGCTTCCACGCGTCGCAGAACTTTTTGAGGCACGAAGACCAAAAAATAATGCTGTTATCGCAAAAATTAGTGGAACGGTCACTTTTGGAACCGCATCAAAAGGTTACCAAAGAGTGGTTATTACTAATTCGGAGGGAAAAAAGACCATTGATGAGGAGTATGCAATTCCATATGGAAAGCATTTGAATGTACATGAAAGTGATTATGTTCGCGCTGGGGATGCCTTGACTGATGGTCCAATTGATCCACATGACATATTGGAAGTGCAAGGCGAAGCTGCAGTGCAAGAGTATCTTTTAAGTAAAGTCCAAGAGGTTTATCGGCTGCAAGGTGTAAAAATTAATGATAAACATATAGAAGTGATTGTCCGTCAAATGATGCGAAAGGTGCTTATACATGAAGCGGGTAACACTGAATTTTTACCCAAACAACAAGTTGAAAAAGGGAGATTTAATAAAGAAAACGATAAAGTACAGGAAAAAGTTGGAAAAATATCCACCGCAAGACCACTTTTATTAGGAATTACAAAGGCATCTTTAGGAACGGAAAGTTTTATTTCTGCTGCAAGTTTTCAGGAAACAACAAAGGTTTTGACCGAGGCTGCTGTTTCGGGAAAAATTGACGAATTACGCGGCCTTAAAGAGAATGTAATAATGGGACATTTAATACCAGCTGGAACAGGCAGTCCCTCTTATCGGGCTTTAAAAATAAAAGTGGATGAAATGGAAGAAGAGTTACCTGCGGGAATAGCTGCAACTCCACAAACGAGTGAATTTATTGAGGAAAATGAATTTAAAGGTGAAGAAAACTTTTTGAATAAAAAAAGCCTTGACCAAACATAGGGGTTTTGGTAGCCTTCCCGTCTGCGTTTTAATTTATTAAGGCTGAATAATAGATGAAAATCCTCCTTTTGAAAGAAAATGCTTAGCTTCTTTTTCATTCAAAATGGTGAGCCAGAGGAGGGCTTTGCTTAAGGAATCCTCCTGGGGATAATCCCTGGGGTAGGACGACGAAAATTCACTTGGCAAAGACAGAGCTCATTGTCTTTGCCTTTTTTTTTGTTTCAGATTGGAGGATTGTTTGCCAACTTTAAATCAATTGGTCCGATTAGGTCGGAATAAAAGCAGACATAAAACTAAATCACCAGCCCTTAAGGCATGCCCACAAAAACGTGGTGTTTGCGTAAAAGTGGCAACTATGACACCCAAAAAACCTAATTCAGCCTTAAGAAAAATTGCAAGGGTCCGTCTTACTAATGGAATGGAAGTTACTTGTTACATTCCTGGAGTAGGACATAATTTACAAGAGCATTCGATTGTTTTAATCCGCGGTGGGCGAGTGAAGGATCTTCCGGGAGTTCGTTATCATATTATTCGTGGAACATTAGATGCCGCAGGGGTTGTGGATAGGAAACAAGGGCGTTCTAAATATGGAATGAAGCGACCAAAAAAAGAAATGCTCCCGAAAGGTTAAGGTGTTCTTATGCCTCGCAGAAAAGTTACCGCTCAAAGAGAAATGGCATCTGATTCACGGTACAATAATAAACTTGTTTCGAAATTCATTAATTGCATGATGTACAATGGAAAAAAAATGGTGGCTTCCCGAAGTTTCTATGACGCGATGGATATATTAGGACAAAAACATGGAGAAGGCGCTTTAAATGTGTTTAAAACTGCTATAGAAAATGTAAAACCTGTTTTGGAGGTCAAATCGCGTCGAGTGGGCGGCGCTACTTACCAAGTGCCTGTTGAAATTCGTCCTGAACGGCGGACTTCTTTGGCCATTCGATGGATTCTAACAGCATCTCGTACTCGCAAGGAAAAAACTATTGCCGAGAAGTTAGCGGCGGAGTTGACCGATGCATTTAAAAATCAAGGGGTTTCAATTAAGAAAAAGGAAGATACTCATAAAATGGCAGAAGCTAATCAAGCATTTGCGCATTATCGCTGGTAAACGAGGAAACCTTTGGCGAGACCCATTCCCTTATCAAACACACGAAACATTGGCATTATGGCCCATATCGATGCTGGTAAAACAACGTTGACTGAGCGAATACTATATTACACCGGCCGAACTCATAAAATTGGTGAAGTTCATGATGGGACTGCAATCATGGATTGGATGCCTCAAGAACAAGAGCGGGGCATTACGATTACCTCGGCTGCTACTACTTGTTTTTGGAAGAATCATCGAATCAATATCATTGATACCCCAGGCCACGTTGATTTTACTATCGAAGTGGAACGATCTTTACGTGTTTTAGATGGTGCGATCGGCGTTTTTGGTGCAGTTGAAGGAGTGGAACCCCAGTCGGAGACCGTTTGGAGACAAGCAACCCGTTATGGTGTGCCAAGAATTGCCTTTGTAAACAAGATGGACAGAGTAGGGGCTGATTACTTTAATGCTATAGAACAAATGCGAACGCGCCTTAACGCTAACGCCCATGCTGTAACTTTGCCAGTTGGTGCCGAGGATAAATTTGATGGGATTATCCACTTGGTCGAGATGAAAAGGTATCGGTGGTTAGATGAAACATTGGGTGCTGAGTTTGAAATTGGGGAAATACCGGACGAAATGAAAAAAATGGCCCAAGAATACCATCAACAATTACTAGAAGCCGTGGCAGAATTTGACGATATTGTTATGCAAAAATATTTAGATGGGAGAGTTGTTTCCCCTGAAGAACTTAACAATTGTATTCGTAAGGGCACTATTCAAAATAAATTTAATCCTGTTTTTTGTGGCGCGGCCTTTAAAAATAAGGGTGTTCAACCGCTTTTAGATGCGGTTATAAATTACCTTCCATCTCCAAATGATATACCTCCTGTGAAAGGACATAATCCTGATACCAATGCAGAAGAAACTAGGGAAGCAAATGATAATGCTCCTTTTTCGGCGCTTGCTTTCAAAATCATGACCGATCCGCATGTTGGTAAGTTGGTTTATTTTAGAGTCTATTCAGGGACTCTTTCAGCGGGTTCATATGTCTACAATTCCACCAAGGGAAGTCGAGAAAGAATTGGAAGATTATTACAAATGCACGCTAACAAACGCGAAGAAATTAAGGAAGTTCATGCAGGAGATATAGCGGCAACAGTAGGAATAAAAGCCATTACCACTGGCGACACGCTATGTGATGAAAATAAATCTATTGTTTTGGAAAGAATGGTATTTCCAGATCCTGTCATTTCTGTGGCTATTGAGCCTAAAACCAAGGCGGATCAGGAAAAACTAGGTTTGGCCCTAAGCAAGCTGGCTGAGGAGGATCCTTCATTTAGGGTAAAAACAGATGAAGAAACGAGTCAGACAATAATTACAAGGCATGGGCGAACTTCACCTTGAAATTATCGTCGATCGGATGATGCGGGAATTTAATGTTCAAGCAAATGTGGGGAAACCTCAAGTTGCTTATCGAGAGACAATCAGGAAAAGTGTTGAAGCAGAAGGCAAATACATTCGACAAACAGGTGGTAGGGGTCAATATGGACATGTGTATATTACTATGGAACCACAAGAACCCGGAAAAGGTATCGAGTTCAAAAATGCCATTGTGGGTGGAACGGTACCCAAGGAGTATATTCCGGCCATACAAAAAGGAATTGAAGAAGCCAAAGAAACGGGTGTTTTGGCGGGATATCCGGTTGTTGATTTTAAAATCACATTAACGGATGGCTCTTATCATGAAGTGGACTCCTCTGAAATGGCTTTTAAAATTGCAGCTTCAATTGCGTTCAAAGAAGCAATGCGAAAGGCCGACCCCATCATCTTGGAACCGGTAATGGATACTGAAGTTGTTACACCTGAGGATTTTATGGGCGCGGTTATGGGTGACCTTCAATCAAAAAGAGGGAAAATAGAAGGAATGGAATTACGGGGACAAATGCAAACGATCCGCGCTAAGGTACCGTTGTCTGAAATGTTTGGTTATTCTACAAACCTACGTTCAATGACCCAAGGGCGAGCTACATATACAATGCAATTCGCACATTACGAGGAAACTCCTCGTTCAATTCAACAGGAAATTATTGCTAAAGTAAAAGGCTAATTCATTTCAATACCCTAAAAGGGGTTGAAAAGGAGGCGTGGTTATGTCCAAGGAAAAATTCGTAAGGAACAAGCCGCACGTAAACATTGGGACCATCGGGCACGTGGACCATGGAAAGACGACGTTGACGGCGGCGATAACGACAGTGCTTGCGAAAAAAGGCTTGGCCCAGGCAAAGGGTTACGCGGACATCGATAATGCGCCGGAAGAGAGGGAGCGGGGAGTGACGATCAACACTTCCCATGTTGAATACCAGACGGCAAAGCGACACTACGCGCACGTGGATTGCCCGGGACACGCGGACTATATCAAGAACATGGTGACTGGCGCAGCGCAGATGGACGGGGCGATCCTGGTAGTATCAGCCGCGGATGGGCCCATGCCGCAAACCAGGGAACATATCCTTTTGGCCCGGCAAGTGGGAGTACCGCATATCGTGGTTTTCTTGAACAAGTGCGACATGGTGGACGACAAGGAACTGCTGGAATTGGTGGAAGTGGAAGTCCGGGAATTATTGACCAAATACGGATTTCCTGGGGACAAGACCCCGGTGATCAAAGGATCGGCGACAAAGGCGTTGGAAGGGGACACTGGGGAACTGGGAGAACAGGCGATATTGAAGCTGATGGAAGCGGTGGACAGCTTTATTCCGGAGCCCAAAACGGGATGTGGATAAGGACTTCCTGATGGCGGTGGAGGACATATTCTTGATCACGGGTCGCGGGACGGTGGCGACCGGGCGAGTGGAGAGCGGGAAGGTGAAGGTGGGGGACACGGTGGAGATCGTGGGAATCAAGCCGACGCGGGAGACGGTGGTGACGGGAGTGGAGATGTTCCGGAAACTGTTGGACGAGGCGCAGGCCGGGGACAATATCGGGACGTTGTTGAGGGGGATCGAGAAGAAGGACATTGAGCGGGGTCAGGTGCTGGCGAAGCCGAAGTCGATCACGCCGCACAAGAAGTTCAAGGGGGAAGTATACGTATTGACGAAGGAGGAGGGAGGGCGGCACACGCCGTTTTTCAACGGGTACAAGCCGCAGTTTTTCTTCCGGACGACGGACGTGACGGGGAGTGTGAAGTTGCCGCAGGGGGTGGAGATGTGCATGCCGGGGGACAACATTACGATGGAGATCGAGTTGATCGTGCCGGTGGCGATGGAGAAGGAATTGAGGTTCGCCATTCGGGAAGGCGGCCACACGGTGGGTGCGGGTGTCGTTACACAGATCCTCGAATGATGAATTAAACGAAAGAGAAGGTAGGGAATAATGGCCACGGCCACGAGTCAAAAAATAAGGATTAAATTAAAGGCTTATGATCATCGGCTATTAGACCGTTCAACGGTTGAGATTATTGAAACAGTGCGACGAACAGGAGCTGTCGTTTTGGGACCTGTACCTCTTCCGACGGATATAAATCGTTATACTGTTTTAAGAAGTCCGCATGTTGATAAGAAATCCCGGGAACAATTTGAAATTAGAACCCACAAAAGACTCGTGGACATTGTGAATCCAAACCAGAGAACCATAGACGCTTTAATGAAATTAGACTTGCCTGCTGGCGTTGATGTTGAGATCAAACTGTAGAGGTGTTTTCATGAGTGGAATAATTCAAACATTAATTGGGAAAAAATTGGGACAAACGACTTTTTTTGAAGAAAACGGAAAGGCAAGTCAAGTAACGATTTTGGAAATCGGGCCTTGTGTTGTTATTCAAAAAAAGACATCGGAAAAGGAAGGTTACAATGCTGTTCAGTTAGGATTTAAAGAAAAAAAAGAAAAACATACAACCAAGTCTCTTCTTGGACATTTTAAGAAGTCCGGAGCAACGCCAAAAGAAATATTAAAAGAAGTTAGGATTGAAGACCCATCTCTTTTCCAGGTCGGCCAAACCTTAACAGTCGAAAATTTAAATAACATCAATTGGGTTGATGTAACTGGAGTTTCAAAAGGGAAAGGATTTCAGGGTGTTGTTCGTCGTCATGGATTTAAAGGTGGTCGTAATTCCCACGGAAGCATGTTTCACAGAGCTCCGGGAGGCATTGGCGCTTCTTCCGATCCATCCCGTGTTTATCCTGGTACTAGAATGCCGGGCCACATGGGTAGCCAGAAAAACACAGTTTTGAATTTGAAAGTAGTTAAAGTTGACATGGATAACCATTTATTATTCGTCATAGGCGCGGTTCCGGGTGCATGTGGCGGTACGGTAATGGTTCGTCCTAGTATAAAAAAGTAAGGTGATAATTTATGCCTAAAGCGACAGTTTACAACTTGAATGGACAATCTATGGATCAAATTGATTTACCGGAAAAATTGTTTGGTTTGAAGCCGAGAGTTCACCATTTATGGCGGGGTGTGACAACTTATTTGTCAAACCAGAGGTTAGGCACTGTTAAGACCAAGAGGAAAGGTGAAGTTTCAGGTGGTGGAAAAAAGCCTTTTAAACAAAAAGGAACTGGTAATGCACGCCAAGGTTCGATTCGGGCTGTCCAATTTGTTGGGGGGGGTGTAGCCCATGGACCAAAACCAAGAGATTACTCCCTTGGTTTGTCTAAGAAAATGAAGCGCCAGTGCCTTGCAGAATCACTTTCTGACAAGGCGGCCCAGGGCAAAGTTATTGTGGTGGAAAATATATATTTTGATTCGCCTAAAACTAAGCATGCTATAGGTATTTTGAAAAATCTAGGGGTGTTTGGTCAAAAGTGTCTGATTGTTTTGGAGCATTCGAACAAATCTACTTTTAATAGTTTTAGAAATCTTCCAACGGCTACGGTTCTTTCAAATGGAAACCTGAATATTTATGAAGTGATTAATCATGATGTAGTGGTATTAACGAAGGAATCATTAAATAAAATGATTCGTTTAAATTCTCATGAGAGGGATATATGAAAAAGAAAGAAGAGGTTATTATTCGGCCTCTGATTACCGAGAGAACCACGGCTCTTCGAGAAAAAGGAAAATATTGTTTTGAGGTTCATCCTAATTCGACAAAAAAAGAAATAAAAGAAGCTGTGGAAAATATATTTAAAAAAGAAAAAATAAATGTACTAAAGGTAAACACAACGAAGCTTTCGGGTAAAATTCGGCGTTTTGGAAAAAATCTATCGAAGCCTTTTCGCTGGAAAAAAGCGATTGTTACACTAAAACCCGGTCAAAAATTAGAATTCTTCGAAGGGGCATAATCATGTCCATCCGACTTTATAAACCAACTTCTCCAGGCCGTCGGGCAATGACGGCAGTAATTGGCGAAAATTTAACCAAAAAAAGGCCTGAAAAAACACTTACTGTTTCACTAAATAAAACTGGTGGCCGAAATATATATGGCCGTATCACCAGCAGGCACCGGGGCGCAGGACATAAACGTAGATATCGTTTGGTCGATTTTGAACGTGTTAAGTCTGGGATGCAAGGGAAAGTATTGGCTTTGGAATATGACCCTAATCGAACCTCCAGAATTGCTTTGGTCCAGTACGCCGATGGTGTGAAAAAATATATTATTGCTCCCGAAGGTTTGAAAGAAGGGGACCAGATATTTTCCGGATCTGGAGCAGATATTAAACCGGGATATTCGATGAAGTTGAAAGATATTCCATTAGGTACCATGATTCATAATATTGAAATCAAGCCTGGCAAAGGCGGTCAGTTGGTACGATCTGCTGGTGCTGTCGCACAATTAATGGCGCGGGAAGGTAGTTATGCAACTATAAAATTACCCTCGGGAGAAATTCGTAAGATTCATATTGAGTGTAATGCATCGATTGGGCAGGTGGGGAATCTTGAGCATATTAACGTAAGCATTGGAAAAGCAGGAAGAATGAGATGGATGGGCGAAAGGCCCCAATCACGTGGTGTGGTGATGCGTCCCGGTGATGGCCATCCAATGGGTGGTGGAGAGGGGAAGTCTTCTGGAGGACGTCATCCAACTACACCTTGGGGTAAACCAACAAAAGGTTATAAAACCCGTAAAAACAAACATACTGAAAAATTCATTCTTAAACATAGAAAGTAATATTTATTAAGGGGTTGGAAAAATGGGAAGATCATTAAAAAAAGGGCCTTATGTAACAGAAAAGCTTTTAAAACTTGTCCAAAAAATGAATAGGGTTGGAGACAAAAAGGTAATAAAAACATATTATCGAAGGTCTTCAATTCATCCGGAAATGGTTGGACATACCTTTGCAATTCATAATGGAAAAAAATTCATTCCTGTTTTTATTACAGAAAACATGGTAGGGCATAAATTGGGTGAATTTTCTCCAACCCGTACCTTTAAGGCTCATGGGGTAGTTAAATCTGAAAAGGCTATAGCATTAAAGTGAAAATGATTTTAAGTGAGGTTTTTTAATGCAAGCAAAAGCGATTTCCAGATTCACGAGGTTAACTCCTCGGAAAGCTCGACAAGTTGTTAATTTAATCCGGAAAAAAACAGTTGTTGAGGCATTGAACATTTTAGCATTCACCAAAAAAAAGGCGGCGGGTGAAGTTGCAAAGATTATTAAAGCCGCCGTTTCTAATGCAGGCCAAAAAACGAGAATTGATGTGGATAAACTTTTTATTAAATCAATTCAAGTCGATGGCGGCCCCATGATGCAAAATGTTCGACGGTTTATACCACGAGCCATGGGTAGGGCTAGTTTGATTCATAAAAGGACAAGCCATATCCAAGTCATAGTCTCAGATGAAAGCAATAACTGATATAAATAATTAAGGAGCTTCCTTTGGGACAGAAAATTAATCCGATTGGTTTAAGGATTGGGATTATTAAAGAATGGGACTCATTGTGGTTTATCGCTAAGAAGAAAAATTATACAACCACCCTTCTTGAAGACATCGAAATACGCCAATTTGTCAAATTGCGGCTGAAACACGCTGGAATCGCAAAAGTTTTATTAAAGCGAAAGGGTGAAATGGTTGAAGTGGATATTTTTGCTTCCCGTCCCGGTATTGTTATTGGAAAGAAAGGCTCAGAAGTTGATAAATTGAAAGAAGAGTTGCAGGGATTCACCAAAAAGGAAGTTCGTATAAATATAAATGAGGAAAAACATCCTGAAACCAATGCCCAATTGATAGCAGAAAACGTGGCAGGGCAGCTTGAAAAAAGGGTTGCATTTCGAAGAGCAATGAAAAAATGCATACAAAGTGCATTGGATGGAGGTGCCAAAGGTATAAAAATAATGTGTTCTGGTCGCTTGGCAGGGGCGGAGATTGCCAGAACAGAATGGTACCGGGAAGGTCGTGTGCCTCTTCATACCTTACGAGCTGATATTGACTTTGGAATTTCTGTGGCAAATACGACTTTTGGAACAATTGGTGTGAAGTGTTGGGTTTTTAAACGTGAGATTTTTGGAACCAAAGATAAATTTGCTGAAGAAGCTTCCATGAACAAGTCCAAACCGGTCGGGAAAGATCGGAAACTTTCTAATCGCGACCCAGCCAAATTAATAATTAAGGAATAATATTATGTTGATGCCTAAACGTGTTAAATATCGAAAAACTATGAAGGGGCGGATGAGGGGGAAAACAAAAAACGGTTTTTCATTCGCATTCGGAGAGTACGCATTAAAATCAGAAAGTGCAAGTTATATAACAGATCGTCAAATTGAAGCTGCCCGAGTTGCGATCAACCGGCATATGAAACGGGTCGGAAAGTTGTGGGTACGCATTTTCCCTGATAAACCCATAACACGAAAACCTGCTGAAGTACGAATGGGTGGAGGAAAAGGAGCGCCTGATCATTGGTCCGCGGTAGTAAAACCCGGACGAATATTATTTGAAGTAAGTGGATGCCCAGAGCCTATTGTTCGTGAAGCTTTTGAGCTTGCTACACATAAACTTCCAGTAAAAACACGATATATTAAAAGGATTGATGTTGGGGGACTCTCATGAAAATAAAAGAAATACGTGATTTGAATATCGAACAATTGAAACAACAGTTGATTTCCAAGGAAGAGGAACTTTTCAACCTGAAGATACAGCTATCCACGAAACAATTAGAAAATCCTATGAAGATTCGAGAAGCAAGGCGGCAAGTAGCTCGTTTAAAAACCATCCTACGAGTTAAAGAAAAAGGACTGAAGAATTGAAAGGAGTTAAGCCTTAGATGAAAACGAAAATAGAGCGTAAAGATCTTCGGTTAAAAAAAGCAGTAGTTTTAAGCCGGAATATGGATAAGACGGCGGTAGTTTTTATTGAGGGTATAATTAAACATTCTTTTTATAAAAAATTAGTTCGAAAGCGAAGTAAATTTAAAATTCATGACCCGAAAAATGAAACAAATAAAGGTGACATAATACTCATAGCTGAAACACGGCCCATTAGCGCCGAAAAACATTGGCGGTTAGTAAAAATACTAAAAAAGGCAGTGGAAGTTCAGGAGGCAATAATATGATTATGCCTCAAACAATGCTGACTGTGGCGGATAACAGTGGGGCTACAAAAATAATGTGTATTCATGTTCTTGGTGGAACTAAGAGAAGGTATGCTTCCATTGGAGATATTATTGTTGCTGCCGTGAAAGAGGCAATTCCAGGGGCGGGGGTAAAAAAAAGTGAAGTGGTAAGAGCTGTTGTGGTTCGGCAAAAACGTGTTTATTCCCGCCCAGATGGGTCAAATATCCGTTTTGATGAAAATGCGGCTGTCATTATTAACGATCAATTGAATCCTCGTGGTACTCGTATATTCGGCCCGGTTACTAGAGAATTGAGAGAAAAAAATTTTATGAAAATAATATCTTTAGCTCCGGAGGTTTTGTAGACCATGCATGTTCATCGGGATGACACAGTATTGGTTTTAACCGGAAAAGACAGAGGAAAAAAGGGCAGGATTATTCGATTATTTCCAACAAAAAATAAAGCTCTAATTGAAAAAATTAATATGGTTAAGCGACATACCCGACCCAATCAACAAATGCCTCAGGGCGGAATAATGGAAAAAGAATCGCCTGTACATATTTCTAACTTACAAGTGATTTGCACAAAGTGTGGAAAACCAACCCGAATTGGACACAAGAGATTAAATGAGGCCACGACAGTAAGAATTTGTAGAAAATGCGGCGAAATATTGGATAGGGAAAAATAAGATGAAAACAACGATCATTAAAGAAAAATATGATAAAGAAATAATCCCTGCATTAATGAAGAAGTTCAACATTAAAAATATTATGAAAGTTCCAAAAGTAGAAAAAATAGTTATCAATATTTGTATTGGGAAAGCCGCATCGGAAAACAACATCAAATTGCTTGATATTGCGGTTGATGAGTTAAAACTCATTAGCGGACAAAAACCTGCCATTACTCGTTCTAAAAAGGCAATATCAAATTTCAAACTTCGAGCTAATCAACCATTGGGCGCTAAAGTGACATTGAGGGGTGAACGAATGTATCATTTTATGGAAAGGCTTTTTATGGTGGCGTTACCTAGAATCCGAGATTTTCGTGGTGTCCCGACAAGATCTTTTGATGGGAGAGGGAATTATACCCTTGGTTTGAAGGAGCAAATTATTTTTCAAGAAATTAATTTTGATAACGTTCAATCCATCCATGGAATGGATATAACTTTTACAACTTCGACCCGGGACGACACACAAGCAAAAGAATTATTAAGTTTACTCGGTATGCCTTTTAGGAACTAGGAGATTTCATGGCAAAAAAATGTTTGATTAATAAACAAAAACTGACACCCAAATTTAAAGTGCGTGCTTATCATCGGTGTAACCTATGCGGGCGTCCTCGAGGTTATTTAAGGCGTTTTGGGATGTGCAGAATTTGTTTTCGTAACCTTGCGGGCGAAGGAAAAATACCAGGGGTAGTGAAAGCTAGTTGGTAAGAGGAGTGACTTAATTATGTCAATGACTGATCCAATAGCTGATATGTTGACAAGAATACGTAACGCCAATCATACCTATAAGGAAAAGGTTGATATTCCGTTTTCTAAATTAAAACTTGAAATTTCCCGCATCCTTTCGGAGGAAGGTTTTATAAAAAATTATAAAGTCGTCGAGGAAAAGGGAAGGCCTTCATTGATTCGAATCATAATGAAATATGGCGATAATCGAGAAAGGGTCATTTCTACTATAAGTCGCGTTAGCCGTTCAGGAAGGCGGTATTACACTGAAAGAATGCGGGTCCCCAAAGTAATTGGCGGCATGGGAATCGCCATTCTTTCTACTTCTAAAGGGATTTTAACAGATCAACAAGCCCGTCAGCAGGGTGTCGGCGGCGAAGTTCTTTGCTTGGTTCATTAAAGATCCAATTTTAAAGGGAGATTTTATGGCGCGAATCGCCAAAAAAACAATTGAAATACCTTCCGGAGTCAAAGTCAAAATTGAGGGAAAGAAAGTGATCGTGGAAGGATCTAAAGGCATTTTAACACTTGAATTGGTGCCGGGAATAAAAGTTGATGTTAATGAAAAACATATACTTGTTTCAGTTGATGATAAAAATAATGCCGATTTAAAGGTATTGAACGCTCGACAAGGTTTGACTAATGCATTGATTAAAAACATGGTTCTAGGAGTTTCGGCCGGTTTTGAAAAAAAGCTTGAAATTCAGGGTGTGGGTTATCGAGCAGCATTGGAAAAAGGGAAATTAAACATGTCTTTAGGATTTAGCCATCCGGTCTTATTGGAGTTGCCTAAAGGTGTTTCCGTGGATATTGAAAAACAAACATTATTAACGGTTAAAGGTATTGACAAGTATTTAGTGGGTGAGACAGCGGCGAAAATTCGGCAAGCAAAACCTCCTGAAGTTTATAAAGGAACAGGTGTCCGCTATTTGGGCGAATATGTTAGAAAGAAAGTAGGAAAAACAGGAGCCACTGGAAAAACAGAGGGTGCGAAATAAGGGAATAGGGGTCACAGATGCCATCGGAACTACAAAAAGCTTCTCGAATCCACCGCCATCTACGAATTCGAAAAAAAGTGTTTGGATCACTTGAACGGCCGCGTTTGGTAGTGCATCGAGGCGCTAAAAATATTACAGCTCAAATTATCGATGATACTAGGGGTATTACACTGGTCGCTTCAGCTAGTTATGATAAAAATCTTCGCGGGAAAATAAAAAAGGGCGGGAACGTCGAAGCGGCGAAAATGGTTGGGGAGCAAATAGCCATTCTGGCGAAGGAGAAATCTGTCACTCAAGTAGTTTTCGACAGAGGCGGTTATCTTTTCCATGGACGCATAAAGGCATTGGCAGATGCAGCCCGTGCTAAAGGACTTCAATTCTAACGTTAAGGAAATTTATGGCAAGAATAGACGCATCAAAGCTCGACCTAAAGGAAAAAGTTATTCACATTAATCGCGTTGCTAAAGTGGTTAAAGGTGGACGAAGGTTTAGCTTTTCCGTCTTAGTCGTAGTCGGGGATGGGCATGGGTTTGTTGGCATTGGAATGGGGAAAGCCAGTGAGGTTCCAGATGCGATTCGTAAAGCAGTAGAGGATGCAAAGAAAAATCTAATTAAAGTTCCTTTAAAGGGTTTTACCCTATATCACGAAATTGTCGGGATTTTTAAAGCTTCCCGTGTTCTTTTGAAACCTGCAGCCCCTGGAACAGGTATTATCGCTGGAGGCGGTGTAAGGGCTGTTTGCGAATTAGCAGGTATACATGATGTGTTAACAAAATCAATCCGTTCAGATAATGTTTTTAATGTAGTTCAGGCGGCATTGAATGGCCTTAGCAATATGCATTCACCGGATACAGTCGCTGCATTGAGAGGAAAGGCTATTGAAGGAATGACCGGGATAGAAAAATCATGAACGAGATTAAAATTCAATTGATAAAAAGCTTAAATGGCCGTTTTCCAAAACACGTCCGAATTGCAAAAGCATTAGGCCTCCAAAGAATACGACAAATCATTGTTAAGCCGGATACACCGGTAATTCGAGGGATGGTAAGTAAAATTGGTTATTTGATTGAAATTAAAAAGTGAGAAGGTTGAAAAAATGAAAATAGATGATTTAAAACCAACCCACGGGGCTACAAAAAGATGCAAGATTGTAGGAAAAGGCCCTGGTTCCGGACATGGAAAGACTGCTACTAGGGGTAATAAAGGACAAAATTCAAGAACGGGTGGCGGAGTTCGTGCAGGATTTGAAGGTGGGCAAACTCCGGTCTATCGCCGACTTCCAATTCGAGGATTCAAATCACGAAGAATGTCTCAATATTGTATTGTTAATTTGGAACAGTTATCCATTTTTGAAAACGGCATTACCGTTACTCCAGTAGAAATGGAGCAAAGAGGTCTTATTAATGATCCCAAGAAGGTAAAAGTTTTGGGCAACGGGGAAATAAAAAATAAAATAAATGTCAAGGCACATGCTTTTAGTGCATCGGCTATAGAAAAAATAAAGACAGCTGGCGGAACTGTGGAGGTATTGTAAGTGTTTTCTGCTTTTACCAATATTTTTAGAGTTCCAGAGTTAAAATCTCGTGTTTTGTTTACCTTTGGTATTTTATTGGTTTACCGAATTGGAATTCATATACCTATTCCTGGTGTTAACGTTAGCGTTTTATCAAATTTTTTTAAAAGTCAGGGTAATGGTATATTAGGTTTTTTAAACCTTTTTTCAGGCGGCGCATTAAAACAATCTTCTATTTTTGCGCTTGGTGTAATGCCATATATTAGCATGTCCATTATTCTTCAACTTTTAACGGCTGTAATCCCAACACTTGAAAAGCTTTCTAAAGAAGGTGAAACCGGCCGCCGTAAAATAACTCAATATACTCGAATTGGTACAGTGGCCCTTTGTATTGTACAGGGAACAGGTACAACTTACTTGTTACGGAGTTTGGGTGAAAGCTTTGTATATCATTGGGGTTTTGGTTTTCAGATTATGACAGTTTTAGCTTTAACAACAGGAACCATATTTATAATGTGGTTGGGAGAGCAAATCACCGAATATGGGATAGGAAATGGGATTTCTTTAATCATATTCGCAGGCATCGTAGCCGGTCTTCCTGGAGAATTAGCCGCTACTTTTAGACTTTTTAAAATCGGACAAGTAAGTCTCTTTTCATTTCTTTTTTTCGCACTATTTTCGATTGCAACAATTGCCTTCATTGTGATTCTTCAGCAAGGTGCACGTAAAATTCCAGTCCAGTATGCTACTCGAGTTGTAGGAAGACAGGTGTTCAAAGGCCAATCAACTCAGTTACCATTAAAAGTGGATTATTCCGGAGTAATTGCCGTTATTTTTGCATCTTCTATTTTGGTATTTCCTGCTTCAGCAGCTAAATACATTCAATCCCTTCCACCTGTTACTTCTGAAGTGAATGGGTGGCTCTATAATATTATGGATTTAATTATTCGGAATTTATCTCCTGGGGCTTTTTTTTATTATGTTTTGTATTCTGGTTTAATTGTCTTCTTCTGTTATTTTTATACTGCTATTGCATTTAATCCAACAGATCTTTCCGAAAATATGAAAAAGTACGGTGGCTTCATTCCGGGAATCCGGCCCGGACAACCAACGGCTGAATTTATCGATAGAACCTTAACTCGAATTACTATTTGGGGAGCACTAGCGGTTTGTGTGGTTGCAGTGGCTCCGGATGTTTTAACCAGGAATCTTAATATTCCCATTTACTTTGGCGGTACGTCTCTATTAATCATTGTTGGAGTTGCTTTAGACACCATGAAACAGATTGAATCACATTTATTGATGAGACATTACGATGGCTTTATGAAGAAAGGCAGGTTAAAAGGGCGGAGCGCTTTTTAATGCGGATTTTAATTTTAGGAGAACCTGGAGCAGGAAAAGGAACCTATTCAGCAGAAATCATGAAAAAATACAGGATTCCCCAAATTTCAACCGGTGATATATTGCGAACCTCAGTCAAGAGTGAAACGGCATGGGGTTTTCAAGCCCAAGAATTTATGAAAAAAGGAGAATTAGTACCAGATTCGATTGTAATCGGAATCATTAAAGAACGGATTAAACAACCCGATGCTATCAAAGGTTTCATCTTAGATGGTTTTCCAAGAAACGTGTCTCAAGCAAAAATTCTTGATGATATTTTAATTATGGAAAATATCCGATTAGACGTTGTTTTAAAGATCGAAGTAAATCAAAATATTCTTATAAGACGGTTAACTGGTAGGCGTGTTTGCCCTAATTGTAATTCAACTTTTAACATTGAAACTATGAAACCAAAAATGGACGGGATTTGTGATAAATGCGGGAAAGAATTAATTCAACGACCAGATGATCGACCGGAAACAATTAAAAATCGCTTAACTGTTTATAAAAAGGATACAGATCCATTGATAAATTATTATGAAAAAAAAAAGTTATTAAAAAAGGTTCTTTGTGACGGAGATCTTAATAATTCTTTAACTCAAATATTTGCTGTGTTGAAGAAAGAGATAAAGGAGTAGTGATTACAATCAAGTCAGAGTCTGAATTGAAGTTTATGAGAATCAGTGGTCGTGTTGTTGGGGAGGCACTTCAAAAACTTCAAGAACTAATTAAACCAGGTATTACAACTTTTGAGTTAAATAAGTATGCTTATGATTTCATCATAAAAAATAGTTGTACTCCGGCTTTTTTGGGATATCACGGTTATCCTGCGACTATTTGTACATCGATCAATGAACAAGTTGTTCATGGCGTCCCAGGGTCTCGAGTTTTAGTGGAAGGGGATATTGTCGGAATTGACATAGGCGCGTTTTATAAAGGTTACTGTGGAGATTCTGCTCGTACTTTTGCAGTCGGGAGAGTTACGCCAGAAGTAAAATTGCTTCTCGGAATAACTTTTTCTGCTTTAGATAAAGGTATCGAAAAATGCCGAGAAGGAAATAGAATTTCTGATATAGGTTTTACAATACAGAATTTCGTTGAAAAAAATGGTTTTTCAATAGTGAAAGATTATGTGGGGCATGGCATTGGACAGGCTATGCATGAAGAACCCCAAGTTCCTAATTATGGTGTGCCCCACCAAGGGCCACCTATCGTGGTTGGTATGTGTCTTGCCCTAGAACCCATGGTAAATATGGGTTCTGAAGAAGTTCAGATTTTAGATGACGGCTGGACAGTTGTTACTAAAGATGGTAAATTTTCCGCCCATTTTGAAGATACCATTTCGGTGGGAGTGAATGGTACAGAGAACTTGACGCGGATATAACCCCATTAAAGGGGACGGAGAAGTATGGCTAAAGAAGAAGCTATTTCAATAGAGGGTACAGTTATTGAAGCTCTTCCTAATGCTAGTTTTAGGGTTGAACTGGAAAATAAACATGTAGTTTTAGCCCATGTGTCTGGGAAGATGCGAATGAATTTTATCCGAATACTACCGGGTGATCGAGTTACAGTTGAGTTATCACCATATGATTTGAGTCGAGGGCGTATAACTTATCGATTTAAATGAATTTTGTAGAGAAAAAAGGAAGGCTAGAGAATGAAAGTTCGATCATCTGTTAAGCCCATTTGCGACAAGTGCAAAGTTATTCGACGTAAACGTGTTATTAGGGTCATATGCACTAATCCGAAACATAAACAACGGCAAGGTTAAAAAGGAGTAAATACATATGGCACGAATTTCGGGTGTGGATTTACCAAAAGAAAAGCGCATGGAGGTTGCTTTAACGTATGTTTATGGCATAGGTTTGGCACTTTCAAAGGAAATTTTGATTAAGGCCAATGTTAATCCTGATATTAGAGTGAAAAATCTTAAAGATGATGAGGTTGCCCGAATTCAGAATGTTATTAATGTGAATAACATTAAAGTGGAAGGCGATTTAAGAAGAGAAATATCCATGAATATCAAAAGATTAATTGATATCGGAACATACCGTGGTTTGCGTCATAGAAAGGGTCTTCCTGTCCGGGGTCAGCGAACCAAAACTAATTCTAGAACACGTAAAGGACCTAGAAAGACAGTTGGAAGTGGGCGAAAAAAAGAAGAATAAATTAACTTTTTACATTAAATTTTAATTGAGGAGAAATAAGTGGCTGAAAAACCTGAAAATGTTGAAGAGAAAGAAATAAAAATAGAAGGAAATGAAAAAACATCTGTTGCATCAACGGTAAAAAAAGGTAAAAAAGCACCAAGAAACGGCGTGGTTCATATCCAATGCACTTTTAATAATACACTGGTGACAGTAACTGACGCAAAAGGAAATGTTATTGTTTGGTCTTCTGCTGGATTAATGAATTTCAAGGGAAGCCGGAAATCAACTCCATTTTCTGCTCAAGTTGCTGCTGAAGCCGCTGGGAAAAAGGCTGTTGATGCTGGAATGAAATCTGTAGAAGTATATGTCAAAGGTCCTGGTTCGGGTCGAGAAGCGGCCATTCGTGCAATTCAGACAAGCGGATTACAGATTTCCTTAATCAAGGATGTTACTCCGGTACCCCATAATGGATGCAGACCGCCTAAACGTAGACGGGTTTAAAGGAGAATTGAATGAGTGATCAATCCGTATGTCGAATTTGTCGGCGTGAAGGAATGAAGCTTTATTTGAAGGGAAATCGTTGTGATACCGAAAAATGTGCTTTCGAAAGAAGAGGATATGCCCCTGGCCAGCACGGACAAAAACGGCGCAAAGATACTGAATATGGGCTACAATTACGTGAAAAACAAAAGGTTAAAAGAATATATGGTTTATATGAAAAGCAATTTAGAAGATATTTTTCAATGGCCTCTAGAAAGAAAGGAGTTACTGGTGAAACATTGTTGCAATTATTAGAACAACGTTTGGATAACACCATCTATCGATTGGGGTTTGCTGAATCTCGGTACCAAGCCCGTCAGGTAGTTCGTCATGGAATGGTTTTGGTGAATGGGAAAAAAGTTGATATACCTTCTTACCTTTTAAAGGCTGGGGATAAGATTTCCATTTTAGATAAGTATAAAGAGAATGTAGTTATTAAGCGTTCATTGGAAACACTTCAAAAAAAGAACGTTCCTGAATGGCTAGAAGTGGATGCTGGATCGTTTTCTGGAATTTTTAAAAAAATTCCGACTAAAGAGGAGATCGCGCTACCAATTCAAGAACAACTCATTGTTGAATTATACTCAAAGTAATTGGTAACTAAAAAAAGTCCCATGGGACTATTCTTGCGGGAGGCATTATGCAAATCGGAAACGTTCAAATTCCGAAATTTTTAGATTATGAAAAAGAAAGTCTTACTCCGACTTATGGCAAATTCATAGCGGAACCTTTTGAAAGAGGATATGGGCAATCGGTGGGAAATTCTCTTCGGAGAATTTTATTATCCTCGATTACTGGTGCCGCAGTTACATCTGTAAAGTTTCAGGGTGTTTCACATGAGTTTTCTTCTATCCCCGGAGTGGTTGAAGATACAACGGAAATTATTTTAAATTTAAAAGAATTAAAAATAAAACTTTTTAATTCAGGTTCAAAAGTTTTACGATTATTTGTTAAGGGAGAAAGAAATGTAGTGGCGGCAGATATACAGACTGATGGTGATATTGAGATATTAAATCCACAATTACATTTGGCGACTTTAACAGAAGAAGATGCCGCTTTGGATATTGAGATCGAAGTATCCGAAGGACGCGGCTACGCACCAGCCGAACGAAATAAAAGGGAGGGACAATCGATAGGAGTTATTCCTATAGATTCTATTTTTACACCAGTAGTTCAAGTTAAATATTCGGTCGAATCGGCTCGCATTGGACAGATTACCGATTATGATAAACTTATTATTGAAATTTGGACAGATGGAAGGATTCATCCGGAAGATGCTCTTGCACATGCTTCGAAAATCTTGCGTGATTCCCTTCAGATATTCATTAATTTTGAAGAAGAACCTATTCAACAAGATGATTCTGTAAGCGAAGAAGAAGAACGTTTACGTGAATTATTAAATGAAAGCGTAGAGGAATTAGAATTGTCAGTCCGTTCTGCCAATTGTTTAAAGACAGCGAGTATTAAAACAATCGGCGATTTGGTGCGTAAGACCGAATCAGATATGCTGAAATACAAAAACTTTGGCAGAAAATCTCTTAACGAAATTAAAGAAATATTAAGCGGAATGGGCCTTTCTTTTGGAATGGATGTCGATTCGATTTTAGCCAAAGGAAAGCCGGTCTCTTTACCCCGAGTTGAATCAAACGTTTAAACTGAAGCGAATCTAGGAGAAAAAATGAGACATAGTGCTCATCATGGACATTTAGGTGTACAACCAGCTCACCGTAGGGCCTTAATTAGGAACATGGTTACTTCGCTTCTTAAACATGAACGAATTAAAACAACCAAAATAAGGGCAAAAGAAGTTCGACGCTATGCTGAAAAAATGATAACTTTTGCCAAGAAGGAAACTTTGGCTTCAAAGCGAAGAGTATTAGGGTTTGTACGTGAAAGAGATGTTGTTAATAAATTGTATAAAACCCTGGTTTACCGTTATGCGGAAAGAAAAGGGGGCTATACTAGGATCCTTAAGTTGGGTTTTAGGGCTGGGGATGGTGCGGATATGGTTTTTTTGGAATTGGTTGATCGACCTATTGTTGAAATAACAAAAGAAACTAAGGCGGACAAAAAAGGTAAAAAAGAAACAGTCTCTTCAACAGAAGTTTCCTCTAAAGGAAACGAAAAGAAAAAGCAGAAAGAAGTAACAGCTATTTCTGTCTAGTACAAGGAAAAGATTTCTTGGTTAAAGAAAATCGTATAACCCTTAATTTTCTTTTGACCTGTTTCCTTCAATTTCGTAAAATGGACTTAATATTATGAAAATAAATAAGAAAAGTCATCTAAGCTTATTTTTCGCAGTTCTTATTCTATTTTCGACGTCAAAAACATTTGCCCAAAGTTCAGATACTGGTTTATCAGGAAGCCTTGAAACCAATCACCAGAATTATTTTTATAAAGATCCCAATAAAGCTTTTTTGTTAGCCTTTTTTCCAGGGCTTCTTATTCATGGTTATGGCCATTTTTATGCCGAAGATCATTTGACGGGCGATGTTTTATTGACTGGTGAAGTCATTTCAGTCCTATCGGTTGGATTAGGAGCTTTAATAAAATCTGATACTAAGACATTTTCAGGTGGTTATCTAGGCGATCCCAGTAACGCAAAAGAGGTTGGAACCAATTTAATTTGGGGTGGGGTTATCGCTTTTACGGCTTTATGGATAGTAGATATGGCTCATGCTCCTACTGCAGCCAAGGATTATGATGATGAACATAATTTAAAACCCATAGCTTATTTTGATCAATCTCGACCAACATTCGCATTAGCTTTACGGTTTTAATAGTAAACCGAAACTTAAAATTTAGGGAACCTCTAAAAATTGCAGTTCGGGATTTTCTAGGCCGTCCAAGGCGGTTGAATAGCCTTTAATTCTCGGTTTCGAGAGAGATTTTTTTCTCTCTGGGACTTTTTTTCCCTTCAGTACTTCTTTCCAGCTTCCAATGTCCTTGAAATTTATGCCTTCTCTATCCCGGGATGCATTCGTCCCATCAAGTACGTAAATCGATGCATATTGTAGGCTAAGTTTCTCATGCCGATCTTCATCCTCGACCTGACCTTACCTACCACTCTCAGCCAGTTTCCTCCCATCGCCACTTCCATGTGCCCAAATACATGTTCCACCCGTACTCTCGTCTTTGACCTGATTTTGTTCATCTTCTCTTGGGACTTCGTTAAAGGATGGTTTCTGTTGGATTTGTAATGGGTCTGAATATCGTATCCTTTACGCTTTAGAGACTTGCTCTTCTTACCCGACCGGTATGCGCTGTCCGCCCATATCTTCTTTCGATTATTTCCGTCCAAAATCTCCTCAAACACTTCGCTGTCATGCACCGAGGCTGCCGTGACCTCAAACTTCCTTATCAGCTTATATTTCTTATCCACATTGATATGGTTCTTGTATCCATAATGGTTCACATCGTTCTTTTTGACCCATTTCGCGTCCACGTCTTTTTGCCGCAATTTGTTGGGCTCTTTTTTCCATCCCTCCGGCGTTTCATCCTTCTTAATCTGGTCGTTTTCACCCTTGCTGTTCCGCTGCCGGGGCACCTCTACGATGGACGCGTCAATGATTTAGCCTTCTTGGGCTTTTAAACCGGCCTCATCCAAGCAACCGTTGAACTTCTTGAACAATCGGTCAATCCACCAACCTTGGGCTAATGTATCCCGATACCACCAGATGGTTTTCTCATCCGGCACTTTCCCATCCATTCCTAGTCCCAGAAAACGCATGAAGCTCAAGTGGTCTTGAATGTAAAACTGGGTCTTTTCATCCGCCAGGTTGTACAACGCCTGCAGAACCAGCACCTTGAACATCAAAACTTCATCATACGGCCGTCGTCCGGCCTCACTTTTTCGTTCTTTGTCGCGTAAAGCTTTTCGCAGAAGTCCCCGAAATTACTCCCAAGGAATCACCCGATTCAATGTCATCAGTGGATCGCCTATCTCATCCAGCGATTTCAGACGATTCTCCAGATCAAAAAATCCGGTTTGCCCCATCAGTAGCGCCTCATTACTGGAATTTTTCAGCACTTCATGCGCTGATTCTTCCTTGTACCGATTTAGCTGTCTCTTTACAATGAATTTTTAGAGGTTCCTTTAATTCAATAGTACGAATTTATTCTCCGGGTTCCAATGGATTGCAATGGCTTTCTAATATTAAAACGAGTTTGAGCCATCGAGGCGTTGGTGCCTTAGATCTTTCTAATGATGGACGTCAAAATATCCTTGTTACATGTTATTACTTGAATTTAATATACCCGAGTTCCATAAGTAAGTGCAACACTTAGTGTCTGAAGAAGGCCGCATGAATAGGATATGCGGCTATGAAAAAGAAATACAAGCATTTAAGCGTTGAAGAAAGAGATCATTTATCCGTCTTGAAAGGAAAGGGTCTTAGCCTTCGAGCAATTTCACGCGCCTTGAAGAGGTCTCCTTCCACCCTCTCCAGGGAACTCAAGCGCAATGCTCCCCCTATCCGTTCTGGTTATTATCTTTCTCATCGAGCCCATCAACGGTATGTTGACCGCAACCAACAACGAGCACGCCGTTTACGCCTGAAAACAAAACGAATTCGTGCCTACGTCCGTCGTCAATTGAAACGAGGCTGGTCTCCAGAACTCATTTCAGGTCGATTAGGTCACCTACGGCCTAAGCAAACCATTGGTCCTGAAGCTATCTATCAGTGGGTTTATGCTGAAGCCACTGAGCTGATTCCTTGCCTAGTTCGACACCACCGGCGACGATTCTCATTTGGCCATAGCCGTAAGCACGCCAAAAACCATATCCCAGGCCGTGTTTCCATCGATAAGCGCTCCGAGATCGCCAATCAACGCAAGCAATTCGGCCATTGGGAAACCGACACCATGGTCTCTCGTCAGAGTAAAGTGGCTATGCGGGCTCTCGTCGAGCGTCAAAGCCGTTTTTCCAAGTTGGGAAAGCTCAAACGAAAGACCGCTCGCCAAATGAGTCATAGCCTCAACCGCGCTTTATGCCGCTTCCCTCAAGACGCCCGCCTGAGTCTGACCTATGACAACGGAACCGAAAACACCAACCACTTGGAAACCAACCACGTGCTTGGTACAAAATCCTTTTTCTGCGCCCCTTTCCACAGTTGGGAAAAAGGTACGGTGGAAAATACTATCGGTCTTGTCCGCCGCCATTTGCCTAAAAAGACTGATCTTGCTAAAGTGTCCTTCAAAGAATTCAGGACCATAGAAAGATGGCTCAATAACAGGCCCAGGAAATGTTTGGGCTTTAAAACTCCGGCGGAAGTCTTCCGGCGAAGTGTTGCACTTACTCCGTGAATTCGGCATACGTATTCTGCAATGAAAACGGAAAATTCAGAAAAATCGATGAAAAACAAACATTGAACATGCCGGTAGGTATTTGCGCAAGCTTAACTAAAACAAATGGAAAACCAATTGTTATAGTGTCTAATTATGATTCGAATTGTATTTCCATATTTAATGTTAAGGGGGAGAGACTTGGGAAAAGAACCGATTTTACTGTTCATGCAGGACCAACCCGAATAGCTTCAGGGGATTTAAATGGGATGGCTATAATGAGATTGTGACTTCATATCTTGACTCAAGGGAACCTCTAAAAATCCATTTAAGCCCTCGCCCCTTGAGGGCGAGGGTAGGGTGAGGGGTAAAAAACCTCGCTATTTCTACCCTCATCCCATCCTTCTCCCCTCTAGGGAGAAGGGGAACAGCAATTTATAGAGGTACCCTCAAATGAAATTCAAATATTAACAATGACTTCAAAAAAAGTGATCCTTGATATCCCATTATTTGACCTATCATAATCAATCGACTTGCCGGATGGATTCTTCCCAGCTGATATAAAGTTTGGTGACCTAAATGGCGATAGAAGGGCCGATCTGATCGTGGCGGATAATCCATGTGAAGCTGTTTTAAAGGAAGGACAACTTACTGTTATCCAAACCCATCCATGGACGGGGATGTAAATGTTACTTTTTGCCTTGAAACGACTTCGATTTTCATAAGAATATTTGATGTGAGCGGGGACCATGGTATGGAAAACGAATTTAAACGAAGACCAAACGAAGGAATTAATAAGTTAAAAAAATGGTCTGGTATAAGTAGTTTTGGAAGAAAACTTGCCAGCGGTCTTTACTAGTATTGAGGATAATAAAATAATGGGAACAAAAAAGCTGGCCATCAAAAGGTAAAAAAATTAATAACACTAAAAATATGAAAAAGGTCACAAAAGGATATTAAGACCAGGTTGTCTTAAAAAATATTTTAAAAAACCTTTATTAAATCGTTTGAGAAGCCTTCGAAAAATTGGGATTTGTCATTGAACCGGGTTGTTCTTCTTTTTTAAAGATTTGATTAGAATTCTTATGTGATCCCTTGGTCAGACGATAACCTGCAGCTTCTAACGCTTGTTTCCAACTGCCAAATTCCCGACGAGCTGCAGAATAAAGAGCAAGACGATCCCGGTAAGTTGTTAATAAATTTTTAGAATCAGCCGATTTAACAAGTTCAAGAACTTGATCTTTTGACCATTTCGTTAATTTATTTCTACGGCGCGTTTTTCCTGCTTCCAATATTAAATTGTAATCAATGCCTGCAGCTTTGATTGCATTGGCCCAACTAGCGAAATACCGTCTGGAGCAAGCAGCGGTAAAGAGTGGGATATAGTTCTTGGAAATATTGCTTGCTGATATATCAATGTTTTGTTTTTGCAATTCCTTTATAGTTTCAACAATTTTTTCTTTGGACCATTTCTGTTTCATTTCATTTCTCCTTGATTGTTTATAAAGAAAAAAACAAAGTTGTTATGAACAATACAATTATAACCTAAACAACGTTATGATATATTACGTTATATTATGATACTATGATGTATATTAGATTTAGAATTTTTTTATTTTATTTTGCTATGATTTTATATCCAATTGCATGCTATTGCTGTAAGAAATTCATAAAGTTTAGCAGGCCCTGTGTATTTGCCGAGGTTTATTTTCATCCTTTAAACTGTAAACCTTATTCAAAGTTTTACTCCTGGCCGAGCAAGTTTTTTGCAATCTTTTTCGCCATAATTTTTAAACCGTCCCTCGCATAACTTATATCTTTTCCTGGTAAAACTCTCCCTCTTTTTATAATTTTTTTGATTTAGGGATCTAAATATTTTTTATGCGGAAAGAAGATTAGGCAACATTATGCAAGGGAGAAGCTGAGATATAGTGAATACCTTAAAGGCTTTTGTGTATCTTTGCGGTACATTATTAGAGATTCTTATGGAGGTATCGTTCCTGAGGAAATTGTGAGAATAAGTTCTACTTATCAAGGCGAAGAAATAAAGCTGTGGCCAAAACTTTATATTTAGATTAACCCACCGTAACAAAACTTCAGCTTCAAAGCTTCTTGCAACCTAACTTAACTTAGTTTAAAGCTAATGCGCTAATGGAACTTCTCAAATCGATTGAAAATGTAGTTGTAAAAATTAAGCCCAGAAATGATTTATTCGATAATTTGGTTGGTCATGTTCCCCGGGCTGAAATGTTTAATGAATTTGATGAGAACGGTTTGAGGTTATTAGGAAAAATTTTTACTTAGGTGGATATCGAAATCTTTTATGAGTTATAAAAAATATGAATAACTTATTTGGAATGAAGAAAAGGAAAGATTTAGGATTTCTAAAAACTAATTACGAGAAGTTGACGGACTATGATTTTTATAAAGTCTTCCTCTTCCCCAAATATAAATTATATATAAGTGGGAGAAGAGCCAATATTTATCTGATTCATTTTTCTTTTGGGAATTTATCAACCAATTTTATTTACTCGATCAAATGACGTTCTAATGTGGGGATATGGTTGTGGTATAGAAGAAGGCGCATAGTTGCTGTGGAACACCCTTCACAAGCTAGAACTCTTATGCCACAATGCATTTAAGAATTTCTTCCTTTTTATATTCTCCGGGGAGAAGACGGAAAACCATTTTAGATTATTTCTGTCTTAAGGTAGGCATTTGTGATTGAAAAAATCAAATTTAGTTTCCAAATTATTCTTTTCATTATCATGACGTTGTTTCTATATTTACTTTATTTGCTAACTGCGCCTATTTGTCAGGATAGTCATGGGTTTCAATTGCTTAAAGGGTTGGTAAATATTTATCAAGGTAAATTGATTCAGGGTTTTATTTTCTTTACAATCATTATTTGCGCTTTATTAGGATCAATTATGATGACTTGGCTACCCAAATTGCATTCAGGGATTATTTCGAATCTTTGGGCAATGACTTTCCTTTTTTTATGGTTAGAAGCAACTTTTTTCTTAACAGATCATAACCATTTCTCAATAATTTATTTGCCGATGTTTTTGGGTTTCATTTTTTTATATTTATTTTTTTTTATTATGGGTTCATATTTACCTGGCGAATCTTTTTCTGATAAATATTCAGCATTGATAAATAAACTTGTAATTTCCTGGCTTTGGGGTTGGATGGGTTTTTATTTTGGCCTTTCAACCCTTTTAGCGATTGGTTCCTTATATTATTTTTATTACAAGCTTTTATTAGCCTTCGGCGCGATGGCGCTTTGTTTTTTCAACTATCTCATTTGTTTTTATTTAAAAAAAACCGAGGGAAAAGAAATGGGACGGTTTTCAGCGATTGGAAGAGTGGTATTTATACTTTGGTTTTCGATTCTTGCTGCGTTATGGATACGCCAAAAACTAATGGTTTGAAATAGAATAAAACCGCCGTTATCTTTTCAGCCGGGGATTGATCCGGATAATATTTTAAATTTTGGGAAGGAATTTAATTCATGGTTTTGGCCTCCTTTTTGATTGTTCCGGTATTACTTACGGCGTTGGGAAAAGGTTGAAGATATTTTCTGGAATCCACGGAGGATTTACGATTAATCGGAATATTGGAGCCTTGGTATTGGTTTTTGTTCCTGAACCTCGCATTAAGCCTGATTACCTCCAACTATGATTATCAGTTCTTGAATGCTGGTCTTGTGATCCAGATCTCTCTTTGTGTTTGGTTTGCCATTTCCATGTCTTGGATCGTGAAAACCTGTCCACATACAACAGCGCTTCATCATCACAGCTGGTTTCATAAAGGCAAATTGATCAAGTTTTGTTACCGGTGTGGTACCCGTCTACCAAAAGAGCACCATGCCATGAACGCGATGAGTAAATCATGGCAAATTTATATTTTCCAAATTCCACCCCATCTTTTTAAATACGTGGTTTTTTGGATAA
Organism: candidate division FCPU426 bacterium; assembly: GCA_963847625.1. Classification (GTDB taxonomy): domain Bacteria; phylum Oederibacteriota; class Muellerivitia; order Muellerivitales; family Muellerivitaceae; genus CAWCKJ01. Next base: position 127,180 of record CAWKAR010000025.1, on the reverse strand, counting down.
TTCAATCGGCTATGGCTTTGATCTCGTTTTTCCTTGTTTTACGGATTATAAAAAGTCCGGAAACGCAAAAAACCATAATCATAGCTTCAATAATATTCGTGGTTTTTGGGCCCCCCGCAATCTATTATTTTGGGCGTTTTAGAAAGTATTTTGCTGAAAACAAGGGGCTCATTTGGTGGGATGATTTCAAAAATTCATTTATTGTTTGGGGTATCTTTTTTGTTTTTCTATGGCTTTTATGGAAGTGTTTTAGTCCATGAAATTATTTTTTCCTCAATCCCCTTGACTTGAAAAAATAGGTAAGATATATTTCCATAAGTTTAGCTGATTGTTTTAAGGAGAAAAAATGGCCTTCGAAAACGCAATTAACTTAGTTCTTTTGGTACTGGTACTTGTATTGCGTCCGGAGGCGGTGCGCTCCTAAAGACGGCTACTAGGCCGCGGGGTCCCGCCAAATGGGGCCACCGCGGCTTTTTTGTTTTAAGGCCAAAGTCACCCCGCCAAAGCAGAATACCCGACCTGAAAATTAAAGGGTTTATTCAAGAAGCGGCTTAAACCGCGGAATTAACTGCGAATATGGCCGGTATTTCTGAACAAACGCTTGGAATTATTGTAAAATCTGGGTCTTTCACCCCAAAGGGCGGGATCTTCTAGGGAGAAAACCATGTCTAACATCAAACTCAAAACCGGAGCCCAAATGGTTGCTGACATGCTTATGGACGAGGGCGTGGAAATCATGTTTGGAATAACCGGGGGCGCGGTTCTTCCGATTTTTGACGCGCTTTATCACTGCGCGGATCGAATCAAATTGGTGGGTACCCGACATGAACAAGGGGCCATCCACATGGCGGAAGGTTATGCCAAGGCCACGGGCAAGGTGGGGGTTTGTATTGCCACGTCCGGTCCCGGAGCCACCAACCTGGTGACAGGTTTAGCAGATGCTTGCATGGATTCTGTGCCTTTGGTGGCTATTACCGGCCAGGTGCCGACCACTCTGATTGGAACCGATGCCTTCCAGGAAGCCGACATCGTGGGAATCACGCGTTCCTGCACCAAGCATAACTTTCTAGTGAAAAACATCATGGAACTACCCCAAATCCTACGGGACGCCTTTTTTATCGCGCGAACGGGCCGCCCCGGGCCGGTCCTAGTGGATATTCCCAAGGACATCTCGGCAGCTTCGGCCGAGGTGCCGTACCCCAAGAACACGTCTATTCCGCTTTCCAAACTGGTGCCCAAGCCCGACTTTAGCCAGATCGGGAAGATGGCCGAGCTCATCCAGCAGGCCAAAAAACCCCTCATCTACGCGGGTGGCGGCGTCATCAACGCGAACGCCTCAGACGCGCTCTACCAGTTCGCCCGGAAGACCAACATTCCCGTGACCTTGACCTTGATGGGCTTGGGGGCCTTCCCGGCCAACAACCGCCAGTTTATCGATATGTTGGGCATGCACGGGTCCTACCGCGCCAATATGGCCTTGACCCATTGCGACCTCTTGATCGCCATCGGTAGCCGATTTGATGACCGGGTGACGGGAAAAATTTCAGAATTCTCTCCGCACTCCAAGAAGATCCACATCGACGTGGACCCCACCTCCATCGGCAAGAACGTGAAAGTGGACATCCATATCCTGGGCGACATGAACGCTATCCTCGCAGCCCTGACCAAAATGGCTGGCACCAAGGATTACGACGAGTGGTACGACGAATTGGATGCCTGGCACAAGAAACATCCGCTGGCGTTGTTCAAACAGGACCCGAACGGCCCGATCCTACCCCAGTTCGTCGTGGATGAGATTTACCGCCTCACCAAGGGCGATGCCATTGTTGCCACCGAAGTGGGCCAGCACCAGATGTGGTCAGCCCAACATTACAAATTCACCAAGCCGCGGCGTTTGATCACCTCGGGGGGGCTGGGCACCATGGGTTTTGGTTTTCCCGCGGCCATCGGGGCTTCTTTTGCCTTCCCGGACGCAACCGTCGTGGACTTGGCGGGCGATGGCAGCTTCCAGATGAACCTGCAGGAACTCGCGATCGTCAAACAGTACAATCTCAACGTCAAAGTGGTTATTTTCAACAACAAGTTTCTGGGCTTCGTGAAGCAGTGGCAGGACCTCTTTTTTGGCAAACGCTACGCGAGCACGCCCATACCGGCCCAGCCGGATTTCGTCAAGCTGGCCGAATCCTACGGCATCAAGGGCTACCGCGCGGAGACTCCCCAGGATACGACTTCGATGCTAGAGGAAGCGTTCAAGACCAAGGGGCCCTGCATCGTGGATGTGCACGTGGACGCGGAAGAGCACGTTTATCCCATGGTTCCGGCCGGCGGGGCGGTCAAGGATATGATGTTTTCGAAACAGGACGAACAACAGCGCTTGACGGCCGAAACCAAGACGCGCGTCAAAGGCGCCGATAAAGCCAAAGGCAAAGGAGGCCGCAAATGAGGCATACTATTTCGGTTTTAGTGAATAATCATGCGGGGGTGCTTTCCCGGGTTTCAAATCTTTTCTCGGCTCGGGGTTACAACATCGACAGCCTGGTGGTGGGCATCACCGACAACCCTGCCATCTCCCGAATGACCATCGTCGCGAAGGGCGACGACCAGATCATTGATCAGGTGGAAAAGCAGTTGAACAAGCTTGTCGACGTTATTAAAGTGGTGGACTTGACTGGCGACGATTTCATCGCACGGGACTTGACCCTCATCAAGGTCAAGGCAGAGCCCCACTCGCGAAGCCAGGTCATGGAAATCGTCCAATGCTTCGACGCTAAAATCGTGGACGTGGCCCTCAAGAGCTTCATCATCGAGGTCACGGGCAAGGAAAGTAAGATCAATGGGATGATCGAACTTTTGAAAAATTATGGAATTATTGAAATGGTTCGTACCGGTGAGGTTGCCATTTCCCGGGGAAAGAAAGTTCACGAGGAAGAAGAAAAAACAGTAAAAGTGCAGGCCGGAAAAGCCGGACAGTCCAATCTTTAAAATTGGTTTTCAATCTTAAGTAGCCTGAAAAATAAATCTTTGAAATTTTGTTACGGTGTGCGATTGGTGGTTAGTCAGCAAAAAAGGGAGGAAGTGAAAATGGCAAAAATTTATTACGAACAGGATGCCGATTTAAACGTTCTTAAGGGTAAAACAATCGCGATTATTGGTTACGGTAACCAAGGGCGAAATCAAGCTTTGAATCTGAAGGATTCCGGCATTTCGGTTATTGTCGCCGAAAAGTTCGAAAAGACTATACAACAGGCCAAAGCTGATGGAATAGCAGTCTATAATGCCAAGGAAGCGGCGGCCAAAGCCGATATCATCCAAATTCTTATTCAAGACGACCTCCAGGGAGCCCTTTACCGAAACGATATTCTTCCTTCGATGAAAGCGGGAAAAGCCCTCATGTTTTCTCATGGATTCAACATCCATTTCGGCCAGATCGTACCGCCTTCTGACGTGGACGTATTCATGATTGCGCCAAAAAGTCCCGGCCATTTGGTTCGCCGGACCTATTTAGATGGTAAGGGAGTTCCGGCCTTGGTGGCTGTATTTCAAAATGCCACAGGGAACGCCCTGAAGTTGGCTTTGGCCTATGGAAAGGCTATCGGCGCCACCCGAGCAGGGATTTTGGAGACAACTTTCAAGGAAGAAACTGAAACCGATTTGTTCGGGGAACAAGTGGTTTTGTGCGGGGGTTTAACAGAATTGATTCGATCCGGTTTTGAGACTCTCGTGGCGGCTGGTTATCAGCCCGAATCAGCCTACTTTGAATGTCTCCATGAGGTGAAACTTATAGTGGACCTGATATACGAAAAAGGCATTAGTGGCATGAGGGATGCCATTTCAACCACGGCGAAATACGGTGATGTTACCCGGGGACGTCGTATCATTAACGATAGTACACGTCATGAAATGCAGCGAATCCTGGCGGAAATCCAGTCCGGTTCATTCGCACGGGAGTTCATACTGGAAAACCTGGCCAATCGGCCTGTTTATAACGCTCTGTTAAAGAACGATTCCCAGCATTTGATAGAGAAAGTTGGGGCCCAGGTAAGGAGCATGTTCAACTGGAGCAAACCAGCCGAGAAATAATGAAGCTGCCATTTGTTAAAGAAACTTGGAGCATGGTTGTGCCGACCTTTTTGGCTGGCATGGCCTTGGTGGGTGTGGGTAAGCATTACCAGATGTTTTGGCTAATCTTAACAGGCGTTGTGATTTTGTTGGCGATAGCCCTGATGTTGAATTTTTTCAGGGATTTTGAACGGATACCTGACAGCTTGTTGGATCCGAACGAGGTTGTAAGCCCGGCAGATGGAAAAATTGTGGTTTTTGGGGAAGAATTTGAAAGGCTTTACCTCAAAAAGCGGGCATTCCACATCGCCATTTTCATGAACCCATTGAACAACCACGTCCAACGGGCTCCTTTCGATAGCCGGGTGGTGAAAAAAGTTTACCACCCGGGTCAATTTCTGGCGGCTTATGAAGATAAGGCCGATTTAAAAAATGAACAGGCTCACTTGGTATTGGAACTCCCGGGAAGAAAAAAAAGGAGAGCTGTCCTCAAACAGATCGCAGGTTTCCTTTGCCGGAGAGTAAAGACCGATGCCGAGAATGGCAAGCGGTTAAAACGGGGGGAACGTTTCGGGAGAATCCTGCTTGGTTCCCGGGTGGATCTGTTTCTTCCCATGGATTTTAAGCCCGTTGTTAAATTGGGAGACAAGGTACAAGCCGGTTTAACGGTGTTAGGGGAATTGAAATGAGCGCACTGAGAATAAAATCAAGCGAATATGAGTCGGGCCGGGCGGCCAACTCGCGGCTGCGGAAGTCCATTTACTTGCTTCCGAATTTTTTTACGGCCATCAATATGGTATTAGGGATCCTGGCCATCCGCTTTGCCATCGATGATTCCTTAAACTTGTCCTTGGCGGCAGAAACAAAGATCATACCCTTTGTCTGGCCCGCCCGACTCATCATCGCCGCCGCCTTTGTCGACTTTATGGATGGTTTCGTAGCTCGCGTCACGGGAACCACCTCGAAATTCGGGGTGGAATTCGACAGCTTATCCGACTTGATCAGTTTTGGAGTGGCCCCGGCTCTTTTGATATATTTATCCGTCCTTAGGTACATACCCTGGGGAATTTTTATTATGGTCTTGTACGTGGTTTGCGCCGCCATCAGGTTGGCCCGTTTCAACGTCCAGTCGCAAGTTGAGGAAAAGACTCATTTCATGGGCTTGCCGAGTCCCGCGGCTGCGGGATTGCTTACTAGTTATGTCCTCCTGTCCCGTTGGGGCGGCTGGTATGGGAAAGGTATTTTCTTGAATAAGGTCATGAACTTGTACGAGGAAAATCTAAGCAGTATTGAACTCCGTTTTATCCCAATACTGACAGTCGTAGTGGCGCTTGTTATGGTTTCAACAATCCGATATCCCGGCTTGAAAAAACTGAGGAGGGAAACCATAAAACCGTTGACCCTGATGATGATGGTGATGCTCATTTTCTTGCTTTTTTACGCATTTGAACCGACCGCATTCGTATTTTTGACGATTTATCTCTTGTGGGGGATTGTCCAAGCACTTACAAAAAAGAGCGTTGAAAAAATAAAGAAAACAAAATCTATTCACACTCAAAATTTGTCCAACATCGACCGGATATAAATTAGGAGAAATAAATGAAACCTAAACGCGGTTCGCCAAAACAAGAAAGAATTTTTATTTTTGACACCACCCTTAGGGATGGGGAACAGGCCCCCGGGGCCAGCCTCAACACCGAGGAAAAAATCAAGATCGCGATCCAGCTGGAAAAGCTGGGTATCGACATCATTGAGGCGGGTTTTCCCGCTGCTTCCCCCGGAGATTTCGAGGCGGTTGAAAAAATCGCCAAGACTCTCAAGAAAACGGTCGTAGCCGGCTTGGCGCGCGCCATCAAGAAAGACATTGAAGCCAGCGCCAAGGCAGTCAAATCCGCCAAACGGCCCCGCATCCACACTTTCATTTCCTCTTCCGACATCCACCTCAAGTATCTCTTCCGCAAGTCCCGGGAGGAGATCCTTCAAACGGCCATTGACTCGGTCAAATTGGCCCGCCGATACGTGGAAGATGTGGAATTTTCCGCTATGGACGCTTCCCGTTCGGATTTGGATTATCTGTGCAAGATGATCGAAATGGCCATTAAGCATGGTGCCCGGACGGTCAATATCCCGGATACAGTGGGTTACTCCATTCCTGAAGAGTTCGGCAAAACCATAGCCTATTTACGCAACAAGGTTCCCAACATTGAAAAAGCCATCATTTCGGTCCACTGCCATAACGACCTGGGGCTTGCGGTCGCCAATTCCATCGCGGGCATCCAAAACGGAGTGAGGCAGGTTGAGTGCACGATCAACGGCATCGGCGAGCGGGCGGGTAACGCGAGCCTGGAAGAGATCGTCATGATCCTCAAAACCCGTTCGGACAAGTACCCCTTCTATACGAATATTAATACCCAGGAAATTTACAAGACCAGCCGGCTGGTTTCGACCTTAACTGGATTTTTAATCCAGCCCAACAAGGCCGTCGTAGGAAGCAACGCATTCGCCCATGAAAGCGGCATCCATCAGGACGGCATTCTCAAATATGGCCAAACCTATGAGATCATGACGCCCCAATCCATTGGTATACCTTCCAGTCGTCTGGTTTTGGGTAAACATTCGGGCCGTCATGCTTTTAAAAGCCGGTTGGAAGGCTTGGGCTACAACCTCGCGGAAGAAATCGTGGAGACTCTTTTTTCCAAGTTCAAGGAATTAGCCGATAAGAAAAAAGATATCTATGACGAAGACATCGAGGCTTTGATCGAGGAGAAGATTTACTCCTCCGCCGAGCTTTATCAGTTGACCTATTTGCACACGTCCGCTGGAACTTCTACCCTGCCCACGGCCACCTTGAAGATCAAAAAGGGTGACAAGGAAGTGCAGGAGGCGGCCACAGGTGACGGCCCGGTGGACGCGGTTTTCAACGCCATTGATCGGGCCACTGGTTTTAAGGGAAAGCTCCAGAATTATGCCTTGAAAGCCCTGACCCAGGGGAGGGATGCCCAGGGGGAAGTAACGGTAAGTATTTCTGTTGACGGCGATGAAGTCCACGGCCGGGGTGTTTCCACCGACGTCATAGAAGCTTCGGCCAAGGCTTACCTAAGCGGCGTCAACAAACTTTTCTTAAAACATAAAAAGAAAAGCGCAAAAGCCGCATTTGCGGCCATGAAAGGCATTTAACCCTCAGACGGCCTTCGCCCGAAAAAAAGGATTTGGCATTGAACTTTCATATAGTCGTTCTAGCCGGAGACGGGATCGGTCCTGAAATCTGCCTGGAATCCATGAAAGTGCTGGGTCGGGTGGGTGAAGTTTTTGGGCATAAATTCGAATTTGAAAACCAGGACGCCGGCGGGGCGGCCATCGACAAATTTGATACGCCTCTTCCGGATCATACCCTCAAGGCTTGTCAAGCGGGCCAAGCGGTGATCAAGGCCCCCATGGGCGGACCCAAGTGGGATAAGTTGGAAAATAAGAAACGGCCCGAGGCAGGGATACTGGGCCTTCGCAAGGGTCTTGATCTTTACGCCAACCTGCGTCCAGTGAAACTCTTTGCCGCATTAAAGGAAGCCTCCACACTGAAGCCGGAAATCATCGACGGAGTAGATATGTTGATTGTCCGGGAACTTATCTCCGGCATTTACTTTGGGGAACCCCGGGGCATCTTTGGGGAAGGTCAGGAAAGGTACGGGGTCAATACTGAAATATATCATACCCGCGAAGTGGAAAGAATCGCCAGTCTGGCCTTTGAATTAGCAAAATTACGGCGCAGGAAAGTCACTAGTGTGGACAAGTTTAATGTTTTAGAGTCTTCACGACTTTGGCACGATGCGGCCGAAGAGACCTCGAAAAAATACCCTGACATCTTTTTTGAGCACCAATTGGTGGATAACGCGGCCATGCAGTTGATACTCAATCCCAAGCAGTTTGATGTTTTAGTCACCACCAATTTGTTCGGGGATATCCTATCAGACGAAGCCTCCATGCTCACCGGTTCACTAGGCATGCTTCCCTCAGCTTCCCTGGGCGGGAAAGTGGGGCTCTACGAACCTTCCCATGGATCGGCTCCTAATATCGCCGGAACGGGGAAGGCCAACCCGTTGGCCATGATTTTGTCTATCGCGATGATGCTAAAATATAGTTTTCATCTTTTGAAAGAATCAACCGCAGTTGAAAATGCGGTCGAAAAAGTCCTGAATCAGGGATTTCGCACGGCCGATTTGGCGAAAAAAGGAGAAAAAATATCCTCTTGCGCTGAAATGGGCAACTTGATCATAAAAGAAATAAAATAATGGGTTGATGAGGTGTTGGTTGACCTATTTCCCGATCTTCCGAGGATTATTTAAAAAAATCAATAAAATGTGCGGTTTTCCGGAAGCTATCAATGCCAATTTGAAACATGGAATTTTAACACTCAGTCTTCTTATAGCCACTTTGGGTATTTCCCATGGCCAGGTTTTAACCCCCACGCCCATTGAGATTTTATCCCCCACATTCACGCCAACCCCTTCACCTTCTTTCACGCCTACGGTCACTATTTCGCCGACTCCCACAGGCACACTCTCCCCGTCCATAACGCCGACTCCTTCATCGACCCCTACGCCTACCATCACTTTCACTTATACTCCCACGGGTACCCTCTCCCCATCCGTAACGCCAACCCCAACTCCAACCGTTACGCACACTGTCACCGTTACAGCCACAAGAACTTCCACGGCGACTCCAACGGCAACATCCACACCCGGTATATTTAAATTCTTAATTTCACCCAAACCTGATAGTGATGGATTGGTGAAATTTTCCTGGGCGGCAAACACCCCCGTGGAGAAGGTATTCCTGAAAATTTACACCTCTGGTTTTAGGATCATTCGGATTTATGAGTTTAATAAGAAAGAAAAACTGGAATACTTGACCGCCGGTCCCCATGAATTTTCATGGGATGGGAAGGATGAGGAGGGGCGGTTTTTGCCTCCAGGCGTTTACCTTTGCTTTATTGATTTGAATGTCGGCAAAAAGCGATATGAAGCAAGCAGTAAGACCAAAATACCATAATAGTCGTATGTGGAGAAAATCAGGTTTTTGCGCAATTTTTGAAAGTAACCCTATGACCGGTCTAGTGTAATTCTTTTTAGAAGCGACCCATCGTTTCGGGGAAATCCGTCAAAAAGACATGGTCTGAAAACCAAGTTATTCCTTGATCAGTTGTCCGGTTTTGCCCCTTTTTGAATTATTAAATCATTTGCGAAAAGGGGAGAAGGACGTTCTCTGACAAACAGGCCTTCGGGCATTGAAACTACATGCAAATATGATATTCTTTCCTTCCCCAGTTCCGGATATCACATATTTCAACGAGGTTTTTAGATGAAAAAGAAAAAAGTCGCCGTCGTCGGCGCAACCGGCGTGGCGGGCCAACAATTTTTAGCTTCTCTTTCCGGGCACCCCTTCTTCCAAGTGGCGGCTTTGGCCGCTTCAGAACGTTCAGCCGGAAAGCTATTTAAGGAAGCGATTACCGACGTGTCAGGAGCTTTTCGTTGGTACTGCCAGGAACCCCTCGATCCGGAATTTGCAGGAATTAAAGTTGAAGATGCCTCGAAAATCGACGCTTCCAAAGTGGATTTAATTTTCGCTGCTGTGGAATCGGATGCGGCCAAGGAACTTGAACCCCGTTACGCAAAAACCACACCGGTCGTTTCAACGGCTTCGGCTTTCCGCTATGAGAACGATGTTCCGATCTTTATCCCGGGCGTTAATTTAGACCATGACAAGCTTATCCCCATACAAAAAAAGAACCGCAACTGGAAGGGCTTTATCACGCCCGTGCCCAACTGTACCACAACAGGATTGGCTATGACGTTAAAGCCTCTTCATGACGCGTTTGAAGTCCTTCAGGTGCTCATGACATCCATGCAAGCCTGCTCTGGGGCGGGAAGGTCACCAGGGGTCATTAGTTTGGATATCCTTGATAATGTCGTTCCTTATATTCCCAAAGAGGAAGAAAAAGTTGAAAAAGAAACCCAGAAAATCCTAGGAACGTTTAAGGGTGGTAAAATTTCTCCTGCGTCTTTCCCGGTTTCTGCGACCTGCACTCGGGTTCCCGTGTTGGAAGCCCATACCGAAGCTGTTTATGTTTCTCTTAAAAAAAAGGCTGCTTTAGATGAGGTGAAATCGGTTATGCGTGATTTTGGCAAAGCTTTTATTGCGCTTAAGTTCCCTTCATGCCCTCAACGCCTGATTGACGTGACCGAGGACCCATTCCGGCCCCAGCCGAGGCTTGACCGGGACCGGGAAGGTGGAATGTTGACAACAGTCGGGAGAGTTCGGGCCGACAACGCCTTGTCGAATGGGTTTAAATACGTGCTGGTTTCACATAACACTAAAATGGGCGCGGCCAAAGGTGGCCTATTGGTGGCGGAGTATTTAACCCAAAAAGGATTTATTTAATAAAATCTTCCCCCGAATAATATTATGAATTTAATAAAAGTTGATAACATTAAAGATGTTTGAACCAAAGAAAAATATTTAGATAAAAAAACGCTTGCGATATGCAGTTTTAAAGGATTCTTGGAAGGGCGTGACGATGTACATTCCTTTGGGTTTATTTTTTACAATTTTCTTTTTTTACTTACGCACCCATTGCGGAACATTCAATATCAACGATTCGGGTGAAACCATCATGGTTTGCGACCTGTTGACCATCAGCCATTCTCCCGGGTATCCCTTACACGCTCTCTGGGGAAGGGTCAACTGTCTTCTCCCCTTGGGAAAGCCGATGCTTCGGGTGACATTCGCTTCCGTGATTACGGGAACGTTATCAGTAGTTGTGACCTACGGGATACTGAAAATGATGTTTAAGGAAATTTTCTGTCCCGTGGAACAAGGTGATGGGGTTATAAACGGGAATAAACCGGGCCCCTGGATTTGGGAAATCCCCTCTTTGTTTGGCGCTTTTATCTTCGCTTTCTCTTATCAACAATGGTTTCAGGCCTGCGGAGCGAAAGGGGGTATTTATACTCTCAGTACCTTTCTCTCAGTTAGCGTGATTTTCTTATTGTTCAAAATGAGGCAAAACGGTTGGTTCATTAAATCCTTTCTTATCATGTCCTTTGTCTTCGGACTGAGCTTGGCAAACCATTATCATGACCAGCTTGTGCTTTTTCCAGGTTATCTTATCCTTTTTCTTGCCGCACAGCGCCGAGTGCCCATTTCAAAAATCATTACTTCCATCCTGCGGCTACGGTTGTTCGACTTTACGGAAAATGCCGTCAGTATTTTATCTGCCCTGGGCACCGTTAACTTAATTCGCGCCGTTTGCTTCACCTTTTTGCCTGTGTCTGTTTATATATATCTCCCACTCCGCGCCATCCAAAATCCGATAGTTAATTGGTGGAACCCAAATAATTTTGACCGGCTTTGGGGAACGTTTCTTCGAAAAGGTTATGAAAACATCGGGGACGTGACCCACCCTTTGGATTCATTTATCCGTAACGTCAAGCGGTTTTTTTTTCATGCCCAGGACCAGTTTGGAGCCATTTTCACCTACCTGGTCGCAATATTGTTAATTATGGGAGTCATATGGCTGTTTAAACGCCAACGGACAAGCATGGCTAGCTTCCTGGCTATGGGTCTTTGCATTTTGTTGGCTGTTTGGAAGTACTGTAAGCCGTTGGAAGGTTATCAATGGACGCTGGATAACTTTTTCACCACGGTTTTCCTAATGGAGTCCATCCTAGCTTCGGCGGGATTTGCGGCGATCTTTGAGTGGGTCACCCGGGAATGGCCCTACCGGCTCACGCCTCTTTTTTTATCCGCCTTATGCCTTGGTTTTGCCTTGGTGCCTTTGGAGCTTAATTATCCCCTCAACGACCAAAGCCGTTACATCAGCTCCTATGACGAGGGTGTGAATATGCTCAAATCCGTCAATCGGTCCGGTGTTATCCTTTGTAATGGCGACATTGACATTCTTCCCCTCTGGTATCTGCAATTCGTAGAGCATAAACGCACGGAAGTGGCTTCTTTTACCATGCAGTTGATTCCCTATGATTGGTACAGGGATCCTCTGTTCCAACGGTGGCCTTTCCTAAAGGTGGCCTTGAGGCGAGATATTTACCAACATGATGACATTCGTCCCGAAACGGTGGTCCAGGACATCATCGATCAACATGCCGAAGATAGATCCTTTTATTTCACGAATATCTACACCGCGCCCTGGATGCGGGAAAAGAATCCCTCCGTGCCGGAGGGTTTTCTATGGCGGATTGTGAAAACAAAGGATTTGAATTACGCTTTTTCCACGGATCGATTGAACAAGACGTGGTCCACCTACCGTTTGAGAAACATGACCGCCCCGGATAGGGGTTACTGGGACGAATACACCGATGTCATGAAGGATTCCTATGGCATCGGTTACGACTTTACGGGTTATTTCTCCTTGATGAACAAAATGCCTGACTTAGCCCTTTGGTGTTTCAACAACGCGTTAAATTACCGACAGCCCCAGACCTTGTCGCGAATATACTTGATGCTGGGTGAAACTTATTACAACATAAATAATTGGCAGGCTGCGATCAATAGCTACCAGGACTCCATTAAAAAAGACCCCAGAAACCCCTATGCTTTCGCGCGCATGGGCGATTGTTACCGCATGATTGGGGATTATAACGACTCTGAACAAGCCTACCGCGCATCCTTGGCCATGAACCCCCAGCAAAAGGAAGCCCAGGATGGCCTGCAGTTGCTAAGCCAAACCGCAACCTTTGGGGAGCCTGGCCGAAAACCGTGAGGATGAGGAACATCCGATTGACGGTGGAGTATGACGGGACCGCCTATTCCGGATGGCAGAAGCAAGCCCAAGCCCCCACCATCCAGTGCACACTAGAGGACCGCTTGCGGAAGATTTGCGGGCATCCAGTGGACCTTCTTGTGGCGGGAAGAACCGACTCGGGAGTCCACTCCCTAGGCCAAACCGCCAATTTTCACACCTTTTCTTCCTTGCCGACCCATCGGATTCACAAGGTATTAAATCAACTATTACCACACGACATCCGGATCGTATCCGCCAAGGAAGTACCGGCAACCTTTCACGCCACCTATCACGCGAAGGCCAGACTTTACCGTTATGTCATCCGAAATACGAGGGATTACACCGTTTTTGACCGGCACACCTACCATCATGTTCGTCATGGTTTGGATGTGCCGGCCATGGCGAAAGCGGGCAAGGAATTGCAGGGGAGGCATGATTTTACGGCTTTTAGGGGTACCTTGGGGAAGAGGGCCAACCCCAAAAGAAACCTGATCAGGGTCACGGTTAAAAAAAGAGGAAACAATATTTTTATTGAATACCTCGGCGAATCCTTCCTTCACCAGATGGTTAGAATCCTCAGCGGCACCCTCCTTTACGTGGGCCTTGGCAAATTCAAGCCCGGGGACATGAAACCTATCCTCCATTCCAAGGACCGGAAAAAGGCGGGACCTACTTTGCCATCCAATGGATTATTCCTGGTGAAAGTTTTTTATCCGAAGGTTTTTCCGAAAGTAAAAAAATGGGGAAGGAAGAAAGAAGAGTGAGAACAGATTTGGCCCTTTATTATTTAGGGGCTTTCGGTGTACTGATGACCTTGGAAGTCCTATGGGAGGAGCCTTTAGCCGGAAACTTGCGGCAAAAATCTGGCCGGCTGGGCCGGCGCCCTCATCCTCTTTTTTAGTTTCATGGGATTTGCTGGTTTCCTTAATCCGGATTATCCAGATGGAAATTTCCTTCGAGAATAAGGAATCGTTTGGCATAACCTGGAGTGAAAAAGAAGGGGAGCGGCATTATAATGAGGCGACAAATTAGCTGGCGACTAGTGGGGCAAGGTCATTTGGGAAAATCCGGTTAAAAGCTAATATTTAGCGACCTGCTGGTGGAATATAGCCTAATGGCTAGATGATAAACGTCAGATCATCGATGACTTAATGATACGTCACATCATCGATAACTCCCCAGGAGGGCTCTTAGCCCTCCTGGGACAACCTCTTTCTACCGCAGTTTGTAATCGTACTCCTCCGCCTTCAAGCCATCATGGAACAGTTCTAGTTTCTGCCTTCGAACATCTACTGTCCCCACTACATACTCATGGGTTAGACTTTTAGGCACTTCGAACATCTCTCCGAACATGTTCAACCGGTGGTTGCTCCGTATCAGCCGAACCAAGTGGTATTTCCCACTCGTCGGTTTGGACAACGGATGTTGGGGTGGTTGGGTTTCGTAAGGAAATCTCGGCTTCTCCCCCAATCCTTCCAGGGCCTGTAAAGGCGTCCTGCCCTTGAGCTTGCTGTAGCGGTACCGGCTGTTGTGTTTGTTCTCGAACCCGAGAGATTTCGTCCACAGAGCCTTTCCCGGTCTCAGGTTCACTTTCCCCAGGAATTTTTGTTCGTAGTGGTCGTTGAACTTTTCCACCACTCCGTTGCGCCAGGGCTCTGCCGGTGGAATGAACCACAATTCAATGCCCTGATGCAGGCAAAGCCGGATTAAAGGCCCCATTCCCCTCGGATACTTCGGACTTCCATAAAACTCCTCGGCGTTATCCACCTGGAGGTTCTGGGGGATTCCCAAACGCCTCCAAATGGCCCAGAATGCGTTAAAAACGCTCTGCCCATCCCTTCCCAACGACGGTTGGATTCCACAACGTCCCGTGGCCAGGTCCACTGCGTTCAAACTGTAAAACCGAGGTCCTCCCAAAAGGTAATTCGCTCCCACCCAGTCCGCTTGCTGCACCTCATTCACAGCATGTCCTGAAAGCTTTGGATAGGGCGTTCCTTTGGCAAAATACCGCCCCGTCCTTCGATGGGTCAGTTGATTGCGCCTCAGGATTCGGTCCACAGTACTGGGCGATGGAAGCGATTGAATCCCCAGGTCCGCCAACTCACCCAGTATGGCTTGCGTTCCGCAAAACACCCCCTGGTTGTAGAGTTGGAGACGAACCATCTGAACGGCCTTTTCAATTTCCTCCTTCGTGCGATCCGGATAGCGTTGCCGGGCTTTCGATCCCTCGACGTACCAAGCCTTTTTTTTTGGTCTTATAACGCTTCAGCCATTTGTAGAGCCAAAATTTGGAATGCCCCAAGGCTCTACAGATGGCGGTGGGACTTTCACCCTTTTGGTACTTTTCCACAGCTAAAATGCGTTCTTTTTGCGCTTCCTCCTTCATGAATACCTCCCTTTCAAGAGATGTTCATGAGTATAATTTTTACTCCTTCTAAAGAGGCAGTCATCAATGATGTGACGTTTTTAACGGTTAGCGATGATCTGACGTTTATCAGCTAGACACTATATTATGAGTCATTTTGAAAAGCGGCTCGGAAATTATTAATTTGTAACCTCTGAAAAAGTCGGCTTATCGCCAACTTTTTCAGCAACCATTGAAGGTAACCCCACAATTTCCTGCGGAAATCTTTGGGGTCGAAACCTCTGTTTGCCGCTTTATTTTAGTTTTTCAGAGGTTTCAATTTTTCATCCGATCGATTGGTGAGTCGATGAAATATATCCAACGAATCCTATCCGTCGCGGTGTTGGCCGGAAGTTTTTTCCTATCCAGGTTCCTCGCACAAGCCGCCGATGGCCCGAAAGTCTTTGAAGAAGCCCCCCGGCCCGCCACCTACCGGGCGGAATCCTTCGTTAAACGCGACCGGTTCGTGAAATTCCACAAGGAATTCCTGGAATCAATCCATCCGGAGCGTTTCCATCCGGGCGCCCAGCCACAACTTCACATGAATCTTTTTGACGATGCCGATTACACCCTTGTCTTGGGGCACGCCGAGAAAAGGCCCCATGGCAGGACGGTTTATACCGGCCAATTCAAGGAGGTGACGGGTAGCATGGGCGTGGTCACCCACGCCGATGGAATCATGACCGGCATCTTTTTCATCCCGGGGAAGGGGACTTTTAAAATCCTCCCCGCGGGAAACGGACTTCACCGGATCATGGAGGTGGACGAGGAAAAAGGCCTCCAGTGCGGCCTGGACGGTTCCCATCCGGGGCTTTCAGACTCCCGGTTAGCGGCCGGCTTCCCCCAGGAAGGCATGCCCTGGCTTATACCCCTCAACTATCCAGCCGGCTGTCATTACGCCCTGAACCCGACCGTGTTGAACCTGGCCGTGGTTTACACCCCCGCGGCGTTGGGTGTCATGGGCAGCGCTCAAGCCATGGAATCCCTCATCGATACGGTCGTTTTCTACAACAACATGGTCTACTTCAACAGCGGCATCAACGCGCAGATGCAGTTGGTTTACTCCGGCCAGGTCAATTACACCGAACAGGGAAGCATGTTCACCGACCTGCCCAACATGGGGAACGGAACCATTTCCGCTATCCAGGCCATACAAAGTTCTTATGGGGCGGTCATGGTGAACATGCTGGTGGCGGGATCGGACCCGGTCATGGGCCTTGGTTTTTTGCCGGGCCATTACAGCATGGAACACGTGATTTTCGCCGAGGCGATGATCCACGAAATGGGACACAACCTTGGGTGCGGCCACGATTTCGCAAACGGCGGACCGGGTGTTTATTCCTACTCTGCGGGCAACCGCTATACCTCCCAAGGCGTCCAATACCGAACCATCATGGCCTATGCGCCCGGGGTTTATACCCCCTATTTCTCCACCCCCCTTGAGACTTACCTGGGCGTGGCCACGGGAGTGGCCAACACCGAGGACAACGCCCGCACCATCAACCAAACCGCGCCTCCTATGGCCGCTTCCGTTCCGCCGGCTTCGGGACTGGACGTGCCCACGGTGAGCCTGACCAGCCCCCCGGATGGATCGGTCATGACCGGCCCCCTCACCCTCGCGTTGACTGCCTCGGCGGCTTCCACGGCCGGCATAGCCCAAGTGGATTTTTTCGTGGACAGCCAATTCCTTGGAACCTCCACCTCCTCCCCCTATGACATCAACTGGCCCCTAGTCCCGTCGGGCAGCCATTTCATTACCGCCCACGCCATCAACAAGCTGGGAACGGCCCAGTTTTCCTGCCCCATCAGCATCTACGTAAATTCCACCCTGCCTTCCCCATGGGTGGACCAGGACATCGGCTGGCTCATGCAAACTACGGCCACACCCTTGGAATTGAAGTACATGCGTCTTTTGGGAAGCAGCAGTTATTCCGGCGGAACCTTCACGGTAAACGGGGCGGGGTTCGGCATCGGCATGAATTTAAGCGGTATCGAGCAGGATTCCTTCCAGTTCGTGAGCCAGCCTTCCTGCGGGTACAGCACCTTGACGGCGCGTTTGACCGGTATCCAAAACGGTAGTTCGAACAACCAGGCCGGACTCATGTTCCGGGACAATTCCGCGGATGACTCCCCTTACGTTTACCTGGGCATGGCTTATAACGGGGCCCAGGCGGTTTTCGCCTACCGCTCCACCCAGGGCGGCAACACGACGTCGTTCGGCGGGCCCAATCCGCCGGCCCCGGTTTGGTTCCAACTCCAGCGCTCGGGAAACATCTATACGGGTTATGAATCCGTCAACGGGTCGACCTGGACCCAGGTGGGAGCGGTCACCCTCACCACCATCGGCGCCAACCCCCCGGTGGGATTCGCCGTGTCCAGCGCCGGCGTTCATTCCCTGGCCAGCGCCACTTTCGACAATGTCTCATTGAGTATTTCCTGCGTTCCCCCCACGCCGACTTCCACCCCCACCAGCACCTGCACCCCAACCATAACGCCGACTGGAATTTACCTGACCCCCACGAATACACCCGCGATTGTTTGCGGCTCAAACCAGCAACTAGTGGAGTTCCTTGACACTTTCCCCAGCAGCGCCAGCCTTTCGAATTACACTTTTTACACTTTGGGCAGCGCCGTCTCCATGACCGCGGCCTCCCTGAATTACGCGGTCAATGGCGGCGAATTGCAGCAATCCTCTTCCGCCGGCGCTACGCTTCATTCCTACGTCCAATTGAATGCCGCGCAGTTTAGCTGGGCTTACAGCAATTACACGGTGGAAGCGGATTTCAAACTGGACCATCGGACGGACAATTACGGCCTTTTTGGCTTGGAATTCCTGGAACAGGCCAACGTGACAGGCTATATCTTTCAATGGAATGGAAACTCGGAGAACGGGGCAAACCCGCATTGGCAGATCCAGAAGGATACCGGGGCGGGGGGAAGCGCCTTTACCTACCTGCCGCCCGCCGGCTTCGGCACGGGGCTTGCCGCGCCGGTTTACACGCCGGGCAATTGGGTCCACCTGAAGGTGGTGGTTGCCGGCTCGACCTTTTATTGCTATGTGAACCTGTACGATGGAAACGGCGATCAATTGGTTTACAGCTTGACCGACACGACGGCTTCGCCGCCGTACACTTCAGGCGGTGTGGGGTTCCGGACCGAGTTTTTATTGGACCCCAACATGGCGCATATCCGAAACTATCACGTATACACATGCATCGATGTCATCACTAACACTCCCACACCGACACCCACATCCACCCTCAGCCCCACCGTTACCCCCACACCCACCAACACCACTATCGGCATGCCAACCGCGACCTCCACTCCCACTTTCACTTCGACCGGAACACCCACTTCCACTAAAACCCAAATAATAGACGCCCCGATCTCAACCACAACACCCTTACCCACGGATACCCCGACCCCGACCCCCACTGTCACCGAAACCCCAACGGCCACTTATTCCAGCACTCCGACAAGCACCTATACCATTACTTCTTCGCCGACAAATTCGATGACGCCTTCCGCGACATTCACCGCGAGTTTTACGCCGACATCGACCTCCACCTACTCACCCACGGTCACGGCCACCCCAATAGTGAAAACCATTCTCTATCCCGACCCCGCCAGGGGTCCGGAACCTGTGACCCTGCAATTCGCGTTAAATGATCTGGTCAACCAAGTGAGCCTGAAAATTTTTACCACGGTTTTCCGCAAAGTGAATGAAAATTCATTTTCCCAGTTGCCACCCGGGATTTATCAATTGCCTGTCGAACTGAAGGACTTCTGGGGGATGCCGCTGGCCAACGGACTTTATTACGTCGTGGTTGACATTAACTTTGAGCGAAAAATCTTCAAGCTATTGGTTTTAAAATGATGACTGAAAGCAGATTTCAAGATACGAGGGGAATTTGGTTGTGATGGTTTCCGGGGAAGGGAATTAAAAACTGGTGTCCGGACCAGGCTGGGTAGCCTATACCCCATCCATATCCTCCTCGCCGGCCGGAATCCCCTTTCTCAAGCCATTCCCGCAAAAATAAATCAGCTGATAACAATTAGTGGTTGACTGATGGCTCACGCTGGTTTCGCAAAATCCAGCCCAGTGTCCAGTGAAAGGGCGATATAATTATTGATAATGGTCTGGCGGTAATCTGGCTAAATTAATATATATGGATGAGGTTGATAAAGAAAAACAATGAAAACTATCTGTAAACATCTCTCTTTTCCTGTTTTATTCGCCCTTATTTTCGCGGGATCCTCCGGTTTGGCTTATGGCCAGGGTTGTTGCCCAAGCCTCGGGGGGGTTCTTTTCCAGGATAACTATTCCTCGAATGCCAGCCTCTCCAATTACAATTTTTATTACGGCGACCCGGGGACTCCGGACCCGAATTACACGAATTACTTCAGCGCCTCGGGCGGGATTTTGCTCAATACGGCCAATCCCACCTACTGTGCCGAACAATTCTTGGTGACCCCCGCGAATTTCAACCCCGCGTTGACCGACTACACCATCCAGTGCGATGTCATGTCCGCGCAAGTTGGCGGGATTTTCGGCATCATTTTCAAGGGCCAAACCGGGGCGGATTTCTATTCGTTTCAAATCAACTATGGGCAGTGGCAGTTTGAGAAACACTCGTCAAGCGGTTGGTCTTATATAAGCACCGCGTCAACACCAACCTATACCGTCGGAACCTGGGTCCATATGACAGTCGTTTGCTGCGGGACTAATTTTATGTGCTACTTGAACTTCAATAACGGCAACGGCAACCAGCTGATATTTAACGTTACGGACTCCACCTTTACGACCGGGGCCGTTGGAATCAGGAGCGGCTATTTAAATTCGCCAAACCAAAATGAATACAAAAATTATACCGTAAACTCTTGTTCCGCGTTAGGGACCCCCACCAATACGCCGACCGTCACCCCGACCTTTCCTCCGACGGACACCCCGACGGTCACCCCCACGCCCACCAATACGTTGACCTTTACCTTAACCCCGACCATGACTCCGACGGTCTCCCCGACGCCCACCCCCACGCCCACCCCCACCCTTACCAATACCCCCACGATCACCAATACCTTTACGATCACGAACACCCCTACGATTACTCCCACGCCCACCGCCACTCCCACCATCACCCTTACGCCTGTCGTCGCCGACGTCTTTTACGTGTCCAAAAACACCTTCAATCCCTCGGATCCGGTTTCCATTTTCGTGGAATATACCCAGTATCCAGGGAGTTACGACTTGCGGATTTATAATTCGGCCGGCGAACACATTAAAACGCTCGCTTCCGAAGAACTCGAAGCTCCCATCAGCCAGTCGTACCAATGGGATGGGACCAACAAGTATGGCGACCCCTGTGCCAGCGGGGTTTACCTCATTGACCTCGTGGAACCCTTCGGCACTAAAATAAAAAGAGTCCTGCTCGTGCGATAAGATTCCAGTATAAAAAAATGTTTTCTTGGTGCGCCAAGCCAAGCCCGCCATTACCTGGATTTCTCATTTCACCGTTCTTTAACCACCTGGATATTGACGAAATCCATACTGGGCAGGTACTTGGGTATAAGTATGGAAAAGTGGATATTGAGGCCCTGCCCGAACTGGCGTAAAATGCCACCCCTTGAGTTCAAATTCAAACGAGATTGTTGAGTCATTCGTTTTTAACCTGCTGATTCCCCCAGCTCTATTGGGCTTTTAAAACGGTAAAAACCAAAAATTGGATTAAGCACAGGCTCAAACATCGAACCGAAAAGACTTACGCAAATAAAACTCTTACTATCATGAAGGGTTCAACATGCCTTATTCCTCCTTAAGTGACTTCATCGCGATCCTTGAGAAAAAGGGTGAGTTGGTCCGGGTGAAGGAAGAAGTGGACCCAATCCTGGAAATCACCACCATCGCCGACAAAATGTCCAAGTCCCCCCAAGGGGGAAAGGCCCTATTATTTGAAAAAGCCAAGGGAAGCCCTTTCCCGGTATTGATCAACGCCTTTGGGTCCTACCGCCGCATGAGCCTGAGCCTGGGGGTGGAGGACCTAGAGGAGCACGCCCGGGCCATCAAGGACTTGATGGAAATGAAGCCTCCGAAGGGTTTCGCCGATAAGGTCAAACTTCTTCCCAAATTGGTGGAAATTGGCAACTATCCGCCAAAAGAAGTCTCCGGTGGTGCCTGCCAGGAGGTGGTGGAGAAAAATCCGGATCTTAACACCCTGCCGGTTTTGAAGTGCTGGCCCCAGGACGGCGGCCGGTTTATCACCCTGCCATTGGTTTTTACCCAGGACCCGGAATCGGGTATCCGCAATATCGGCATGTATCGAATGCAGGTTTATGACGGGAAAACAACCGGAATGCATTGGCAGGTTCACCATCATGGAGCCGCCCATTACCGAACTGCGGAAAAATTGGGCAAACGTTTGGAAGCCGTTGTTGCCTTGGGAGGGGACCCCGCTTTGACCTACGCCGCCACCGCGCCCTTGCCGGATGGGGTGGACGAGCTTTTGTTTGCCGGGTTTCTCCGGAAAAAACCAATCGAATTGGTTCAGTGCAAAACCGTCGATTTGATGGTGAACGCGGACGCTGATTTTGTTTTGGAAGGTTATGTTGAACCGGGGGAAAGACAGGCGGAAGGGCCTTTCGGGGATCATACGGGCTATTACAGCTTGGCCGATGACTATCCCGTCTTTCACGTCACTTGCATCACCCGCCGAAAAAATCCCATTTATCCCGCTACCATTGTTGGAAAACCTCCAATGGAAGACGCTTTTTTTGGAAAGGCCACCGAAAGGCTATTTTTGCCCATCCTCCAAAAGTTATTGCCGGAAGTGGTGGATATGGACCTGCCTTTTGAAGGTCTATTCCACAATCTGGCGATTGTCTCCATCAAGAAGCAATATCCCCAGCATGCCCGGAAAGTCATGTTCGCCCTCTGGGGTTTGGGGCAGATGATGCTCAATAAAGCGGTGGTGGTAGTGGATGAGGATACGGATGTCCACAATTACAGCCAGGTTTTATGGAGGGTGGGGAATTGCATGGACGCCAAGAGGGATGTGCTGATCACGGAAGGGCCTTTGGACGTACTGGACCATACCTCTCCCCAATGGGGTTGGGGAGGAAAGATCGGGATTGACGCCACGCGGAAGTGGAAAGAGGAGGGGTTCCACCGGGAATGGCCTGATGAGTTAAAGATGGATCCTCAAGTGGAAGAACGTGTCAGGCCGATACTTAAAAAGATGGGTCTTATTAAATAGCGGGTTTTAGTGAGGGAACCATCCCAGGGGGGATGGGTTTACAAATTGAAATTCCAGATTTGAAAGGTTTTAAAATGAGCGCGACTATCCAGGATATGTTTTCCCGCATCGCGGGCACTTATGACCAGGCAAACCACCAATTGTCTTTCAACAAGGACATCCAGTGGCGGAAGGAATCGGTGAAACAGCTTTTAAAAGGGGGATTCGTTCCGAACAAGGTTTTGGACCTTTGCGCGGGAACGGGGGATTTCGCCCTCGCGGTTAAGGAACAAGTTCCGAAGGCCCAAGTCATCTTGGCGGACTTTGCCAAACCCATGCTTCAATTAGCCAAGGGGAAGATTGGCTCAAAAGAAGGTTTCAACCTTTTGGAGGCGGACGCGTTAAAACTGCCATTCCAGGACATGGCATTTGACGCCGTGGTTTGCGGTTTCGGGGTGCGTAACCTGGATTCCGCGGAGGCGGGATTGAAGGAAATCGCCAGGGTGTTGAAAACCGGGGGAAGGGCCGTGATTCTGGAGTTTTTCAAGCCCACCGGATTTTGGACCAAATTGGCCTATGCATTTTATGTCGGAAAGATTCTGCCCATTCGCGGAGGGGTTGTTTCCAAGGACAAGACTGCCTACGATTATCTACAGAAATCCGCCAAGAATTTCACTACGGCGGATGAATTCCGGAAACTCGTTGAAAAATGCGGGTTCAAGGATGTCGTGAGCGATAGCAAGACCATGGGAGTCGCGGTCAGTATTATGGGAATCCGAAAATAAAAAAAGGTGACTATACCTTCACGACACGTAAAGAAATTTATTTACCGCAGATAACGACCGACGTGCTCCGCACGTGCCGATAACGGCTATAGTTTAAGGCTTTCTCAAACTTATCGGCGTCCATCGGGTTTGATCGGCGGTTCCATGTCTTTTTGCTATTACTTGTTGTAAAGGGATACTTACCATAATTTTTTTGGATGATTGGCACAATGACGGCCAAACAAAACTAAATTGGGACTGGTTTGTTCATGAAGAAGATCCTAGTAGCGGTGACGGGCGCATCAGGGACCCTCTATGCCAGAAGGTTTTTCCAACACCTTCCCTATGACGATTGGGAAGTGCACGCGGTGGTATCCTCCGCCGCCCGCATCGTGGCGTCCCATGAGGGTGGGCTGAACCTCCCCCCCACGTGAGGGAATGGGGCGAAAACGACCTGACAGCCCCCTCGGCCAGCGGTTCCAACAAATTTGAGGCCATGGTGGTCATTCCTTGCTCCACCGCCACCCTGGGGAAGCTGGCCCATGGCATTACCGATAACCTGATCACCCGCTCTGGGGAGGTGTTCTTGAAAGAACGCCGTAAGCTGATATTGGTTCCCCGGGAGACACCCCTATCCCTGATTCAAATCAAGAATATGGAACTTCTCACCCTGGCTGGCGCCCATGTCATCCCGGCGACTCCCAGCTTTTACGGCAATCCCAAGACCATTGAGGATCTTGTGGATACGGTCATCGCCCGGGTTTACGACCATGTCGGCATCGAGGCGGAAGTTTCCAAACGCTGGCGTGCGGAAGAGAAGAAAAAAATTAGAATGGCTAATAATGACTGAATATATGCTTGGCCAAGTGCATAACTGGAAATTTATGATCCTCAAGACGGCCATGAATGGTTGTCACCTTGAAGGAAAATAGAAGTTAAGAATTTTTTCCCAGGTCCACCCCAATTGGGCCAGTTTCAAGGCGCCGGACTGGCAAAGCCCTACACCGTGGCCAAGACCCCGACCGGTAAATTTGAAAATATCATCTTCCCGTTTGATCCCGAACAAATCACTAGGAAAGACGCGCCAGCCATAGTGTTTCCCGAATTCGGATTCGAAATGGATGGCATTTTCGCGGATTTCCCTGGTTCCCCCTTCCGGCATTTGGAATCGCGCCGACAATACCTTGTTCCGCCCATGAGTTGTTTTTTTATCGACCCTGAATGTTCTCAAGACAGCCGCTGAAGGGAGACGGGCCATGGTTCTCAGGACGGACTCGACGTTTTTTACCTCCGTCGAGGAAGTCCACTGGAATAGAGGATCGTCCTGGCAGAGGGTTTTGCCATCCCACTCATCTGGACCCGTCCGGCTGGCGGAAGGCGCTCCCCCCCAGAGTTGGTCCGCTGACTCCAAAACACCTCCGCAACAGCGGTGGAAATAAATGGATTTCGGATCTATTGATGAAGGAAACCTGAATGACGTGCCTGCGTCCGCCATTTGCTTCCAAAAACTGAAATGGCTTGGGAGCCCTTGGTAAACTTGGCAATGGGAGAGGTCGCAGAGATCATAGGAGTCGTGACGTTTGCGGTGTGAGGAGGCGTAAGCGCGGATGATGGCCGCCAGCGCCTTCAAGTATTCCGGCTGGGAAGGGTCATAACCGGATTCAAAGGCCGTGACACAAGCCGTGTAATCCCCCAGGAAGACCTGGTTTAAAATGAGCAGTTCCGGACCCTTTTCCCCGGCCTGCGTTGTGATGACGATCATCCCAGGATAAATTCGCCTTAAATTTAAAGCCCTTATTTTAACGGTTGAATCCGGAGAGCCCCAGGAGGCCTCTTTTTGTGCTTTGTCGTTGACGGACATTTGGCCCGGTGCTAATTTGATTCGGTTCCAAACGCCATGATTCGCGGGGGACTGAACCTCCAATTCCTGCAGTTTTAGTCTTTCAAGGATACGAACCGAAAGGAACGCGTTTTTTTCCTGGCCGTGACCTACCCGAGAGGCCAGGACAAGAAGAATGACAAGGTTGCAGAAAATCAATTTTTGTTTCATCTCTTTATTATATAAGCCGGTTTGTCCGTTCCGCGAGGTGCTTTATGATTCCCAGGAAAATATTAAACGCCTGGTTTGGAATCACCGTTCTAATCGCCCTTGTCGCAATCATTCCCAATTGGATGAACCACCCCAATGCCGTCCTCCTGATCCAAAATAAAAATTTGTGGCTGTTCCTGCCGTTGTTCATGGCGGTCGGCCTCCTGCGCAAGATTTACCTGAAGTATCCTTTCCGGGCGGTTGAGGGTTTTTCCCTCATGATGATCTTTTCCTTTCTGACCCCGAAATTTTTCGATAAGGTCCCGACGAGCAGCTCCCACCTGAAGATTGTCTGGATCACGGCGCTGGCCCTGGTGGTGTATTCCACGATTCTTTTGGGATGGGAGATGGTCCGGGATGATTTGAAAAAAATCCGGGCGCTCGAAAAATTCCACTCCAATATTCTTCCGCCGGTATTCACGGCGGCCGCCTTCGCGGTTTGCCTCATGGGGCTTCCCCCCGTTTACTGGATTTCCATCATTTTCTGGGGCGTCTCCCCCCTGCTGCGCCGGTTCTTATTCCGCCGGGACCCCGAAATCCTAAAAGCCTTTGTCCTGTTTTATTTCACGGACTGGATCTACCGCTACTGGCCGGAACTTCCCATCTTTGAAACGGTCCGCGGGGTTCAACAGGTCATTAAAGGGTGGGGTCCGGTCGTCCTGATCCACCATTTCCTGCTCTCGGCCCTGGTTTTTCTTTTGTGGGAAAAGTTGAAGGAAGCGAATGCCACCCGGGGGCGGCTTTATCTATCGCTTTTCGCCGTTGTCCCGATGCTTCCATATTATTACTTCTTCCATGGTAATTTCGGCTGGCCCTTCCAAATCCTGGTTTTGGGTTTGCTCTGGGGCTGGAATCCCTGGCTGAAACCCCACGCGAAGGAAGTTTTCCTGAGCCTGGGTTCGCTCTTGGGATTTATTTACATTCAAAACCAGACCGGTTCCCTGATCATCCCGATGGTTATCCTCGTCCTGACGGTTTTAACCGCCCAGGTCCGATCCCAAATCCTGAAATTACCCCAAACCTTCATCCGCGCTCTCGCTTTTTACACCGTAGGCGGGTTGACGTTCCTCATGAACCCTTTTTATTCCCCCTATTTTTTCGAGAGAAACAATTGGATGCTGGCGCTGCACCTCATCCTTTCCGGGCTGTTCCTGGTGTTTTGGGAAAGGATGCGGGAAACGAAGCACCGCAACCTCCGGGCTTGGATCTGGCTCTACGCCCTTCTCCCCATCCCTTTCGCCCTCCTCAAAAGAAACCCGGCTTGGTCCCTGCAAGTATTGATTATCTATCTGACCCGTCTTTACGAGTCTTATGGAATTTCGGAAAAAATCGCCAAGAAGGACGGATTGCCGGACCTGGATTGGCGTTCCAAATGGAAAATTCTGCGGCAAAGCCCTTTTTTCCAGAAGGCGGCCCGATTCCTCAAGCAAAAAGGAGCCAAAGGCGGGGAAAGCGTATTGAAGTTATCCAAGAAACCCCTGGCCCGGAAGGCCGCCCTAATATTGGCGTGCCTGGCCGCGGCCTGGCTGATTTATCTTTTGATCTATAATACTTTCACCACCCATATCATCAGTTTTACCCCCCGGGGAATGGTGACCTCGGCCAATACGGTCATCCGGGCCAAATTCTCCGGGGACGTCCAAGTCATCAGCGCCTTGGACTCCGCGTTCGAGATTACACCCCCCCTGCCCGGAACCAGCCGCCTGGAGGATTCCACGACCCTGGTTTTCACCCCCGCGGCTCCCCTGAAACCCGCCACCACTTACCAGGTGCACTTGAACGTCTCGGGTAAGCTTTCCTCGAAACAATTTTTCCTGGAAAAAAGCTCCAATACCACTTTTTCGACCGAAGCCATGAAGGTGGTTTCCAGCCGGCTTTTCTATACCTACGACCTCATCAAGGGAACGGAAAAAGAGCTGGTGGGCGAGATCGAGTTCAACTATCCGGTGGACATGAACCTGCTCAAACAGAGCCTTTCCGTATCCCGGGCGGGAAGCTCCCTGAACTACGAGCTGGAACAGGGAACCCTTCCCACGCGGTTTTTCTTCAAGGCGGGGGGGCTGGTGCGTGAAACCGAACCCCAGACCCTGACGGTAACCGTGGCGGCGGGCTTGTCCTGCGTGGATTGCGGGAAGCCCCTGGCCGACAAGTACCAAAGCACCATCACCCTTCCCGCCAAGCCCAAGATGCTGGTGGAGGGGATCAAGCTCCACCATGTTCCGGGAAACACGCTGATCTCCATCCTGTTCACGCTTCCGGCTTCTTCCTCCCAAGTGCGCAACAACGTGTCCATCGAACCGGCGATTCCCTTCAAGGTGGATACGGAATATTGCTACGCCGTCTTGAAAGCGGATTTCCAACCCAACATCAACTACAAAATCCACGTGAAGGAGGGCCTGCGCGCCATTTCCGGGGAAATCCTGGAGCATGCCAGCGACCAGGATATCCGTCTGGAAGATATCGAGCCCTACGTGCGTTTCGGCGATAACGGGCGGTTGATCCCTCTGGAGGGAAAAAAGATTGTCTCGGTTAAAACCATGAACCTGGACAATTATTCCGTCGGCGTCGAAAAAGTGTTCCGCAACAACATCGTCGATTTCCTGAAGAACTGGCGCAGTTACCCCAACTACTACTACCGGCACTCTTACCGCCGGCCCCAGCGCCGCGCTTATTTCCAGCGGCAACAGGAAGAGGACGAGGATGAGGGTGAAGGGGACGAACCCAGCGAGAATAACTACCAGTCCGATTCTGGCTCGACCGCGGGGTTGGGCGCCCATGTCTGGGGCGGAAACGTGAAGGTGAACGAAGGGCAGATCAACCAGGAAACGGAAACGGACCTGGATTTCAGCCAATGGCACAGCCAGCCTTATAAGGGGCTATTCGTGGTTTCCCTGAACGGAGCCAACGGCGGCGGACGGGACTCCCGTTCCTTCCTTTGCACCGACCTGGGCATGATGCTGAAGTACTCGGGCGACGACCTTTTGGTGCAGGTGCTTTCCATCTCCAGGCTGACCCCGGCGGTTGGGGTGAAATTACAGCTGATTTCCGACACTAACCAGGTCATCCAGGAAAAGGAAACGGATCCCGAGGGACGGGTCTGGTTCAAGGACTGGAAGAACAACCCCTACCATTTCAACGCCTATGTCGTCGTGGCCCAATTGGGGGACGATTGGTCCTACCTCCGCCTGGACCAGCCGGCCTTGAACCAATCGCGCTTCGACGTGAGCGGGGATCCTTTCCAATCCACCGGATGGGACGCGTTCCTGACCTCGGACCGGGGCCTTTACCGCCCCGGGGACAAGGCCAATTTCACGGCGGTCGTGAGGCGGGCGGACCTGGATATCCCCGAGGACCTTCCCGTGAACCTCGTCATCAAGGATGAAAACGGGAACCAGGTGGCCAAACTCACCGCCAAACTCCATGACTACGGCATGGCGACCTTCAATTTTCCCATTAAGGAGGACATCACCACCGGCATGCTGAACGTCGAGCTGGGACTGGAGAACGGGGTCCACCTGGCGTCCACCTCCATTAAGGTGGAGGAATTCATCCCCAACAAGATCAAGGTCGAGGTGCGTCCCGCCAAGAAAACCGCCAATCCCGGGGAGCAACTCTCCTTCCGGGTCGCGGTGCGCCAGCTCTTCGGGGCGCCGGGCGTGAGCCTGAAGGTGCGAACCGCCGTCCAATTGAGCCCGATTGAATTCACGGACAAGAAATGGAAAAGCTACCATTTTTCCGACCCCACCCGGCAGTTCACGGGCGAAAGTTTGAAGGTCCCGGACGGGTCGACGGACGCGGCGGGCAATTTTGACGTGCAATTACCCGTGCCCATCTCCATGCTTCCTCCTTCCATGCTCCAGGCTGAGGTCTATGCCGAGGTGTTGGACACCGGGGGGAGGCCCGTCGGCGCCAACGCCGCCATCCGGGTCCACCGCTATCCCTATTACCTGGGCCTCAAGTGCGAGGAAGGTAAGGAATCGGCCCCCAATAAGGAAGTCCACATCAAGTACGTGGCCATCACCCCGGACGGCGACCCGACCAAGGTGGAAAAAGCCATCCTTCTCGTCAAGCGCAAAGTCTGGTATTCCATTTTCAGGCGGAGCGGATGGTCCGGACGCGGCTACGAGTCGGCCTATTACGAGCAGGTGGTGGACGGCAAAGAAGTCAACGTGGACGGAAAGGGTTCCTACACCTTCACGCCGGATAAGCCGGGGGAATACACCATCTACCTGGGCAACGAGGAGTCCATGCGCAGTTCCGTCATGGTGGCGGTGTCCGGACCCGAGGAAAAAGAGGAGAACCAGCAGGAATCCGCCGACCTGGGCGAGCCGGACAAGCTGTCCCTCAACCTCGACAAGACCCAATACCAGTCCGGCGAGATCCCCAAGCTGGAAGTGCGCGCGCCCTTCGCCGGAAGGCTGATCCTTTCCATCGAACGGGAGAGGGTTTTTTACACCTCGACGGTGCCGGTTGCGGCGGGGCTCAACGTGCTGAGCCTTCCCCCGGTCGAGACCGCCTACATGCCCAACGCCTACGTGGTGGGGCTCCTGGTGCGCAAGCCCAATGAGGAATTAAGGACCATGCCGATGGCTTCCTTCGGGATCGCGACCCTGGCGATGGACACCACCAGCCATGAGATCGACTTCAAGTGGGAAGCGCCCGAGTCCGTAAAGTCCAAGGACGGCATCGACGTGAACCTGTCCACCGGCACGCCGGGGGCCAGCGTGGTCCTGGCCGCGGTGGACGAGGGAATCCTCCAGATCATCGCTTTCACCACGCCCGACCCCTTCAAGTATTTCTACCGCAAGCGGGGCCTCACGACCTCCACCTTGAGCTTGTTCGAGGACATCCTTCCCGACCTGGACCGCAAGGACGCGGTGGGCGGGGACGAGGGTGAATCCTTCCAATTCCGCCATTTGAACCCCATCGAAGCCAAACGGGTGAAATCCTTCGCCCTCTTCTCCGGCATCCTGACGGCGGACAAGGAGGGGAAGGTCAGCTACCACTTCCCGACGGACAAGTTCCACGGGGAAGTAAGGGTCATGGCCCTGGGAGTGCAGGCGAATAAATTCGGGGCTTCCGCCTTCCACGTGAAGGTGGCGGATCCGGTGGTGGTGGAGCCGTCCTTTCCCCGGTTTCTCGCGCCCGGGGACCACATTGACATGCCGGTCCTGGTCTATAACAACACGAAGAAACCCCAGAGCATCAAGGTCAGCCTCTCCGCCAGCGGTCCCGTCGCGGTCGACGGCGAGAAAAAACAGGATATCAGCCTGGGCGAGGAGGGGCAAAAACAGATCCTGTTCCACGCCAAGGCCCAAATGGACGCTGGCGTGGCGCATTTCAAGGTGACCGCCACGGATGAGGATGGAAACGATTTCGACGTGGAAACCGAGCTGGCGGTGAGGCCCGGCAATCCCTTGACGACGCAAATCAGCTTCGGCCAGTTGGGGGCGGGCGGGACCCAGGTCCTGTCGGTTCCCGGCGGCTTCATCCGGCAAGGACAAAAGGTCCGCATGACGGTTTCTTCCAGCCCCTTGTTGACGTTCCTGGGGAGCATGGATTACCTCATCCATTACCCCTATGGCTGTGCCGAGCAGAGGACCTCACAGGCTTTCCCTCTTCTTTTCTTCAAGGATATGGGCCTTTTGACGGGGCGTTTCAGCGGAAGGGCCAACGCGGTGGAAATGTACGTGCAGGACGCCATTGACGACCTGGGCAAGATGCAGTTGTCCGACGGGGACTTCGCGCTCTGGCCAGGCCAGGAGGAGGGCGGCGGGGAATACTTGTCCAATTACGTCTCCGAATTCCTGCTCACGGCGAAAAAGCAGGGCTACCAGGTCAACGAGAATGTCCTGGATAGGATCATGAACCGGCTTGGGGCCATCAAGGTCACCGGCAAGGGGGTGGGAGGCTGGACCGCCGAAAGCAAAACGTCGAGATCGGGGACAGCGCCTACGTGCTTTACCTGAAAGTCCTGGCCGACCGGCCCGATCCCGAGTCGATGGCCGCCATGAAGGACCAGATGCAGGACCCGAAGGCGCGCCGGTTGAGCGAGCGCTGTTACCTGTCCCGGGCCTATTCCGCGCTGGGCGATCGCACGACCGCCCTATCCCTTCTTCCCGCGCATTACCTTCCCACCAGCCTGGCCCGGTTGATGAACGGGGATTGGTTCTCCCCCAACCGGGAAATGGCCCTTTACCTTTTGGCCATGACCGAGGCGGACCCCAAGAACCCGGAGATCCCCAAGCTCATCATCGAGTTCGGCAAGAAGCTGAAGGAATTCGGGCACGGCTGGTACGGCACGACCCAGGAGGACGCCCTCTGTTTCATGGCTGTTGGGAAGGCGGTCCGGGCCACCACCCAGAACTATCCCTTGAGCGCCCAATGGTCCGTGAAGGGGGAAGCCCCCGCCGAATTGAGCGGGGAGACGGCGGTGGTGAAGGACGAGAAGATTTCGGGCAAGGACGTTGACCTGAAGAATACCGGCGACCGCGACCTTTATTACCATCTCATGGCCGAGGGCACCAAGCTGAAATCGGAAAAGGAATCGGTCGCGAATGGCCTGACCGTCAGCCGCGAGTACAGGGATGAGAACGGGAATACCATCAACCTGGGGTCGATTTCCCAGGGCCAATTGGTGGTGGTGACCTTGCGCGTGAAGTGCACCAAGCCGCTGGACAACCTGGTGGTGGTGGATCTCCTGCCGGCCGGGTTCGAGGTGGACAATCCGCGCCTTTCCTCGCGGGGCAACCTTTCGTTCGAGCCGGAATGCAGCTTCTCGCCGGTCTTCCAGGATTTCAGGGATGACCGGGTTCTTCTCTTCTCGAAGGACGTGGACGGGGACCAGACCTTCTCCTACAGCGTCCGGGCGGTCACGCCCGGATCGTTCCAGGTGCCTGGTTTGGAGGCCGAAGCCATGTACGACCCTGAAATCTTCGGGCGATCCAACGAGGGCCAAACGCTTAATATTGCTCCCGCGAAATATTAAAAGCGCCCCTAAAAATACCAACTTGAAAATACCATCCATGAAATATCTTAAATTTATTTTCTTCTTTTCAATTTTCTTACACTCAGTTGATGGATTGATTTACGCCAAGGATTTTTCTTTAGAAATCATTAAATCGGAACATGCCCTTAAAGTAAAAAAGGCGGCCAAATTTTTAAACAATACAAGTGTTCGATTGGCAAAGGAGGCGCTGGTGCCAAACAAGTTGCCGGTGACAATAAAACGCCTGTTGGGGTGTATAGAGTTGTTGCGATGAACAATACCAGCGATTTTCATTTTTTTATTTATCTCAGTTATCCCAATGAAGCGGATGCCCTGAAAGGTTTTCACGATGGAGTTATTCATCAAAATGAATTTGGAAATATTATAAAAGCCCAACAGAGTCATAAAATTCCACCGAGTGATACAAAATTAGGCGGCATTGTAGGCATTCATGGACTCAAGAAGGGTCTCGGATGGTTAGGTTTCTTGCATCATTTTATTGATTGGACAAAGGGATGTATTGCCGTCACAAACGAAGAAATAGATGAAATTAAAACTTATTGCAAGATAGGGACTATTGTTGTGATAAAAGAGAACTAAATTGAGGGAATTGAATTTTGGACTTGTCCGAGACGGGTAGGCGTATTAGAAGAATCATCAAAGCTTAAAGACGATTTATTTCGAGCACTTTACTTTGTCCACTAAATATTGTTTAAAGCTTTGCGAATCTCAACTGTTAGGTCAATGCGGCAAAGCACGTTATTTCCTTGTCCCTGTAATATGCGGATTGCTCATTTAACAACTATTGGGAAAAAAGGATAGCCTGTCCCATAAAAAAACGCTGTAATGCAAACTATGAAATGGCCCTTTAGCAATCACAAACGGTTCATCCTCCGTTTTTTGTTGTGCCTGGCCGGGTTTTACGTCCTTCTCCGTCTTGTGCCCCTTCCGGTTAAGAAACTTCACGGCGACTATTCCACGGCCTACCTGGCCTCCGACGGAAGCCTATTGCGGCTCACCCTTTCCAAAAGTGGCAAGTACCGCCTTCCCTTGAAACTGGATGAAATTTCACCCCAGGTCATCCGGGGTTTTATGGCCTACGAGGACCGGTGGTTTTACTGGCATTACGGGGTGAATCCGGCGGCATTGGTCCGGGCCCTCGTCCTGAATTTGACCCGCCATAAAATCCTCTCGGGGGCTTCCACCATTACCATGCAGGTGGCCAAGCTGATGGACCGCAGGCCCCGGACCTTCTGGGCCAAGGGAATCGAGACTTTCCGGGCCATGCAGTTGGAGGCCCGCTATTCCAAGAAACAGATCCTCGAGTTCTACCTGAACAGCGTTCCCATGGGGGGCAACATCGAGGGGGTGGGTGCGGCGTCGCTTCTTTATTTCGGCAAGCCGGCCAAGCTCCTTTCCTGGGGTGAAACCGCGCTTTTGATCAGCCTTCCCCGGTCGCCCGCGGCGCGGCGTCCCGACCGGTTCCCCGAAAAGGCGAGGGAGGGAAGGGACAAGGTCCTTGGGCAAATCCTTCCCATCGTGAAGCCACCCCAAATCGAGGCGGAGGAAGCTTTCCATTCCATCCTGCCCAAAGGCCGGTACTTGAATCCCAATCCGGCTCCCCATTTGGTGGCTCGAGCGGCCCATCTATCCAGCCATGCCCCGGGAGTGGTCCAGCTGGCCCTCCAACCCAATTTACAGGGATTGGCCTTGAAAATGCTGGAAGGCGCCATAGCGCCCATCAGAAACCAGGGGGTCCATAACGGCGCGGTCATCATGGTGGACAACCACACGATGAAAGTGGTGGCTTACGTGGGAAGCCCGGATTTCCACGACCCCAGGGGTGGGCAGGTAAACGGCGCCAACATTCCCCGCTCCCCGGGATCGGCCTTGAAACCTTTCCTGTATGGCTTGGCGATGGACCACGGGTTGATCACACCCAAGACCACGCTTTTCGATATCCCGCGCGATTACGGCGGCTTTAAACCGGCCAATTACGAGGGGAAGTACGGGGGGCTCATTCCGGCGGAAGACGCCTTGGCCCGCTCCTTGAACATTCCCGCGGTGGGGTTGGAATCAAGCCTGGAATCCATAGGAAACGACGGCCTGGAATTTTGGATCAAGGAAGCCGGCTGTATCGGGCGGGAAAGGGGCCAGTTGGAACCGGGTCTGTCGGTGGTTTTAGGGGCCTATCCCATGACGGTGGAGGAAATGGTCCGGATTTACGCGGCCCTGGCCAACGGCGGGAAGATGAGAAGCCTGAGATTTTTTGAGGATGAAACCCAAGGCCCGGAGAAGGGAAAGGAAGTGCTTTCCCGGGAATCCAGCTACATGATTTCCGAAATGCTGGCCAAGGTGGAAAGAACGGATATTCCCGCTTCCTGGGAATTTTCACCCACCCGCGGAAAGGTGGCCTTTAAAACCGGCACCTCCTTCGGCCACCGGGACGCCTGGTGCGTCGGCTATAACCCGGATTACACCATCGGGGTCTGGCTCGGCAACACGGATAACCAGGGGTCTCCCGCCTTGATCGGCCACGACGCCGCGGCCCCGGTGGTCATCAATCTCTTCAACGCCTTGACCCGCTCCAATGACTCCTGGTTCCAGAGGCCGCCGGGAGTCCAATTCCGCAAAATATGCGCCCTCTCGGGCCAGCCGGCCGGAGACGATTGCAAGGACGTGATCGAGGATATGTTCATCCCGGCCGTCAGCGACAACCATCCCTGCCAGGTCCACCGAAGGGTTTGGATCAGGAAAAAAGACGGAAAGGAAGTTTGCCGTTATTGCATGACGGGCAAGCCAGAGGAATACTACTCCAAAATTTTCGAGATCTGGCCACCGGACGTGACGCGGTATCTCAGGAGCCACGGGAAAAAATTCGAGGCCATCCCCCGGCATAATCCGGATTGCGCTTATTTCTTCTCCCGCTTCACGCCCCATATCCAATCGCCCAAATCCGAGGGGAAATACGAGATCCAGCAGGGGATACCCCTGGAAAGCCAGCGGATGACGTTATCGGTCCAGGCCGGCCCCGACGTGGACCAGGTTTACTGGTTCGTGAATGGCCGGCTCATCGCGCAAGGAAAGCCGGATAAGCTTTTCTTCTGGAGCCCGGAACAGGGGAAATGGGAAGTATCGGTGCTGGATTCCCAGGGCCGCGCGGACAAAGTGAATATCCTTGTTTACGACAAGAAAATCGAGAATGAAAAAAAATAAAATCATTTTCATCTTTGCCCTTTTGACACTGGTGTTTTGCCTCATCCAATTCCTTGCCGGGAAAGCAAGCGCGAAAGAAGTTTCGGAATTCCGGGGCTATTTTTACAAGAAAGCCGGGGAGTGGCTTTACGAGGGACTTTCCAAAATCCGCATTCCCCATCCCAGGCGTTTGACCAGGAGGGAGCGGCCCTTCATCCTTCACGTGGATTGGGCACGGCAGGCCCGGGCGAACAAGAGAGGGTTCCCGCTCGCGGCCCCATGCGCCGTGGATTTCAAGGCCAACAGCCCCGCCGCGACCGCCGTTTACGCCGGGTTTCGGGTCAAGTATCACGCGGGGGGCAAAAAGTATTTCAAGCGGTTTCTCGCGAGGGTCAAGGGCTTTAAGGGCTTGGGTCCCAGGGGAAAAAAGCTTCTTTTGGACAATGGGGGCCTGATGCGGGAGAGGGCCATGGTTTTTTACCTTTCCTTCGACCAGGCGCAGGCCCGGTGCCTTTATTACCCCGGGAAAATCCAGTTCAAGGGCGGGGACCGGACCCACATGGGGGAATGGCTTCCTATGGCGACCCGGGAGGAAAGGAATGGGGGGAAAACCGATTACGCCTTGATCCAGGACTCCACCGGGCTCCTGGGCATCCTCAACGGCATCTTCGACCGCGTCGACAACGTGGTCAATTGGGGCGTGCCGGAAAAACAAATGCGTTATGCCGGGTTCCGTTTTGATTCCCGGACCTTCCTTCCGCCCCAGCCCGAGATGGCCACCTTCACCTTGTACCAGGACGGACACATGGCCCTGGGCACCTACCGAAAATTGCCGGATAAGAAAAAAATAAAAACCTTCGTTCAAAACCGCTTCATGGTGGTGGAAAACGGCAAGCCGGGCCCGGACGAGTATCCCAATGCTTTTTGTTCCTTTTATGACGACGTGGCCCGGTCCTACCTATTCACCGACAAACACCACCGCTTTGGGGTGATTTGGACCCTGTATACGCCCCCCTCCGTTCTGGCGGCCCTCAGCCGGGAAATGGGGATCAAGAATATGATGCTACTGGATATCCATGCCCCCATTGCGGCCTCCTTCGCGGATCCCGCCGGGCCTTACCAATTTAAGTCCTACAAGGATTATGTGAAGCGGTCCTTCGACTTGATCCCCAACTTTTACCGGCTCGACGCCATCCGGTCGTCGCTTGCGTGGATTTCCAAGGCGGTGAACAGCGGAATCCAGACCAATTATCCCGCCGAGGCTTTCTCGAATGGGGAAGCGGGTTATTTCGCGGTCTTTTTGAGGGGATCCCCCGAAACCCAAAAGGCTTCTTCGCCCCAGCCGACGGTCACCCCGACGCCCTCGTGGGTGGATATCGATCTTGGGAACATCTAATGATTCACCACGTACCGATCACCTATGAGGTCTGTGTAATGGCATTTCCTGGTTAATGACCATGCCGGCATCGAGGCGGAAGTTTCCAAACGTTGGCGTGCGGAAGAGAAAAACCAAGTCAGAACCCAGGAATAAGAAGTTGGTTCATCTGAAAATTTTGTTTGTCAGGTGCGAGAAAGCGTGTTCTAGCCCCGTCAACCCCGCCATTTTGGTTAATAGGCAGAACTTCAATATTTGATAATTCGTTATTAGGTTTTTTCACAAGAGGAATGGTGTATTCAATAGAGCCGCCTTTTTGGTGGCTATATTCAATTTGCTTTATAAAAGACTTTAAGAAACCTTTCCGCTTTGTAATGGTGCCTTTCTCCAATAGTCCCCGCAAATCTTCAACGTAAGGGCCGATTTCCGAGGCGTTTATTTCCAAGGTTGGCTCATTTGCCTCTGATTCGATCTTGGTTTTTTCCTGCTCTAATTGGGAAATTTGAGAACGCAATTCTTTGATTCTTGGGGCAAGGTCATCAAGGTCAAGCTTTCCAGTTTCAAGGGCGTAGTAAAGTTTTTGAAGGCTTTCCCTGGCTTTTAAAATTCGGGAATCATTTTCTTTCAAAAGATTTGAATAATCGCGTTTATAAGCTGAAAGGTCTTTATTAATCAGTTTGACTAACTCTGAGATATTTTCTTCAGTCAAAATGCGGTTTCTAAGTTGCGTGAAAACCATTTCTTCAAGTTTGGCCTTGTTGATAGATTTTTGCCCACATCCATGAGAACCCCTTCTTAAGTGATTCCGGCAGGAATAATAAAAAAATTTAGAACCCTTGGCGGTAGTTCCAACCATATGAGAACCGCATTCTCCACATAAAAGGAAACTGCTTAGAATATAGTCGCTATGGATAGTTCGCGGGTGAACAACCTTAGGACTTCTTAGCTTTATGAAAAACTGGGCAGAAAGAAAAGTTTTTCTGTCAATAATGGCGGGGTGGGCATTTTCAATGCGGATTGTTTCGCTTTCAGGACGTTCTATGGGTTTTACTGAATTTTTATGAGCCCTATTAAAGATCAAAACCCCAGTATAAGTTTCATTTCTCAAAATATAATGGATGGCGTTGGTTTCCCATTTTCTTCCTTTGCGCGTTCTATGGCCTTGGGAGTTTAAGGTTGACCTTTCCCCCGAAAACTGATCCAAAAATATGTTAGTTTTGGATTATAGATCGGGAGGGGAAAGATGGCAAAGAAACGGTTTTTATCTGAGCAGATAGTGGCTATTCTCCGCGAGGCGGAGAAAGCTCCCGCCGTTGAGGAAGTTCTCCGAAAGCATGGCATTTCCGAGCAGACTTACTACCGCTGGAAACGCATGTACGGAAGCCTTGGAGTTTCCGAAGTCCACCGCATCAAACAGCTGGAAGAAGAAAACCGGAAACTCAAGCAGTTAGCGGGTGATCAGGCCCTGGCTATTCAGGTTCTCCAAGAGCACATAAAAAAAAAGGGGTATTGATCGAGGAGCAAAAAGGCATGGTGGAAGCCCTGAAGGCTCAGGAAGTACCGGAAAGACGAGCCTGTGATGTTCTTGGGGTAAATCGATCGAGTTTTCGATATGAGGCCCAGCCAGAAGATCCGTTGAACCAGGTGATCCTGCAGGAAATGGTTAAGTTAGCGCAAAGAAACCGACGTTTCGGAAGCCCTCGGATGTTGTGGATGTTGGAACGCAGAGGCCTTGATGTGAATCACAAGCGGGTGGAGAGGCTCTACCAGGTAGCAGGGCTTCAATTACCGCGCAGGAGACCCAGGAAGAAGAGGGTTCCGACGGAATGGAGAAGGCCCCACCCGGCTTTGGGTTCCAACGAGGTGTGGACGATGGACTTCGTGCATGACCTGACATGGTTCGGGGGAAAGGTGAAGTTTTTGACGGTGTTGGATGAAGGATTTAGGGAATGCTTGGAGATCCGGGCGGAGAAGCGAATGAGAAGCCGGGACGTGCTGGAGACGCTGGACGAGTTGATGACGGAGTACGGGACACCAAAGTGCCTGCGGGTGGACAACGGGCCAGAGTTCGTGGCGAAAGAACTGAGGAACTGGCTTGAGGAGAAGGGCGTAGAGGTGCTATATATCGAACCAGGGAGTCCATGGCAGAATGGATTCATCGAAAGTTTCAACGGAAAGTTTAGGGATGAGTGCCTGAACCAAGAAATTTTTCTTTCAAAAGCGGAGGCCCAGGTAGTCGTGGATTGGTGGAGGCAGGTGTATAACTGGCAGAGACCGCACAGCAGTTTGGGGGGAAAAACCCCAATGGAAGCAAAGGCCGAAAAGTTGGGCCTTAACTAACTTAAATTTGGATCAAACATTGGGGGAAGGTCAATAATAGATCGTGTGGAATGTAACATTTGCGGTAAAAATATTGATTCGGAAGAATGCCCACACATGAAAGTTTAAAAAATGTTGTTCAGAAAAAGAGTTTATAGAAGGTGATCATGTTGATATTGTTGCCAAGGAAATTAAAATGGAAAATATAATTGGTTAATTTTGCGGTGTCTAAAATAAAACTTAGAAAGTTCTATCTTTTAACCAGTGTGGGCCAGTATCAAATTTAGTAATTTATGTTCAAAATAAAGCTTATAGTTACAGAAACCAGAGAAAGGTTTAAATTCACATTGGAGTTTTTCACATGGGATATTTTATTGTAATAATAAAATCTTTCCTTTCCCCATTTCTTAGTTTTGTGGCAGGTAAAATTGAAAACAGACAAAAGTACAGGTTAAAAACTATTTGGAAAAATATTTTTGGAAGTGTTGCTCTAATTGGGTGGGTATTTTTTGCCGTTGCAATCTTCATAAATACCTCAATAGCTATTGTGGAAAAATGTGAAGATGATCGAACAAAGGGAGAAAATAAATTACAAAATAGTGATAATAAAAGATTGTTGAATATTTTGGCAGTAGCGGCTCAAAGTAAGGGAAAATTACCTCCTATTTCTATTATTAATTCTGATGCAAGCCCATCTAAAAAATCATTGGAAAACCCGAAACAGAATCCAGAAGAGGTAAAAAATTGAAAATGTTTCTAAGCTTTTTTCTTATAGCCGAATTCACGGAGTAAGTGCAACACTTCGCCGGAAGACTTCCGCCGGAGTTTTAAAGCCCAAACATTTCCTGGGCCTGTTATTGAGCCATCTTTCTATGGTCCTGAATTCTTTGAAGGACACTTTAGCAAGATCAGTCTTTTTAGGCAAATGGCGGCGGACAAGACCGATAGTATTTTCCACCGTACCTTTTTCCCAACTGTGGAAAGGGGCGCAGAAAAAGGATTTTGTACCAAGCACGTGGTTGGTTTCCAAGTGGTTGGTGTTTTCGGTTCCGTTGTCATAGGTCAGACTCAGGCGGGCGTCTTGAGGGAAGCGGCATAAAGCGCGGTTGAGGCTATGACTCATTTGGCGAGCGGTCTTTCGTTTGAGCTTTCCCAACTTGGAAAAACGGCTTTGACGCTCGACGAGAGCCCGCATAGCCACTTTACTCTGACGAGAGACCATGGTGTCGGTTTCCCAATGGCCGAATTGCTTGCGTTGATTGGCGATCTCGGAGCGCTTATCGATGGAAACACGGCCTGGGATATGGTTTTTGGCGTGCTTACGGCTATGGCCAAATGAGAATCGTCGCCGGTGGTGTCGAACTAGGCAAGGAATCAGCTCAGTGGCTTCAGCATAAACCCACTGATAGATAGCTTCAGGACCAATGGTTTGCTTAGGCCGTAGGTGACCTAATCGACCTGAAATGAGTTCTGGAGACCAGCCTCGTTTCAATTGACGACGGACGTAGGCACGAATTCGTTTTGTTTTCAGGCGTAAACGGCGTGCTCGTTGTTGGTTGCGGTCAACATACCGTTGATGGGCTCGATGAGAAAGATAATAACCAGAACGGATAGGGGGAGCATTGCGCTTGAGTTCCCTGGAGAGGGTGGAAGGAGACCTCTTCAAGGCGCGTGAAATTGCTCGAAGGCTAAGACCCTTTCCTTTCAAGACGGATAAATGATCTCTTTCTTCAACGCTTAAATGCTTGTATTTCTTTTTCATAGCCGCATATCCTATTCATGCGGCCTTCTTCAGACACTAAGTGTTGCACTTACTTATGGAACTCGGGATGCTTAATTTTGACACGATTAATTATTGGTCCGAAATCAAACTCGATATTGTTAAAGATTACGCTGCGGCATATTCGAAGATATTAACTTCCCAAAAAAACCTAGAACATGCCTATCTAGATGCTTTTGCGGGTGCAGGGGTCCATCTCTCAAGAGAAAGCGGAAAGTTTATACCTGGTAGTCCTTTAAA
The DNA here is from genome assembly GCA_963847625.1 of candidate division FCPU426 bacterium. Lineage (GTDB taxonomy): Bacteria > Oederibacteriota > Muellerivitia > Muellerivitales > Muellerivitaceae > CAWCKJ01. The sequence goes on along the minus strand of CAWKAR010000025.1, from coordinate 85,944 downwards.
TGCCTTGAATATAGAACCCCCTTTTAAAAAGCTTTATCTTATCGACATAAATAAAGATAAATTCAAATTGCTGAAACTATTAACCCGAGAAAATACTAACGTTTCAGTATTTGAAGGTAATTGTAATGAAATTTTATTAAATGAAATTTTCCCTAAAATCCGTTTCGAAGATTATCGTCGTGGCTTATGCCTACTTGACCCCTATGGTCTTCATTTAAAATGGGATGTGATTCATAAAGCTGGACAAATGAAGAGTATCGAGATCTTTCTTAATTTCCCAGTAATGGATATGAATCAAAATGTTCTTTGGAAAAATCCAGAAATGGTAGAACCTTCACAAGCCGCAAGAATGGATGCTTTTTGGGGCAATGATTCTTGGAAAAAAGCAGTATATGAAACTCAAAGCACCTTGTTTGGTTGGATGAAAAAAGTGCCTGATGCTAATGATGCTATTGTTGAGGCGTTCAGGAAAAGATTAAAAGAAGTTGGAGGTTTCTCTTATGCCCTGAACCATTACCAATGAGGAATTCTAAAGGAGCAACAGTTTATTATTTGTTTTTTGCCTCACATAAACCAGTTGGGGCTAAAATTGTTGAGGAAATATTTAATAAGTACAGAGATAAAGGAAAAGGTTAATGGCTGAGAACTCCACAATCGAATGGACCGATTCAACCTGGAATCCGGTAACCGGGTGCCACAAGGTGAGCGCCGGATGCGCGAATTGCTACGCGGAACGGTTCGCGGAAAGATGGCGGGGAACCCCGAACCATCCCTATGAGCAGGGTTTTGACCTTAAAATCTGGCCCGAACGCTTGAAATTACCGCTCGCATGGAAAGAACCGAGAACCATCTTCGTCAATTCAATGTCCGACCTTTTTCACCAAGATATCCCGTTGAAATTCGTTAAGCAGATTTTCGAGGTGATGAATCAAGCCCATTGGCATCAATTCCAGGTATTAACGAAGAGGGCCGACCGACTGGAAAAACTAAGTCCGAACCTGAAATGGACGCCCAATATTTGGATGGGTGTTAGCGTGGAATCCGATAAATTTACCTACCGCATTGATTCATTAAGAAAATCAAAAGCCAAAATCAAATTCCTATCATTGGAACCTTTATTGGGCCCTATCCCCAATTTGAAGCTGAAAGGCATTCACTGGGCCATCGTAGGGGGTGAATCGGGCCCGGGGGCGCGGCCCATGGAAAAAGAATGGGTCATTGATATTCGCAAGCAGTGCAAAAAAGACAAAGTCCCTTTTTTCTTTAAGCAATGGGGCGGTGTTTGGAAAAAGAAGAATGGGCGGTTATTAGAGGGCCGGACTTGGGATCAAATGCCCGAGTTTGCTTTGCGTTAAAACTAGAAGATTTACCTACCCAATTTGAGGATTTAAATAATGGGTTTATTAATTGGATATTTTTTAATCATACTTTTGCTTGTTTATACAATTCCACCTGCCCTTTTTGCATACATCTTTCGGACTTTTAGCAAAAAACTTGGTTTCTCTTTTATGGAATATTATAAAACCGGATTATTTATCATGCTGTCACAGTTAGCCGTATTGTTACCGGCAGTATTGGTAGCTTCTTTACTCGTTGGGCTTGGATGGAAAAACGAATTTTGGTTTCAGTTCGTTGGTATTATTTTGCCCATTGCGGTTGGATGGTTCGTTGTAAAAAAAAGATTGAATCAAAGTTTCAAAGATACTTGTTTCATTTTTCTTAGTTTTATAGGCATAACCTTTTTAAGCATTTTCCCTATCCGAATAGGCATGAGTTTTTTTATTTGCCCATATAGTATGCCTTCTGGTTCCATGGAAGATACTTTGATGCCAGGGGATTTTCTTATTTCTAACCAATTTTTCTATGGGCACTCATTTTTCAATAAAACCCCAAGGTTTTTTCAGATTCACAAACCGAAAAAAGGAGATATTGTGATTTTTCTTTATCCCCCGGATCAAAGTAAGATTTATATGAAGCGTTGCTTAGGCACACCAGGGGATGTTTTGGAAATGAAAAATAAGTTCCTTTATATTAATGGGCAAAAACAAACCGAGCCTTATGTGAAACATGTCGATCCACTCATTATTCCAAGGGGCGATTCTCTTAACACCCAGAGGGACAATTTTGGCCCGGTTACAGTTGGTCCAGGAAATTACTACATGCTTAGGGACAACCGTGATAATAGCTTGGATTCGCGATATTTTGGAACATTGGATGAGAGATTGATTAAGGGAAAAGCTTATACCACTTATTGGAGCCGGAAAAACCACTGGTTTTTATTCAAGAAACTTTAATTCTTGGTTTTTGTCCGCTGGATTTATAAATTCACTTTAACAGCCAACCTGGTTTAAATTCTCAAATGGTGCAAGGTGTTATATGCCCGAGTTAAAAATTTTCAGGGGATTGAAGACCATCAGCAACCTGGTCGTCCTACCCCACTCGGTATTCGCGCTGCCGTTCGCCCTCGCGAGCCTCTTGACGGCGACCCATGGGAAACCCTCCTTGCACGTCCTTTTCTGGGTAATTGTTTGCATGGTCCTGGCCCGCACGACGGCCATGGCCTACAACCGCTTGATCGACGCGAATATCGACGCTAAGAACCCCCGGACGAAAGACCGGGACATCCCGGCGGGGCGCATCAAGCCCTGGCAGGTCAAGATCCTGGTTTGGGCCACGAGTTTCGGTTTCGTGCTTTCCTGCATCCCCTTGAACCCCCTGGCGTTCAAGCTTTCCCCCCTGGTCCTGGTCATCCTCTTTTTCTACACCCACACCAAGCGGTTCACCTGGACCTCCCACTTGTTCCTAGGACTGGCCCTGGGGGTGGCTCCGGTCGGGGCCTGGATCGCGGCGACAGGAAAACTGGAGTGGGACCCCTTTTGGCTGTTGGCGGCGGTGATTTGTTTCCTGGCGGGGTTCGACATCCTTTACTCCACCCAGGACGAGGCGTTTGACCGGGCGGAGGGCCTTCATTCCTGGATTACCCGTTGGGGCCTGGCCAACAGCCTAAAGGCCTCTCGATTCTTCCATACCCTTATGTTAGGATTTTTGGCTGGCTTCGGGGCCCAGGCGGGTTTTCCTATGATTTATTACCTGGGGGTGGCCCTCATCGGGGCTATCCTTTTTTACCAACACCGCCACGCATACCGCCTTGAGACCAATAGGGGAAAAACCATCTTTTATCTTTCGCCTTCCATGATGAAACTAAACGGTTGGATTTCAATCCTATATTTCCTGGTTGTGGGAGCCGCCATTTGGTTTTGAAACGCCAACTATCAGTCTCACCCATTAAGGACCTGTTCGAGAAAGTTCAGGCGGGAAACCGCCTTTCGGACGAGGACGCCCTCCGCCTGTTCGAGACCAACGACCTTTTCGTCCTGGGGGCCCTGGCCAACCTGGTCCGGGAAAGGAAGAACGGCAACCGCACCTATTACAACATCAACCGGCATATCGACTATTCCAACGTCTGCGACACGTCCTGCAGGTTCTGCGCCTTTTCCCGGTTCGAGGGGGAAGAGGGCGAATTCAGTTTCACCCACCAGCAGATGGCGCAAAAAGCGCTGGAAGCCTTTGAGAAGGAACACATCACCGAACTGCATATCGTGGGGGGGCTCCATCCCAAGTACGAACTGGATTGGTACGAGACCCTGCTCCAGTTGCTGAAAAAGACAGTCCCGACCGTCCATTTGAAATGCTTCACGGCCGTGGAAATCCATTATTTCGCCGACAAGTTCAACCTACCCGTCCGGGAGGTCCTGTCGAGGCTGAAGGAAGCGGGGCTAGATTCCATGCCGGGAGGCGGGGCGGAAATTTTCCATCCCGAGATCCGGGAGCAAATCTGCCCGGGCAAAGCCGACGCCAAACAATGGCTGGATGTCCACCGCTCCGCCCACGGACTGGGGTTGAGGACCAACGCCACCATGCTTTACGGCTATATTGAGAAATATGAACACCGGGTGGACCATATGAGGCGCCTGAGGGAATTGCAGGATGAGACCGGGGGCTTCCAGACCTTTATCCCCCTGGCATTCCATCCCGACCACACCTCCATGGATCAATACGCCCGACCCTCCGGCATCGAGGACCTGAAAACCCTCGCGGTGGCGAGGGCCTACCTGGATAATTTCGACCACATCAAGGCCTATTGGGTGACCCTGGGCGCAAAACTGGCCCAGCTTTCCCTATCGTTCGGAGTGGACGACATTGACGGGACGGTCATCGAGGAAAATATCTACCGGATGGCCGGAAGCGACACGCCACAGGCCATGACGGTCCAGGACCTTCAGAAGTTGATTCGGGAAGCCAGGTGTGTTCCGGTGGAAAGGGACACCTTGTACCATGAAATCCATGGCGCCAAAGGAAAAACCCCGGTGAGTGTTTAATCTATTTATGTTTGAATGAGGAAAAAATGAGCGAATCCAAATCAACCACTTCGGGGACTCCGGCGACAGATGTTCCTCAAAAACCCGCGCCGGTTCCCGTTCCTGAAACCCCTCTTGCTCCGAGCGCACCCTTGGTTTTTACCGCCAAACCCATGCGAATCGGGTTTTTTTCTTTTCTTAATATCCAGCCATTGATTTGGGGCTTGGGAACTCACCACCAATTGGTCCAATCCACCCCGAACCAGATGGGTCGGCTGCTCTCGGAGGGAAAGGTGGATGTGGCCATCGCCCCCATTGCGGCTTATTTTCTTAATCCCTTGCTCAATATTGTTCCCATAGCCGCCATTGGCAGCCATGGGGTGATTAAAAGCATCCGGATTCTTTCCCACCGGCCCCTCCAGGCTATCCAGCGCCTTTTTGTGGATGACCGTTCCCAAACTTCGGTTTTGATGTCCCGGTTGATCCTGAAGAAATGGTTTGGGGTGAAGGATTTGGAAGTGGTTGCCGTCCAGGCGGAGACTTTCCACCCCAACCAAACCAAGCCCTGGGAGGCTGTGCTCCAGTTCGGGGATATGGCGCTGTTATCCGCCCCAACCGGAATGACCGTGACGGACTTGGGCGAGGAATGGTATTTGAGGACCCAAAAACCCTTCATCCACGCGGTTTGGATGGCCCGTTCCGAACCCATCGCCCGCGAGATCGAGGCCGACCTTTTGGCCGCCAAGAATGAGGGACTCAAGCATTGCGAGGAAATCGCGAATCATTACAAGGGGCTTTGGGTTTTCCACCGGACCATGGCGAAAGAGTACCTGGAAAAATTTGTCCGTTACCATTACGGCCCCGAGGAAGTGGAGGGCCAGTTGGAATTCCAACGGCTTTTAAAAGAAGAGAAACTCATTCATTAACAACTGGGAAAAGAAGAAATATGCCGTCCGCAACCATGGAAAACCTACAGGAAAAAGTAATGGACGGTCATATCGTCGACAGAGGGGAAGCATTGGAACTTTACCAGGGTTCCAATTTGAACAACCTGGGGACCATGGCTGATGTCCTTAAGACCCGTTCTAAGGGCGACAAGATCGCTACCTACCTGATCGACCGCAATATTAATTACACTAACGTTTGCGTGACCTACTGCAAGTTCTGCGCTTTTTACCGCGAGCCGGGGGACCAGAAAGAAGGGTATGTTAACCAGGCGGAACAGATCATCCACAAAGTGGCTGAAGCCAAGGCATTGGGCGCCACCCAGATTTTGTTACAGGGGGGGCACAATCCGGAACTGAAGCTGGATTGGTACTTGGATATGCTTTCGAAGGTGAAAAATGCCCATCCGAATATCACCTTGCATGCTTTTTCACCTCCCGAATTAGTGCATTTCTCAGGACTCTTTGGAATGCCGGTCAGGGAAATCCTGATGGAATTCAAAAAGGCCGGGATGGATTCCATGCCGGGGGGAGGGGCCGAGATTCTCGTGGACCGTGTGAGGCGGGAAATCGCCCCCTTGAAGGCTTCCACCGAAGAATGGCTGGATGTCATGCGCGAGGTGCATTCGCTGGGAATGAGATCCACCGCCACCATGATGTTCGGGCACGTGGAAACCGTGGAGGACCGGATCGAGCATGTTTTCCGCGTCCGCGAACTGCAGGAAGAGACGGGTGGTTTCCTTGGCTTCATCCCCTGGTTGTACCAGCCCGGAAACGAAAGTTTGGGGCTGAAAAGCGCAAGCGGGATGGATTACCTGAAAACCCTGGCAATCTCACGGATCATCCTGAACCATTGCCTGCCGAACGTCCAGGCTTCCTGGCTGACCCCGGGAAAGAAAATAGGGCAATTGGGTTTAAAATACGGGGCCAACGACCTGGGAAGCATTATGCTGGAGGAAAATGTCGTGTCCTCCACCGGGACCCGATATACGATGGAATTGAACGAGATGAGGAGGCTGATCCGGGAAATGGGATTTGAGCCCCACCAACGGGACACGGTTTATAATCTGGTTAATTGAAAAAATCGTAAAGGAAAAACAAGGATTAGCCACGGATTCAGGGGATGCATTCAGATAAGCAAAGAAAAAGGCTTTAAATATTTGTGTTTATTAAATCCCATTTATCCCATGCATCCGTGGCTAGAGATTATTTTGGAAAGATGTGATTTAAAAAATCTTGTTCCATTAAGATTTTGGAGTGTTTATGAACCAATACAACGAGCGGCACGCAAAATCCGGATTGTCGGTGAAATTACCCGCCCTGGAGACCTTTCCCAATCAATTCAAGGGTTACACCATCCGGATTGAGATCCCCGAATATACGGCGGTCTGCCCCAAGACGGGACTTCCGGATTTTGGGACCCTAATTTTGGAATATGAGCCCGTCAAATCGGTTTTGGAACTGAAATCCCTCAAGGGATACATCCTGGCCTATCGCAATGTCGGAATTTTTTATGAAAACGCGGTCAACCGAATGCTTCGGGATTTTACGGCCGCGGCCAAGCCCAAATGGTGCAGGGTCGCCGGTGAATTCAACACCCGGGGAGGCATGCATTCCACCATTACCGCCGAATATGGGCGGAAAACACTACCTGGAAAGCCGAGGTAGATTAAGGGTTTTAAAGTTAAACCGGCTTGAGATACATTCATTTTCATTTTTTTTGGAATATTTTTCGTTTTTGCCGTCTATAAAGTGGGTACATTTAAAGCATGAATCCCGAAGCAGGTATGATTGGATTCCTGATGAATCGAAGAATTTTGTTTTCATTTGGATTGGCGGGGGTGATGGCCCTATTGCCCCTCTCCTCGGTGATGGCTAAACCAGGTTTGTCCGATTACAAGACCGGCTACCGTTTATACCAGCAAGGCTATTACGAGAAAGCCATCCGGTATTTTTGCAATGCCGTCGACGAGGACATGGACTTTTGGCAATGCTATCAAATGATCGGAAACTGCTATTTCCAGCTCCGGCAAAAAAACGCGGCCTTGGCCGCCTACCAGGAATGCCTGAGAATCCATCCTAACAATTCCACCCTGATCAAGGACTGCCGGGACCTGACCACAGGCGCATTCGATTATCCCCTCCAGCCGGTTGACGAAGAAAAACCGAAGTATATTTCAAAAATAGCTCCGCCAGTCGACATTCCTTCCGAGGTTTTAGCCCAAGTTTCCGGCATGTCGGTCAAGACCCCGGCATTCGATCAACCCGTAAATTACTACCCCCGGAAAAACGAGGGCCGGAACCCCCTCTGGTTCAAGCTGGATTCCACCTACGGTTTTACGGGAACCGGGGACCTGGGGGCGGGGGTGGTGGCTTGGAACAAGAACCTCGCCCAGAACGGGGAAGAAGGCTACGTCCTGGCGAGGAACGCCGGCATCGAGATGGGGCTTGAGACAGGCTACAGCCTGGACCCTAAAGACGCCGTTTCAGTGGGCCTCTCCTACCTGGGGGGCCAGGGTTACTCGGTGAACTTGGTTTCCTCCTCCTCGGGCGTCCTGCAATCCATCAATCCGGATACCTATTCGGCCAGCCTGAATTACTACCGTTATTTCCCCGTTGGGAAAAACCGTTTTTTTGTCATGGGAGGGTTGGGCTATTACTTGAGCATGGTGAGCTACTACCAGCAAGCTTCCACCCAGCCGATTTACGGAAATTTAAGCGGCGGGAACATCGGGGCCGAGGTGGGAATTGGAAACGAATGGTTTTTCACGAAGTCGGTCGGCTTGGAGTTATCCGGCAGTTTCCGTTACGCCAATATCCCCAAAGTCCAGGGAACCGTCAGCGGTTTGAGTGCCGGCCCCAGCACCGCGGCCCTGGCCATCCAGCCTAACGGAACCGTGGGAATCCAGAGCACCCAATACATCGGGGGCGGCATCAGCGATTACGCCTCCATTGATTACACCGGCATTGACTTGAAACTTTCCATGGATCTTTATTTATTCTAAGGGTCCATCAGATGGTGGTTCCGCGTTTTTCAGGTTCCGGACAAATACACCTGGATTTCCTGGAGAAAACCCCTAATCAAACATCCATCTTGGTTAAGGTTGTAATCTTGGACGTGCCTTTTGAGCTTCATTTGGGCTTTCCCGGGGCTTGAGAATTCGACCTGCCGGGCGTATCTTGACGTTTCACCATTCGGGAGATCTTTAATCAACGGGAGAATAAAGAGCCATGAAGCTGAGAGTTTTATTAGTCAATCCGCCCCGCGTGAAGGACCTTCCGGTCGTCCGGGAGGAACGCTACGAGCACCGGGACGTGGGTTCGGTCTATCCCCCCTTATCCATCCTCCAGGGAGCCGCTTCCCTGCGCCAGGCCGGCTTCGACGTGAAGGTCATTGACGCCAACGGGTTTGACCTGAGATTGGAACATATCGGCCGTGTTTTAAGCTCCTGGGAGCCCCATTTGGTGGTGGCTCGCATGGCCTTCGACTGCCAGGAAGAAGATCTCAAGGTCCTCCAACTGGCCAAAGCCACCAACCCTTCCTGCGTCACGGTGATTCGAAACAAAATCATTTCCGAGGTGGGCTTTCTGTTGGAGGAAACCGCGCGCCGTCCCGAAGTGGATCTCTATTTGATGGGCGAGTTGGACGCCATCCTGCCGAACCTAGCCAAGGAACTGGAATCGCATCTTTCACCTGAAGGCACCCTGCCCCCGAAATCCACCGGCTGGTTTTCCGGAATTAAAGGCCTGGCTTACTTCACCGAAAAAGAAGGCCTTCAAAAAACACCCCCCGATTCCTTGATGGATGTGAGTGTCGCCCCATTTCCGGCTTATGACCTGCTGCCCTCCATCGAACCCTATCACACGGGTGTCTTTCAGGACCATTTCGTCATGATTCAAACCTCCCGGGGCTGTCCTTTCGGCTGTTCTTTCTGCGCTTACGCCATGGAGAAATACCGCCCCCGTCCCCACCAGCACGTGGCCGCTGAGCTCAAGTGGCTGAGGGATTCTTTCGGGGCCAAGAACGTCCTTTTCTTCGACGATCTCCTGGCGCTCAATTCGGCCCGTACCGCCGACCTGGCCGACCAATTGATCAAGGACGAAGTGAACATGGAGTGGGTCTGCTGTACCCGCGCCAACCTGACCGATGTCCCTTCTTTGAAGAAAATGCGCGATTCGGGCTGCCGCGAGCTGGCGGTGGGCATCGAGAGCGGCTCGGAGAAAATATTGGAGAACATCAACAAGGGCGTATCCAAGGACGACATCCGGAAATGCGCCCTGTCCTGCAAGGAAGCCGATATTCTTTTTTACGGCATGACCATCGTGGGGTTGCCCGGCGAGACAAAGGAAACATGGCGCGAAACCATCGACTTCATCAAGGAAATCGACCCCTTCTATACCCAGTTCTGCTTTTCCACGCCTTTCCCCAACACCGAGATGTACCCCTGGTATGAGAAGAACGGCTACCTGAACCACAAAGACTGGTCCCAGTACTCACCCCTGGCCCCCGTTCCGGTTATCCGCACCGAAGCCCTGACGACCCAGGACCTGATCCGGATGCGCCGGGAGGCCTACCGGGAAATATTGTTCCGCCCCAAGTACTTGCTCTCCAAAATCCGCCTCACCGACCCCATGTGGAACATCAAGGGCTGCTGGGAAATCGCCAAGCGGGGCGCCGCCATTCTCACCGGCCAGGACGTTAGATAATATTTTCGGGATTAAAGTTTACCTGGGATTTTTGAATGACTGCCTATGAAAAGCCTTAACGAGAAATTCCATTTCACGCACGGTGGGAGGCGTTAATCTTGCCGAAAAAACCGCTCAAATTCCTCGTCTTCTCCACAAAAGGCGGCGGAACAGGGTGTGCCTTGCGCGCGCGCTATATCGCCGAGGCGTTTCAGAAAAGGGGCCATGAAGCCCGGTTCGTGAAACCCATCCCCAGCCTTCCGTTTTGGTTCGACATGGTTCTTTCGGCGCCCTATTACCTTTACAAGTCGCTTTTCATCAAAGCCGACGTGGCGATGGCCATCAAACCTTATCCCACTGTTGTTCCGGCTCTTTGGGTGCAAAGGCTTAAAGGCGCGAAGGCCGTCATTGACGTGGATGACTTGGACTACGATTACAGCCACGGCTGGTTCAAGACTTTCCATAAATGTCTGCAAATCGCCTGGCCCAAATGGGCGGACATTGTCACTTACCACAATCCCAACTTGTTGGAAGCCATCGCGCAAGTTTTTAAAGTCCCCGGGGAAAATCTAGTCCAGCTTCCCCAAGGAGTGGACACCGACCTGTTTTCGCCGCGCCCTCCGATAAAGGAGCACCTGCCCGGCATAGCCGCTGAGCTTTACAACGATAGAAAAGCCCGTCCCCTTTTGGTTTTCACGGCTCATTTGAATGTGGCCTGCGACCTGGAGCCGGTCTTGCGGTCTTTCCAAATCATCCTTAAGGCCATCCCCGCGGCCAAACTGCTGGTGGCGGGCGGCGGACCCGATGAGGGCCGCTTCAAGCGCCTCGCGATGGAATTGGGAGTCGCCCATGCAGTCCACTTCACGGGTTACCTTTCCCCCCGGCAAGTGGCCGCCTGCTTAAATATTTCCGGCGCCTCCCTCGTTTATTACAGCGACCTTCCGGTTAATAAATACCGGGCCTCGATGAAGCTTCGTGAATCCATGGCCAGCGGCTGTAAGGTGGTGGCCACCCAAGTGGGAGAAATTCACCAGTTCAAAAAAAAGATTTTTCTTTCCCCGCCCGACCCGGCCCACTTCGCGGGGGCCGTTCTTAAGGCTTTGAGGGCCAAAAAATCCACACGCCAGGCCGTTTTGCTGGCAAGAAAGTGGGATTGGACGGACTGCGTCAAGGAATTAGAAACGAAAATCTACCGCTGCCAAGACGACAAGAAAAATATTGTTTTAAGAACAACAAACAAATAAAACCCCCGAGTTCCATAAGTAAGTGCAACACTTAGTGTCTGAAGAAGGCCGCATGAATAGGATATGCGGCTATGAAAAAGAAATACAAGCATTTAAGCGTTGAAGAAAGAGATCATTTATCCGTCTTGAAAGGAAAGGGTCTTAGCCTTCGAGCAATTTCACGCGCCTTGAAGAGGTCTCCTTCCACCCTCTCCAGGGAACTCAAGCGCAATGCTCCCCCTATCCGTTCTGGTTATTATCTTTCTCATCGAGCCCATCAACGGTATGTTGACCGCAACCAACAACGAGCACGCCGTTTACGCCTGAAAACAAAACGAATTCGTGCCTACGTCCGTCGTCAATTGAAACGAGGCTGGTCTCCAGAACTCATTTCAGGTCGATTAGGTCACCTACGGCCTAAGCAAACCATTGGTCCTGAAGCTATCTATCAGTGGGTTTATGCTGAAGCCACTGAGCTGATTCCTTGCCTAGTTCGACACCACCGGCGACGATTCTCATTTGGCCATAGCCGTAAGCACGCCAAAAACCATATCCCAGGCCGTGTTTCCATCGATAAGCGCTCCGAGATCGCCAATCAACGCAAGCAATTCGGCCATTGGGAAACCGACACCATGGTCTCTCGTCAGAGTAAAGTTGCTATGCGGGCTCTCGTCGAGCGTCAAAGCCGTTTTTCCAAGTTGGGAAAGCTCAAACGAAAGACCGCTCGCCAAATGAGTCATAGCCTCAACCGCGCTTTATGCCGCTTCCCTCAAGACGCCCGCCTGAGTCTGACCTATGACAACGGAACCGAAAACACCAACCACTTGGAAACCAACCACGTGCTTGGTACAAAATCCTTTTTCTGCGCCCCTTTCCACAGTTGGGAAAAAGGTACGGTGGAAAATACTATCGGTCTTGTCCGCCGCCATTTGCCTAAAAAGACTGATCTTGCTAAAGTGTCCTTCAAAGAATTCAGGACCATAGAAAGATGGCTCAATAACAGGCCCAGGAAATGTTTGGGCTTTAAAACTCCGGCGGAAGTCTTCCGGCGAAGTGTTGCACTTACTCCGTGAATTCGGCACCACTTTTGCCCGAATTAAATAGAAGCATGTTTCGTGAGTGCCGCATCATTCATGACCCGCTCTTCTGACGGCGGCCTCAGCGGCATTGGCGACCGGCCACACTTATGAAAGTTGTAGGACAAGGGTTCTTCTTCCCAAAAGTGTGTTATTTTTCCCCTTTTACCCCCTGTTTCCGCCTTTTTCTAAATTTATAATGGGATTTAAACGGCAGGATTCTATAATTCCTCATTCTTTTCAAGGAGAGATGGATGCCAGTTAAGACCGAGTGGGCCACCAACACCTTTGGACATGTTTACAAGGGCAAGTCCCTTTATCGGGGAAAGACCCCCTTCCAAACCATGGAAATTTACAGGAACCAGACCTATGGGACCCTTCTTTTTTTGGATGGGAAAATCCAAGTCAGCCAGGGAGACGAGAATCGGTATCACCAATATTTAGTCTCGGCCCCCCTCTTAGCCCACCGGAATCCCAAAAGTATCTGTATCGTGGGGGGCGGGGATTGCTTTGCCATTGAGGAAGCCGTCAAGTTCAAGAGCTTGAAACGAATCCTGATGTTAGAGATCGACAAGGGGGTAGTTGATTTCTGCCGGAAAAATTACCCGGAGATCCGAAAATGCCTGAGGGACCCGCGCGTGGAAATTTTATATGGAGACGCCCGGAAAAGGTTGGAAAACAATTCAGAAACATTTGATGTTTTAATTATCGACTTAACCGAACCCCATGGGCCCTCCAAAAGGCTCTATACCCGGGAGTTTTACAGGCTTTGTAAAAGCAGGTTGAAGCCTAAAGGGCTCATCGGGATCCACACGGACAATTACTATCTTTTTCCAGAATCTTTCGCCACGATTTATAAAACCTTTCATTCCGTTTTTCCATATATCTTGACCGCCAGGGTGGACATGCCCTGTTTCGGCATGGGTTGGACCTACCGGATTGCCTCCATGAGGCCGGTTTCCCTGAAGCTCATGGAATCCAACATTCGTAAGATGAAAAAGAAAGGCATTACCTTCGATTACTTCACGCCCTCGACTTATCTTGTCCAACCCACCCATGAGGAATTGAAGGTTTTGAAGAACCGGGGACGTATTTCCATGGATCGAAAGCCGTTTGACAAGTTCGAGAAGATGGAGAAATACGTGACGAGATGATTGAACTTATCCGGTGCGATATGAGTCACTAAAATTTTATTTATTGCTGGTTTCATGACGTCCCAAGTAATGATGGATATCTTCTAGGATTTTCCCCGTGTCCAGCGGCTCAAAACACCTCACCTTTTCACAAGTTTTTGCCATTTTATTCATGCAGGTGATGTTACGGCATGGACTTTCCGATACGTAGGTCCGGGATGGCGCGTCCTGGTTGGCGGCCGGGTACAGGGGGTTGGTGGAGTCATACCCCGACATCCGTGCGTTGGTGGCGCCGAAAACCGCGACCACAAAGGTACGGTTTCGAAACTGCATATTCCCCGAACGGGATTTTTTCCTGGCCGCGGCGATGTGCAGGGGACCTGTGTCGGCTGAAATGAACAAGTCCGCCGAGTCGATCAAGGCCGCATAACCATCCAATGACATGGAAGTGGGAACAACCGTCACCCCGGTTTTCTCGACATCCCCAAGTCTTTCCAGCAACTGTTTTTCAATTTCTCTCGCCGTGAAACCAGACCCCAGTATCACATGCCCCTTCATCGCTAATAATCCCTTCAAAAGTTCCACCTGGTTTTCAAAGGGGATCCGGTTATAAGGAGAGGCCGCGTCCGGGTTGAGGAAGAAAAGGGGAGAATTCCGGGGGACTTTGTTTTCTTCCAGAAAAGACTTGGCCTCCGTAGCGGCTTCGTTCGAAAGCATGATCGCGGCACCCTTGTAAGAATCAGGGTTTTTGATTTCCGAAATTTTAGAAAGCACTCCAAAAGGGAGGCCATAGGACTGGTACATGAAATGGCAGGAACCGGTATGGCCCCGCAGATTCCGAAGGATGTCCGGGGCGGCCGTTATCATATTCAGCACCTTTTGTCCTTTTGGGAAAATATGCTTGTCCGAGAGGAACGGACAGCAGTTCATACAGATGTCGTACCGGTTTTCCGAAGTGAGTTTCCGGACTGATTCCAGGTCAGTCTCATTGGGGTATTGACCGCCGGTGAAAATGGGATAGAGGTTAGTCATGTCAGGGTGGCCCTCGAAAAAGCAGGCCACGGATTTTTTAACCACGTAGTCGATTTGGGCGTTAGGAAAAAAGTTCCTGAATGCCGACACACCCCCGGATGCCAGGATGGCATCGCCGATATGGATGTCGGATACAACCAGGATTTTTTTGAAATCCTTGACCTTCCGGACGGTTTGTAGGTTTCGATTAAAGATAAATCGGACCAGAGGTTTATTGCCGATCAGGGGGATGAACGTGTGGTCGAATAACCAGGCTCCGCCGCGGGGAAACCAGGTAGTCAAGACGCTGGTTAAGTGGAAGAGTTTCCTTGAAAATGAGTTATCAAGCATGTGCGGAATTGTACTTTATTCGGTGCTGTCTGGGGGGGCAAACTTGTTCCAGGGGCAGCCAAACCTGCCAGGTATATTTTTATCCAAACGAACGGGTTTCAAAGCTCATTAAAGCGGTTCTTTTGTATTAAGGGGGGGCCTGCTAATCTAGAGACGTGAACCAGCGCTTGATCCTCTTCGCCAAGTATATTCTTACCCTGGACCGCCCACAGCCCATCGAAGATGGGTTCGTGTTAATCCAGGGCCACCGTATTCTTCAAGTGGGAAAACGCAAGCAACTTTTTTCCCTCCGGTCGGTCCGCCTGCTCGACCTGGGCGACACCATCCTTTTACCCGGATTAATAAACGCACATTGCCACTTGGATTACACCCTTTTTAAGGGGAAGGTCCCTTATCGTGGCAGGTTTCGGGATTGGCTCAGGAGAATGGGGGCCAAGGCCGAGGAAACTTCCTCCATTGAGTTCCGGAAATCTGTGGAAAAGGGTATTCGGGAAAGTTTGGCTTACGGCACTACCACCCTCTGCGATATTTCAACAAGCGGGGAAAGCTGGAGCCTGTTACAGGAATCGGGTCTTCGTTCCTTCGTCTTTTTGGAACTAATGGATTTAGGTTTATCCTCCCCCTGGAAATATTGGCGACAATTCCTTGAGCGCCTGCGGGAATGCCACCCAACGATCCAAACCCTTTCAAACTTTCGTTGGGGTTTGAGTCCCCATACCCCTTTTACCGTTTCCAAGGAATTGTTCCAATGGACCGGTCGTTACTTGAATCAACATGGGAATATTCCGACCACCCTCCATTTATCCGAAAGCCGGGAAGAGGCGGCTTATTTCAAAAGTGGGAAAGGCCCTATTGCCGAGAGAGTTCGATTTTTAAACCCCGGATGGGAAATACCCTGCGGGACCACGCCGGTCCGATATTTGAATGTTTTAGGCTGGTTGCCTAAATTGGATTTGGGGGTGCACTTGAACGTGGTGGATGACAAGGATTTAAAGCTTCTATCCAAGAACCGGGTGTCAGTGGTTTATTGCCCTGGAAGCCACCTTTTTTTCAGGCATCCGCCTTTTCGTTATAAGCAGATGAGGCGGCACCATATCCCCGTTTGCTTGGGAACCGACAGCCTAGCCAGCAACCAATCCCTTTCCTTGTTCAGGGAGATGAGGTTGTTTCAGGAGGAGCACCCGAGTGTTTCCGCCCAGGAGATCCTGTCCATGGCTACGGTCAAACCGGCCCGGGCCCTCGGTTGGGGCCTGCAATTGGGGCAAATCAGGCCAGGTTTTTTTGCGGACCTTATCGGTATCCCCGTGCCGGGGAAATCAAAGGAGGGATTGGATATGCTCAATAAAGTAATTAATTACAGGGGAACCGTATCTTTCGCGATGATCCATGGGAATTTAAAACTTCGGATGGCCTAAAAATCCTTTAGGCAAAATGGAATAACACCTGGCATTTCCTGACTTTTAGAGTTCTTGACACGTCTTTGAAAAACCTTATAATTCAACCCCTTGTTGAGAAAAGCCCCTATTTTGATAGGGGCGCTTATAAAAGGATTTGGCCCTATTCATGCAAAAGACTTATTTGCCGACAACCAAGGACATCCAACGCAAGTGGTGGCTTGTGGACGCCAAGGACCAAGTCCTGGGCCGTTTGACATCCCAGGTCGCAGCCATCCTGAGGGGCAAGCACAAGCCCACTTTCACTCCCCACGTGGAAAACGGGGATCATGTGGTCATCATCAACGCCGAAAAAATTGTGTTAACCGGTAAAAAGTGGGAAACCAAGGCCCATCACCGCACCTCCGGACGTCCGGGGGGGCTTTCCACCGAACCATATAAATTCCTCCGCCACTCAAAACCTGAGCGCATATTGGAGTATGCCATCCGCGGAATGCTTCCCAAGACATCCCAGGGGGAAAAGATGTTCAGCCGAGTGAATATCTATAAAGGGGAAACCCATA
This sequence comes from candidate division FCPU426 bacterium, assembly GCA_963847625.1. GTDB lineage: Bacteria > Oederibacteriota > Muellerivitia > Muellerivitales > Muellerivitaceae > CAWCKJ01. Next base: position 69,205 of record CAWKAR010000025.1, on the reverse strand, counting down.
AACATGCCGCCCAGCGGCCCCAACCCTTGGAGCTGGTTTATAACGCCAAACGGGGAGGGGAATAATGCCCGGAACGAAAGAACAATTCGCCGCCACCGGCCGCCGGAAAACTTCCGTTTCGAGAGTGATTCTCCGGCCGGGAAAAGGGCAGTTTGTGGTGAACGGGAAGCCTTTGGAGAAATTTTTTCCTGAAATGAAAATTGTAATAGCCAAGGCCCCGTTGGAAGTCGTGTCGGCGTTGAACAAATACGATATCACCGCTAATATCCATGGCGGGGGCGTCACCGGCCAGGCCGAGGCGCTCAGGCACAGCATCGCCAGGGCCCTGGTGAAAGTGGATCCCGAGATGCGTCATCCCCTGAAGGCGGCCGGTTTCCTGACCCGGGACTCGCGCATGGTGGAGCGGAAAAAGTACGGCCGGAAAAAGGCCCGTAAACGCTTCCAGTTCTCGAAACGTTGATTTTCCCTGGGCCGGCTTGTCCGCCGGCCGGGAGCAGGTCCCTTTGCCGGAGGTTATCCATCGGGGCCGAATCGAACTGACTTACTATCCCGCGTCTGATAAGACGCGGGATTTTTTATTTTAAGGACCTTTATCAACGGTTGGTGCTCAATAACCCCGAAATCCGGAGCCGCGGATGGCCCATCAATCCCTCACCACGCCCAAAATCGCGGTGAACGCCCTGGTGTTCAACGAGAAAAACGAAGTGCTTTTGGCCAAAAGAACGGATAATGGGCTTTGGTGTATCCCAGGTGGGCATGTGGACCTTGGGGAAACCTTGTCTGAGGCCTGCTTGAGGGAACTGCGGGAGGAGACCGGTTTAGAAGCTGAAGTGGTGAGACTCGTGGGGGTCTACTCCGATACCCGGAATTCGCTCCATATCCATCAAGGCCTTGAATGGCACACGGTTCGGATCTCATTTCTTTGCAGGGTGACGGGGGGTAAAATCATCCCCAGCGAAGAGACCAGCGAGATACGCTATTTCAACGTAAGAAGCCTGCCTAAGATGATCACCGACCATGCCGGAAGAATCCAGGACGCCTGCATGGACCGGCCGGAAGCCGTAATCCATTAAGTCCATATTGGGAGGTTGAACCATGCCGAAGAAGATCGCAAAAAAACCCCCTAAGGTTATCCAAAGAATTTACCCCGCAGGGGAGAATCCTCAAATTGCCAACGAATTCAAGGAGCAGGACGCTTGGCGGATGTTCAGGATCATGTCGGAATTTTTCGAGGGATTCGAGAACCTGCGGGGAGTCCGGCCCGCCATCACGGTATTCGGCTCGGCCCGGGCCACGCGGGGATCCCGGGAGTACGAACTCGCCCGGGAAATCTCCGGCGGGCTTTCCAAGAAGGGTTTCACCGTCATCACCGGGGGGGGGCCGGGAATCATGGAAGCCGCCAACCGTGGCGCCCTTGAGGCGGGGGGCAAATCGGTGGGGTGCAACATCGAATTGCCCTTCGAGCAGAAAGCCAATCCCTACGTCAACCTGCCCATCAACTTCCATTATTTCTTTATCCGTAAGGTCATGTTCCTGCGCTACACCTCGGCGGTGGTGGTGTTGCCCGGCGGGTTCGGAACCATGGACGAGCTCTTCGAGACCCTGACGCTGGTCCAGACCCATAAAATCGACCCCTTCCCGATCATCCTGGTGGGCCGGGAATTTTGGGGGGGCGCCATCCAGTGGATCAAGGATGTCGTTCTGCAGAAGAAAAAATTCATTAACCCGGAAGACCTTGAAATTTTCCACTTGGTGGAAACGCCCAAAGAAGCCGTAAAGGTCGTGACCGAATTCTACCGTTTTAAAAAACAATTCTAGCCCTATGACCCGAGCGCCGTTATTCAAAGTCTTGCTGGCTTTGTTTTGGTCCTGGGCGGCGGCAGGGCCCCTGGAAGCCGGTTTTCGTTTTTTGGACCTCTCCAAAAACGCCAACATGGGACCGGACGAATCCTTTGACGAGGCTGTCCCGGGCTTTCCGACCACCGCTGAAAAGAACGCCTTGAAGGACTTGCCGGCGGGTCCCCAAACCTTCCGGGGCATCCCCTTTGAAATCCTCGACCCCGCCAAGAACAATGGCCGTTCCTTCGTGGTACTGAAGGGACGGAAAAAACCATCCTTTCCCGAGGGAGTCCTCCTCCCGGCTGGCAACCTCAAGGCCAAAGAACTGTTTTTCCTCCAAACTTGCCGGTGGGGCGGGACGGCTTCGGATGTGGTGGCGGCGGAGTATGACATTCTTTACCAGGATGGCCTGTCCGTGACTATACCGATGAGGGTGGGAATGGAATTGACGAATTTTTGGGGAGCCGACGACACCCCCAAAAGCTTCCTGGCATGGTGGCACAAGTACCGAAATGCCGAAATGGGCGTGAATCTTTTCCCCTGGATGAACCCTCGGCCGGATGTCCCCATCCAATCCATCCTATTCAAGTCCCTTTCGAGGATGCCGGTGCCGATTCTGTTGGCTATCACGGCTTCGGATGAGATCGCCCCAGTATCCCCGGATTCGCCGAAACCCGAAAAAACCTTTCAAACCGATACGGATGGCTGGATCGCTTTGTCTCCCGCCACGGAACTTCCCGCCGGTTCCGCCCTCGACATGAGTTTCCTCTTGGACGCCCCGGCTGGAAAGCATGGAGCCGTTCAAGCGCAAGGCGGGGAACTGGTTTTCGCCGATGGCACTCCGGCGAGGTTTTGGGGAGTAGGATTGGCATCCTCCTGGAGTTCGCTGAACGAGGCTCAACTTTCCGGATTGGCTATTCGGCTGGCGGCAGCCGGCTGTAATTGGGTGATCTTGGATTGGCCTGCCACTCCCACCCCGATTGAAAGTAGTGCCTTAAATACCTTATTAGGCATATTTAAATCAAAAGGAATATATCTCACGTTACACCGAGTGTCACCGGTTGCAGCTGAACCCTCACCCGCTAACGGAAATCCAATTTCCGATCCGGCCCTGGTTCCCGAGAGTTTGATGGTTATTGGAAAAGGAATGAGTAAGTCAATATCCACTTCGGAGGGATCGGCGATCCGGATGGATAATTCCCCGATGGTGACGAAACCCGAGGTAAGTCAAATCCTTGAGTTGGTCCGTCAAAGACAGTTTGGAAAACCCTATGGAGCCCTTTGGAATTTTTCTTGGCCCAATGAATATCTCTCCGGCTCGTCCCTGATCCATTCCGCTTATTCCATTTTCCAGGGGTGGAACGCCTGCGCGGGAGGGGATGTGGCGGATGCTTCCTCCGGGAACATGGCCGCAGATTGGAATCCCATCACGAAGCCCCAACTTTGGACCCAGTGGTCCCTGGCGTCATTGGCCTTTTTGCGGGGCGATTTGAAGGAAGGAAAAGTCTATGTTCTGACCGATTCCAAGACCATGCCCGTGACGGACCTTTCATCGGTTTTAAAGGCTCTGGCCCACCGCACCGGTGTTAACGCCGATGTTTCTAAACTTGCAACGGATCCTGCCGGCGGACTGAAAGCCAAGATCCAACCCCAGTTGAAAACCTTCATTTCGGATACGGGCCAGATTACCTGGCAGGGAAACGTGGGTGTGGTGAAGGTGGAGTCGCCCAGATACCAGGCCCTGGTCGGGTTCCTGGGCCACCGTAAATTCAATAACGCCAGTTGGGCGCTGGAAACCCCAAACTCTTATCTCTCCCTCTGCATGATTTCCCTGACACCCAAGGGGGTTTCCTTATCGGACCATATCCTTTTATCCGGGATGACCCGGGTGGAAAATACCGGGATGGTTTATAACAAAGCGAAGACCAAAGTCCTCAACTTGGGGCATGAGCCCGTTTTGATGGAACCCCTCCAAGCCAAGTTCGTCCTTTATCGGTTCAATCAGGACAGCCGGTTGAAAATCCGGGCTCTGGATAACAGTGGCATGCCCTTGAAAACGAGGGTCCCCTACCATTGGAACGGGAAAAATCTCATTTTTTCTTGGGTTCCCCAGGCGGCCTACCTGGAAATTTTTAAAAAATAATCTTCCGACACATTTGAATAAACGACTCGTCAAATTAATTCAATATTTTGCGTTTTTAAAAACGTTTTGATGTTTTACTTGACAGTATCCTCAACTCTGTTTTACCGTTTAACTAAGCTTTATTTAAAGGGAGTTTGTCTTGGTTAATTTGAACCCCAGCCAATCGGAAAGACGAAAACATCCCAGGGTGAAGTTTCACGAGAAAATCACGGCTCATAATGTTGTTGAGTCCAAATCCGGGAATGTCTATGAAGTCAGCGATAACCCTCAAACCATCCAAGCCTTGAATATCAGTGAAGGCGGGATCCGACTAGAGTTGGGTACCATCCACGAACCTTCTACCATCGTCAAGCTCACCCTCAGTTTCAAAGAAAAGAGCCTGGATGTTTACAGCAAACTAGTCTGGACGGCCAAGGGTTTGTGCGGACTCCAATTCATGGTTTTGGAGGAAGAAGTCCGCAAGGCCATTCGGGCCTTGGTCGAAAATAAAACGAAAGAATAGCAATCTCCCCCGGTTTTATCCGAAAATCCAAATCCCGCGGCGCCATTCCCCGTGGGATTTTTTTATTTCCGGAATTTTATTCGCCTTACTTAACGATGATATTTCCTTTTTCTTAGTTTCTTTCACGACAGTGAATTGTGGTACCTTGCCTCCTTGCGGGTGGAATCCCCGCTGGGCCTATCATCGAAGCATTCATAAAGGATCCGTTTTGAAGCGGTATTTCAAGGAACTCAACGAGGAACAGCAGGAGGCGGTCAGCCATAACGCCGGTCCCGCCCTCATCCTGGCAGGCGCCGGCTCCGGAAAGACCCGCGTCGTCACCTACCGCGTCATTAGGCTGATGGACGAACTGAGGGTTTCGCCTTTTAGGATCCTGGCGGTCACCTTCACCAACAAGGCGGCCCAGGAAATGAGGGACCGGGTGGCCGGCATGGTGGGGAACCAGAAGGTCTGGGAGCTTTTCATCGGGACCTTCCACCGCCTTTGCCTGCAGATCCTGAAGCTCCACGCGGACAAGCTGGGGTACAAGCCCGGGTTCACCATCTACGACGACTCGGACCAGAAGGCGCTCATCAAGGAATGCCTCTGGGACTTAAAATGGGACGAGAAACAAATCCACCCCTACGCCGTGCATTCCTTCCTGAGTTCCGCCAAGAACGAGTTGAAGAACCCAAAGGAATACGAGGAAATGGCTACGGGGGTTTTCATGGAGCGGGTTTCCTTGATCTATCCCCGCTACCAGGCCAAGCTCATGGAAAACAACGCCATGGATTTCGACGACCTCCTTTTCAACGCGGTGCTCCTCTTGCAGAAATACCCGGAGGTTTTGGAGGGCTACCGCAAGAGGTTCGAGTACATTTCCGTGGACGAGTACCAGGACATCAACACGGCCCAGTACCAGCTGATTTCCATGATCGCCCACCCCTTGAACAACCTTTGCGTGGTGGGGGACCCGGACCAGTCCATTTACGGCTGGCGGGGGGCGGATATCCGCAACATCCTAAAATTCGAGCATGATTTCCCGGGGGCCAGGATCTTCAAGCTCCAGCAAAACTATCGCTCCACCAAGTCCATCATCCAGGCGGCCCAGGCAGTGATCCGCAACAACTCCCAGCGCAAGGAAAAGGAACTTTTCGCCATCCGGGAAATGGGGGAGTTGCCCATTTATTACCAGGCCGAGGACGACAAGGATGAGGCCGAGTTCGTGGTCAAGACCCTCTATGAGCGGCTCGGCCAGCCCGGCCGGAAATACTGCCACGTGGCCCTTCTTTACCGCACCAACGCCCAGTCCCGGGTGCTGGAGGACGCCTGCCGCAGGCACAACATCCCCTACGTGATCGTGGGGGGGCTCAAGTTCTACGACCGCAAGGAAGTCAAGGACATGCTGGCCTACCTGCACGTTTTGGTGAATCCCCAGGACTCCGTTTCCCTCAGGAGGATGATCAACGTCCCCATCCGGGGCATCGGGGGAGGGACCGTGACCAAGCTGGAGGAGAACGCCAAGCGGCAGGACATCACCCTGCTGGAGGCAGCCCGGCAGGCCGCTGCGGGCGGGGAATTTCCCAAGAAGGCCACGCAGGCCCTGGGCAACTTCGTGGCGATGATGGATGCCTTGATCGCCGAAAGGGACCAGGTCAAGCCCTCTGCATTCGTGAAAATGGTCCTGGAGAAATCCGGGTACCTGACGGACCTGGCGGCGGACGATACCCTGGAATCCAAGATGCGGGCGGAGAACCTCAAGGAATTGGTGAACTCGGTCGTGGACTACGAGAAATCCGCCGAAAAACCCACCCTGGTGGGTTACCTGGACCAGGTGTCCCTGGTGAACGACGTGGACAAGTTGGAGGACAAGACGAATTGCGTGACCCTCATGACCATGCATAACGCCAAAGGGCTGGAATTTCCCATCGTCTTCATCACCGGCATGGAAGAGGGCTTGTTTCCCCACAATAATTCCATGGAGGAAGATAACGAGGTCCAGGAAGAGAGGCGTCTTTGCTACGTGGGGATGACCCGGGCCATGGACATCCTCTACCTGACCGGGGCCGCCTGCCGTTACGTTTACGGAACGGCCCATTGGCGGGCGCCCTCGCGGTTCCTTTCCGAAATCCCCAAGGACATGATCCAGGTCACCGGAAAGGCCGCCCAGATCGTGGCCACCCAGGGCGGGATGTACGAAGTGGCAGGCACCAAGAAGGAATTCGACGAGTTGAGGGACCCCGAGTGGGACGACGAACCGCCGGTGTCGCCTTACGCCCTGGGGGACACGGTCAAGCACAAGAAATTCGGGAGGGGCATGGTCATTTCCCTGTCTGGTTCGGGGGAGAACCTGAAGGTGACGGTGTCCTTCCCCAACCACGGCAAAAAACTGCTGTTGGCCAAATTGGCGAACCTCGAAAAAATCGAATAAAGTTTGATTCCAAATCATTATTGTCCAAATAAAACAAAATCCAATGAACAAAGATAAATAAAATCAGGAATTCTTTAGTCTGAAAGGCGTTAAGCAAAACCTAGTCTTTTGCCACATGCCACCTTTCAAAAAAGATTATAGGGAAGGTGGTATCGTACCGATCTCCAATAATTTTTATGGATGATCGGCACAGATTCAGGGGATGTGCCGATTCACAATAAAACAATTAAGGAAATCGGTACTATACCGAACTTTCATTGAAAGCTTTAATGAGGTTCGGCATGCACTCAGATTGGCCAAAGAAAAAAGGCTTTAAATATTCATGTTTATTAAATCCCATGAATCCCATGCATCCGTGGCTAGATTTATTTTGGACAGGTGTGATTCCAAATGAAGCAAGCCCGTGGTTTCGATTTAAACCTGGAAATTGGGGTTTCCTTTTGTTTTGCCAGCACTCTTCGCTGGAAAAGTATTTCACTTTTTGGGAAGATAAGCGTCCTTAAACGAACAGGAGAGTAACGTGTCCTTATCCGAGAAAGACGTCCAATACGTGGCGAAATTGTCCCGCCTGGAAGTGACCGAGGCGGAAACGGCCAAGTACACCCAGCAACTCGGGAATATCCTCAACTACATCGAACAGTTGAACAAACTCGACACCTCGAACGTGGAGCCCATGGCCCATGTGCTGGATTTAAAAAACGTGTTCCGCCCGGACGAAGTGAAACCGTCCCTGACCCAGGCGGAAGTGCTGTCCAACGGGCCGGAAGTCCAAGCAGGGCATTTTAAAGTGCCAAAAATAATGTGATTGGTTGTCATTGCGAGGAATGCACACCGAATAGGTGGGCGTTAATGACGAAGCAACCTCAGTTTAAAAAATTAAAAGGCAAAACAACCCATGAACTTGGGTTGCTTCGCTACAAAGTTCGTAGCTCGCAATGACATAAGATTTTAAAAAAAGGAATAATGGCCAGGCTATGACTGAATATATTTTGATTGTTGCCCCAACTGTTTTACTGAAATGATTTTTATGGTCTTTTAAATTTGAGTAACTTTCTGGTTTAAAGGTTGCAAATGGAACTTTACCAAAAAACACTTCATGAAATTTCAGCGGACCTGAGGGCCAAAAAGATATCCTCGGCCGAGTTGACCAAGGCCGTTATGGGCCACCTGGAAAAGGTGGAGCCCAAGATCCAAGCCTTCATCACCGTAACCCGGGATGAGGCCATGAAACAGGCCGCCGAGGCGGATCAGCGCCTGGCCTCCGGTCGGGACCTGACCCCCCTGACGGGCGTGCCTATCGCCATCAAGGACCTGCTTTGCACCAAGGGCATCCGAACCACCTGCGCCTCCAAAATGCTCGAGAATTTCGTACCCCCCTATAACGCCACGGTGGTCGAGAAGCTTTTTACAGCGGGCGCGGTTTCGGTGGGGAAGACCAACATGGACGAATTCGCCATGGGGTCCTCCACCGAGTCGTCCTACTTCAAAAAAACCCGGAATCCATGGAATTTGAATTGCGTTTCAGGCGGTTCCTCCGGAGGTTCCGCCGCCTGCGTCGCCGCGGACCAGGCTTTCGCGTCGCTGGGATCGGATACTGGCGGTTCCATCCGGCAACCCGCTTCCCTTTGCGGAATCGTGGGGCTTAAACCCACTTACGGCCGGGTTTCCCGCTATGGGTTGATCGCCTTCGCCTCCTCTCTCGACCAGGTCGGCCCCTTTGGAAAGGACGTGGAGGATTGCGCGCTAATGTTGGGCACCATCGCGGGTTACGACCCCAGGGATTCCACCTCGGCCAATGTTCCTGTTCAAGACTATGTCTCGGAAGCCAAAAAATCCATTAAGGGCATGAAGATCGGCGTGCCGAAGGAATTCTTTTCCTCAGAAGGTTTGAATCGGGAAGTGGCCGAAGCCGTACGGAAAGCCATCGCGGAGCTGGAAAAGCAGGGTGTCCAGATCGTGGAAGTTTCCCTTCCGACCGCGCCCTATGGCCTGGCCGTTTACTACATCCTGGCCCCCTCCGAGGCGTCCTCAAACCTGGCCCGCTACGACGGGGTCCGGTACGGCCTGAGGGTGCCGGGCGAGAACATCGTGGACATGTATTCCAAGACCCGGGCGGCTGGTTTCGGGCCCGAGGTCAAGCGCCGCATCATGCTGGGAACCTACGCCCTCTCCTCGGGCTATTACGACGCCTATTACCTGAAGGCCCTCAAGGTAAGGCGGCTCATCAAGCAGGATTACGACAGGGTTTTCGAGAAGGTGGATGTCATCGCCACCCCTACCGCCCCGAACCCGGCCTTCCGGTTCGGCGAGAAGACTGACAACCCTCTGACCATGTACCTGGAGGACGTTTTCACAGTATCGATTAACATCACCGGCTTGCCGGGTTTATCCATCCCCTGCGGGTTTTCCAAGGGCGAATTGCCCATCGGTTTGCAGTTGATCGGGAAACCCTTTGACGAGGGAACGTTGTTCAAGGCCGCTTACGCCTATGAACAGGCAACGGAATGGCACAAACGTAAGCCAACGTTAAAGGATAGTTAAGAAATGAAGAATGAATAATGAAAAATGTCGGTAATTTTCAATTCGCTTCGAATTGAAAATCTCAACCGTTATTCATTATAAATTTTTAATTGTTCATTGGAGTTTTTATGGAGTACGAGCCGGTTATAGGACTTGAGGTCCACGTCGAACTGAAGACCGCTACCAAGCTTTTTTGCGGCTGTTCGACCGTTTTCGGCAAGGAAGCCAACACGCAGGTCTGCCCGGTGTGCCTGGGCTTGCCTGGGACCCTGCCGGTCATGAACGAAAAGGCCGTGGAATTCGCGGTCAAGATCGGCCAGGCCCTGAACTGCACCCTCTCCAAGTTCGCCAAGATGGACCGCAAGAACTACTATTACCCCGACCTGCCCAAGGCCTACCAGATTTCCCAGTACGACAAGCCCCTCAACATCGGCGGCTGGCTGGAAATCACGACTAACCCTTCGACGGGCTCAGGGCAGGAGAGGCAAATAAAAAGGATCGGAATCACGCGGGCCCATTTGGAAGAGGACGCCGGCAAATTGATCCACGCGGGCGGTAAGGCTGGGCGGCTGGATTCCTCGGATTATTCCCTGGCCGATTACAACCGGGGGGGCATTCCCCTGGTGGAGATCGTTTCCGAGCCGGATCTTCGGAGCGCCGAGGAGTCCCACGCCTACCTGACGGCCCTCAAGAACATCCTACTTTATATCGAGGTTTCGGACTGCAATATGGAGGAAGGCTCCCTCCGTTGCGACGCCAACGTGTCGGTAAGGCCCAAAGGCGCCAAGGAATTCGGCACCAAGGCCGAGATCAAGAACATGAACAGTTTCAAGTTCGCCAAGCAGGCCATTGATTACGAGATCAAGCGCCAGATCGCCCTTTTGGAAAAGGGCGAGAGGGTGGTGCAGGAGTCCCGCCTATGGGATGGGACCGAGAACCGCACCAAACCCATGCGGTCCAAGGAAGAGGCGCACGATTACCGCTACTTCCCGGAACCCGACCAGGTGCCCATCGTGTTGTCCGACAATTACGTCAAGAAGATCAAGGAACAGCTCCCGGAACTGCCAGGGGCCAAAAGGGCCAGGTTTGTCTCGCAATACAGCCTGCCGGATTACGACGCCGGGGTTTTGACCGGGGAAAAGGAACTGGCCAACTGGTTCGAGGCGGGGGCCAAGATGACCAAAAGCCCCAAGGGATTGGCCAACTGGATCATGGGGGACATGGCCGCCCAGATGAAGGAGCAAGAGAAGGAACTCAAGGACCTGAAGTTCGACCAGAAAAAGCTTTGCGAGTTGGTGGAGCTGGTTGAGGCCGGGGCCATCAACAGCAAGCAGGCCAAGGAAGTGTTCCAGGAGCTTTTCAACAACGGGATCTCGCCCAACGAGGTGGTGAAATCGCGCGGCATGGCCCAGGTCTCCGATCCCAAGGCCATCGAGGGGGCGGTGGATAAGGTCCTCGCCGATAACCCCAACGTGGTGGCCGACTACAAGGGTGGCAAGCAGGGAGTTATCGGGTTCCTGGTGGGGAAGGTGATGCAGGCCACCCAAGGCAAGGCCAATCCCAAGATGGTGAACGAAGTTTTGAGGAAAAAGTTAAGTAGTTAGTTTGTTTATCCCCCCTGCCGGGCCTTTTTACACGTCTTGAAGGGCGGAATTACATCGCTGCTACACAATAAATTTGGAAAGATTATTGTTACACCCTACAAAATTTAAAAAGAAAATTAGAAATATTTATTGTGAACTGTGAAAAACCAATCCACATTATCAGGAGGAATGTATGCGCTTGAATGAAATTGCGATAAATATTTTGAAAGTTGTATTTATCTTGGCGGTTTTGGTTGTTTCTCCGCGGCATGTATTTTCTGACGAACCAATTTCGACTCCAACTATGACGGATGAGGAAGCGGAAAAATACTTCCATGAAAAATATGACAATTTTAAATCAGGACATGCTCAGGCAGGGGAGGAAGAGAGGGAAAACGTCAAGAACCATAAAGTCGAAACTCATCCTTTTCATTACAAATATATTTCTGAACAAAAGCCTGATCCTCCTTCAAATTTCAAGATAGAACCCGGAAATGGAAAGGCCCAATTGACGTGGGATATTATGCCAAGGGCTCTTGGTTATGTGGTTCTTATCTCAACAGATGGAGTCAAATATAAAAGAGGAATTCATAAACCAATATTAAACAATAAGGCGAATATCCCTTTGAAATAAGTAAACAAGAAAATTAGATTCGATAGTCAAACCATTTAACCGCCGATAACGGCCGATTGACGCCGATATCGGCTTATAGTTCAAAGCGTTTTCAAACTTATCGGCGTCCATCGGATTTGATCGGCGGTTTAACCTTATTTAATTACTTATCTAAAGGGGATAATCGCTAACAATAAAGTCACTATAAGTTTTCTCGAAAATGGCCATAAATATTATTTCGGGGTTTATTCCTTCGGGAAAGGGGGCAGAAGCGAAAATGCCATTCAAACTGTAATTCCGAACAAAAATAAATTGAAATTAAAACCGGCTGAATTTTTTTCTACTCCAGAAAATAAAAAATATTTGATATCAGGACGTCAAACCCCAACAAATTAAATCAGCTATTAAAAGAGCCGAATTCACGGAGTAAGTGCAACACTTCGCCGGAAGACTTCCGCCGGAGTTTTAAAGCCCAAACATTTCCTGGGCCTGTTATTGAGCCATCTTTCTATGGTCCTGAATTCTTTGAAGGACACTTTAGCAAGATCAGTCTTTTTAGGCAAATGGCGGCGGACAAGACCGATAGTATTTTCCACCGTACCTTTTTCCCAACTGTGGAAAGGGGCGCAGAAAAAGGATTTTGTACCAAGCACGTGGTTGGTTTCCAAGTGGTTGGTGTTTTCGGTTCCGTTGTCATAGGTCAGACTCAGGCGGGCGTCTTGAGGGAAGCGGCATAAAGCGCGGTTGAGGCTATGACTCATTTGGCGAGCGGTCTTTCGTTTGAGCTTTCCCAACTTGGAAAAACGGCTTTGACGCTCGACGAGAGCCCGCATAGCAACTTTACTCTGACGAGAGACCATGGTGTCGGTTTCCCAATGGCCGAATTGCTTGCGTTGATTGGCGATCTCGGAGCGCTTATCGATGGAAACACGGCCTGGGATATGGTTTTTGGCGTGCTTACGGCTATGGCCAAATGAGAATCGTCGCCGGTGGTGTCGAACTAGGCAAGGAATCAGCTCAGTGGCTTCAGCATAAACCCACTGATAGATAGCTTCAGGACCAATGGTTTGCTTAGGCCGTAGGTGACCTAATCGACCTGAAATGAGTTCTGGAGACCAGCCTCGTTTCAATTGACGACGGACGTAGGCACGAATTCGTTTTGTTTTCAGGCGTAAACGGCGTGCTCGTTGTTGGTTGCGGTCAACATACCGTTGATGGGCTCGATGAGAAAGATAATAACCAGAACGGATAGGGGGAGCATTGCGCTTGAGTTCCCTGGAGAGGGTGGAAGGAGACCTCTTCAAGGCGCGTGAAATTGCTCGAAGGCTAAGACCCTTTCCTTTCAAGACGGATAAATGATCTCTTTCTTCAACGCTTAAATGCTTGTATTTCTTTTTCATAGCCGCATATCCTATTCATGCGGCCTTCTTCAGACACTAAGTGTTGCACTTACTTATGGAACTCGGGAGAGTTTAAATGTGTAGTGTTTACAAAATATCTTCCTAAAATTTTTGCTTAGCATGACAAGTTTTTCCACCCTTCAAAATGTTGAGCAGCTTGGTTTTTTCTAGCGTCTTGTAAATGGCCTGATGTTCTGGGTGTTTCCTCTTTTTGGGCGTTCCACCTCCTTGTACCGCTTTTTCGATATTCCCGCAAGCTTCCCTGTAGAAAGCCGCACGATCCACCAGTTCCGGGTCTTTCGGGAGGCTATTTTCCAACTGCACGGCGCTCAGATAGCCCTTACTGGCCCTAGGCCGGCTATTCAGGCCGATAACCCGGGAACCCGAGAACTGGTCAAAAACCCGATAACCCGGGAACCGGTTGGGAACCCGATAACCTGAGAACTAGCAGGGAACCCGGGAACTCGAGAACTGGCCGATAACCCGAGAACTAGCCGATAACCCGATAACTAGCCGGGAACCCGGGAATTCGAGAACAAGCCGATAACCCGATAACTCGAGAACGGGTTCGACTTCCGTTGGTCGCTCACCGCAGGCTGGCCGGGAACCAGGGGAACTCGAGGGTCCCACCGGCGTGAGGATACCGCCTACCGGCATGGGCTGTGCCAGCTACCGGCATGGGCCGTACCGCCCCGGCATGGGCAGTGCCGCCTACCGGCATGGGATAAGGGGCGGTAAGCCGGTAAGTTGAGCGGTAAGTCCAACAATAAGCGGTAAGAGCGGTAAGTAGGGCGGTAAGCCGTTAAGGCGGTAAGTGGGGCGGTAAGCCGGTAAGTAGGGCGGTAAGCCGGTAAGTTGAGCGGTAAGTCCAACAATAAGCGGTAAGAGCGGTAAGTAAGGCGGTAAGCCGGTAAGGCGGTAAGCCAGGCGGTAAACCGGGCAGTGCGCGGTAAAGGCGGTAAACCTGGCGGCACGCGGTAAAGGCGGTAAATCTGGGGGTGTGCGGTAAAGGCGGTAAACCGGGCGGCACGCGGTCAAGGCGGTAAATCCGGCGGTGGGCGGTAAAGGCGGTAAACCGGGCAGTGCGCGGTAAAGGCGGTAAACCTGGCGAAGGCGGTAAAGGCGGTAAACCCGGTGAACTGCGGGAACGGGTTCGATAAACTCACCGCAAGCTTGCCGGGAAATCTGTAATTCCTTGAAATTGAGCAATCGAGCAATTGACCGCAATATCTTTAAATCCACTTTCTATTTTCTAATGTTCTATTGCTTTGCGCCGTAGGCGCTGCGGTAAGCGGTATGGTTGACATGGAATGGTATTTGTAATACGTTGTATTACAAAGGAGCCGCCATGAAACAAACCATCACCATCCGCATACCCAAAGAATTAGGCTCGGAACTACAAAAACTTATCGAGTATGAGCATGTTTCCGTTAGCGACGTGGTCCGGGAATCCCTCCGCCGGTATGTGGCCATTCGTCGCTTCCGAGAATTACGGGATAAGACGATCCCCTATGCCGAGGCCCAAGGGCTTTATACCGATGAGGATGTGTTCAAGGCCTTGAAGTGAAAATTATTTTAGACGCGAATGTCCTAATCGCGGCTTTCGCGACCCATGGAATTTGCAACGATCTATATGAGCTTTGCATTGAAAACCATGATGTTTTCATTAGCGAACACCTGTTGGATGAAATCCAGGCCGGCTTTATCAAAAAAGTGAAGATGTCAAAAGAATCGGCTGGGCAAAATTTGGAATATGTAAAATCCAACAGCACTCTTGGAATCCCTCAAATGGTTCCCTCGAATTCATGCCGCGACCCGAAAGACCTTCCCATACTCGGTTTGGCTTTGGCTTCCCGGGCGGATTACATCATTTCTGGAGACGAGGATTTATTAGTTTTGAAGAAGTTCAAGAAAACCGTTATTCTTTCGCCGAGGGGATTCTGGGAAGTGACTCGGAAAAACAAGGGCGGGATTTCCAGGAAAGGCCATAAAACCGTATGAAGATCGCTTTAATCGGGGAATCGGGAATGCTGGCGGCGAAGGTGAAAGAAGTATTCCGAAAGGCTGGACACGAATTAATTGCCCCCACCTTGGAACAACTCGACCTTATGCATCCCAAGGCCCTGGAAGCTTTTTACAAGACGGGGAAATTCGAGGGAACGGTCAATTGTTCCGGCTTCACGAACGTGGACGCATGCGAGGACCCGGTCCAATATCCCATGGCTTTTCGCATCAACGGGCCCGCAGTGGGGGAAATGGCCAAGTTGTCCAAGGATTCCAACCGTTGGATGATCCATATTTCAACCGACTATGTTTTCGATGGTAAGGGGACCAATCCCTGGAAAGAAACCGACATCCCCAAACCCATCAACGCCTATGGACGGACCAAATGGGAAGGGGAGTGGAAATTCCAAGAGGCGGGAAACCCTGGTTGGATCGTGAGGACAAGCTGGCTTTACGGCCCGAACGGCAAGAATTTCGTGAAGACCATGGCCGGCCTCCTGCGCCAAAAGGAACGCGTGGAAGTCGTGGACGACCAGGTGGGCGGGCCCACTTGCACGGAGGATTTGGCCATCTTTCTTCTGGATCTGGCGGAAACCAAACCGCCCGCGGGCCTCTACCATTTCGCCAACGAGGGTTACGTATCCTGGCACGGTTTGAGCATCGCCATCCGGGATGAAATGGGTATAAAGTCCTGTCAGGTCCTGCCCGTCACCAGCGACCGTTTTCCACGCCCGGCCAGGAGGCCAGCTAATTCCCGGTTTGATTTATCCAAAGCTCGATCCGTTTCCCGACACCCGCTGGTTCCCTGGCGGGAAGCCCTGAAGCGTTATTTGGCCGAGGAAAATTACTTTAAAAGCTCTTGAATCAATTTTTAGTTTTTCAACCGCCTGTTATTGATAAACTAGTTGGAATATGAGTCATTGGGAAAGAACATGAAAATTCTCATCACGGGCGGCGCGGGATTCATCGGGTCCTGTTTCGTCCGGAAAACCTTGGAAGCCGGCCACGAGGCGCTGGTCCTGGACCTTTTGACCTACGCCAGCAACGAAACCACCTTGGACGACGTTCGAAACAAACCCGGGTTTACTTTCATCAAGGGCGATATCTCCGACCGCAAATTGGTCCGGGAATTGGTGGAAAAACAAAAACCCTCCGCGGTGGTCCATTTCGCGGCCGAGACCCACGTGGATCGCTCCATCGACGACCCCTCCCGTTTCCTTATCACCAACATCATGGGTACCTTCGAGTTGATGGAAGCCTGCAAAAGGGCGACGGGGTTGCCCCCAGGATTCAAGTTTGTCCTCATCTCCACCGACGAGGTTTTTGGGGCCTTAGGGCTCACGGGGGCCTTTACCGAGAAAAGCCCCTATTCCCCCAATTCCCCCTATTCCGCCAGCAAGGCCGGGGCTGACCACCTGGCGCGAGCTTACCATGAGACCTACGGGTTCCCCGTCATCATTACCAACTGCTCCAACAACTACGGACCCTACCAGTTCCCTGAAAAACTGATTCCCCTTATGATTCTCAACGCCCTGGAGGGCAAGGAACTTCCTGTTTACGGCGATGGACTGCAGGTCAGGGATTGGATCCACGTGGAGGATCACTGTGAAGGCATCATGACCGCGCTATTAAAGGGAAGGCTGGGGGCGCATTACCTGTTCGGGGCCAGGTCGGAACGCACCAACCTGGAACTGCTGGGAACCGTGTTAACCACCCTGGAGGAAATCAAGCCCGCGAAAAATAACCGCTCCCTGGTTGAAAAAGGAGCTAAAAGCTACAAGGACCTGATCCGATTCGTGAAGGACCGCCCGGGGCACGACCGGCGCTACGCCATCGACCCCTCCCTGGCTGAAAGGGAACTGGGCTGGAAACCCCGCCGGACCCTGGAACAGGGTCTCCGGGAAACCGTGAAATGGTACTTGGATCACTTGGACTGGTGCTCGGCCGTGCAGAAAAACAATTACAACCGTGAACGTTTGGGCCTGACGCAAACTTCCATCGGAGGAAAGAAATGAAAGGTATTCTTTTAGCGGGAGGAGCCGGGACGCGCCTGCATCCCGTCACCAAGGGGGTCTCCAAACAACTCCTGCCCCTTTACGACAAACCCATGGTCTATTACCCCCTGTCCACGCTTCTTTGGACCGGAGTGAAAAAAATCATGATTATTACTACACCCGAGGACCAATCGGGTTTCCAGCGTCTTCTGGGAGACGGGTCCTGGCTGGGGATCAAGTTCATCTGGGCGGTCCAGGCAGAACCCAAGGGCATTTCCCAGGCTCTTTTGATAGGACGGGATTTTTTGGCTGGGGATTCCTGCGCTTTGGCCTTGGGGGATAACGTGTTCTATGGGCAAGGTTTGCCTGAGTATTTAAATGGCGCGGCAAAAAAAGCCGATAAGGGCGCCACAGTTTTCGCTTACCAGGTCAAGGACCCCCAACGTTACGGCGTCATTGAATTCGACTCTTCCGGAAAGATCCGTGACATCCTTGAAAAACCCGCGATTGCCCCGTCCCCCTGGGCCGTGACGGGGCTTTACCTTTACGACGGATCCGCGCCTGAGCGGGCCGCCCGGCTCAAGCCTTCGGCACGGGGAGAGTTGGAAATCACGGACTTGAACAAGGAATACCTTAAATCAGGGGAATTGCGGGTTGAAAAACTGGGCCGAGGGGTGGCATGGCTGGACACTGGGACGCCCAATGCCATGCTTCAAGCCAGTCTGTTCATCCAGGCCCTCGAGGAACGGCAGGGTTTAATGGTTTGCTGTCCCGAGGAAGTGGCTTTCCGGCTGGGTTTGATCGGCGAGGCGGACATAAAACGGCAAGCGGCGGCCTTGGGAAAAAGCGATTACGGCCAATACTTGAAATCGTTGCTGGAGAAAGGCGAATGAGCCTGAAAGTAGAAAAGACCCCGCTGGAAGGGGTGCTTGTCCTTGAACCCAAGGCATTCCGGGATGACCGGGGTTATTTAGCCGAAACCTACCACCGGGAAAGGTTCCAGGCCGCCGGGGTAAGCTGTCAATTCGTGCAGGACAATCAGGCCTTATCCTCCAAAGGGGTATTGCGCGGTTTGCACACCCAGTTGAGGCGGTCCCAAGCCAAGGTGGTTAGGGCCCTGTCGGGGGAAATTTACGATGTGGTCGTGGACGCCCGGCCCGGTTCCGCAACCTTCGGCAAATGGTATGGGGTCACCTTAACGGGTGACAATCTCCGCCAACTCTTCATTCCCAAGGGATTACTGCACGGCTATTGCATCTTGTCGGAAACGGCTTTGGTTCACTATAAATGCTCGGATGTCTACGTCCCCGACGACCAAGCGGGCGTGCGCTGGAACGACCCGGACCTTGCCATCGCCTGGCCCTTGAAGAACCCGATCCTCTCCGAGAAGGACCAGCACTTGCCCTCCTGGAAAGAGATGAAGGGGAAGTGGAAGTGAGTCCCTCGAGAACAAGCCCCAAGGATTACCTGGCCCCGGTATTGGAAAACCACCCCCTCGGGAATTACCGCCGTTTGGTGTTCCAGGACAACGGCACCCTTTCCAACGCTTTACCCGGTCAATTCGTCAGCCTACGGATTTCGGAAGGGTTTGACCCGCTCTTGCGGCGCCCCTTTTCCATCGCCCGTCTCCTGCCGGGCCCCAAGGCCAGGCCCCGGGTGGAAATCCTTTACGCGGTGGTAAGGCGGGGGACCCGCCTCATGGCGGAACTGAAACCCGGAAGCATGATCAGCGTCCTGGGGCCCCTGGGACATCCCTTTCCCAACTTGGATGTCCACCATCCCGCCCTTATGGTCGGGGGCGGCATCGGCATCGCCCCCCTCGTTTTTCTTTCGGAATATTTAAAAAAGAAAAAGGTTCCCCAGGTTGTTTTTTTAGGGGCCAGGACGGCGGAGGATCTGGTGGACCTGGAGGTCTTTCAAAAATTGAAGGTGCCCCTGCAATTGGCCACCGATGACGGTTCCAAGGGCGCGAAGGGTTTTGTCATCCAAATCCTGGAGGATTATTTGGCGGAGGGAAAAACCAAGCCCGGCACGGTCATTCATGCCTGCGGCCCCCGG
This sequence comes from candidate division FCPU426 bacterium, assembly GCA_963847625.1. Classification (GTDB taxonomy): domain Bacteria; phylum Oederibacteriota; class Muellerivitia; order Muellerivitales; family Muellerivitaceae; genus CAWCKJ01. The sequence continues at coordinate 50,139 of CAWKAR010000025.1, read as the reverse complement.
CCCATGTTCAAGGCCGTGGCCAAGACCGCCCAAAAACACGGATTACCCGCCTATTTATCCTGGGAGGAGCACATGGGTTGCGGCCTGGGGATTTGCCTGACCTGCGTGTGTCCCATGAAACAGGAATCGGGGCCATTCCGCATGATCCGGACCTGTAACGAGGGGCCGGTCTTTGAGGCCTCGAAGATGGATTGGGAGAATATTAAATGAGGAATCGGCGGAAGGCATGAAACCAAAAGCAAAGCCGTTCCAACCTAAGATGGCCGTGACCATCGGGAAATTAAAAATGGCCAACCCGGTCATGGCGGCCTCGGGCTGTTTTGGTTATGGGGAGGAAATTTCGAAATTTTATCCCTTGAACCGGCTTGGGGCCGTGGCCGTGAAAGGAACCACCCTGGAACCCCGGGAGGGAAACCCCACGGTCCGCATGGCGGAAACGCCCGCGGGAATGTTGAACGCCATCGGCCTCCAAAACGTGGGAGTGGAGAAATTTTTATCGGAGAAAATGCCTTTCCTGAGGAAGGCGGGGGTGCCGGTGGTGGTAAACATCAACGGCTGCACGGTGGAGGAATACGCTGAATTGGCTAAAAGACTTGAGGGCCAACCGGGGATCGGCGCCCTGGAAATCAACATTTCCTGCCCCAACGTCAAGGAAGGTGGGATTGAGTTCGGGTCCAATCCCGAGGCGGCTTCACGGGTGGTTTCGGCGGTGAGAAAAGCCACCACCCATACTCTCATCACCAAACTATCCCCCAATGTGACCAGTGTCCAGACCATCGCCAAGGCCTGCGTTGAATCAGGAACGGATGCCTTGTCGGCCATCAACACCGTCGTGGGAATGGCCATCGACACCAAGAAAAGAAAGCCCATTTTGAAGACCGTAACCGGAGGATTGTCGGGCCCGGCGATCAAGCCCATCGGGCTCCGCGTGGTTTACCAGATTCGGCAGGTAGTAAAGGTCCCCATCGTTGGAATGGGCGGCATCGTGACGGGCGAGGACGCGGTGGAATACCTTTTGGCCGGGGCTACTGCTGTCGCGGTTGGAACAGCCAATTACCTCAAACCTGATGCGGCCGTCAGCGTGGTGGAAGGAATTAAAGAATACATGATCGAAAATGGCGTAAAGGACATCCAGGAACTCATTGGAGCCCTCCGTGTGGATTAGAAAATTTTTTATCACCCTGAACTTATGTTTCCCGGTGATTTTACTGTTTACCGGTTGCGTGCCATTTCGCCAGCAAATCAGACCCGGCGAGGGATCTAGCATGGAATCAGGCCCTAGCACCGGAAGTGATGCCTGGAAGAATGAAATGGAAGGCATGGCCTCGTGGTATGGGGAGGACTTTAACGGCCATTTAACCGCCAGCGGAGAAGCGTATGACATGTACGCCTACACGGCCGCACACAAAACCCTGCCCCTTGGTACCGTAGTCAAGGTAACCAATATAGAAAACGGAATGACCACCGAGGTTCGTATTAATGACCGAGGCCCCTACGCGGGGGGACGTATCATTGACCTTTCCAGAACCGCCGGCCGGGCCATCGGCATGAGAGAAGCGGGTCTCGCCCATGTCAAACTTGAAGTTGTGCGCTGGCCCAAAGATAATCACTAAAGTTATCATCAGAATATTGAACTTTGAAAAAAAGCAATTGATTTATAAGGTCTTTCAAGGATTCATCCCTCGTCTCTCACGTGATCGCTGTATAATTAATTAATATTCTAATCATTTGACATCAGGAAATTATTCTCCGGAGTTCACATGAAAATTTTCTTTTCCGTCTTATTATCAATTTGTTTATTTATCTTTTCATGTAAATCATCCTCACCCACAAGTCCTTCATCCCCCTACATAAAGGAAATTACCCCGACACCTTTTATTCAAATCGGTTCATTTGCAACACCGGGCGCGGGTGTTAGCCAATTCAATATTCCCCATTCGATCGCTGTTGATAATTTGAATGGTTATTTTTACGTGACCGATTCAAACAACAACAGGGTTTGCCGGTTTAATTTGGATGGAACTAATGAATTTACCTGGGGGTCATTGGGCACAACGAATAACTATTTTACAACACCCCTTGGGATTGCCGTTGATAACACGGGGTTGGTTTATGTTGCGGATTGGACTCAACGGATACAAATTTTTAACCCAAATGGTTCTTTCGTGACCGTTATGGGTCAAGCAAAAACATCGCCATATGCAATACCGTATTATGACTTGCTTGTTGATGCCTCCAAAAACGTATTTTCCTTGGACTCAAATACGATCTATAAAGTTGATGCTAATGGAAATACAACTCTTGCCTTTGGCGGTTTCGGATACACTGCCGGGAAAATGACTTTTGCATATTCCATGGCATTCAACGCAACGCAAAACCTGATATATGTCACAGACCATGATAGGCAATTGGTTAATATTTATGACACTTCTGGGATTTTTCAAAAAAGCTTCACGGTATCCAACCTAGAATTACAAGATTATTTTTATCCCACTGGCGTGGCTTTGGATTCCGATGATTATATTTATGTTGTGACTGACTGGTATGTCTATTTGTTTGATCCAAATGGAAAACCATTATTCAAATGGGATTGGGGTATCCCTCAATCAGGCAATTGGTACGGGCCAAGGGATATTGCAGTCGATGCCCAAAAATATATTTACGTGCCGATAACCTATTTTGATACTGTTAAAATTTGGAAAAATGTCAGATGAATCATTAAAACTTCAGTCTCTCGATTTAATTACCCTTTTCATCCTGAATATTAATGTTTGTGATTTTTAACTTTTTAATTAACAGGGTATCACATGACATTTAACAATTTATTAAATCAATAACGAATTGTTCGAGCCTTTTTCCATAACATTTCCTATAGATAAATTTTTCGGTTGGGTTAAAAATCCGTAACGAAGACAATGGTTATTCGTTACAATGTCCTGGACAGTTTGATTCCCTTTTCAGCTAGAATCCTGGAGACCGCATGAACGCCTTCTCGGAAAGATTAAAATCCGCCATAGTCCGCACCCACGGCTGTCTTTGCGTGGGACTGGATGTGGACTTGGCTAAGATGCCGAATAATATTTCCCGGGACACGGAAGGCATCCTGACCTTCTGCCGTTTAATCGTGGAAGCCACCCGCGACTTGGCGGTGGCTTACAAGCCAAACATGGCTTTTTTCGAATCCCTCGGCCCGAAGGGGATTGAGATTCTGGAACTGCTCCGGCAATCCATTCCTTACGATACGCTATTTATCGCCGACGCCAAACGAGGGGATATCGGAAATACGTCCACAGCTTACGCCAAGGCCTTTTATGGGCTCCTGAAGTCCGATGCCGTGACTCTTTCCCCTTATATGGGCAAAGATTCCATTGATCCCTTCCTGGATTACCCAGGGACCTGTTCCTTCGTCCTGTGCCTGACTTCCAATCCTTCAGCCGCTGATTTCCAACTTCAGGTGTTGGATGGTGGGGAAAAGCTCTACGAGCGCGTGGCGAAAACCGCGATCCAATGGGGACAAGGTAAGAAAGGAGAGGTCGGACTGGTGGTTGGGGCCACGAAAGCCCAATATCTAAAGGAACTTCGCAAATTGGCCCCGGAGACGGTTTTCCTGGTGCCGGGAGTTGGAACCCAGGGTGGGGACCTCCAGGAAGTATTGAAAGAGGGAAAAGCGGCCGACGGTTACGGTATTCTGGTGAATGTATCGCGCCAAATCCTTTACGCTTCCGCCGAAAACAATTTCGCCGACGCGGCCCGCGAGCAGGCGAAGGAGCTTGTCGAAGAAATGAAGAAATTCTTTTAACCATGAACAAAGGTTTTTGAATGGAAAAAAATGAAGTCATGGAAATCTTCGAGGCTTCAGGAGCGCTTCTGAAAGGCCACTTTCGATTATCCTCCGGAAGGCATAGCGACCAGTATCTTCAATGCGCTTTGGTGCTCCAATATCCCTGGTACGCTGAAAAGCTTTGCAATGCCCTGGGTGAAATGGCCAAGCCCCTGGCTCCGAAGGCGGTGGTTTCCCCGGCTCTGGGAGGCGTGGTGGTCGGCCAGGAACTGGCCCGGGCTTTGAAGGTGAGGGCTATTTTTACGGAACGAAACAAAGAAACCGACACGATGGAATTGCGAAGGGGTTTCACGGTGGAAAAAGGGGAGAAGATATTCGCCGTGGAGGATGTCATCACGACTGGGAAATCGGTCAAGGAGGCCATTCAAGTCATCCGTTCCCTGGGCGCGGAAGTAGTGGGGGCCGGATGCCTGATCGACCGGAGCGGGGGGAAGAACACTTTCGACGTTCCCCTCAAGTCCCTGGTGGCCATGGTGGTGGAAAGCTGGGAAGAAAAGGATTGCCCCCTTTGCCGGAAGGGCCTGCCGGTAGTCAAGCCGGGATCGAGAAATAAGTTTTGAATTTTAAATTATTAAGGATGGGGCTAGCTGGATGGATAATCGAAAAAACCAAAAAGAGACGGAGAAAAAAATAACGACATTCCAGGTTTATTTTTACGCCAACCTGCTTTTTTGGGGGTTCCTGGTGGTCTTGGCGGCGATTAGTTTTTTTACCTGTGGCGGAGTTTGGGACGACGTCACTCAGGGTGTAATGGAATTCATTTTCCTCATCTTGGGCGGGGGATTTTTGTTGGTATCTTACCTGGATTATATTTATGAAAAGCACGTCGCGCCAAGAATGCAGGAGCCTCCGGAGGCTTCGGCCCCTCCCCGGAAGACTAATACCCCGGGATGACCGCCGGAAAAAGATTTTGAAAGGAACTTTCTTGAAATCCTTCCTGAAAAGAGCCATCGCCCTCTGGCTGGCCCTCTTATTTGTTTTGACCCCACGGATGATCCAGCTGGCCCTGGCCCAAGACGACTCAGATTCGGCTTCGGACGAGGAAATTCAGGAAGTACGGCAATTGGCCCAGGCCGGTTATTTGGGCGATAAAAAGGACTTCTTCCTTTCCGCGAAAAGCCTGGCGGAGGACGATATCACCGACGCCTTGGTCGCCATTGACGCGGCCTTCTCACAAGTGGACTTGAAAAGCCTCAAGCCTGGAAATTCCCAATACCAAACCCAGGACTTGGAAGTGATCCTGAAACTGCTCAAGGAAAAGACCGATGATATCCGGGCCCGGAAGGTTTCAGCCTGGAAGTTTGAGAACCGGGTGAAAAAAATGATTGCGGCTCTGACTTCCAACGGTGAAGCCGCGTCTCCGGCCACAACCGCGGTGCCTACCAAGACCCCCGCGCCCAAACCCACCCCGACACCTACCCCTATTCCCGTGCCCAGCATGGAGGAATTCAACGGGATGAAGAAAAGTCTTAAGGACCTGGAGAAAAAAACCGATGATTACCAGACGGAATTGGGCAAAAAGTACGATCTTCTCAATAAAAACCAGGAAGACCTTCAAAAAAGCCAGGAAGACCTCAAAGGAACCAACGCGGACAACCAGGAACAATTGAAACTGGTCAAGAAGCTCATCGACGAAGTCCGGGAAAACCTGAAAAAAACGGGGGACCGCCTGGACCAGGTGGCCCAAAAAACCAACCAGAAAAACATTACGGACACCGAATTGGAGCAGGATTTAAACATCCTGCATAAGGACCTTCGAGATAACGTGCAGGATGTCAGCGTTCTCAAACAGCAAATCGCCAAGATGGAATCCGCCAATTCAAACCAGGGGGCGAGCCCCCTGGATCAGGTCTTGAATTCAAAGTGGCTTGCAGGCGGGGCCCTCGTGGTGGGTTTGGCGGCCTTGATCGTGACCTTGACCCGGAAATAAAGCTGTGTTTATGCCGGGATTTCGAATTTTTTGACTTTCCGTACAGCCAAGCCCCGTTTATAGTGTTGTGAATTACGGGAAGGGCATTTTCGGAAGCTTCGCCTTTACTGTGGATCATTTCAAGGAGGTTCAACATGTTCATAGGCCATTATGCCATTGGGTTCGCGGCCAAAAAAATCGCTCCCAAAATATCCTTGGGGACATTGTTCGCGGCGGCCGTGTGGTTGGATCTTCTTTTCCCCCTTTATGTCCTGTTGGACCTGGAGCATTTCCGGATTACCCCGAACATCACTAAAGTATCGCCATATGAATTTTACGATTATCCGCTAAGTCACAGTTTGCTGATGACGTTGGTTTGGGCCGCGGCTTGGGGGTTGATTTACCTGGCCCTCCGGAACAATTCGAAACTTTCTTGGGTGCTGGGAGGGGTGGTGGTCAGCCATTGGGTCTTGGACCTCATCGTGCACCGGCCGGACCTGCCGTTATTCCTCCAAGGCGGACCCCAATGGGGGCTAGGGGCGTGGAATTCTCCTTTTTTATCCATCGCAATTGAAGCGACCCTTTTCATCATCGGGTTTGAACTTTACCTTCTTTCGACCAAGGCCAAGGACAAGATCGGCAGCACCGGGCTTTGGACCCTGGTTTCCCTCCTCGTCATTTTATTTTTGGGCAGTATTTTGGCCCACCCACCAGCCAATCCTGCCGTCATACCCTGGATTGGAATGGCCCAATGGTTATTTGTAGCCTGGGGTTACTGGGTTGACCAGCATCGCAAGCCGGTTTAATTAAATACAAGCTCCAAATAAATAAACCTTCTATTATTTGCTCCAGAGTTTTTTCAACTGGTGTGCCGCAGCTTTTGGCCTTCGGTCCCTGGTGAAAACCCCCTTCCAGTTCATAGCGCCTGCCCTGTGGGTGCCTTGGGCGGTCTTGAAATCGCAAAGGTTCCAGACATGGGCCCCCGTTACGAATCGCTTTTGACTTAAAACCTTTAAATAGCGGGTAATCATCTCGGCTTGGTATTCCTCGGAGAACATCTCGGGCGGCTCGGCGTGATGGCCCGGTAGGGCATCCGCCCCGAATTCGGTCAGGAGGACCGGCTTCTTGAACCGGCTGTCAATGGCGTCCAGGTCCTTCGAAAGGCGCCGGCAAGCCTTGTCCAGATCCCCCGGTTCGCTGTACCAGCCGTAATAACGGTTCGCGCAAACCACGTCTAAAAATTGAAATGCTTTCTCTTCAAGGCTGAGGTAACTGGCCAGGGTCAAAGGCCGGGAGGGATCCAGGCTTCGGGCCAGTGACGCCAGGTTCTTGAAAAACCCCGTAGCGGCAGGTTTTTTGGAATGAGGTTCGTTGGCCAGGCTCCAGAGGATGACACTCGGATGGTTCTTGTCCCTTTCGATTAATTCCCGGGTGTATTGGCGGCAAAGATGAAGGCGTTTTTTAAGACCTTTCGAATTGAAGAAAAGCCCGACAGCGGGGGTTTCGGCGATGACCAGGAAACCCAACTTGTCCGCCAGACTGAGATTGGATTCGTCGTAAGGATAATGCGTCGTGCGGAAGGAATTGGCGCCAGTCCAGCGCATCAAGTCGAAATCCTTCACCATTACGGCCCGGGGCACGTAACGGCCCACCACGGGGAAATCCTCATGCCGGCCGAAGCCTTTCAGAAAAACGGGCTTGCCGTTTAAAAGAAGCTGGCGGCCCTGGACCCGGATGGTTCTTATTCCCACGGGCAAAGTGAGTTGATCTACTGAGGTATTACCATCCAACAGTTCCACCTTCAGGTTGTAAAGATTCGGGGCGGATGGGGACCAGAACTTGGCCCGGGGAACTGCCAACCGGGAAAGAGCGGTGTCTTTAACCAAAGATGCGTCGGCGGAGAATTCCCGGCCGAAACCTTCCAGGGTGACGCGGGCCCTCAAGGAAGAGCGGCCTTCGGCGGTCACCTGAACCCCGACCCTGCCAGTTGAACCGGAGATTACGGTCGTCACAGTCAAGTCGCGGATATAGTCCGAAGGAGTGGTGAACAAAAGCACGGATCTTTGGATTCCACAATAGGGGAAAAAATCGAAGGAAGCCGGGGGGTAGAAGGCATTGCCGAAGGAGTCCTTGGGGTCAAAGGGGACATTACCCGGCGGAACCCGGTCGGGCGCCAATTGACCGTCCACCCGAACCACCAAAAGGTTCTTTTCGGGCTTCAGGTGATCCGTTATCTCGAAATTGAACGGCAGGTGGCCGCCCTCATGGGAGCCCAGTTTCGCCCCGTTCAACCAGACATCCGCCAAATAGTTGACCGAGTTGAATCTAAAAAAGATCCTTTGGTCTCTCTGCCCGTGAGGTTTGTCGAACCTGGTTTGATACCAGGCCGTCCCCAGGTAGTCACGGGTATCCTCGAATTGGTCGTTCCAACTGGCTGGTACACCGATCCAGCGGCCACCGTTAAAGCCCCGGGCCCAACCCTTTTGGAGACCTTTGTCCGTTGGGTCCAACTTGAAATCCCAAAAACCGGAGATGTCCTTGACCTGGCGAAAACGGTTTGATTGCGGGTAGAACATAAAATACCTCTTTTCGGGGTTTTACCGGCAATTGCCGGTTTTCATTTCTTTTTCTTTTGCTGAGGATATTTGCTTTCGTAAGGGTTCAGCATGTTTTTATAGGACGGGTTTTTCCACAAATCTTTTTCGGGAGTGGGAGATTTGGTGGCTTTTAGATTCTTTTTGGCCTTTTGTTTCATAAGAGTTCCTTCAACTAAAACAAGACCGAGGAAAGGCTGATGGCACCGGTCACCGTGACCGCTGAAAGCAGGGTGGTCATAAACGCCACGTCCGCCGTGAAAACTGGTTCTTTATCATACTCGATGCCGAACATGACCGTAATCACGGCGGTAGGGAAAGCGCTGGAAACAAAAAGCACCTTGGCCAATAAGCCATGAATTCCCAGAAAGTGTATCAGCAGAAAAGCCAAAAAAGGACCCAGGATCAGGCGGGACGCGATGGTGAACCATAATTCCTTGGGGTGGCGCAAGGTTATTCCCTCCTTTCCCAACTGGGCGCCCAGGGTGATCAAGGCGATGGAGAGCATGCCCTCGGAAGTCCATTTGAGGGAAGACATGACTGGATCGGGCAGTCTCAGGTCCAGGGCCCTCAGGGCCAATGCCGCTAAGAGCGCATAAAGCACGGGAAGCTTGAAGATGGTGTCCAGGCCCTTTCGCCATTGGCCCCAACCTCCGGCGATAAGGATTCCGAAGGTATAGGTGAGAATGTTCATGGCGGTGATGGTGATGACCTGGATGGCCACCCCTTCCCCCTGGAACGCCAGTTGGACCACGGGGATGCCGTAGTTCGCCGAGTTGAAAACCATAACGGCCAGTATGGAAGCGGCGGCCATATCGGGTTTGAACCTCAGGGCGCGGGTAAGGCCGGCCATGACCAGGAAGGTCAGCGCGGCCAGGAGAAAGTTAAATAAAACCGTCAAGGCTATTTCCCGGCCGGCAGGCTTGAAGACCAACAGGCTGTAGAACATGAAGACCGGAATGAAAACGTAGAAGTTCAGCTTGGAAAGGGTTCCCAAGTCCAAGGAGAAGGATTTCGAGAGCAGGAAGCCCAGTCCCATGACCAGGAAAATGGGAAGGATAACGTCAAAAGCAATCTGAAAAAACATGAACCCACCTTGGAGTGAATTTTAAAACGAAATTTATTTTACCCGTAAGCCTATTTGACTTGCACCTTAATTCCAAGGTATTAACTTTTCTAAGTTGGAATCGATTCACGGAAAGTTCGGAATATAAACTTCAGGGATTGAATATTTATTCGGCCGCCGGTATTTCGACCGGATGAGGGCGTAAATTGAACAACCTGGAATCAGTCATTTATTTTTTAATTTTCCCCACCAATCGGCTATACTTGTGTTCCAGGATGAATTCTTTCCCACCCATCTTCTTAAAACCATATTCCAGGGGCTATCCAGTCCCACTTCGAGGATTTAATGGCCAAGGATAAACGTCACCATTTCCTTGTGGTTTTCCTTTCGGGAAGCTTCGGTCTTTTGATCGCCCTGTCCCTGATCCCTACCGGTGTCAAACCCAACTTGTTGGGGAGCCCCGGTTCATATCTTTCCTATTTCCTTTATTACAGTTTTGGCTTATGTGCCTGGATATTACCTGCCGTGTTATGCCGATTCGCTTTTTCCCGTTACAAGGATGATCCCCTTAATAAGACGGGGTTGAAACTGTTGGGCCTCTTTTTAGGCGTGATTTCTGTTTGTGTGTTGATTCGAATCCTGTTTCCAGGAAAGCAGATTCGCGAGGGGGTGGAGTTATCGGGCAAGTTGGGAATACAAGTAGGGGACTGGTTGGAGGCAGCTTTGACCCTATTTGGGACTATAACTATTTGCCTAATGGTTTTGGTTCTTTCAACCTGGTTGCTTGAAAAAGAAGGGCATCTGGTCACTGTGGCCAAGGGTGTGATGGAGGGATTCGCCCGGGGGTTCGCCTTTTTAAGGGAAAACGGGTTCAAGGCCCTGGTTCTGCTGGCCAATAAAACCCGGCAAGCTTTTGCGGATTGGAAAGCCCGGCGGGAGGCCAAAAAGGTCGCCGCGGAGGCCCATCGGAAATTGGATACGGGACTAAATGCTGATGACAGAATCGGCAAGGGAATCCCCACCCCTCCCCCGAAGGCCACCATCATCGCTTCCGTTCCCAAGACCGGTAAAATATTCCCGCCTGAGAAATTTTCCAAGGAACCCAAGGGACGCTCCCTTTTCACCGGGGAGGCTGAACCCGATATGGAAGTTAATGTTCCCTCCGGGGAAGATGAGGACATGGTCGCTGCTGCTTTGGCGGAAGCCAAGGTCCAAAACCCAATGACCCTTCGGCAAAAAATGGAGGCGGCCAGCATCGAAATGGCCGATGAGGAAGAAGAGGATGAGGAGGAGGAACCGCGCAAGACCGTCAGAGTCATCCGCCAGTGGAAACTGCCCGAAGTCCATATCCTGAAAACCGCCGACGAGGCCAAGGATCGGGTAGTGGACGATTATGAGGCAGTCAGCCACACCATCGTGGAAACACTTAAAAATTTCGGGGTGGAAGCCAAGGTGGTAGGAGTGAACCCGGGGCCCACCGTCACCCAATACGAAGTCCAACCGGCAGCGGGAGTCAAGATCACCAGCATCTCCTCCCTGGCCGACGACTTGGCCCTGGCCCTGCAATGCGGGCACTTGCGCATCGTGGCCCCCATTCCCGGAAAGGCCGCCGTTGGGGTCGAGGTGCCCAACAGCAAGGGACGGATTGTCACGTTGAAGGAACTCATCGTCCAGGAGGAATTCCTTACCTCCACCAAGAAACTGAGGGTAGCCCTGGGCAAGGACATCGCGGGAACCGCCTGCTTTGACAGCATCAAGGATATGCCCCATATCCTGATCGCGGGTTCCACCGGCTCAGGAAAAAGCGTATGCGTGAACACCATCATCGCCAGCCTTCTCTTCAAGTACACGCCTGAGGAATTGCGGCTGGTCATGGTCGATCCCAAGAGGGTGGAAATGGCCATCTACAAGGGCTTGCCCCACCTGGCCCTTCCCGTCGTGAACGATTCCAAGCAGGCCAATGCGGCCCTGAAGTGGCTGGTGCAGGAGATGGAAAACCGGTACCAGATCCTGGCCCACGCTGGCGCCCGGGATATCGACACTTTCAACTCAAAGGTCGCCCAGAAACGGGAGGCGGGGGAAGCAGACCAGTATCCTCTTTACTACATCGTGGTATTGGTGGATGAACTGGCCGACCTCATTATGGCGGCCAAGGACCAAGTGGAGGATTCCATCACTAGGCTCGCCCAGATGGCCAGGGCGGTGGGCATCCACCTGGTTCTGGCCACCCAAAGACCCTCCGTGGAGGTAATTACCGGTATTATCAAGGCCAATTTTCCATCGCGTATCGCTTTCCAAGTCTTTTCGAAGGTCGATTCCCGCACGATTCTGGATATGAACGGAGCCGAAGCCCTTTTGGGAAGGGGCGATATGCTGTATCTGGCCTCGGGGTCCCCCAAGCCCTTGCGGCTTCAAGGGGCCTATGTTACGTTGGAGGAAATCGAGCGCCTAACAGACTACTGGAAATCCCAGGGAGCGCCCATCTATTTGGCCGATCTGGAAACCTCCAAGTCCAGGGACATGGTAACGGAGGAGAGCGAGGACGAGTTGTTTGACGAGGCCCTGGAAATCGTGATTCGGGCCAAACAGGCTTCCACTTCACTGCTTCAGCGACGCCTCAAGGTGGGATATAGCCGCGCGGCGAGGCTTTTGGACGACATGGAGGTGCGGGGTCTCGTGGGACCCGCGGATGGAAACAAACCCCGCAAAATCCTCGCCCCCAACACTGACGATTCCAACGGGGAGTTCGAGGAGGAGACGTTGGATGAAAAGCTGGATTAAGAATATTTTTTCACCCGACCCGCAAAGCGGGAAAAGAAAAAAGGGGTATTCCCGTTTTCCTTTTTTCTTGAAGTGCGTTTTTATTTTTTTGGGATTAGCTTTTTTTACCTCCGCGGCGCCGCTCAGGGGGGGCACCTCGGCTAAAAAAGACCTGACGGTGGAGGATGTTTCAAAAAAAATCGAGGAGGCCCAGGCTTCCATCCGGGATGTCCAGATGGACTTAAATTTGGAAATGAAAGACTCTCTATCCAACCAAAAGCAGTCTTGCAAAGGGGCGATCAAGATCAAAAACCCCGATAAGATTTTCGTTCATTACACCAAGCCCACGGAGCAGTTCCTCTACGCGCAAGGAGACCTCCTGGAAATGTACCAGCCCGACCAAAAGACCGTTTATGAGCAGCACCAGGCGAAGAAGGGGCATTCGGCGCCTGTTTACCTGGGCGTGGGGAAGGAATTGAAAAAGTACTTCGACATCAGCCGGGTTACCATCATCAAGAACGATGGAAACGAAGTGGGGCTACTTTTCATTCCTTTATCCGAGAACGCGGGTTTTGACAGCATGAAAGTTTACATCCGCAAGAAGGATTGGTGGCCTAGCCAGATGGAGATGCTCAACCCCTCCATGGAGACCAAGGCCCGTTTTAACAACTTCCAATTCAACAAGGGACTTTCGGACCAGTTGTTCCAGTTCAAACCGCCTGCGGAGACGCAGGTGGTGGAAGGAGAGATATTCTAATGAGCCTCGGCACGGACCTGAAAGAAGCTAGAATCTCAAGAAAAATTCCCCTGGAGGACATTTCTCAAAAGACGCGCATTCCCATCAAATACCTGGAGGCTATCGAGGAGGACCGGTTTGAAGTTTTTCCCTCGCAAGTCTTTGCCAAGGGTTTTATCCGCGCCTACGCGAAAATAGTTGGCCTGGACCCAATGCTCTTGACCAGGCGGTTCAATGCGGAATTCATGCCAGAGGAAATGAGAATCCAGCCCATGAACGCGGAAGTGGAGTTGGAAAAGGCCTTCGGGTGGAAGTCCACCCTCCACCGGCAGCCTGTGTACCGGCTTTCGGACCATTCGAGTGATTTAAATCTGGAATTCGTGGAAGAGGACCACACCGAGACCACTATGCCCCGCCAGCCGGCGATCGTCCGGCAGAGACTTAACGCCCTCCGGAAAGTTGATTGGGTCCCCACGACCGTTCGGATTGGTCTGATCCTAGTCTTGGTTTGCATGGTCTTCCTTGGATGGAAATACGGCAAGACCCTCTTCTCGAAACTACATTCGAGGGAGGCCAAAGGGGGGGTGGTTTCCCAAGACTCCTACGCTGCGGGCCAAGTGGTGGATAAATACCAGCATTTGGTCCTGAAAGGTTTGGAAAAGTCCTGGTTCCGGGTCAAGATGGACGGCAGCCAAACCGGCTCGGAAGTGGACCTGGCGCCCGGTGAGGTCAAGACCTACAAGGCCTTGAAAAGCTTCACCCTGAAATTGGGCAACGCGGGGGGCGTGGATGTCCAATTCAACGGGAACCCCCTTGGAGTCCTGGGCGCGACAGGCCAAGTGCTGGAAATCACCCTCCCGCCCAGCACTCAAGGGCAAGCCAATGAAGATGTCGGCGGAAGCGGAACCTGATAGAAAGAAATTTTCGTTTTTTCCATCGTTTAAAAGTTCTGTTTTTTTAAAAAACCATCGAGGTTATGAATGGCGGATAATTTTTCCTTTGACGTGGTTTCGGAAGTGGACCTTCAGGAGGTTGATAACGCGGTCAACCAGTCCATGAAGGAGATTTCCCAGCGCTTTGATTTCAAGGGAAGCATCAGCAAGATCACCCTGAACAAACCGGCCAAGGAACTGGAGATCGTGGCCGACGATGAATCCAAGCTCCGGGCCGTCGTGGATGTCCTGAAAGGAAAGCTCGTCAAGAGGAGCATTTCGCCGAGGGCGCTGGATTTCCAGACGGCGGAACCGGCCTTCAGTGGGACCGTCAACCAGAAGGCCAAGATCGTCAGTGGAATACCCATGGAAACCTGCAAGGAAATCGTGAAGAAGATCAAGGATTCCAAGCTCAAGGTCCAGGTCCAGATCACCGAAGAGAAGGTACGGGTTTCCGGCAAAGCCAAGGATGACCTCCAAAATGCCATTCAATTGCTGAAGGCCGCCCAGGACATCAAGATCCCGCTTCAATTCAATAATTATCGCTGATCAAAGGTTCCTATGACCAACCCAATAACCCTTCCCCCACTTTCAGAGCTTTACGGGAGGGCCTGGAAAACCAGCATCGCCCTTTGGCCGCTATTTCTCGTCCGGTTCGTCTTCATCGTCCTAAATTTCCTGTCCATGATTTTCTGCCTGATTCTGGCCATGGGGCCATTCATACAACCTCTTTTTAATATTTTAAAAAACTCAAATCCGGATGATTATCAGCAGGCTTTGGGGAACTTCGATTTCTCGTCTTTTTTTCAAAAACCAGATTTTTTATGGACTGTTTTGGGACTTTTTTCTCTTTACCTTGTTTGGTGGTTTTTATTCGAAGTCTTTTTTACCGGAGCGCTTTTCAAGCAAATCATGGAATACCGACAAAAGGGAACTTTCTTTTCTTTTGCGGGTTTCTTGAAAGGAGGAGTTGGTTGCTTTTCATCCATGCTGGGTTTGAGTATTTTTTATATTTTTTGTATCTTGTTATTCGCGGCTTTCCTGATCCTGTTCGTTATTGCCGGCGCGGCGTTCTTCAAGGGGTTGGGCCATCCAGGAATTGGATTATTGCTGGTCTTGCCTTTTTGCGTGGCATGCTTTTTTCTGGTCCTGGCTTTTGTTGTTTATTTTTTAGTGGCCGCCGCCTTCCTAGTGAAGGAAGGGGAAGTCTTCCAGTCCCTCGCTAGGAGTTTCCAAAAATGCGTGGAACATTACGGGCGCGTGGTCTGGAGCATCCTGTTGATTTTCCTTGCTTATCTGATCTTCTCCATCACTTACCAGACCATCCTGAACCTGCTCAGGCACACCCCGCTGATCGGTCTTCTTTTCTTATTATTGGAGTTACTCATCAACTTGACCGTGGCCACCCTGGTGTGGGTGTATTTTCCCGCGCTGTCTGTTGAGTTTGTTACAGAAGAGGAAAGTTAATCCTTGGGTTTCCTGCCCGTTCAAGGTTTGGTGTTGAACGCTTTTTCCCATGCCGAGTCGGACAAAATCGTCCAAATTTTCACCCTCCAGGAGGGAAAAGTCCGGGCCATCTCCAAGGGAGCCCGAAAACCGCGGAGCCGACAGGCCTCGGCTTTGGAGCCTTTTACCGAATCCACCTTCTCGTTGAACCGTCGGACTGGCGGGGATTTATTCGTGATTTCCCAGGCCAGGATATTGGACGACTACCATGACTTGAAGGGTGATCTTGCCACCATCGTCCTGCTCCAACTTCTGGCCGACATTCTTCTCCAAAGTCTCCCGGACCAGGATCCCAACCGGGACTTGTACATTCTTTTGAAGGCGATGTTGTCCGCTTTTCGGGAACATCCCGGATCACGGGAGCAAACCCTCGCGGCCTTTTGCCTCCACTACCTGGCCTTATCAGGTTATCCCCTGGAACTGAATGATTGCGCTGAATGCGGGGAGCTGTTGGTGAAAAAAGAAGTGTTTCTCATCCCTCACCGGGGCGGCGCCCTTTGCGGGAACTGCTGTCCATCCGGACCTGCTCGCCTTCGGGTTGATCCTCGGGAACTGGAGGTGATGAAACGTCTTCGAAGCCAACCACTGGAACGGGCCCATATACTTCGGATGGCATCGGCTTACACCCGCAAAATGCTCTTAACCCTATTGGAATACTTGGAAAGCACCGTGGGAAAAAAACTAAAGTCAGTTGCTTTTTATTTAAAAATAGTCGAGGCTTGAGGTCTGTTATGGTGATCCTTCTGATGGGAGTCGCGGGAAGCGGCAAGACCACAGTTGGAAAAAAGCTAGCGCAAGCACTTTCATGTCCCTTTTTCGACGCGGATGATTTCCATTCCCCTGAGAGCCGGGAGAAAATGAGCCAAGGCCTGGCCTTGACCGACTCCGACAGGGCACCTTGGCTCGAGAAGCTTTCCGGCTTTATCCAGGAATGGAATAAAACCCAAAAATTCACCGTTCTGGCCTGCTCAGCTCTCAAACAAAAGTATCGGATACAACTCTTCGGAAACGTGAAAATTCTTTTTGTGTTTTTGAAAGGTTCTCCCAACCTTATCCGAGAACGGCTTCGGAATCGAAAAGGGCACTATTTCAATCCGGGATTATTGGAAAGCCAGTTTGATGAATTGGAAGAGCCGGAAGACGCTATAATGGTGGATATATCCCAGGAAGTAGAAAACATCGTTGGAATGTTGCTTCAAAAACTCGATTTACGCGGGAGCCGTTGAATGTATTCGGATGGAAGCGCAAAAGGGTTTTATGCAATAGTGTCGGCGGTGGTTTTAGTGGTGGCCGCCTCCAATTGGGCCCAAACCAAGTTTTTGCTCAAATTCCTTTGGGATTTGCTTGTCATCAATGGCCAACCTCTTCTGCACCAGATAGCCTTACAACTGCATATCATTAAATAAATAAACCCGCCAAATTGCTTGAATTCAAGCGCTTTTAGCTTATACTTGACTTTTTAGTAAAGATTCCTCAAATTCTATTGAAAATATGTTGTGACTCAACCCATTTCGCCTTTTGAAAGGTTCCCATGAGGTTTTCCTCGACTGAAGAATACGGTTTGCGGTGCATGTTGCAGATGGCCAAAAAGGGGCCCCGGGGAATGACGACCATTCTGGAGCTTTCCCGCTTGGAAGGTTTAACTCCCGCTTACGTGGCCAAGATCATGAGCATTCTGCGCAAAAGGGAGCTGGTCCAGAGCCTCCGGGGCCAGAGCGGCGGATACCAACTTTCCAGGCCTGCCCATGACATCAACATCCACGAAGTCTTGGTGGCGTTGGGAGGAAAGTTTTTCAATCAGGAAGAAGTGTGCGTGACCCCCAATAAGGAACATCTTTCCTGCATCCACACCATGGACTGCGCTATTCGATCCCTTTTGATGGGTTTGGACCTGACCCTCTCCGGATACCTCCGCAAATGCAAACTGTCGGACCTGGTCTCTTCCGAGCCGGATATGGAAAAGTGGCTCCAGCAATCCTCCGCGGCAAAAAAGCCCCACCCCGCGGCGCAGGGATCCGATAACCCCCTGGTTTCCAATTCAAGCGCCATGAAAGGAGTGGGGAAATGAAACCCCAAGCCCCGGAACAACCCGTCGAGAGGGTCACCAGCGAGGAATACAAGTACGGGTTCGTGACCGACATCGAGGCCGATTCCGCGCCCCCGGGCCTCAACGAGGAGATCATCCGCTTTATCTCCCAAAAGAAAAAGGAACCAAAGTTCCTCCTGGATTGGCGTTTGAAATCCTACCGCTTTTGGACCCGCATGAAGGAGCCGACCTGGGCGTACGTGCAATATCCGCCCATCGACTACCAGTCCATCATTTACTACTCGGCGCCCAAGAACAACGGCCCAAAAAGCCTGGCGGAAGTGGACCCGGAAATATTAAAGACCTTCGAGAAACTGGGAGTTCCCCTCCAGGAAAGGGAAATGCTGGCGGGGGTGGCCGTGGACGCCGTCCTGGACAGCGTGTCCGTCGGAACCACGTTCAAGAAAAAGCTCGGCGAGATGGGAGTTATCTTCAGTTCTTTTTCCGAGGCGGTCCAGGAACATCCCCAACTCATCGAGCAATACCTGGGATCGGTGGTGCCCTACAACGACAATTTTTTCGCGGCCTTGAACAGCGCGGTCTTCACCGACGGGTCCTTCTGCTACGTGCCAAAGGGGATTCGCTGTCCCATGGAGCTTTCCACTTATTTCAGGATCAACGCGGCCAAGACGGGGCAGTTCGAGCGCACCCTCCTGATCGCCGATGAGGGTTCCTACGTGAGCTACCTGGAGGGATGCACCGCCCCCATGCGCGACGAGAACCAGCTTCACGCTGCGGTCGTGGAACTGGTGGCCCTGGGCAACTCCGAAATCAAATATTCCACGGTGCAAAACTGGTATCCGGGCGACAAGGAAGGAAAGGGAGGGGTTTACAACTTCGTGACCAAGAGGGGCGCCTGCCGGGGAAATTCCTCCAAGATATCCTGGACCCAGGTGGAGACGGGTTCTTCCATCACCTGGAAATATCCCAGCTGCATCCTGCAGGGGGACAACTCGGTCGGGGAGTTCTACTCGGTGGCGGTCGTGAACAACCGCCAGCAGGCGGACACCGGGACCAAGATGCTGCACATCGGCAAGAACACCAAAAGCACCATTGTTTCCAAGGGCATTTCGGCGGGCCACGGGCAAAACACCTACCGGGGGCTGGTGCGAATCCAGCCGGGGGCGGAAAAGGCCGGGAATTACACCCAATGCGATTCGCTCCTGATGGGGGACCAATGCTCGGCCCACACGGTGCCCTACATCGAGGTCAAGAATAACAGCTCCAAGGTAGGGCATGAGGCCTCCACCTCGAAGATCAGTGAGGACCAGGTTTTTTACTGCCGTCAAAGGGGCCTTTCCAGCGAGGACGCCATCAACCTCATCGTGAACGGGTTTTGCAAGGAGGTTTTCCGGAAGCTTCCCATGGAATTCGCGGTGGAAGCGCAGAAATTACTGAGCGTGAGTTTGGAAGGAAGCGTCGGGTAATACTGAATTCGCAATTCCGCTGGATTTTGGAGGAGAGATGCTGGAAATCAAGAACCTGAAAGTAAAAGTAGAAGGCAAAGAAATCCTCAAAGGGATCGACTTGACCGTCGGGAAGGGGCAGGTGCACGCCATCATGGGGCCCAACGGCTCGGGGAAAAGCACCCTGGCCCATATCCTTGCCGGCAGGGAGGGATATGAAGTGACGGGCGGGGAGGTGCGGTTCGAGGGAATAGATCTCCTGGCCCTGTCCCCGGAGGACCGCGCGAGGCGGGGGGTTTTCCTGGCTTTCCAATATCCCGTTGAAATCCCGGGAGTGAACAATACTTATTTCCTGAAGGCGGCCCTGAACGCCATTCGAAAGTCGCGGGGGGAAGACGAACTGGACGCCATGGATTTTTTGGAACTGGTCAAGGCCAAGCTGAAACCCCTCCGGATGGACGAATCTATGCTCCAACGTTCGGTGAACGAGGGTTTTTCCGGCGGTGAAAAGAAGAAGAACGAGATCCTTCAGATGGCGGTCCTGGAACCTAAACTGGCGATCCTGGACGAGACGGACTCGGGACTCGATATCGACGCCTTGAAAGTGGTAGCGGACGGGGTCAATGCCTTGCGGAATCCCGAAAGGGCCGTTCTTCTGGTGACCCATTATCAGCGCTTGTTGGATTACATCGTCCCGGACAAAATCCACGTCCTGGCGCAAGGCCGCATTGTGAAGTCAGGCGGAAAGGAACTGGCCCTGGAATTGGAAGAAAAGGGTTATGGCTGGCTCACCGACGGGCAAAAGAAAGAAGAGATAGTTTGATGGAAACCAATCGGATTGAAGAAAATAGTTTATCCTCTTTTCCTTTTGAGAAAGCCGCGCCGTTGGGTATAGTCCCATGGATCAAGGAAGCACGTGAAAAGGCTTGGGCCCACTTTCTCAAGATTGGCTTCCCTGACAGTAAGTCGGAGAGTTGGAAATATACGTCACTTGATCATCTGGTTAAGGAGCATTTTTTCTGGGGCCGGCCCGAGGCGCCTGAAACCAATGTCGCGGATCTTTTGAAATCACTATCGTTTGTTTCTGATCAGGCGGAACTTGTCGTTTTTGTGAACGGCTTTTTTGTCCGGAAATTTTCAACAATAGGGCCCTTGCCCCAAGGAGTTCAATTAAAGACTCTATTCGAGGCTAATGAGGTTTCAATTCGTGGAAATTTCGGACGGGTTATGAACGATGAGAATCGGGGTTTTACCGCATTAAATACGGCTTATTTCACGGACGGTCTATTTCTAAGCGTGCCCGAAGGAAAGGTCCTGACAAAGCCAGTCCATATTATCTATCTCACGACCAAAGGCACCCCCAAATGCCAGACCCATGTCCGAAATCTTTTTCTGCTGGGCCAGGACAGCTCCGCAACAGTGATTGAGCATTACCTGAGTGAGATAGATAGCTCCTATTTCGTGGGCGCCGTGACTGAAGCGGCATTATCCAGAGGTTCCTCCCTGACGCACACCAAGATTCAGCAGGAAAGTGAAAAGGCTTACCACTTTTCAACCCTCGCGGTAAAACAAGCCGAAGGGAGCCAGCTTTCCTCTAGAACCTATTCCTTTGGGGGAAACCTGGCCCGTCATGAGGTCGAAACAGTACTTACCGAAAAAAAAGCCGAATGCCTTTTGGAAGGCCTCTATTTGACCAAAGGCAAACAGCATATGGACACGCGAACCTATATCGACCACTTGTCGCCTTCCTGTTCAAGCCAGGAAACCTTTAAAGGCGTCCTGGATGGCGAATCGACCGCCATATTTGACGGCCGTATCCTGGTCCGGGAAAACGCTCAAAAAACCGACGCCCGCCAGTCCAATAAAAACCTGCAGCTTTCCAAAGAAACCAAGGTTTATTCAAAACCCCAACTCCAGATTTACGCCGATGATGTGAAATGTTCCCACGGCTCCTCCACCGGTCAGATGGACGAGGAGGCTCTTTTCTATTTTCAATCCCGGGGTATCGGCAGGGAAGAGGCGAAAAGGACCCTTGTCTACGCATTCGCGGGTGAGATGGTGGAGAGGGTCGGAAACGAGTATCTCCAAAAACCTTTAAAGGGAATGGTTCGGCGATGGATGGGAGAGGAATATAAATGAAATCCCAAACACCGTTGAAATCTGATATGAAAACTGGAAATGTCCCATTGGATTTGCCGTTGTTGCGGTCCCAGTTTCCCATCCTTTCCCGTAAGGTGCATGGGAAGCCGCTGGTTTACCTAGACAATGCCGCCACCACCCAGAAACCCCGGCAAGTGATCGAAGTCCTGGACCGATATTACCGGGCGGAAAACGCCAATATCCACCGGGGAGTGCATCTCTTGAGCGAGAAAGCCACCCAGACTTATGAGGAATCTCGTATCAAGGTTCAAAAATTCCTCAATGCGGCGGATTCAAAAGAAATCATATTTACCCGAGGCACCACCGAGTCCATCAACCTGGTGGCCCAAAGCTGGGGAAGGAAGTTCCTCCAGGCCGGGGATGAAATCCTCATCACCACCATGGAACACCATTCTAACATCGTGCCCTGGCAGATGCTTTGCGAGGAAAAGGGTGCCGTGTTAAAGGTGGCCTCGATCAACGAAGCGGGGGAGTTGGAATTAGAGGAACTTTACAAACTCATGACCCTAAAGACCAAACTTCTGGCTTTCACCCAGGTCTCAAACGCCCTCGGGACGGTAAACCCGGCGGTAGAAATCATCAAAGCCGCCCACGCGAAGGGAATCAAGGTTCTCTTGGATGGAGCCCAGGCTGTTTCGCACATGGAAGTGGATGTTCAGGTCCTGGATTGCGATTTTTACGCCTTCTCCGGGCATAAGATTTTTGGGCCCACGGGGATAGGGGTCCTTTACGGCAAGGATAATCTCCTGAACTCGATGCCGCCCTGGCAGGGGGGTGGGGACATGATCGCCTCGGTGACTTTTGAAAAGACGCTTTTTAAAAAACCACCCCACAGGTTTGAGGCGGGAACGCCCCATATCGCGGGCGTCATCGGCCTGGGAGCCGCCCTGGATTTCGTGGGTTCAGTCGGACTGGGCGCGATCGCCGCCCATGAGCGGGATCTCCTGGAGTACGGGACAAAAAAACTAACGGGGATCAAAGAACTCAAACTGGTGGGAACGGCTTCCCATAAGGCGGGAGTTCTTTCCTTCACGCTGAGGGATATTCATCCTCACGATATCGGAACCATCCTGGACCGGGAAGGGGTTGCCATCCGGGCCGGCCATCATTGTGCCCAACCGGTTATGGACCGCTACGGGATTCCGGCCACCGCACGGGCTTCCCTGGCGCTTTACAACACCCGTGAAGAACTGGACACTCTGGTTTTGGCGCTTAAAAAGGTCCTGGAGGTATTTGCCTGATGTCCGACTTAAGGGATTTATACCAAGAGGTGATACTCGACCACCAGAAACATCCCCAGAATTTCGGGGATTTGAATGATGCGAACCACCATGCGGACGGTTTCAACCCCCTTTGCGGCGACCGGTTGTCCCTGAGCCTGAAAGTGGACGCCGGGGGCGTCATTCGGGACATCAAGTTCAAGGGTTCGGGCTGCGCCATTTCCAAGGCCTCCGCTTCCATGATGACGGTGGCCTTGAAAGGCAAGAACATCGGGGTCGCAGACAAAATGTTCCACCAATTTCACGACATGGTGATGGGCAAGGATGACGTCCCGGCTCCGGAGGAACTGGGAAAACTCAAGGTTTTCGCCGGGGTGCGGGATTATCCGGCCCGGGTCAAATGCGCCAGTCTCCCCTGGCATACGTTGGAGGCGGCACTGCATGAGCCGGGCAAGGTGGTATCTACTGACGATGGAACGGGGAACGGTGAATGAACTACGAACTCGTCACCCTCCAACGCGAATGCAAGGCCATCACCATCCCCTATGGGACCGAGACGCTCGTTTTCAAGGATGAGAAGGTCTATATCACCCAGACCTTAGGGGGTAGTTTCACCCTTCAACGGGACAATGGCCAGCTGGTTCGAATCGACGGAAGGGATGCGGACGCCTTGGGTAAAGAAGTGCCGCCTGAGGACAAGGTTTTCAAGATCGAGTACGGGGATGAAAAACCGCGTGACGATAAGGAAATCGAGAACGACGTTTGGGACCAACTTAAGACCTGCTATGACCCCGAGATCCCGGTGAATATTGTGGAGTTGGGGTTGATCTATGGAAGCCAGATCAAACCACACCCTCAAGGGGGAAAAAAGGTGGAGGTGCTCATGACCCTCACCGCTCCCGGCTGCGGCATGTCCACGGTACTGAAGGCCGAAATCGAGCAGAAACTAAGCCGAATTCCAGGGGTGAAGGAAGCTAACGTGGAAGTCACTTTCGACCCACCTTGGAATCAATCCCTCATGTCCGACGTCGCCCGCTTGCAATTGGGGATGATGTAAAAAAAATTTCCCCTGTAATTTTTGTTGTGACAAAATTCCCTTTGGTTGATATTCCCAATAACCCACCCGCCTCCAACTGAAAGGGCGATATTTCGTCTAATTTTGGTGAAAAAGACTTTGTTCATAATAAACCGGATTTTACTCCCGAAAAGCCGGTACCCCATTCCGATCCTCCTGAGAACAAGTCAGCCGGGATTTTGCAGAGGATCAAGTCAGAAATATAAAGAAGTAACTAACTTGTGCCGCAAAACCCAGAGACAACCCGACTATTGGGGGACGCCTACCAACGGGTGGTACAGTCCGGTTTGGTGGTTCAATATTATGAAAAGGCTCGATTCTTAAGGGGAGGCACGGCGAACCATTGACATATTGTCGACCTAATTTCTTTTTAATCATTAATAAAAAAAAGCGGAAAAACTTGGCGGCTATAAAATACAGAACTTACTGAAAAGGTCTAGATATCCGGCTGATTCTCGATACAATAGTTTGTCCGAAAAGGCATCTCATTCCATTGTTTTGAGGAAAATCCATGGCTTCATTCGATTGGAAAAACCCCACACGCTTATTTTTCTTGAAAATCGTCGGGGCTTTGCTGGCAGTGGTGTTTTTTGCCATCGCCATTTTATTCTTGTCCTATTCCGTTACTTCTGTGGCTACGACCCAAGGTGGTAAGGACGCGAAAATTCTGGCGTCATCCGACCATTTTGGGAAATTGCGGACTGGTTGCCGATTGGGAGGCTTGTTTGAGATCACAGCGGATGTGGACGGGCAGAAATCCGAAAAGATCTTCTGCCTTTATCCCGTCTGGCCTGACCAGCTCCAGCCCAGTAAGGGGGACGATGTACGGGTTTGGCCCTCAAAGAAGCCGCTGTTGGCGGAGCCGGCCACCGATGGATGGGGCTGGTTTATCGTGGGATCCATTTTAGTAGTAGGCTTGGTGCTTTTGGAATTTAGCTTCTTAGCCCTGACCCTGCGCTAAGAACGACGGTTATTTTCTTTAAAATATTTTTTCTTTTCAAATGTAAATATGTCTTTCCTTCCATTGGACTAAATCCGCCTATAAAGCCATTTCCGATATAAGAAAAACTATCTGGTTAGTTTTTATGTTTTATTATTTTAATCCAGCTGCAAAGGTTTTCTTGGAAATCAAGGTTGCAGGAGGTGCGGTTTCTTTGGGAGAGGGAAGATAAGCTTTTATTGAAAAAACGTCAACATGCTATAAAAGAGTGGGATTTATGAGGGAAAAATGGCCAAGGGGGTTGAAAACCCGAAAATCAGGAAATTTTTCCTCGAAAAAAGTTTTCAAAATATGGGCTTTTTTGTAAGATGATGGTCTTCTTGGTAGCTTCGGCTCCGGGAAGGTTTTTAAATTTATATGCAGAGGTTAGTGGAATGGCTCAAGGCACCGTAAAGTGGTTTAAGAATGAAAAAGGATTTGGTTTTATTTCCCAGGATGGCGGCGAGGACGTATTCGTGCATTACTCGTCGATTCAAGGTGACGGATTCAAAACTTTGAACGAAGGAGACCGGGTGGAATTCGAAGTCACCCAGGGCCAAAAGGGTTTAAAGGCTGAAAACGTCCGCAAAATCTGATGATTTTGCCGCAGTTCAAAAGCCTTCTGCAACCGATGAGTTGCAGGAGGCTTTTTTTTTACTATTAATCACACGGATTGATCCCGGGAATGATGACGGTTTTAGCTTGCGAAGGCACCGGAATTCCCTTATTTTCCTTTAATCACTTTTTTACATGGATAAACCATGGCCCCATCTTTTCAAGAACTTATCCTGACGCTGGACCGTTATTGGAGCCGGCAAGGATGTGTGATTCAACAACCTTACGACCTGGAAAAGGGCGCCGGTACCTTTAATCCCGCAACCTTTTTCCGTGTCCTGGGCCCCGAACCCTACCAAGTGGCCTATGTGGATCCCTGCCGCAGACCCAAAGACGGTCGATACGGTGAGAACCCCAATCGTATGCAGCACTATTACCAGTACCAGGTCATCCTGAAACCCTCTCCCGATAACATGGTGGAACTATACCTGGCAAGCTTGGAGGAAATCGGCATCCGGCAGGACGAGCATGACATCCGTTTCGTCGAGGACGACTGGGAATCCCCGACGCTCGGGGCTTCCGGTTTGGGCTGGCAAGTTTGGATGGATGGGATCGAGATCACTCAATTCACTTTTTTCCAGACCACTGGCGGGCTTGAGCTCAGGCCCGTTTCCGGGGAGATCACCTTCGGGTTGGAGCGCATCGCCGCAGTCATCCAGGGTGTAGACAGCATTTGGGACTTGAATTATGGGGGGAAGGGCCTCACTTACCGCGACATCTTCCATCCCAGTGAAAAGGCCTTTTCCGCCTTCAACTTCGAGCACGCTAACGTCAAGATGCTGTTGAGGCACTTCAATGATTTCGAGGGCGAGGTCCGGCGACTTTTGGAACTGGATCTTGTTGAACCGGCCTATGATTACGTAATCAAGGCTTCTCACACCTTTAACTTGTTGGACGCCCGGGGAGCTATTTCTGTGGCTGAGAGGACTCATTACATCTCGCGGGTCCGAGTCATGGCCAAAGCCGTGGCCACCGCTTTTGTGAAGGAACGGGAAGGACTTGGTTTTCCTCTTTTGAAAAAAGTTTAATGACAGAATTATAAATATAGGAAAAATCAGCTTGCTTCTTAATAAAGAAATTGACATGAAATGATTAAATAAGAAGGGTCGAAGAATTTATGATTTTAAAAGACGCGGTACTTGAAATAGGCTGCGAGGAAATTCCATCTTCCTATTTCCGGCCAGCCATCGAGCAGATGGCGGCTGCGGCCAAAGCTTCGCTCCTGGAACACCGCATCTCCTATCAACGGCTTTATACCTACTACACGCCGAGACGGCTGGCTTTGTTCTTCAAAGGGCTGGACGAGATGCAGGAGGATAGTGTCGCGGAGGTGACAGGGCCCCTTGTTTCGGTTGCTTTTGATGAACATGGTCTTCCGACTCGGGCAGGGGAAGGTTTCGCGAAGGCGAAAGGGGTTTCCATGGCCTCCCTCAAGCGGAAAATGACCCCCAAGGGGGAAGTGGTGGTGGCGGTCAAAAAAGAGGGGGGAAGGTTGACGTCCGAAATTCTCGCCACTGTTTTTCCTGAGGTGATCAAGAAAATCCGGTTTCCAAAGGTCCAACGTTGGGGAAACGGTGAATTTCAATTTGCCCGGCCCATCCGGTGGATATGCTCGGTTTTTTCAAGGGCAGTCGTGCCATTTGAGATCGCCGGGTTTTATAGTAGCCGGGAGACCTATGGGCTGAGGTCCCGCAAGCAAGGGCCCTTGGATATAGAGGAAGCGGGGGACTACCTGGAAGTCCTCCGTCAGGCCGGGGTCGTCGCGGACCCCGACGAGAGAAAGAACGTTATCTGGAACAAGGTACAGCAGGCGGCGGTGGAAAAGGACGCGGTCATCCAGTCCGATCCCGATCTTTTGGATGACGTGAATAACCTGGTGGAGTCGCCTGACGTGATCCTGGGTTCCTTCGACCCTAAGTATCTGGAATTGCCGGACGCAGTCATCGTGACTGCCATGCGAGAGCACCAGAAGTACTTTTCCGTGAGGGATAAACAGGGAGTCCTCCTTCCCCATTTCATCGGAGTCATCAACGGAACCCCAAAGGATAAAAAGGTGGTAATCCAGGCTAATGAAGGGGTGCTGAAGGCCCGCCTGGAGGACGCCAAGTTTTTTGTTTCCGAGGACCTCAAGGTCCCACTAGAGGAATGGGCCAAAAAACTTTCCGGAATCACCTGGCTGGAAGGAATGGGCACGATGGAGGGAAAAGCACGGCGAATCTCGCAATTGGTGGTAAAGATTGCCGAACTATGTCGCGCCCCTAAGGAGAGTTTACCAATCCTGATGAAGGCGGCCCTTCTTTGCAAGGCCGACCTGGCTACAAACATCATCCGTGAGAAGGAATTCAACAGTCTACAGGGTTACATGGGTGGTATATACGCGGCCAAGCAGGGGATGGAGGAGGTCGGCGCGGCCATCCAGTACCACTATTATCCCAGGTTCGCGGGGGACCAACTGCCCCCTGGAAGGGATACTTCCATTCTTTCAGTTGCCGACAAGATTGACACCATCGTGGGGTGCTTCAAAGCGAGGCTCATTCCCTCAGGCTCCCAGGATCCCTTCGCGCTCCGCAGGCAGGCATTGGGGATCATCCAGATCGCGATGGAACATCGCTATCCCTTCACGATGGAGGAGTTGGTTTCTGTCTCCCTGAAACAGTACAGAGGCAAATCCAAGCCCGGCCTGTCTTCCGAAATAGTGGATTTTCTCCTGGGAAGGCTCCATACAGTCCTTGAAACGAAAGGTGTTTCCTATGATGTCATCAACGCGTCCCTGGCTACTGTTGCCCCCTCCCTGACCGACATGGTGGCCAAGGCCGAGACTCTCCAGCAAAAAAAGCCCCAAGCGGATTTTCAGGAACTCGTGACGGCGGCGGGAAGGGTGCTACGAATACTCCCCGAAAAGAGGGTTTCCGATAAAGTCCAAAAAGCCCTTTTAAAACTTCCCGAGGAGAAGGAACTCTCGGATAAGATCCTGTTCGTGCAGAAAATGATTGGGGAAGCGGATCCTCAAAGCCCGGACTATTACGGGGATGTGATCAACCATTTGAGCCTGTTGGTTCCGCCCATTCACGCGTTTTTTGAGAAGGTCTTGGTAATGGATAAGAACGCGAAAATCCGCAACAACCGATTGGCCCTCCTGAAAAAAGCCGCCGGGCTTTTTATAATCCTCTGCGACTTCCGAAAGTTGGTTTACGCTTCGGATGCCCCAGCCCTTTCCCCCTGAATTAAATCGACCGGTTTTCGCCTAAATGGCAAGAAGTTTATCGTTACGAGTCCCGCCTGGAAACCTAGGGCGGCCGTCATTGAAAAGGAAAAACGGTCTGCTACAATGAGGGCCATTTTTAAGGTCTGCCAAATTTTGTTCCGCTGAGAAATGCGGGTCAGTAGTCTCACGTTAAATTGGTAAAAAATTTTTTCAGCCTGCCAGGGAGGATTCACATGCCGAAAGCCGCGAAAAAATCGTCGTCCAAATCCGGTTCGAAAACCAAAAAATTCGTCTATTTCTTCGGGAATGGAAAGGCCGAGGGCCAGGGAACCATGAAAGATGTATTGGGTGGGAAGGGCGCGGGACTGGCCGAGATGACCAACGCCGGCGTCCCCGTCCCCCCGGGATTCACCATTTGCACCGAGACCTGCCGAATTTACTACGTGAGTGGAAAGAAGGTCCCGCCCGTCATCGATAAAGAAATGCAGGACCATTTGGCCCGCCTGGAGAAAACCCTGGGGAAGAAATTCGGCGACCGCAATAATCCTCTTTTGGTTTCTGTGCGCTCGGGCGCAAAGTTTTCTATGCCTGGTATGATGGACACTATCCTGAACCTAGGTCTTAACGATGAGACCGTAAAGGGTGTGATCGCCTCCACCAACAACGAGCGCTTTGCCTGGGACTCTTACCGCCGTTTCGTGCAGATGTACGGCAATGTGGTCATGGAAATGGGCAAGGAAGTCTTCGAGCGCGCCATCGACAAGACGAAGGAAGAGAAAGGCGTCAAGCTTGACACCGCGCTTTCCGCTGCCGATTTGAGGGACTTGGTGTCAAAATTTAAGAAGCTTATTAAGGAGAAGACTGGCAGCGAGTTCCCTCAGGATGTCATGACCCAGCTGCGTGGCGCCCGGGACGCCGTGTTTCGTTCCTGGATGAACGACCGTGCCATCTATTACCGCAAGCAAAACGATATTCCCTCCAACATCGGCACCGCCGTGAACGTCCAATCCATGGTGTTCGGCAACATGGGTGAGGACTCTGGCACCGGTGTTGGATTCACGAGGAATCCCGCCACCGGCGAGAAGAAGTTCTACGGGGAGTACCTCTTGAACGCCCAAGGGGAGGACGTGGTGGCGGGTGTACGCACCCCTCAGCCTATTGCCCATCTGGAAAAGGACATGCCCAAAGTCTTCCAGCAGCTCTACGAGACCACTAAAAAGCTCGAAAAACATTACCGGGATGTTCAAGATTTCGAATTCACCATCGAGAAGGGCAAGTTGTTCATGCTTCAGACCCGCACGGGCAAGCGAACGGCGGCCGCTGCTGTGAAGATCGCAGTGGACATGGTGAGCGAAAAGCTCATTACTAAAGAGGAGGCTCTTTTAAGGGTGGAGCCTATCCAATTGGACCAGCTGTTGCACCCGGTTTTCGACCCCAAGGCCAAAAAAGAGGTCATCACCAACGGCCTTCCAGCTTCACCCGGTGCGGCTTCGGGACAGGCAGTCTTCACGGCGGAGATCGCCGTGGAATGGAAACTGGCGGGTAAAAAAGTCGTCCTAGTCCGATTGGAAACCTCGCCTGATGACATCCATGGAATGGATGCCTCCGAGGGTATCCTCACCGGCCGGGGCGGAATGACCAGCCATGCGGCGGTCGTGGCCCGTGGTATGGGAAAGACCTGTGTGGCTGGTTGCGAGGCCATTAGGGTTGACGAACACAACCGTCTTTTCACGGTCAACGGCACTACCATCAAGGAAGGGGATTGGATCTCCCTCAACGGATCAACCGGCGAAGTGATCCGGGGGAAAGTTCCCACCCAAGACGCCGAGCTCTCGGGTGATTTCGCCACCCTCATGGGTTGGGCGGATGCCATTCGTACCCTCAAAGTGCGGGCAAACGCTGACATTCCACGGGATGCAAAAGTTGCACGTTATTTCGGTGCCCAAGGTATCGGCCTGTGCCGGACCGAGCACATGTTTTTCGACGAGGACCGCTTGCCACATATGCAGACGATGATTTTGGCCACCGACGAGCCATCCCGCCGCAAGGCCCTGGAGGCACTCCTGCCCATGCAGAAGTCCGATTTTCTGGGCCTCTTTGAGGCCATGGAGGGCGACCCGGTCACGGTCCGGTTCCTGGACCCCCCCCTGCACGAGTTTCTCCCCAAGCGGGAGGAATTAATGGTGGAGATCGCCAAGATGGAAGCCACCGGTAAAAGTACGACCTCCAACGAGGTGATTAAGAAGGCCCTGGAGCTGGTGAGCGAAAGGGGCTCAGACCTTGACAAAGCCAAGAAGCTCCTGCAGCGGGTGGAGGAGCTTCACGAGTTTAATCCCATGCTCGGGCATCGCGGTTGCCGCCTGGGTATCACTTATCCTGAAATCACCGAGATGCAGACTGAGGCTGTCATTTCGGCGGCTTGCGAACTGGTGAAGAAGGGTAAAAAAATCGTTCCAGAAATTATGATTCCCCTGGTGGGGGATGTGGCGGAACTCAAGAACCAGAAGGCCATCGTCATTAAGAAGGCCGAAGAGACCATCAAAAAGTTTGGGCTTAAACTGGAGTACATGATCGGGACCATGATCGAGCTTCCCCGGGCGGCTGTCACGGCAGATCAGATCGCTTCTGAAGCGGAATTTTTCAGTTTTGGCACCAACGATCTGACCCAAACTACCTTCGGGTTCTCAAGAGATGACACTGGGAAGATCATCCGTTATTACATCGACCACGGCATCTGCGAGAAGGATCCCTTCCAAGTCCTCGATCGTGGCGGGGTGGGACAATTGGTAAAGATGGCGGTGGAAAAGGGCCGCTCGGTGCGGCCTAAACTCAAGGTGGGCATCTGCGGTGAACACGGTGGTGACCCTAACTCGGTGGAGTTCTGCCATCTAGTGGGGTTGAATTATGTTTCCTGTTCACCTTACCGGGTTCCAATCGCTCGCTTGGCCGCGGCCCAGGCCGCACTCAAGCATTCGAAAAAAAGCGCCAAGGAATATTCTTCGAAATAATCGAAGGATTGAACCTATCACATCATTCGGTTTTGAGCGCTATGGCAATCGAGTTTTATTGTGGTATTAATGCAGCAAAAACGTAAAAAGCGGGATTTTACGCCAGGCTCTGTTGCTGTTTTAATGTTTTACAGGCCGTGAAAGAGTAAAAATAATACCGAACCAAGCGGTCAGCCTGGGTAAAAACCGTAGGATGGATACGCTTTCTCAACGGTCTTTTATAACCAGAAATTCCTTGTTTTGCCGTCGGTTTGTGATTTCAGGAACTGTGTTTTATATGTTATAGTACTTGCGTTTTTCGGCCGTTTGAGTCGTGGGTTGGGCTTGGCCTAAAATCCATTCATTCGGGGTTAAGAAACTTTATGAAGCGATCCATCAGCCTGGTTTTCCCGCTTTTTCTGTTGCTTTCATTTTTGACCCTTTCTATCCATGCCGACACGGCAGTCCCACCATCCCTTCTCTCCGATACCCAATGGGAAGTCGGCGGTAATCCTTACCAGATTTCCGGAAAGGTCGTGGTCCCCAAGGGAGTCACGCTTCATATCGGCAAGGGAGTCAAGGTGGTTTTCCAGGGAACCGCCGAGTTGGAAGTGGACGGAATCTTAAACGTGGATGGCTCGGAGGCGAATCCGGCCGTGTTCCATATGGAAGAAGGCGGACTCCAGAGCAAGCTTTTTATCAACGGCGGGGAAGCCAATCTCGTCAACGCTAAAATTGTCAGCGGCGTCTTTTTGGCCAATGACGCCAAACTCAAAATGGAATGGTCCGAAGTCACCCGGGGGAGTGGCGTCTACCTCCAAGGGGGCACGGTAGCCCATTTAAAAAACAACAAGCTCTACGGGAACGCCGCGGGTTTGGTTTCAGACGGCAAGGTCAAAGCCTTGATCTCGTATAACACCATCACGCAAAACACCTACGGCCTATATTTGAAAAGTTTTTCCGAATTCCAATTCATCAACAACATCGTCAGGGACAACCAGGTGGAAGTAGTCAACAACACGCCTTCCTATAAGTTGGCGGGGAATTACTGGGGATCCAACGACTTGGCTACCGTGAAAGCCAAGATCCAGGGATTGGTCGATGTCAGCCCCATGAAAACCCTGAAAGAAATCCAGAGGGCGTTTGTCCGGAACCAAATTCCAGAAATCACCATCGCAATGTCCAAGGCACAGATTGCCAAGGAAAATAAGCAAGAGAAGGAACAAAAGCTGGCCCTGAAAAAATTGAGAGAGCAGGAAGGATTGGAAGCCTTAAAGAGTAAGAGGGGAGTTGAGGCGGCCCAAGCCAAAGCCGCCGCTCCCGCTGTCCCGCCAGCGACTGTTGCCACCGCTCCTGAGGCGCCATCAGTTCCACCCTTGCCGGCTGAAACCGCCGCCCCTGCTCCACCAGTAGCTTTGCCTGCCGCCCCACCCGCGGCCGAAGCAGTTGCTCCCGAAGCGCCTGCTGTTCCACCGTTGCCAGCTGAAGCTGCTGCTCCCGCCCCACCAGCTGCAACAGCTGCCCCAGCGCCCCATGCTGAAGCTCCTCCGGCCGCCCCAGTTACACCCTCAGCCGTAGCACCCGCCCCAGAAGCGGCGTCCGTTCCAGTAGCACCTGTAGTCGTGTCCGGAGTGGCCACTGTGAAACCTTTGCCTCCGGCGCCGCACAAGTTGAAGCCCTTGGCATTGCCACCGGAACAGCATTTTGCCGCGACGGCTAACGTCCCTGCCGCCCAGCCGGAGGCCGCCACACCCGCACAAGCTACTGCGCAACCGCCAGCCATTGAAGTACCTGCGGTCGCCAATCCTGAAGCGCCAGCAGTGCCTGAATTGCCAGCCGCTCTCCAGAGCGTTCCGGAAGCCAATGCACCCAATGTTCCTCCACCTGCCGCCGCTGCATCCACTCCGGTTGCCGCAAACGTTGAATTGCCTCCCCCTCCGGGCGAAAATGCGCTGCCGTCTCCTCCCGGCTTAGAGGCTCCTACGGGCCTGGAAGCTCCTCCCACAGCAGCAGCAAATGCGCTGCCTCCTCCTCCTGGCCTAGAGGCTCCTCCGAGTTTGGAAGCTCCCCCCGTAGCAGCCGCAAATGAGCCTGCCGTTCCAGGCAACGAAACGGTTCCTCCGCCACCGGATATCGAAGCTCCCCCGGCACTTGAGGCTCCTCCTGCCGCCGCGGGCGCCAATCCACCCGTTGTTCCAGCGCCTTCCGCTGTGCCACCGGTTCCTGCGGCTAATGCCAATGAGGCGCTTCCGCCTCCACCAGGCATCGAAACGACCGCTCCACCTAGTTTAGAAGCTCCTCCAGGACTTGAGGCCCCCCCCGGTTTGGAAGGCCCCCCAGCCGCCGGTATCAATGTGTCTGCGCCTTCCGCCGCACCACCGATTCCCCCAGCTAATGCCAATGAGGCGCTTCCGCCCCCTCCTGGTACCGAAGCGACCGCTCCGCCCAGTTTAGAAACTCTTCCAGGACTTGAGGCCCCTCCGGGCCTGGAGGCTCCTCCCACTGCCGCTACTAGCGCTAATCCACCCGCTGCCCCGGCACCTTCCGCCGTACCGCCAGCCTCCGCGGCTAATACCAATGCGGCGGTTCCTTCACCACCTAGTACCGAATTGACCGCTCCGCCCAGTTTAGAAGCCCCTCCAGGGCTTGAGGCGCCTCCGGGTTTGGAAGCTCCTCCCGCTGCCGTTAGTGGCGCCCATCCACCTGTTGCCCCGGCACTATCCACAGCACCGCCGGCTCCCGCGGCAAACGTCAACGTACCTGTTCCCCCCGCTTCTACGACTAATGTTGTTACTCCTCCCGTTTTAGAAGCCCCTCCAGGGCTTGAAGCCCTTCCGAATCTGGAAGCGCCTCCTGTTGCTCCGGCCTCAACGATAGCATCCCCGGCTCCTAATGCGAGTACTGTACCGGCGGCATCAACTACAAATACCCAACCCACAGCTAACCAGCAAAAGGCGCTCAATGCGCTACAAGGTGTGAATGGAAGCATTGACGGCATGCAAGCTCCACCCATGGATTTAAGCCCGAACCTTCCGGCTTCTACCACTGGAAATGGGACTTCAAACCAGTCGGCTCCTTCCAATGGGAACACAAATCCGGCTCCGCCCGCTGGAGACTCTAACTTGGCCCTGCCTCCCCTTCAGGATTCAGACTTGAAACCTCCCAAGGATCTGGATTTACCCCCCATTGACGATTTGGGTAACCAGAACCCAGATTCTCGTAATAAATAAAAAAAATGCCAGAAGCGCTAAATTTCAGCTGCTTCCGGCATTTTTCTTTTTCCTGGTTCCAGAAATAATAACCTCGTCTATTCGTTAATTGATAAATCTTCAAGCTTGTCGCTTAATCCTATTTTTTTCCGATTTAAAACTCTAAAAGAAACCGATAGATCATTGCGTTCTAAGCTGAAATGTGCGACAGATTCCTTATTTTTTTTTATCATTTCTTGGTCCTACAATTATCAAAATTATATTTGTGTTTTTCAATAGGTTGTTACCGTTTTCCGGAAAAAAATCCATCTGTTAATTTGCATAAAGGCTAGGGTCAATTAAAAACCAAGAGGAATATTAGGGTTCATAAATAAACTTTTGTAAAAACCTATTCAAACCATATCTATTCTGGAATATTTCAAATATTTTTTAATGACAATCTTTCTTCATGGAAAAAAAGTTTCAGGTTTAAATTAGTATTCCCCTGGGAACTGCCCAATGGGTGATTGTCAATGACCGAGAAAAAAATCAATTAACGGTCATGAATGGATACCCAATGGGAAAAATCTGAAACCGGTTACGATAAAAGGGCTTTCATAAGTT
Organism: candidate division FCPU426 bacterium; assembly: GCA_963847625.1. GTDB lineage: Bacteria > Oederibacteriota > Muellerivitia > Muellerivitales > Muellerivitaceae > CAWCKJ01. Next base: position 15,250 of record CAWKAR010000025.1, on the reverse strand, counting down.
AATATATTTGGAAGAAAGGGTATTTTTTTGACCAAAAAAAGCTAAATATAAACAAATTAAGGGAAATTGTGTTTATTTTCTCGATAAAACCGATACCAAAATCTCCTGAACTAACCTTTACATACCCGTCATTTAGCAGGAAAATTACCCTTGAGAACGTTTTAAATTCAACGTTTCACTATACCTGCCCCTTGAAGGGGAGCAATCACACCGGGAAAAGCCTCTTTTTTAGGGATCTACTCCCCTAAAAACCTTTTAAGCTTAATCCGCTTTTCCATTAAAATTTTGGTGAAAAAATGTCTTTTGTCTTTAAGAAACGTTTTATACCTTATCTCCTCGTAGGGGTGCTTTTTTCCGGTTTATTCCTCGAAAATACTCCAAACGCCTGGGCCCAGGCTCATGGAGCCACCTATGGCTCGGTCTATCCCAACGGCAACATCAACAGCGGCAATCCCCAACATCCTTTCGGTGAATACCTTGCGCCCCCCAACGGTTTGATCGCCAAGCCCGAAGGCGTCACCGACTCGGACATGACGGCCATGTGGCAGAAATATTACGACCTTTACATCAACTCCGAAGTGGAATACATCGGGGTCAGCGCCAACGGCATCCCCATGATCGCTAATTTCTGCAATGGCGGCACCAACGGCGGTAACGTCCTCTCTGAGGGCACGGGTTATTCCATGCTCATCGCCGCTTCTTTTGCAGACAAGCCCCTTTTTGACGGTCTCTACGAGTTCGTCAAGACTTACGCGCTCAAGTCGGTCAATAAATGCGATTCGTACACGGACTACCAGATGAGTTGGAATGTCAGCGAGGCTTCGCCTTTTAGCGTGAATGGATGCGATTCGGCCACGGACGGGGACGAGGACATTGCCATGGCGCTTCTCATGGCCTGTAAACAGTGGGGTTCCGGGGGGACGATTAATTACTGCGCCGAGGCCCAAAGCATGATTTGCTCCATGCTGGATTACACCACCCCGGCGCCGGGGTCCTCGGCCGGATCGACCTGGTTCAGGAATGTGGACATGTGGAATTATGTCGGCAGCGGCGACACCTTCGCTATGAGCGGCGTGGCGGGAAGCGTTTACGCGGATTACCTGGACCCCGGCTATTACCGATGCTGGGGCACCTATTTCTCGGGCAATACCTGCACGTACCGGCCCCTCTCGGAATGGGTCACGGTGGCCAATAACACGGCCTCGGCCATCGCGGCGGCGGACGCGGCCGCGGGAAACCACGGTTTCAATTCCGACACCATGAGCTATAACGGGGAAAGCACCACCAGCGCACCCACCGGCTTTAGCTACTCAGGCACCACCGGCAGTGCCGAGGGCCAGCGCGGGCCTTGGCGCTACGTGATGGATGTGGTCTACAACGGAAACACCACCCTGCAGACTTTCATCACCAATAGCAGCGCTTCATTCAAGGCAGGGGGAGGGAACATCGGGATCAATGGTTCCAATAAATTATGGAACGTGACCCAATCGTGGAATACCAACGGCACTTGGGGCACGGGAACTCTGGGCCAGTGGACCATGGGCACCCAGGCGGCAGTCGCCACGGGTTCGGGCGACCAGACCTTTGCAAACCAGGCTTATCGCGTGGCCTCCACCTACCAATTGGCAGGACAAGCTGCAGGTTCCGACTATGCGCCCACATCGCTCCTTTACTTCAACAATGACCTGGACATTTTAGGGCTTCTCATCAACACGGGCAATTTTCCGTGGCCCTGTGACAACCAGTGGGGCCAGGCTGTGATGAAGATTTCGGAGGATGTAAGTAAGACCGTCGGTTGTCCCGGCGACACATTGACCTATACCCTGGTTTACAAGAACGTGGGTGCGGTGGCGGCCACGGGCGTAACCATTGCGGATACTATCCCCACCAACGCCACTTATGTTTCCTCCTCGCCCGCCTACAACAGCGGAAGCACGGCCTCCGGGGGAGTGATTTATTGGAATATCGGCAGCGTGGCGGTCGGCGCGTCCGCCACCATCACCCTGAACATGACAGTCGCCTCCGGCGCCACCTCAGGTCAGACTGTCATCAACGCCCCGAGCATAGGCGCGACGAACGGAGTGGGCAAGACCGCCTCCCCCTATCCGGACGTGGCCTCCGCCACCTATAAAATGAATTACGTGGATGTGGTGGATTGCGCCCTGTCCACGGCAAAATCCGCCAGCGCGACCACGGTCAACGCCGGAGACACCGTTACTTTCACTCTCACCTATAAAAACGGTTCTCACGAGCGCCTGAACCGCGCCCGGCCCCAGGTGTTTGTGCAGTTCACGAACGGTGGCGGCCCCTCCAGCCCCACCGCAGCGTCCAATTTTGAAACCGGTTTTCGTTTCTATAACGAATCCATGGAGGACATCTACCTGGGAAACTACCGGGTGGACTATTTCCTTTACGACATCAGCGCAGGCGTGAACATGTGCGGAAGCACAGGTAACCCCTACGTGGCCCAAACCACCTATGACACCTCAGGCGGGGGTGTCACGGTGCAGGACTTGCCGATGGTAACCGGAGGAAGCGGCGGCGTCAGTTGGAACCAAAAGCTGGTCATGAAATGGAACGGTGGCGTCACCATCCCCAACATGCCCTCAAGCCTGCTCGTGGACCGCTACCTCATCCAGCAGTGGAACGGGGATGGAGGCCAGGTACAGACCTACATCAACTGGTCCCGTCAAGCCGGCACCATAAACGTAACCGATGACTACAGCTACGTCAGCGAAGCGTCCACGGTCCACATCAAGACCAATACCAGCGACCCCGCGGGATACGCGGACCCCAACAACGGCCCCGGCACGGCGGCCGTCACCAGCATGTTGGTGGAGGAATGGGACGGGACGGTCTGGCGCGCTGTGGCGGGCAATGCCCCTTATTACGGCCGGGATGTGCTTAAAGCGGTCCTGGCGGACACGCTGAACTCCAACTTCACCTTCTGCGGATTCATCAATCCTCCCTGTGACGCCGTGACCGGCGTGAACGGGAACGCCATTTCCTGGGTCTGGCCTGATTTAATGGCCACTGAGTCGGGCACCGTGACCTATTGCGCCATCGTGAAAAGCAGCGTGGCCGCCTGCACGACTATCCCCAACGTGGCGACCTTGAGCGACCCGCTTGGGGTGGAAAAGACCGCCACCTCCAATACCGTGACCATCACGGTGGCCTGCACGCCGATTCCGACCCCCACACCCACTCCGGCGGAGATCACTAAGAGCGCCAACCCCACCACGGTTAATCCGGGAGGGAACGTGACCTATACCCTGGTCTACACCAACAAGAATTCCGGGGCTTCCGCCGAAACTTTCCCGGGGACCACCCTCAGCGGTTGGGTGACCGTGGCGGGTACCCTCCCGCTCTCGGATTGGGTTCCGGGGAACGGGAACGGCGCCGTCACCCTTAACGCATGGGGTAACAGCGGCATCGTCAAAACCGGGGCCTATGGAACCAATGGAACTTTGAGTTTCACTCTCTATGAGCCCTCTTCCCAGCCCGGAGGGGCCATTTTACGGCAGTCCGGGAACAGCTTTTATTACGTCTTTATCAACGGGAACACTTATCCCAACGCCGCGACGGTTGATCTGCTGTATACCACCAACGCAGGCTCTTCCTTCACCACCATCGGAACTGGATCTTTTGTCGGTCCGAATAACGGGACTTCGGGCACGACAGGACCCATCAACGTGCAGGTGGTCTTAAACGGCAGTTCCATCCAAGTTTACGTTTCCACCAATGGGGGACCTTACAACCTTGACTTGAGTGTCACTGATTCCTCCCTGGCCGGGCCCGGTAACTTCGGCCTTTACGGCCAGGCGACGGGTGAGATTTTCACAAACTTTTCTCTCTTGGCCGACTATGCAGGCAGCGTGACCATCTACGACACGATCCCGGCTAATATGACTTATGTCAGCGGCGGCACCGACACCGGCGGCGTGGTCAGCTTCAGCGCCGGCAACATGGCGATTGGGGCCAGCGTGACGGAAACCTTTGTGGTCCAGGTCAGCGGCAGTGCGACATCTGGCACCGTGATTCCAAACATCGGGACCATGTCGGCGGGGGATCGCTCGCCAGAGAACTCCCTTACCGCCTATGTGACTGTCAGCGGTGCGCCTGTCGCCACTGCGACACCTACCCGCTCACCCACGTCGACTCCAACTGTATCCTCGACTTCCACACCGACTCCCTCGCCAACGTCCACGTCAACACTCACGCGCACGAATACAGTCACGAACACCAATACCCCGACACCTTCTCCTAGCCCGACCAACACCCCGACCCCGACACCTACTAGGACCAATACTCCGACAAATACTGTGACGAACACTTATACGCCTACGCCCTCGCCAACGCCCACGCCAACACCCACGCGCACGAATACAGCCACGAACACCAATACCCCGACACCTTCTCCTAGCCCGACCAACACCCCGACACCCACTAGGACCAATTCTCCGACGAATACTGTGACGAACACTTATACGCCTACGCCCTCGCCTACACTCACATCGACACTCACGCGCACGAATACAGCCACGAGCACCAACACCCCGACATCTTCCCCGACTGCGACCAATACCCCGACCCCGACACCCACTAGGACCAATTCACCCACACCCACGAATACCAATACACCCACACCGACAAGTACGGCGACCAACACCCCGACCCCGACACCCACGAGGACCAATTCGCCCACACCCACGAATACCAATACACCCACACCCACAAGTACTGCGACCAACACCCCGACCCCGACACCCACGAGGACCAATTCGCCGACTTCTACTGCGACGAACACGTACACATCAACGAACACCCCAACGCCTACGAATACCCCGACCCCGACCCCGACGCGCACGAATACCCCAACGCCGACGGTGACGAATACGGTGACATTGACGCCCACCGGGACACAATCACCCACCAACACATCCACGAATACGCCTACCCGCACCAATACGCCGACTCAGACCAATACCCCGACTTCCACCCCTACGGCGACGAATACGAGGACGAATACTGCGACGAACACGGTGACGAATACTTATACGTCGACACTTACGCCAACCCCGACAAGTACTGCGACCAACACCCCGACCCCGACTTCTACTAGGACGAATACGCCGACGAACACGGTGATCAATACCTACACGCCAACACCCACAAGTACGGCAACCAATACCCTGACTTCGACGCCCACGAGGACTAATACCCCGACACCCACGAATTCCAATACACCCACGCCGACAAGTACGGCGACCAACACCCCGACCCCGACGTCCACGAGGACCAATTCACCGACACCCACGAATACTAATACACCCACGCTGACGAATACGCCGACCAACACCCCGACCCCGACGTCCACGAGGACCAATTCACCGACACCCACGAATACTAATACACCCACGCTGACGAATACGCCGACCAACACCCCGACCCCGACGTCCACGAGGACCAATTCACCGACACCCACGAATACTAATACACCCACGCTGACGAATACGCCGACCAACACCCCGACCCCGACTTCTACTAGGACGAATACGCCGACGAACACGGCGACAAACACGGCGACGAACACCTCCACGGCGACACCCAGCCCAACGGTGACGAACACGGTGACATTGACGCCCACGGGGACGCAGTCGCCGACGAACACCCCCACGAACAGCCCGACGCGGACGAACACTCCGACGGTGACGAACACGAGTACGGCGACCAACACCCCGACTCCGACACCCAGTCGGACCAATACGGCGACGAACACGGTGACGAACACCTATACGGCGAGCAGCACGCCAACCCCCAGCAACACGCCGACTTCGACCAACACGCGGACGAACACTCCGACAGTGACGGCCACGAATACGCCGACGGTGACATTGACGCCCACGGGGACGCAGTCGCCGACTTCCACCTCCACGGACAGCCCGACGCGGACGAACACTCCGACGGCGACGAACACGAATACGCCGACCAACACCCCGACCCCGACTCCCACGAGGACGAATACGCCGACGAGCACGGTGACGAACACCTATACGGCGAGCAACACGCCAACTTCGACCAACACGTGGACAAACACATATACACCGACGAACACGAGGACGAATACGCCGACAAGTACGGTGACGAACACGGCGACGAACACCTCCACGGCGACGCCCAGCCCAACGGTGACCAATACGAGGACACATACGCCGACGGTGACGTTGACGCCCACGGGGACGCAGTCGCCGACTTCCACCCCCACGGACAGCCCGACGCGGACGAACACTCCGACGGTGACGGCCACGAATACGCCGAGCAACACAGCGACAGTGACGAATACGTACATAGCGACGAGCAGCCCCACGCAGACTTTCACGAGGACGGATACGGCGACGCCGACCCAGACAAACACGGCGACGCCCAGCTATACGCCGACCGAAACGAACACACAAACGCCGACCTCGACGCAGACTTCCACCTATACGCAGACAAGCACAAGGACGCAGACGAACACTTATACGGCGAGTAACACGCCCACGCAGACATCCACGAGGACGGATACGCCGACGCCGACTTTGACGAACACGCCGGGGGAGACTGATACGCTGACTCCGACGAACACGAAGACGCCGACGAACACTTATACGACGAGTAACACGCCGACTTCGACTTCGACCCCCACGGAGACGTTCACGACCACGCAGACATCGACCACGACGGCGACGAAGACGCCGACGAACACTTATACGGCGAGTAACACGGCCACGGAGACATTCACGGCGACGCAGACATCGACGACGACGGTGACGAAGACGCCGACTTCCACTCCGACGCCGACGTATACGAGAACACCGGTTCCCACGGCGACGGACACCTGCACATGGACGCCGACGAACAGCCCGACGCCCACGGTGACACCTCCTCCGACGGCGACGCCGGTGCCGGGATGCGGAGGATGCAGTCTGACGACGAACCAGTCGGCGAACTTTGTGGTGGGCCAAGCGGCGCTGACGTTGAACGCCACGTCACCGGTGAACGCGGGTTCATTGTACCGGCCGGAAGGGGTATTCCAGGCGGGGAACGACCTGATCGTGGCGGATTCGATGGCCAACCGGGTTTTGGTATACAGCCCGATTCCCAGCGTGATCCATCCAAGCGCGGTGCAGGTGATCGGGCAGTCGACGTTCACGGGAAGCGTGACGAACCAGGGTGTTTCGGTGAATTCGAATACCTTGTATTTGCCGTTGGGGATATGGAGCGACGGGACCATGCTGATCGTGGCGGACGAAGGGAACAACCGGGTATTGATTTACAGCAATATCGGTTCACTGGCGGTGACGAACGGATCGGCAGACGTGGTGATCGGGCAGGCGGACATGGTGAGCAGCAAGGCGAACCGCGGGGTGACGACGACGCCGGGAGCGAACACGCTATACGCGCCGGACGGGGTATTTTATGACGGGCAGAGACTGTTCATATCGGACATGGACAACAACCGGATATTGGTATACAACTCGCTGCCATCGGCGAATGGGGCGAGCGCGGATGAAGTGATCGGGCAGTCGAATTTCACGAGCCAAACCGGGGATGGAGGGCTGACCAGCGCGACATCGCAAGGGCTGGTGACACCGAGGGGATTGTGGGTGGATAGCGGGAACCTATACGTGGCGGACGCAGGGAACAACCGGATACTGATTTATAACAACGGAGGTAACGGGATAGACAGTCTGGCGGGGAACAACCCGCCGGCGGACGCGGTGGTGGGTCAAGTAAGCTACACCACGAGCGCAAAAGGATGTTCGGCGACTCAACTGAGCGGGCCCATGGGAGTATGCGGAGTGAATTGCCAGCTATATATCTCGGACACGGGAAACGACAGGGTATTGATTTACAATCAAATTCCCACAGGGACGGCTAATCCGCCGGCGGTAGGGGTATTGGGACAGGCGAACATGATTACTAATACGTCGTCAACGACCACGAAGGCCAATGATTTTATCAACCCATGGAATCTGCAAGCGGTGGGGGGGATGTTGTACGTGACGGATCTCAATGAAGACCGGTTGATGGCGTTCCAATGCGCGGCCGGGACAGGTGCGTCGTCAAATGTGAAAGAGGTGGTGATGAAGGAGACAACCCCGACTCCCCCGGTGACGGGGGCGATGTTGGGGAGTGTGGTGGCGGGGCCGAACATCTCCAGGGGCGGGGGGACGGTGGAAATCCGGTACAGCCTGGGGCAGGCGGCGAAAGTGACATTGAGGATTTACACGGTCACAGGGGAGTTGGTGTACGAGAAGGGAGTGGAAGGGAACGCGGGTGCCAACAAGCTGGCGTGGGGAGTGAGGAACCAGGGGGGGGAGGCGGTAGCCAGCGGGCTCTATGTCTACGCGTTGCAAGCCGAGGGAGGAAATGGCATTGCCCGCAAGACGGGCAAAATTTTAGTCCTTCATTAAAAATAAAGGCATTTCGGAGGTTATAAAGGCAGAAAGATTTGCGGAGTTTCTCGATAAAATGGGGCTTCGGAAGCGTTTTAATCAGCATTTCCGGTTTGATTTTGTAAGTCCCAGGTAATTGCGATAAACTTATAAGAAGAGCATCCGGCAAGGGTATTGGCTATTCAACCCGTCCCAAGTTTGGAGTGGGATGACAAGTCAGCCGATAATAAACGAGAAAATAAAAAAATTTAAGGAATTTTGAGGAAACAGTGAAGCGCTTTCAAACATATAAATTATTCCTTTTTTCGATTCTTTTTGGGTTTGCCGCTTATAACGTTTGCTGGGCCACTTTTCCGGTGACCGGTGCCAACATCAACAGCGGGACGGTCATGCCGCAATCGCCTAATTGGCCCTTTCCCCAGTTTCTGGAATACCAATACGGGAAATCTTTAGCCACCACCAACGCAGACGGTGTGCCTCACGCCGAGATGGAAGGGGCCGTGACGCAGGCTTATATCGAAGGCATGCACAGGCTCCAATCGATAAGCGGATGGACTCCCACTGGCCTGCCCCATCGCTTGGTCATGACTACCACAGGATGCGGTGCGGATACCCTTCCGGGTTGTTCGGAAGGCGACGGCTACGCCCTTCTCATGGCCGCCCTCATGGCCGACAAGGATACTTTCGATGGCCTCTGGATCCACATCCACAGCCGGATTGTGCAAGCTATCAGCTACGAGACGAACCCGGGTACGGCTCAATTGACCGGCTGGGGCACGGCCAGCTGCCAGATGCCGGGCCTGGTGGCTTGGAACCATTCCACAGCGGGGCAGGGAGGCGCGACGGACGGCGATGAGGATATCTGCATGGCCCTCTTGATCGCCTGGAAGCAATGGGGCGCCAACTCCGGCTACCAAACGGCCGCCGGCGCCGCCATCAGCTACCAACAGGAATTCATCAATTACGCCACGGCCATGACCGCCTGGAGGCAGGACTCAGGAGATCCCAGCGGTAAAGATTATGATTCGGCCGAGGTCGGGTTCGACGGATACATGAAAGGCGGGAATACGTCCCGGGATAGCACGACGTGGGATGCGGCGGGCGTGGCTCCTTATCCCCCCTACTTCGGTTCTTGCAGTCCAGGAGGTTACGGCACGTTTCAAGGGAATTGCGCTACGGACTACCTGGCGCCGGGTTATTACCGGTGCTTCTCTTCCATCATGGAGGCCCAGGGGAACACCCAGGTGGGAAGCCAGTTCCTGAGGGCGGCTGTGTCCAGCGAGTACATCGTTTCCAAATTGAACACCCAGGTCACTCCCTTTCCCGTCGGCCCGGATGGTTTCGACGTCGACGCGACCGGGAACGTCACTTTTTACGGGGCCAGTTGGGGTCCATCCGCGGAAGGCATCCGGATGCCCTACCGCAACTCCTTGGATTACCTTTGGTACGGTTTGCCGCCCAATTCCTGGGATCCCGCCAACCATGTGGTCTTGAATACCTCACCCGCCACCAACATGGAACAAATTTTCCTGTCCAAGTATTCCCAGGTCGCCTGGAACGGCGTCGCGGTAGGAAACCCTCCGAACATCCCCAACTATGGGCTCGCTTATTGGGGTACTTGCGAAATGGACGCCTCGGGTGAAACCACTGCCGGCATTTGGGCCAACGACGGGGTTAGTACCTGGCACATTCCGACCATTCTTGGTCCCGCCGCCATGGCGGCTTGCGCAGCCGACAACCTGGACACTCTCATTGGTAAGACCGGAACCCAGTCGGAATTGATGAAAGATTTATGGCGTGAAAACTACCTGAACTGGGATTTTGTGACACCGGCTGCGGATGGTACCTACGGAGAACCCAAGTATTTCCATGAGTTTTACCGTTGGATCGGGCTTTTCACCCTGGCCGGATGCTTCAATAACCCCTGCAACATGGTCGCACAGCCCAATATGAAGGTCTACAAGTCGGTCAACAAAACCTTCGCCTATGCGGGCGACACCCTCACATACACGCTTTCCTACCGCAATTACGGCGCGGCCGCCGCGAGCGCAGTGACCATCTCAGACGCCCTGCCCGCCACCCTCTTTTACCTTTCCTCCAGCCCGGCGGCCGCCAGCGCCCCGGCGGTGGGGTCTACCGGCACGGTGAAATGGAACATCGGAACAGTGCCGGGCCTGCAGAACACCGCGGGCGGGGGCACCAACAAGAGTTCCACCATGGGCGCCGTCACTTTGGTGGTTCAGATCAACCCCGCTGCCGCGAACGGGCGCATTTGCAACACAGCCCAAATCTATGTGGGAAGCACCCTGCATTGGACCACCAACCAATATCCCAACGAAATCTCCATGATCTTCAAGCGAAACTGCGTGGATGTCATCTCGCGCAGCCTCACCATCGCCAAATCAGTCAACCCGACTCTCGTGAATCCCAACGGCACTACCACTTTCTCTATTGTCGTAAGCAGCCTATCGGGTGCCAACTACTGGTTGAACGGCGGCCGGCCCAAGGTGTACCCAGGTTTTGCCGCCGTTACGGAGTCCTGGGGTTACATGGGGTTCTGGTCCCAGCTGAGGTCCGAGGCCTACGAGCCCCTAGTCAATCCCGCCAACTACCGCTGGTCTTTCTTCTTTTACGACCCAACCTATGGAACACCCTACAACGGGACAGGCCTGCCGATCACCCAGCAAACCAATATTATCATGGCCACCCACAACAGCAATACCTACGGGAATAATAATGCACGTACGGTGGCGGATTTCACCGTGCCTCCCATTCCCAACACCATCGGTATTCCCGACTCGCTCACCGAACTGCCTGTCGTGGCAGGCACCGATCCCACCTACGGCGCCTGGAACCAGAGGTATGTCTTCCGGTGGTTCGATACGACCGTGTCGAGCCCCCTTTTCCCGACTTTTTACGGCACCACAGCTGGAATTCCGAACCTCTGGTATGTCCAAAGGGAAAGCGGCAACGTTGGCGGCAACATGCAGTACGGTGACCTGAGTTCCAACATTCCGGTTTTGAATTTCGATGTCTGGCCCGGGAATAACGTGGATAACATGAGGCCCGCTACCATGTGGGCCGGAGGACCTATCGCCGTCAAAGCCTGGTCCTGGATGGGAGGAGGTTATGCTCCTGCTACCATCTCGGGACAGGGCCCCTATCCCTTGCCCGTTTCACCGGACTGGACCGCCGGCGACGGAACCAGTGTGCCGGTAAGCCAATTCGACCCCTACGGCACTCAAACGACCACAACGCTTTATACCCAGGTGCTGGTGGAGGAGTGGGACGGCTCCGTTTGGCGGCGTATTTACGGGAACGGGCCGGTGGCGGGCCGGGATTTCCCCGGCGTGACCGTAACTGACGTCCTTCCCAGTGCCGTGAACTGGGGGGGAATACGGCCGATACCGCGGTGACAGGGACTTACAGCGGCGGAACGGTCACTTGGACCATCGCCGACGTCTCCGCGGGCCAGTCCGTCACCTTGAAGATCTGGGTGACCGCCAAATCCCAATCTTCCTATCCGTACCCGGTCACCAACACAGCCTCCGCCGCGACATCCGTTGACTCCCCCGTCACGGCCAGTGCGCCTTTTACCATTGTCAATACTCCCGTCCCAACCCCGACCAATACGACCGGCACCAGCGTACCCACTAATACCTCTACATCCACGCCTTCTCCTACTCCGACACCCTCGCCGACACTCACGCGCACGAATACAGTCACGAACACCAACACTCCAACACCTTCCTCCACCCCGACACCTACTAGGACCAATACTCCGACAAATACTGTGACGAACACTTATACGCCTACGCCCTCGCCAACGCCCACGCCAACACCCACGCGCACGAATACAGCCACGAACACCAATACCCCGACACCTTCTCCTAGCCCGACCAACACCCCGACACCCACTAGGACCAATTCTCCGACGAATACTGTGACGAACACTTATACGCCTACGCCCTCGCCTACACTCACATCGACACTCACGCGCACGAATACAGTCACGAGCACCAACACCCCGACATCTTCCCCGACTGCGACCAATACCCCGACCCCGACACCCACGAGGACCAATTCGCCCACACCCACGAATACCAATACACCCACGCCCACAAGTACTGCGACCAACACCCCGACCCCGACACCCACTAGGACCAATTCACCGACACCCACGAATACCAATACACCCACACCGACAAGTACGGCGACCAACACCCCGACCCCGACACCCACGAGGACCAATTCGCCCACACCCACGAATACCAATACACCCACACCCACAAGTACTGCGACCAACACCCCGACCCCGACACCCACTAGGACCAATTCACCGACACCCACGAATACCAATACACCCACACCGACAAGTACTGCGACCAACACCCCGACCCCGACACCCACGAGGACCAATTCGCCCACACCCACGAACACCAATACACCCACGCCCACAAGTACTGCGACCAACACCCCGACCCCGACACCCACGAGGACCAATTCACCGACACCCACGAATACCAATACACCCACGCCCACAAGTACTGCGACCAACACCCCGACCCCGACACCCACGAGGACCAATACGCCGACTTCTACTGCGACGAACACGTACACATCAACGAACACCCCAACGCCTACGAATACCCCGACCCCGACCCCGACGCGCACGAATACCCCAACGCCGACGGTGACGAATACGGTGACATTGACGCCCACCGGGACACAATCACCCACCAACACATCCACGAATACGCCTACCCGCACCAATACGCCGACTCAGACCAATACCCCGACTTCCACCCCTACGGCGACGAATACGAGGACGAATACTGCGACGAACACGGTGACGAATACTTATACGTCGACACTTACGCCAACCCCGACAAGTACGCCGACCAACACCCCGACCCCGACTTCTACTAGGACGAATACGCCGACGAACACGGTGATCAATACCTACACGCCAACACCCACAAGTACGGCAACCAATACCCTGACTTCGACGCCCACGAGGACTAATACCCCGACACCCACGAATACCAATACACCCACGCCGACAAGTACGGCGACCAACACCCCGACCCCGACGTCCACGAGGACCAATTCACCGACACCCACGAATACTAATACACCCACGCTGACGAATACGCCGACCAACACCCCGACTCCGACGCCTACTAGGACGAATACGCCGACGAACACGGCGACAAACACGGCGACGAACACCTCCACGGCGACACCCAGCCCAACGGTGACGAACACGGTGACATTGACGCCCACGGGGACGCAGTCGCCGACGAACACCCCCACGAACAGCCCGACGCGGACGAACACTCCGACGGTGACGAACACGAGTACGGCGACCAACACCCCGACTCCGACACCCAGTCAGACCAATACGGCGACGAACACGGTGACGAACACCTATACGGCGAGCAGCACGCCAACCCCCAGCAACACGCCGACTTCGACCAACACGCGGACGAACACTCCGACAGTGACGGCCACGAATACGCCGACGGTGACATCGACGCCCACGGGGACGCAGTCGCCGACTTCCACCTCCACGGACAGCCCGACGCGGACGAACACTCCGACGGCGACGAACACGAATACGCCGACCAACACCCCGACCCCGACTCCCACGAGGACGAATACGCCGACGAGCACGGTGACGAACACCTATACGGCGAGCAACACGCCAACTTCGACCAACACGTGGACAAACACATATACACCGACGAACACGAGGACGAATACGCCGACAAGTACGGTGACGAACACGGCGACGAACACCTCCACGGCGACGCCCAGCCCAACGGTGACCAATACGAGGACACATACGCCGACGGTGACGTTGACGCCCACGGGGACGCAGTCGCCGACTTCCACCCCCACGGACAGCCCGACGCGGACGAACACTCCGACGGTGACGGCCACGAATACGCCGAGCAACACAGCGACAGTGACGAATACGTACACAGCGACGAGCAGCCCCACGCAGACTTTCACGAGGACGGATACGGCGACGCCGACCCAGACAAACACGGCGACGCCCAGCTATACGCCGACCGAAACGAACACACAAACGCCGACCTCGACGCAGACTTCCACCTATACGCAGACAAGCACAAGGACGCAGACGAACACTTATACGGCGAGTACACGCCCACGCAGACATCCACGAGGACGGATACGCCGACGCCGACTTTGACGAACACGCCGGGGGAGACTGATACGCTGACTCCGACGAACACGAAGACGCCGACGAACACTTATACGACGAGTAACACGCCGACTTCGACTTCGACCCCCACGGAGACGTTCACGACCACGCAGACATCGACCACGACGGCGACGAAGACGCCGACGAACACTTATACGGCGAGTAACACGGCCACGGAGACATTCACGGCGACGCAGACATCGACGACGACGGTGACGAAGACGCCGACTTCCACTCCGACGCCGACGTATACGAGAACACCGGTTCCCACGGCGACGGACACCTGCACATGGACGCCGACGAACAGCCCGACGCCCACGGTGACACCTCCTCCGACGGCGACGCCGGTGCCGGGATGCGGAGGATGCAGTCTGACGACGAACCAGTCGGCGAACTTTGTGGTGGGCCAAGCGGCGCTGACGTTGAACGCCACGTCACCGGTGAACGCGGGTTCATTGTACCGGCCGGAAGGGGTATTCCAGGCGGGGAACGACCTGATCGTGGCGGATTCGATGGCCAACCGGGTTTCGGTATACAGCCCGATTCCCAGCGTGATCCATCCAAGCGCGGTGCAGGTGAT
>CAWKAR010000024.1:0-142218 GCA_963847625.1 candidate division FCPU426 bacterium | reverse complement strand
CTTGGCTTCCTCGGATAGGTTATCCACATAGTTTTTTGCCATTAATACCCGAATGCCCTGCATGAACTTTTGGGAAGAGTGGGAACTTTCAGAAATGACAGTGGCTTCTTTAACAAAATGAATTTCAAGTTTCATTTCATCCAAGATTAAATGGTCTTTCAAATTGCGGTAAAGACGGTCTGTTTTCTCGACTAATACCACCTTGCAGGAAGGGTTTTTCTTGAGGTAATTAACCATTAACCCAAAATTTTCCCTTCCTGATGCTTTGGCGGTTTCAATGTCCTCAAACTCTTGGACAACCTCTAACCCGTTATTCAAGGCATATCCCCTTAAGAGCTGATATTGGGCAGGGATCGAATAGCCTTCCTTTTCCTGATCCTTGGAAGAAACACGGACGTATAGAACGGCTTCCTTCAATTCACTTGGTTGGTTCATGGGCTTCCCCCTGTTTCAAAGGTTTTTGTTTTCCACCCTTAACTTTTTTCCTCAAAGCATTTCGGATGGTTTTTTCAGTCCAGCTTTGAAGAGTGGTTCTTAATTCCGCTACTCTGATTTTAAGACGGGTATGGGTGGAAGGTGAAAGCCTAATGTGAATCAGCTTCCCTTTTCTTTTGGAAATTCTCAGTTCTTCCATTTTTCGCCTTCATTCAGGCCGAAAAGGAAACAAAGTGGATATAAATGTAGCCACTTTTCCATTTTCAGGGCCTATTTACAGGGAGTTCAGGGCCATTTGGAGTATTTTTTTCGGACAGGGCATGAAGAAAGTTCACGGCAGTCATGGAAAATTGACGTGCATCTTCACAGGTTAAGGGCCGTGAAAAATACGGTTGCCAAACCTTGAGCGTGTATTCGATGAACTCTTCTTTTGAAAGTTTCTTTTCCATGATCCCGGCCAAAAAATAAAATTATTTCTTGGCGCAAGGATACGGCTAGGAGGGGGTAACTACCGGGGGAAGAACTGGGATTTTAAGGGGAATCTTCTGGGAATATTATTCCCAGTTAAGATTCATTCGAAATGTCCCTTTGCGGTTTCCATTAGTGAATAATTCCTTAAAGGCTTCCAAGTTGTTTTTGAAAACATCTCGGAGCCTTTGGCTACCAATCTCTAACCCTTCGAGTAATGCGCTTTGGTGCATTATAGGGATTCGGCTTTCATATGCCTTCCAAAGCCTTTCAACTACACGGGATTGATTTGTGGTTAATTCGTATTTTTTACCCCCCCAGATGATTACTCTGAAATCCTCGGAATGGTGGTATTTGGGGGTTTGGGGTGGCACGGGTTCAGAAACCGTAGGAGTTTCGGACGCAGTAGTAACACTTTTTTCCATTGGAGCAGGTTCCGCTTTGGCAATGGAATTATTGGTTACATCAATGGTTTGTCCATTCAATTCCGGTTTTGGAGTTTCAGTGGGCTTCTCGTTACTCTTGTAAATTTCTACTCCTTCCCTTTGGCCTAACCGATAGATAAGAAACATGATCCATCCTAAAGCCAATCCAAGCACAATACCTATTCCCAGGGTCCACCAAGCGATTTTGGCGGGTTTTTTAACTTCGATTGCTTGATCGTTAGTCATGGCTCAACCTCATTAAAAGTAGTTAAATCCTAAAGGAATACTACTGTATGCTTTTATAACAGTCAAGAAATAGCAAGTGGGAATGTTATTTTCCCACTTGGAGCCAAAGAGGGGATTTGGAGCGGTGAAAGTCATTCTGAAATCAACCTACCCTTCCGCTGTCTAATCTGAAATTACAAAACCTGAAAACACCCCCTAAAAATAAATTCTTAAATTCGTTTAAGACGAGTCTATCCAGTGAACTGTTTAGCCAGATCAGATTCAGATTTCATTCTGTCATTCTTAAGAATCATTCTTAAGAATGATTCTTAAGAATGGAATCCGAGATTAAAACATTGAAAAATATGGGTTTTTGGGTTCTGATTCGAGTCTGGCATTCTTAAGATTGATTCTGAGAATGGGTTTGTGGATTCTAAGAATGGCATTCTGAGAATGGGTTTAGGGTGGGTTATGGGTTTATGGGTAATAGGTTTGTGAGAATGGGTTTAGGGTAGGTAATGGGTTAATAAATCAATAAATAATGACTTTTAAGCCATGCCGAATGGGTTTATGGGTAATGGGTTGTGGGTATGGGTTAGTGGGTTATGGGTTTTAGGAATGGGTTTATGGGTTTTGGTAGCGGTCAGATTAACTCTATCAAACTTTATTGGCGTTTAATTTAATCTTCGAAGGTATCCATATCACCAAGTGGTGTCCCTTTTTCAACAAATTCCCATTCTTTCAAGAATGTATTTCCTGCCCTTTTTTCAAAATCATTAAATTCATTAGAATTGATTTCCATTTTTACTATTTCAGCAATTTTCTTTGGGTCAACATAAGGCTCTAACCATTTTGGTTGCAAACGGTAATGAATTTTAAAAGCTGCTTCACCCATGTTTTGACTGTGACTTTCATGTTCAAATTGTTTCAAAAAGCTGAAAGTTTCTTTTGACGATTTTAAACATAGTTCAGCCCATTCTTTAACTTCTTTTTCATAACCCCATGGAACAAGTGTTCCAAAAATATAGGGAATATTGTTTAAATTCGTTAGACCGTCTTTTTGAATTTTTTTTTGGGTTCTTTCAAAAAGTACTTTATGAATCTTATCTATTTCCTCTTTAGTAAACGCTACTTCATTCTTTTCAGTGAGCCATGCAAGGATAACCATTGGGGTATAAATAGATTTAGCTTCAGAAACTGCTTTTATAAAATTTACTTTCCTATTAGTTTCGTCACGCTTTAAACAACGATAAATTGAAATCCTCAATGCTGCTTCTGAGTCTACACGCCAAAACCCAGGCCACTTGTCTTCCGGCTTAAGTATGAAATCCCCAACGTTAATTAAGATCGTAGCTATTTTAATTGCTATATCTACTGATAAATTTTCAGAACGTCCCCAAATTTGTTCAAGTAACTCTTTTACTCTCGTACCACCTTTTCGAGTCTTTATATTTGAATATTCAATTAAAACAGAAGAGAAATCTTCTCGGTTGGAAATCTTTTGAAGAAGATCATCCCATTCTTTATTTGAAATACGTTCTTGATTTATCGCTAGACGAAAATATATCTCTGCTTTATCAGGATGACAAACACGAGATTCAATTGCCCATTCGTTTAATGAATTGTAATAAGTGGTTCCCCAAACAGCCGAAGCTTTTGGGAATATTTCTTTAACAACTTCAACAAGATTTGATTTATCCGAATAGGTCAACTGGTTAAACCAATTTTCATGAAACTTTTTCCAATCTTCCCCAACGTAACGATTGGAAACCGCAGTTCCTACAAATTCTTTTAAATTATCTCGAATAATTCCGTATAAAAGTGGTCTGAAGATTTTCAAAAATTCGAGCACAAAAAAATCTACTGAATTCACTTCTCCGGCAACAATTGGATAAGTGACAGATAAAGCGTTGCATAAACGCTTAATATCCCTAGGAGTTTTGATTAAGCTGCTTAAATAGTAAAAGGAATTTTGCCATCTCCGGGAATCAAATTTCTCTTGAGGGGTATTTCCTAAAATGCGATTAAGTTCTGGAAAAAGCATTTCCAATAAGCCGTCCGAATCTGGAATGGGCAATTCAAATTGCATCTGAACTATTTTCTCTAAATAATTTTCACCAAATTCCTTATGTATATCACTTAAGCTCTTTAAAACAATAGCCCTGTCAAAAGACAAAACATAGATTACATTTTTAAAATCCCCTATTGCTTTAATAACTTTGAATACTTGTAAAGTTTCTTGCGGTGTTAATCTATCGACATCATCCACAAAGACAACGATTTTTTTCCCAATACTCAGAAGTTTATCTTCAATCTCTGCTTTTAGATTCTGTAAGCTTTTTCCAGAATCTGTAAATTTTTTTAATAATCCGCCAACTTCTTCAAGACCGCCTACGCCCGGAACTTTCGATATCCCGACACAAAAAATAGACATAATGTCTACAACATCATCAAACCCCTTACCTTTGCCAAAAGCACTTTTTAATGCGTCGAAAAATCCACGCAATAATTGTTCTTCACCAGATAACCACCATGGATTGAAATCAACTGGAATAGGTCTATCATTTTCTGAAATTTTTCCCAAAAAATATTTAATGAAATTAATTGCAGAAGTTTTTCCTGAGCCCCATTGCCCGTTAATGGCAACTACTGCACCTTTTCCTGGTGGAATAGCAATGATTGCATTTGCAATTGCTTGAGAAAAACTAGAATAACCAAGTTTATCTTCTGTGTTTGGGTTAGAAACAGGTTGGTCTGATAAATATTGGTTTGTGTTTTCCACAAATTACTTTCTGGATTTAAAAAGTGAAAAGCGCTAAGTATTAAGTATATAGGATTGTTGCCTTTGTGTTTTGCTGAAAATCATTGGTAATCGTGGATTGATGGCGGTTGGTGTATAACTAGGTGAAGTAACATAACTGCCTAAGCTTTAAACAGATTCAGAAATCAAGGATTAAAAATATGTCTCTAAAAATAGACCACAATAAATTTCATGATTTCTTGCGGGATATTTATACCAGCCTTCCCGAAGGCAGGATTGTTTGGCGGGAAGATGGCCATTGCAATATTTGCGAAGAAATTTCATTTCCTGAAAAGTATCTTGAATTACAAGATTTTATACTTCTGCTCGTCGTGTTTGTTGGTAGATTAAATTATCTAATTTATTTAAAGCAGCTAGTTAATCGGAGCGATAATGCCGGATTATTTCTTGAAGATTTATTTAATGGTATATATGTCGAAACTATCAACGGTATAAAACACCACGCGCCAGATTTATTAAAGGAATTAAAAATAGAATATAACGATGAATTTAGAAAAATTAGCGAAGTTAGGAATAGCGCTTTTCACTTTCCGGATGATATCAAGTTATTTACTGAGCGTAGAGAACAGTTTAATAAATTCGCAAAAAGTAAAATTCATCCATTTAATGAAAATATGATTGCCCTTCAAAAATATGTTCAAAGGATATCCGAAAGATTCAGCGATAATCCCAACTTTAAAGCGGCTTTCATACACCCAACAATTAGTAATAATTCAAAGGATGAAAAAAAGATGTAATGATCAAAATCCCCACTTGTTTCGATAAAAAGTCTTTAACTTGTAGTTATCCAACCAACTAATATTTTTCTGTGGAGAATTAAATGGTCGATCAAAATAATTCCTCATTACCAATAATTGAATTCCCGGAAAATTTAAAAGAATCGATCAATATCTGCCTATCACATTCTAAGGATTTACTAGAAACTTCTAAACGAGAAGTCGATTGTGTTCCAAATATTGCATTTCATCTCGCCACCCTATCTCTGGAAGAGATAGGGAAGGCAGAACTATTAATGAGTAACTTTGCTGCTAAACTTGAAGAAAACGAATACGCTTCATCCGAAAATAAAATGGATGACCATATTCGGAAATTATTTTTCGCATTATGGGGACCCTACTTTTCAAAGAATTCAATAACAAAAGAAACAGTTCGAAAATTAGAAGGCGTGGCCAAGAACCTTCATTTAAACCGCATAAAAGGGCTCTATGTTGAAGTGAAAGAAGAAGTAGCAACAATTCATCCGCGGAACACAATTCGCCCAGAAGATACGAAAAATTTGATATCACTTGTGTCATCAATACTTATTAATTGGGATATTGAAAAGAGAACTAAAATTCCAGAAGAATATCAAGAAGACTTACGATGGTTTTTAAATGCTACAAAAGATCCTTTTAAACGAAACGTAATATACTCAAGTAAGTCATTAAATGAATTAAGTCATTCGGAAAACCCTTACTGACCTTCCCCCAATGTTTGATCCAAATTTAAGTTAGTTAAGGCCCAACTTTTCGGCCTTTGCTTCCATTGGGGTTTTTCCCCCCAAACTGCTGTGCGGTCTCTGCCAGTTATACACCTGCCTCCACCAATCCACGACTACCTGGGCCTCCGCTTTTGAAAGAAAAATTTCTTGGTTCAGGCACTCATCCCTAAACTTTCCGTTGAAACTTTCGATGAATCCATTCTGCCATGGACTCCCTGGTTCGATATATAGCACCTCTACGCCCTTCTCCTCAAGCCAGTTCCTCAGTTCTTTCGCCACGAACTCTGGCCCGTTGTCCACCCGCAGGCACTTTGGTGTCCCGTACTCCGTCATCAACTCGTCCAGCGTCTCCAGCACGTCCCGGCTTCTCATTCGCTTCTCCGCCCGGATCTCCAAGCATTCCCTAAATCCTTCATCCAACACCGTCAAAAACTTCACCTTTCCCCCGAACCATGTCAGGTCATGCACGAAGTCCATCGTCCACACCTCGTTGGAACCCAAAGCCGGGTGGGGCCTTCTCCATTCCGTCGGAACCCTCTTCTTCCTGGGTCTCCTGCGCGGTAATTGAAGCCCTGCTACCTGGTAGAGCCTCTCCACCCGCTTGTGATTCACATCAAGGCCTCTGCGTTCCAACATCCACAACATCCGAGGGCTTCCGAAACGTCGGTTTCTTTGCGCTAACTTAACCATTTCCTGCAGGATCACCTGGTTCAACGGATCTTCTGGCTGGGCCTCATATCGAAAACTCGATCGATTTACCCCAAGAACATCACAGGCTCGTCTTTCCGGTACTTCCTGAGCCTTCAGGGCTTCCACCATGCCTTTTTGCTCCTCGATCAATACCCCTTTTTTTTATGTGCTCTTGGAGAACCTGAATAGCCAGGGCCTGATCACCCGCTAACTGCTTGAGTTTCCGGTTTTCTTCTTCCAGCTGTTTGATGCGGTGGACTTCGGAAACTCCAAGGCTTCCGTACATGCGTTTCCAGCGGTAGTAAGTCTGCTCGGAAATGCCATGCTTTCGGAGAACTTCCTCAACGGCGGGAGCTTTCTCCGCCTCGCGGAGAATAGCCACTATCTGCTCAGATAAAAACCGTTTCTTTGCCATCTTTCCCCTCCCGATCTATAATCCAAAACTAACATATTTTTGGATCAGTTTTCGGGGGAAAGGTCAGACTTTTCCCGTTTCGAACCTTGGCTTGAAAAAATCATCGGGTTGGTCCGGCAACAGGCGGAGTGTTACGGTTACGAGGCCCATCCCTATGACGCCCTGTTGGAGGATTACGAGCCGGGCTTGACCACTTCCCAGTTGAACGGGCTTTTCCCGGCCCTCAAGGAAAAACTATCCGGGCTGGTCGGCAGGATCACCGCTGCCAAACGAAAACCCGACCTCAACATCCTGAAAAAGCCCTGCCCCATCGAGGCCCAGCAGGTTTTCTGCCGGAAATTGGCCGAGTCCATCGGTTTTGATTTCAACCGGGGCCGCATCGACTTGTCCGCGCACCCTTTCACCACCGGCCTGGGGCCCGGGGACACGCGGATCACCACGCGCTTCGAGGAAACGAACTTTGAGAATTCCTTTTTCAGCACCCTGCACGAGGCCGGGCACGGCCTCTACGACCAGGGATTGCCTTCTTCCATGGATCTGTACGGCACTCCCCGGGCTTCGGCGGTTTCCCTGGGCATCCACGAGTCCCAGTCCCGGCTTTGGGAAAACCTGGTGGGCCGGAGTCTGGCTTTCTGGAAGCATTTCTTCCCGGAATTAAGGAAAACCTTCCCGGGGATGTTCGACCGGGACTCGCTGGAAGGGTTCTACTTCGCCATCAACCATTCGTCCCCCACGTTGATCCGCACCGAGTCGGACGAGGTGACTTATAACCTGCATATCTGCCTGCGATACGATATCGAGGTGGCTTTGATCGGCGAGAAAATGAAAACAAGCGACATCCCGGATGCGTGGAATGCCGCGATGAAAAAATACCTGGGCATTCTTCCTCCGAATGACGCCTTGGGATGCCTCCAGGACGTGCATTGGAGCCATGGGAGCTTCGGCTACTTCCCCACTTACACCCTCGGTAATCTGTACGCGGCCCAATTCTTCCAGGCGGCCGAGCGGGAATGGGGGGGGTTCAATGGCCTGTTTGAGCGGGGGGATTTCACCCCCTTGCGAAAGTGGCTGAACGAGAAAATCCATTCCCAGGGCCAGCGGTACAAGGCCCGGGAACTTTGCCAGGCCGCAACTGGGATGGAATTAAACTCGTATTACTTCCTGGATTATTTGGGAAAAAAATTCGGTGGACTTTACGGCTTTTAACGCTGATCTCACGCGGTTAATCTTTCATCTATTGGCGCTGGATGGATTTCCGGACAACGAGTCAATGGGCTGAAGCCTCTTCTTGAGGCTAAGACCCTATGTCGAAATGCAGGCCCGCGTTGAGGGGTATATAAGCGAAAGCGGATTGAGCAAACACTTCCGAGTATTTTCCTTCGATAAAAAAGCTAGTTCCTTTTGAGAACTCGAATTCCAAACCCACCCCGCCCTGGACCATGAAATTGGTTTGCGTCGAGGAACCCCCCGTGTAATTGCTGATATCGAAATCCATCCCCAGGCCCGCGCAAAGGTAGGGTTTAATCTTTCCGGAAAGGGCGTATCTCACCCCCGGCACGATTTCGACCTCATCGCGGCTCAGGGAGGAGCCTTTCAACGGAAATTCGTATCCCGCTACTGAAATGAGAAGGGACAGGTTCCCCGCGTCCGCGTAACCCACGTAAAACTCGATTCCATATCCAGATTGGAAGGTGCAGCCTTGGGAGGGCATTTCCGTGCCGCCCCCGATTCCCATATAACGGTGTCCTTCAGGCTTTAGCGGAGCGGGATGGGACAGATCCACTACCGGCCCGATCGGCTGGGTAGTTGAGGCCGCCGTGGGAGCAGGTGACGCCGAATTCGTCTTTAAGGCCTGGATCAAGCGGGACAATTGCGCGTTGTTGGGGTCCAATTCGAGGGCGGCCTCATAAGCCGACAAAGCTTCCGGGTAGCGGCGCTCCACGTAATAACTATTGCCAAGGCCCTGGTCGGCGACAGCAGAATTGGGATTTAACTTTACGACCGCCTGGTAATAAAGAATCGCCTGGTCGTAATTTTTTGCAAGATATGCCTGGTTAGCAGCGGCTAAGTAGCGGGAGGATAAATCCTGGGCCAAACCTGAGCCAGCCGCAGCCAGGAGAACCAAGGCCAGGACCGGACCTTTATTCAAAAAACACATCTAGTTCCCCCTCCTAAAAAAACGGGGCTCAACCTTTTAATGGATTGTTTGTCCGGGAGGAGGGGCGTTCTCGACGGGCACTGGCATGGAATTCACCACCGGTGTCGGAGTGGGAATGACAAGCGGTAACATTCCCAGAACCCTTCTCAAGGCTTGGATAAACTGAAGCAGGGCGGCATTCTCCGGATTCAATTGGTAGGCTTTTTCAAATGCCGCGAGGCATTCCTTTTTCTTCCCCTTCAGGTAATAGCAGGTCCCTAAACCTTGGTAAGCCTGCCAATAGTCTTCCTTGTCATCCGCGGCCGCCTGGTAATATTCGAGCGCCATATCATATTTTTTGCTCTCATAAGCCCTTGTCGCCAACCGCATATAATCCTTGTAATGATAGTTTTGGGCCCATGCCGTGCCTGAAGCTCCCAAGATCATCACCGATAAAATCCAAAATATCTTTTTTTCGCCATATCATTCACCTTTTAAAAAAAATTGGGAAAGGTTCCCCTCTTTACTTGGAACCCCGCCGTTAACCCGCTGACAAGAAGATTATAACGCTACATCTGGAACGTGTAGAAAATAAAAAAGATAGGGTCTATCCGAACCATTTTTCCGCTTTTCTTTTAAAAAGCGCAACCAGGGTTAATCCTTCAAGGCGGTTTCCCCCAGATAAGCCTGTTTTACTTTCGGGTTTTCCAAAACCTTCCCGGCTTCCCCCTCCAGGATGAGATTCCCCGTTTCCAGGACATAGGCATAGGATGCCGCTTCCAGGGCTAACTGTGCGTTTTGCTCCACGAGGAGAATGGTGGTTCCTTCCCCGTTAATTTTTTCGATCGTCTCGAAAATCAGTTCTGTGACTTGGGGCGCAAGACCCAAGGAGGGTTCGTCCAAGAGCAGCAATTGGGGCCGGGCCATGAGGGCCCGGCCGATTGCCAGCATTTGCTGTTCCCCGCCCGACAAGGTTCCGGCCATCTGCTTATGCCGCTCCTGAAGCCGGGGGAAAAGGGAATAAACATGGGCCAGATCCTTCCGGATCTGGGTGTCATCGTCGCGGACATAGGCGCCCAAGTCCAGGTTTTCACCCACTGTGAGGTTGGGGAAAACCCCCCGGCCCTCGGGACATTGGACGATTCCCATTCGGACAAGTTGATGGGGCTCCAAGCCGGTTAGGACCTGTCCGTTGAACAAAATTTCTCCGCTGGCCGGCCGCTTGAGCCCGGAAATAGCCCGCAGTACCGTGGATTTCCCCGCGCCATTGGCCCCGATCATGCAGACAATGGAGCCTTTCGGCACTTTCAAACTGACATTCCTCAAGGCTTGGATCGAATCGTAAAAAACCGAAAGCCCGGCTATTTCCAGCAAGTTTTTCACCCCTGTTTTTTTTTCATTCCCAGGTACGCTTCAATGACCTTCGGGTCTTCCTGGACTTCCTGGGCTGACCCTTCGGCGATCTTCACTCCATGGTCCATGACATGAATTTTCTCACAAATGCCCATGATGACTTTCATATCATGCTCAATCAAGAGAATCGTAAGCTGGAAATCCGTGCGCAAACGTTGGATGACCCCCATTAACCATTGGGTTTCCTGGGGATTCATGCCGGCCGCGGGCTCGTCCAGAAGGAGAATCTTCGCGCCAGTTGCCAAAGCCCTTGCGATTTCCAGTTTTTTTTGGTCCCCGTAAGGCAACGCGGAGGCCAAATAACCCTTCCGGGGGGTCAGTTCCATTACATCCATCAATCGTTCAGTCTCGGCGTCGAACCTTTTTTCGGCCTCTTCGAAACGGGCAGTTTTTGCCAAGGCCGAGCCGACCCCGTAGGGTTGGGAATGGTGGAAGGCCACTTTGATGTTGGTCTCCACCGTGAGGCCCATGAACAGGCGGATGTTTTGGAAAGTCCGGACGAGGCCTAAATGTGTGATCTGGTGGGGTTTCAACCCCAGGACCGCCTTCCCGAAAACCCGGACATCGCCTTCCTGGGGTTTATAGATTCCGGAGAGAATGTTAAAAACAGTTGTTTTGCCCGCGCCATTGGGGCCGATCAATCCCGCCAATTCCCCCTGGTGGAGAACCAGGGAAAAGTCATCCACCGCCACTAGCCCGCCGAAGGCCAGGGTGATGTTTTCAACGTCCAACGCCAGGGTTCTTTCGTCATGTTTCTTGAACATTCATTCCTCAATTAAATCCGCCCAAACCAACTACAAGATTTTTATTGTCTAATCAAAAGTAAGCTGGGCGTTAATTTTAATCAATCTAAAACCTTTAAACACCAGATTAAAGTGTCCCCACGTCTGTCTTTGCGCGTCACCGTTCCGCGATGAGGATGTTGGTCATTCCGAAGGGTTGTGGGAAATCGAACCATTTCACCAAAGGCAGTAAAAGCGCTGGCATCTTGTTGGGAACGGTCAGGCCTTGGGAGGTCGCCCACGTGACCTTGAGCTGTTGGGCCTCCAGCATCCGCTTCAGGTTGGCCAGTGAAAAATCCAGGGCCTTTCGCTCCTGGGGAACGAACGCCGAGAAAAGGAACATGAGGGGATTATTGCGATTGGGTTCCATCACCACGACATACTTCCGGGAAACACGCCTCATTTCGGAAATTACCCGGCCCGGGTCCTCCACGTGGTGCAAGAGGGCGTGGCAAAACACCACGTCAAAAGCGAAGTCCTGGAAGGCCAGGTGGTTGGCATCCATGAGGATTTTCCAGGCGATTGGATTTTTCGCCAGCATCTTTTCCGAGAAATCCACTCCTACCGTGTCGCAAAGGCTGTCAAAATAAAGGGAAAAAAAACCGTTCCCGCAGCCCAAGTCTAAAAGTTTGTTCTTTTTTTCCAGCGGAATGTGTTTCCGGACCAACTCAATTTTCGGAAGGACGTATTGCCGGATCACGGGATGATCCGGTGGCCTGCGGTCGTCTAGGGATTTTCTTTCCCAATAATTTTCTTGGAACAAGGGCCCTCCCTTATCGTTTTTCAAATTAAGGGTATTCTAGGTTTTCATTACTTGTTATGATCAATCCGATAAAAGATGTTATTTTCCTTAATCGGACGGAGGTTTTCCATGTTTCAATTCGCCGTTGACCATCGTGTCGGGAACTTCAAGACCAATAAGGTCGGGACCCTTATGTCCCAGCTATTCAAGGGCGCAAGCGGCGAATTCCACGGTTTTGTCGTCTCCACCGAGAAGGACGGCCTAGAGATTTGGGATCAATCCGCGGTAGTCCTGCTTCCGCCCGAATTCCAAAAACCCGATGCTGCAGTACCTACATCCCCCGCATAAACTCGAAAACCTTGTCGTCGAAATTCGGCAGGTATTCGTGGCCCCGAGTTCCATAAGTAAGTGCAACACTTAGTGTCTGAAGAAGGCCGCATGAATAGGATATGCGGCTATGAAAAAGAAATACAAGCATTTAAGCGTTGAAGAAAGAGATCATTTATCCGTCTTGAAAGGAAAGGGTCTTAGCCTTCGAGCAATTTCACGCGCCTTGAAGAGGTCTCCTTCCACCCTCTCCAGGGAACTCAAGCGCAATGCTCCCCCTATCCGTTCTGGTTATTATCTTTCTCATCGAGCCCATCAACGGTATGTTGACCGCAACCAACAACGAGCACGCCGTTTACGCCTGAAAACAAAACGAATTCGTGCCTACGTCCGTCGTCAATTGAAACGAGGCTGGTCTCCAGAACTCATTTCAGGTCGATTAGGTCACCTACGGCCTAAGCAAACCATTGGTCCTGAAGCTATCTATCAGTGGGTTTATGCTGAAGCCACTGAGCTGATTCCTTGCCTAGTTCGACACCACCGGCGACGATTCTCATTTGGCCATAGCCGTAAGCACGCCAAAAACCATATCCCAGGCCGTGTTTCCATCGATAAGCGCTCCGAGATCGCCAATCAACGCAAGCAATTCGGCCATTGGGAAACCGACACCATGGTCTCTCGTCAGAGTAAAGTTGCTATGCGGGCTCTCGTCGAGCGTCAAAGCCGTTTTTCCAAGTTGGGAAAGCTCAAACGAAAGACCGCTCGCCAAATGAGTCATAGCCTCAACCGCGCTTTATGCCGCTTCCCTCAAGACGCCCGCCTGAGTCTGACCTATGACAACGGAACCGAAAACACCAACCACTTGGAAACCAACCACGTGCTTGGTACAAAATCCTTTTTCTGCGCCCCTTTCCACAGTTGGGAAAAAGGTACGGTGGAAAATACTATCGGTCTTGTCCGCCGCCATTTGCCTAAAAAGACTGATCTTGCTAAAGTGTCCTTCAAAGAATTCAGGACCATAGAAAGATGGCTCAATAACAGGCCCAGGAAATGTTTGGGCTTTAAAACTCCGGCGGAAGTCTTCCGGCGAAGTGTTGCACTTACTCCGTGAATTCGGCGGCCATAATCGGGATAAAGAACCATACTTTTTTTTGACCGGATGTTGTTATAAGCCGCGAATTGGGTGGAGGGGGGACAAACTGAATCCATCAGGGTGACAGCCATCAGGGTTTCGGCCTTGATCCGGGGCGCCAAATGATGGACGTCGATGTATCCCAAGCGCAGGAACACTTCCTTTTCCCGCTCATGGTTCGGATCGAATTGGCGGAAGTAGTAACGAAGTTCTTCGTAGGCATCCTTGGCCAAATCCAGTTCCCATACCCGCTTGTAATCGGACAGAAAAGGGTGAACGGGCGCGATTCGCCGGATGCCGGGTACCAAAGCCGCGCAGGCCAATGTCAGGCCCCCTCCCTGACTGCCCCCCATGGCTCCGACCCGTTTGGAGTCCACTCCCGGCAAGGCCATGACGATCCGGGCCATTTGGGCCGTATCCAGGAATATTTGCCGGAAAAGAAGGTTTTCGGGTTTGTCGTCCAATCCCCGGATGAATTGCCCGCGGAGGGTGGTGCCCTTCACTCCTCCCTTATCCTCGGAAGAACCGCCCTGGCCGCGGCAATCCAATGCCGCCACTGTGAAACCCGATGCCACATAGCCCAATTTGTCGGTCCAATTGCCCGAAGAAACACTGTAACCGTGGAACAGGCAAATGGCGGGTTGGAGCCGTGGCACTTTTTTCGGTCTTAACAACTTGGCGTGAATGCGGGCTCCTCCTACTCCATTCCAATACATGTCGAAACACTCAGCGAAGCCGGCCTTAATGGTTTTGTTGGGCGATAACTCCACTCGGGGATCAATGGATTTCATTTCCTTCAAAGCCCGGTCCCAATAGCTTTCAAAATCCTTGGGTTTGGGATTTGTCCCCTTGTAGGTTTTAAGCCGTTTTAACGGCAGGTCAAAAATGGGCATGAATCCTTCTCCTGGAACTTCGAAGATTTTATTTAATCAAAAACATGGATACTTGACGCCAAATCCCAATAATGCAGTCAAAGGGCGAATATCCCTTTTCGAGTACGCCCATTCCCATTATCTCAAATCGGAAACCTTCTACGGATTATTTTAACCATGGGTTCGTCTTGGCCGATTTGATCCTCGAGAATCAATAAAGAGGTTACTGAACCGCCGGGCCCGACGGAGGATAGGGGACATAACCCCTGTACTGTAAAAAAGGCGCAGAGGGTAGAAAGTTTTTCTCCTTATCTTTTGAGAGCTGGCCGGGCACCTCAAAGAAATACCAACTATCCCCCACTTTCCCGGAAAGTGTTGCCTGGCGGATCCAGCTTTCGGCAATTGCCCGCGTGGTTGGATAGCTCAACGGGGCCAATTGCAGGAACCCCGAGTTCACGGCGTAAACTGTTCCCGCTAGGGGCCCTTTCAAATCCGCCGGCGACCAGGGTTCCCAGTCGAGGCCGTACACTTTCGGGTCGACGCTTCCTAAATACGCTAATTTAACCCTTTTCCATTTCCGGGCTCCAGCCACGGCGGCGAGCCTTTTTAAATCCTGCCCCCAATCCAGGTTGGAATCGCCGAGTAGGGATATTTTTTTTCCATCCGGAACCAGGTCATTGAAGTAACCGATCGCGCCCGGGAAGCTTAACAAAACGCTGGTTACCTGCCAAAGCGCCAAACCCCCAACTAATAGTTTCCCTGCTTTGGCGTTTTGGCCTTTTGCCGATTGCCATAGGGCGGAAGCGGTTTTGCCCCCCATCAAGAAGAGAAATGGTAAAGCCGGCAAAAGATATCTCACCCCCAAGTTCGGAGCAGGCAAAACCGCCAGGGCAAAAAACAGAGGGGAAACCCATTGCCAGGCCGATAGGACGATTCTTCCGGTTATTTGCAAATAAACGCAAACGGCCAAAAGGAACAGGAATGGAAGGGGTTCCTTCAATACGAAAGCGACAGGGAAATAATACCAATGACTTTGCAGTCCGGTGTGACCCAGGAAAAAAACCACATGGGAAGAGCCAGCGAAAACAAGGTCCTCCTTGAATTTGTCGATGAAATAGGCGAAAGGCCAGCGATGATCCGGCTGGAACAGGGTTCCTGGCAGATAAAGCACAAGAATCCACAAAAAGAAGCCCGCCAGCCCAATGATCCAGCGGCGTCGGATTTGCCGTAGATTTTTCCAGGTTATTTGCTGCGGTTTGAGATGTTCCCTTTCATTGAAAAATTCCAGGGCCGCGAAAAGCGGGATCAAAACCAGACAGTAAAATTTACAAGTGACGGCCATGGCTGAAATGATCCCCGCCGCCAAGGAGAAACCCCAAAAGGGTTTCCGAACCGCATTTTGGAAAGCCAGGACCGAGAAGAAAAAGAAAAAAGTCGGGGCGATATCGCTCTTGGCCAAACCGGATAGGGCGGAAAAAATTGGTTCGAATGTACAAAAAAACAAGGCCCAAAAAAGCCAGCCCGGATTGCCTTTTAACACCGCCCACAATAAAAACCCTATACCCAGGCCTATTGCCCAACTCATCAAGCGGCTGGCCCAAGTGATGGCTTCTAACCGGTCCAGGTTCCAATCAAAAAGAAAATAATGTCCGCGGTCGATAACGTCTCCTTGGAAAGGAAAGGTTTTAAGGTGCATGAAAAGCAGTGGCCAGGCTTGGAGTGCCCCCGCTAAGGGTGGATGGTTGTGGGGTGTTGCTACATCCCCTCGGGTCAAATAATAATAGCCATTGGTAATGTCAGTCGGCTCATCCTGCGTGAGGGAATCCCAACCGATTCGAGGAACCACTTGCAGGGAAAAAAGTAGGGCAAAGACGAGGTAAAGGCTGAAAGAGCCGGGGGATTGGAAGATTTTCATGCCTTTAGTTTAAGAGGCCGGAACATTTTTACCAATTTTAAAACGTTGGCAATAAATGGGAAGAAATCTCGAATCGGGCAAAGGCAGGTATGCACGTCAATCAAATGCATACCGAGTGTGAGGGATATATTCGCATTTGAAGGTTCCCCCGGGCTTATTGGGCCGCGGGGGTTTCCTCGGGGGTGGGCGTCGGTGTGGCCTGGGTTGACTGGAAATACTTCTCGAATACTTTCAGGGCTTTTTCATCCTTGCAATCCGCGCAATGAGTCACCGCCTTGCCCAAGTGGGTGTCGAAAAGGAGGGAATCGTTCATGTAAAAAAGAGTCTTGTTTTCCTTTTCCTTGTCCTTTCCGCAAATATCTATCACCTTCAAAAAAGCCAGATAGGGTTTGGTCCATTGGACCACCTGCACGGTGGTTGGTTCCTGGCAGGCCCAATCGTGGAAATCGACCCGTTGGACCATGAATTGTTCCAGATCGGCAGTGATGTCCGTCGTTGTTCCCTTGTTCACGTCCACGAATAATGTGCGCCAAGTGCCCTCAATAATTTCCAGCCGTATGAAAAGCTTCAAGCTGTCCTTGGCCCAGTCGAAATGGATGGAATCCCAATGCACTTGGAAGGTTTGGCGTTCGGTTTCCCGGACCAAGGGGGTTGTGGCCTCCTGAATTTCGAAATGGCGCCCATTTTTGGAGTTGACCAGGCTGATGGGATAGCGGAAGAACACCTTTTCCCCGACCCGGCGGTCGATGATCTGTTCCACCATGATCCGGTAGCGGTTATTAGGGGATTGTGAGAGGTAAACTTGCTGTCCGGCACGGACCGAGCCTACCAGGCTTGGCAGAATGAGAAAGACGCTTAAAATTATTTTCAGGGAAATCTTCATGAGAAATCGCTCCTCTTGAGAAAAGAGTTGGTCCTCAAATTATCCCGGCCCCGTAGGATGATCCTTAACGTCACCGGATTTTCACCCGCCTCAGCGGGTATAAATGTGCGTTTTACGAGGTGACCGTGGCTACCTCGCCACAACCGTACCTCAAACCCCAGACCAAGTCCATCTTTTTTACCTTACTCATGGCGTCAATGTCCACTTGTAAAATAAAATCCCACAAAAATCACCGTAAGGGCCACATTCACAGCTAGGCTGAATCAATGGTTGATGGTGGAATGGAATATCTAAACGTTACCCAGTTCCGATATAGCCAGCAGTGGAAAAAGTTCCGAACAGTTGAGTTAGCCGCGGCCTCGCACAGCAGGGTAAAGAAGACAATTGGCGAAAATGCCAAGTACAATAATCATGAGAATTCGAGGATGGATATCGGTTAAATTTTGTTTTGGTGATTTTCTATTCTTCTAAGGTCCAAAAACGTTGAGTAGGTCGTTATTGGTATCTCCCACAATGATGAATGAAGGAACAACAGGGACACCTGAAGGTTGAACAAGGGCGATACAAGAAGGATAAAAGGGTTGGAATTCATGCACGCCATGGGGGTCGCCCCACTCCCTCACTAAAGTCGCGGAGTTAAAACTATTGATATGGTATTCTTCCACGTTGCCACCAGCCGTTGTGGCGGCTCCATAGATGTCCGAAACATAAAAATCACCGAGGCTGTCAACCGCCAAACCATTAATGATGCAATTAGGCTGTAATTTCCAACTACCCAATATAGTCGTTCCGCCCGAGGAATATTCCTGGACAATGGATGGAGTATATCCAGAATCGCCCACATAAACATTGTCGAAATCATCCACCACCACAGCAACCGGTTTTATGAATGGAGTTCCGGAGGATATTCCATTCCATCGGTGTTCCCAATCCGGGTTGGGAGGCGGTCCGGTACGACAATAAGAATCAAATTCATCAATATATCCATTGCCCGTATCCGCGACATAAAAGTTTCCTTGAGAATCTCCGGCTACAGCTCTTGGAGCTATAAAGGGACTGCCTCCATAGCCGACAGCTGTGTACGTAGGAAATTGGGAATCGCCGACAGGCACCTGTCCGAGAAGAAAACCGTTACAACCCTCGAACAAAGTTGCGCTGCCAGCTGCCGAAGAGTCTAACATTGCATAATGACCACCATTCCAGGGCGTATAAGCAAAACCTTGCGGATAAGTCGCTACCAATGTGGTTCCCTGCCAAGGCGGGTCAGCTCCCGGGGTTGGATAACCAATAACATATGTATTTCCCTGTACTCCGCCGGAAAGATTATAACCAATGACGCTATATGCCTCGAACATAGTTACATCACCGTTAACCCTATATTCACCTGTCGTAACATAAAGTACTTTTCCATTTTTATCGTAATACATCCCATTGGGTTCGGCCGAAGTTCCGGTATCAAAATCATAAGGCGGGGTTGGAGATAGTACGGGCGTAGTGGTATTCGTGGGCGTAAAAACAGTTCCGGTAATAGTGGGGGTGGCTGTAAAAACAGTTCCAGTCGGAGTAGGCGTGTTCGTGGTGGTGAAAATTGAAACAGTAACTGTGCCAGTCACAGTAACAGTCCCGCCGGTTAGCGGCGCCTTCGGCTTCGTGGGGTTGTTGTTGTTGTCCGCGCAAGCCAAAGGTATGAGTATTCCCAGACAGATAATGCCCAGCATCAGAAAGTTTTTCATTTTCCCCCTCGAAAAGGTTTTGTCAAAATGTTTCATAATATTTTACCCCGTTTTAGGCAATTTAACCAAACCCTTGAAAACTTGGCATTGGGCCAAAAATTCAAACTTCCCGGAAATTCCGCCTTACTGAAAGCCGAAAGTCGTACCGACGTAAAAATTAAGGCCGTCCCCTTCGTACGTCCCAACATCAGAGGAGTTACCATCAAAGTATAAATTGTTATTCGCCACCTTCGAGGCACCGTTGACTTGGTTGAAACCTGTCCAGCGTTGACAGGCCGCCCCCATGATCGAAAAGTTATTACCTATGTAAATTTCCAAGCCCGCTCCCAAATTAAAACCGACGCCCGAAATGGTCTCGTCATTCACATTAAAAACAGTAGGTGGTGTGGTGCTAGTATCCACTTGATACGATCCCTGGCGGAACCATAACCATGGCAAACTGAGTCCTAATTGAATGAAAGGTTGGGTAGGCAGCTGGGTGAACAAGTAACGTTTAAAATCAAAATTAAGGGATTGATAACTGGCTGGATTTGAAACAGTTACGCCGTTGGTAAAAGTACCAGTATGGTCGCTTCGCCAGTAACTGATTTCAAGCGCCCAGGGGCCTTCCCTATGGCCAACGAGGGCACCCCAGCCATACTTCCTGTTAATGGACGGGATGAGATCCTGTTCCGGATAAAAGGTGGTAACACTCCCCGATACAGTAGATGGAACAGATTGCAACCAATTAATTCCATTAAAATCACCCCATTGATCGATGGTGGATGATGTTCCCAAAAACCCAATATAGGTCCTGGATTTGATATAGTCCGTGGGGGAGCCTTCAAACCATTCCGCCCATGGATCTTCAGCCCGAACTGCCGTGGTGACCGCCCCGAAAATAAGAACAAATACCATGAACCGGCCGATTTTATTCAGTTTCATTCGTTGTCCCACCCTCCAGGATTTTAATACATTTGCGGAAACAGGCCGAAATTCCCACAAGGCCTTTGTTAGAAATTTATTTTAACTCAAGAAACCTTGAAAATATAAGGAAAACTTTGATTTGCGGTTTGGGGTAAAAGCCAAAAGGGAAAATCGGGAAAAACCCATCTTCATTCGGGGAAAAGCTGAAAGATGGCTGAAATGATGACTGGTTAATTAAATTAAGGGCCGAAAACCTCAATGGTACCCTGCCCATTTGAACCGTTTCCGTAATCGGAAACGAAAAGGTATAAGGTGGATATGTCATAAACTACCCCGTCCGGACTGACAAAGGCGTTACTGCCGGTACCGCCGGTTAAGGCATATTGCTCCAAGCCCGCACTGTAATATTCAACCTGGCCTGTCGGATTGAGGCTGGAATCCGCAACATATAGATTGCCGCTGGAATCAAATGCCAGGCCGTATAGATCGGCACCGGGAACAGCCGGAAATGGTGTCGGGGCAGGGTAAGGGTAGCTGTAAAGATTAATCGTGGCAGCACCAGACCCATTTCCATCGTCTACGGTGGCAAGTGTCGTTCCAGGACCGCAAGCCACAGCGACCGGACATAACCCGGCAATACCTCCTGTATTCCATTGCGTCACCGGATTATTCCATTGTGTCACAGGAATTCCCGATTGACTAAATTCTTCTATTGTTGTGTTTCCCGCATCCGCCACGTAAACATTCCCATTCGCATCCACCGCGATTCCGGTCGGATCGTTGAAGGCGGTCACCGTGCCCCCGGACCAAGACGACCAATATGTGACGGGGGTTCCATCAGAATTAAAAACAAAAACAGTCCCGCTTCCACCATAACCTGCGTCCAAGACGTAAACCTGACTAGTTGGGCTGACAGCGACTCCCTCCGGAGAAACAAGGGAGGTCGGGCCCCATTTTGTCCAAGTTGTAACAGCCCCCGCCATTAAGTGGTTGACGATTTTGAATGCCTCAACCTGCGCTCCCTCGGAATTCTCCCCCTCCGCCACGAATAGCGTGCCCGCATTGGAGTTGCCCAACAAGGCCAAACCGTTAGGGCGTGAGACCAGCCAAGAACTTTTAAACCCCACCGAGGGAGTGGTCACAAAGGTCTGGGTCGGGGTAAAGGTCATGGTGGGTGTGTTAAAGGTCGCGGTGAAGGTAGAGGTTACGGTAGAGGTGCTGGTATAGGAGACTGTGGCCGTTGAAGTAAACCCGCCGAGGTTCGTAGGAGTGATCGTGGGAGATGCTGTGATC
Organism: candidate division FCPU426 bacterium; assembly: GCA_963847625.1. GTDB lineage: Bacteria > Oederibacteriota > Muellerivitia > Muellerivitales > Muellerivitaceae > CAWCKJ01. Next base: position 121,124 of record CAWKAR010000024.1, on the reverse strand, counting down.
GTGGGGGTTAAGGTAATCGTGGGGGTTTGGGTGATCGTGGGAGTATTAGTTTTAGTGGAAGTGGCAGTGCTCGTATAGCCCGCCCAATTGGTGGGGGTCGGAGCGGGAGAGGTGGGGTTGGACGAGTTTTTGCACGAAAAGGTCAAAGGCAAACCCGTGGTGAGAAGAATGGCAACCAGTAAAAATCTTTTCCTCATGTTCCTAATCCTCCGCCTCTCCCTGCAAGTTACGGCGTAAACCGGAAAATCGCCCCGTTAGTTTGGTAGTTCGAATCCGCAACATAAATATTGCCGTAAGAATCAACCCCCACCCCAACGGGATTTGATAGTTTTCCTCCATCGTTGAATATCAACGATGGGACGGTAAAAGAACCAGAAGAAAGGAATTCCTCGACTTGATGGTTCCCTGAGTCCGCGACAAATAAATCTCCGGCCAGGTCAAAAGTGATCCCATGGGGATTGTTAAAGCCTAAGATCGTGGCGGCCATCGCGCCCGTGTTGACATCCATTTCCAGTATGGCTCCGTACGGGGATCCGTTAATGTTAGAGACAGCGGCCCAAATATAGTTCAGGGAATTATCCACGGCCAGGCCGTAAATCACGGTGGCCGGAGATGTTCCAAAGTTCGCCACCGGAGAGCCGGAGGAAGAAAATTTCACAATTTGAGGCACTCCCGACACGTTGTCGCTGACATAAACGTTTCCGTTAACGTCTGCCGCAACACCCTGGGGGCTGGTAAAGGTCACGCTGATAGGGGTGATTTGGGCAGCGGGATTCCCCCATTCGTCAAATTTAATTACGCCCTTTGTATTGAGCACATAAAGGTAGGTGACCGGAACCCCCATAATCGTCACAGTTTGAACCGCCACGGCCTGGGGCTGGTTAATATAGATCCTTCCCTTCCCCTTGCCCCCGTTTCCCCAGTTATAAAAAAGAACGCCGTTGGGGGAGTATTTTTCGACCTCGTTGTTGCCCGTGTCCGCAACATAAATGTTTCCAGCCGGGTCCACCGCTAATCCTGAGGGATTTTTGAAGAAAACCCAAGGCGTCGTGGTCATATATGGAGTAGGCGTGGCGGTTATAGTCGGGGTATTGGTCGGGGTTGCGGTATTGGTGGGTGTTAAAGTGGGGTTTACCGCTACGATGGTTTGGACCGCGGGGCGCAGAGTGGGCCCAGTGGGATTGGCCGAACAGGCAAGCCCGATCAGAAGGGTGAGCCCCATCAAGATGAAGAACAAACCCAAAAGCCAAAACTTTTTCATGAACAGCCTTCCTGAATATTTATGCCAATTACCGCAATCCCGCGTCACTCAAAACCGAGGGTAGTCCCAACCGTGAATATAAAACCCCCCGCGCTGTCGCCGCTGGAACTTCCGTACTGCGCGATCTGGTTATAAAGACCCTGGTACCCTTTAAACTGGTCGAAACTGGCCCAGCGCCTGGCGGCGCTCCCAGTAAAGGAAAGGGTGGGCGATAGGTAGTATTCCACCCCCAGGCCCAAATTGAAACCCAAGCCGGCCAGGGTTACCGGATAGATATGTCCCGCGCCATCCGAGTCCGCGTCCGGCACCCAGATCCATGGAAAGCTCACACCTAGGTTGAGAAACGGTTGGAGATTTAAATCCGTGAAAAAATACCTTTTAAAATCAATGTTCACGGAGCGAAGCACGGCCGAACTTTGATAGGAACCGCTTAAGGTTGCGGATTGCCCGGAAATGGATCCGATGGTGGCGGGCCCGAAAGTCGCCAAGTGGTTGGATTGCCAATAACTGAGCTCAAGCGCATAAGCTTCCTCCCGGTGGCCCAGGAGAAAACCAAAACCGAAATTCTGCGCCAGTGAGGGAATAACTGTGATTTCATAACCAGGGTTATCCACCCTGGAGTAGTTCGTTCCGGAAAATTCGCCGCTTTTTTCGATGCTGATGGATGTTGCGACTACACCGACATAAGTGCGGGAATGAAGGTAATCACCCGGGCCGTCGGCCCAAGCCCCGGTTCCCAGGGCCAGAAAGGTCGATAACAGAAAAATTAAAAAAGAAAAAAATTTCATGCGATTCCTCAATTTAGAAGCTTATGTCCACTATTTTCATTTGAAATTCATAATGAAAGGGTGAAGACCCCACAGGTTCAAATCGGGTTAAATGTACCGATTTTTCGACGATTCAAGTACCGGGAAAGTGGCACAGGGGCGTCATTTTAGCCGATTTTCCCCGAAGGAAAGGAAAAAAGATGGCATTCAGGCCCTGAAATAACAATCAAAGCCCTCACTCTTCAAGGGTTTCCCGGATGCTGAAACTCCCGGGGCAAGGAAAAAAGGCTTAATACTTAAAAACCGCGAAGACCGTAGGCACTTCAAACTTCCAGGACCGTATTCAAACGTTCTTCTTGAATGCCGATTTAACACCGGGGTGCACGAGGATTCCATGGTCGATATTGAGCCCGTGGCGAATGACGGGATTCCGCTTGACAGCTTCCCGCCAGCCATGCCGGGCTATTTCCAAGACGAATGGGAGCGTGGAATTTGTCAGGGCGTAGGTGGAGGTCATGCCAACGGCACCGGGAATATTGGTGACGCAGTAATGCACTACCCCGTGTTTCAGGTAAACCGGATGGCTGTGGGAAGTTGGCCGCGATGTCTCCACGCAGCCGCCCTGGTCGATGGCCACATCCACGATAACCGAACCCGGTTTCATTTTTCTCACTAAATCTTCGCTTACCAATCGCGGGGCCTTGGCGCCTTCCACGTAAACTGCACCGATGAGCAGGTCCGCCTCGCGGGTTTCCTCCCGGATGACCCTTCGGTTGGAAACTATCGTCGCGACGTTCTTGGGCAGGATATCCTCCAAATGCCTCAGGCGGGTCGGGTTCACATCCAGCACCGTCACGAAAGCGCCTAACCCGGCCGCGGTTTTGGCCGCGTTGGCCCCGACCACGCCGCCTCCCAGCACCACTACCTTGGCGGGTTTGACGCCCGTGACCCCGCCCAAGAGGATCCCTTTGCCGCCCATGGATCTCTCCAAATATTTCGCGCCTTCCTGGATAGCCATTTTTCCCGCCACCTCACTCATGGGTGTCAGGAGCGGATGCTCCCCAGAAGGAAGGCAGATGGTTTCATAGGCGAAGGCCACGATCTTGGCCTTTATCATGGCCTGGGTCAGTTCCTTGGAGGAGGCGAAATGGAAGTAGCAAAAGAGGACTTGGCCCTTCCTCAGCAGGCCGAACTCGGAGGGTTGGGGTTCCTTGACTTTCAGGATCATTTCTGAGCGGTGAAATAATTCCTCGCGGTCGGCCAAGATCCTGGCGCCCGCTTCCTGATAATCCTGATCCGGGATTCCGCTTCCCTTCCCCGCGCCGCCTTCCAAGAGGACCTGATGCCCTGCGGAAACCAGTTCTTCAACGCCGCCCGGGACAATTCCCACCCTAAATTCATTGTCTTTGATTTCTTTCGGCACACCAATGATCAAGCTTGTACTCCGGAAGAGTTATTGCGATTGAAGCGAAAGATTTTTACCGAGATAACGCCAGGTTTGTATAGAAAATACGCTTAACCGCAACCGCCTATCCTGGGTTGATAAGAAAAGACTCACAAGGATATAAATCATCCTTCAGTTTTTTTTATCCGCCGGAATAAGAATTCTTTCTTGAAACAACCTCTATTCCTTAATCCACTCTACTTTCCCGGTTTCCTTGTGATAAATGCATCCAACTATTTTTAATATATCCTTATGTTCCAGATCCCAAAGAATTGGGCTTTGTTCGCGGATGTAGCGCATGGTGCTTAGAATATTTACCCGGACCACCGCCTCGTCAAAAGCCTCCCCTTTCAGTTCATGGTCGGTCTTGGCTTTCATTTGTTTCTGGGTTTCCTCCACTTCAGCAATGGCAGGTTTGATTTTATCGTACAAAGCCTCTTGGTTCATGGAAACCCAGGAAATACGGGAATGGTGGTACTCCTCAATGGCTTCCTTGATGGCGGTACAACCCGAATGACCCATGACCACCAGGACGCGGCAGTTCAGGTGCTGGGCGCCGTATTCCAGGCTGCCCAAGATGACTTTGTCCACCACATTGCCGAAAGCCCGGTTGGTGAAAAGCTCTCCGGTCTTCATGTTGAAGACGGTTTCCGGAGGAGTGTGGGCATCGGCGCAGCTGACCACCATGATGGATGGATTGGCGGCCTGATCCTTATTATTTTTCACAAAATACTTGTTGCCCTCGTGAAGTTTAAACATGGCGTCGTCTTGTATCTTTTTTATTTCACCGGCTTTTTCCGGAGCTGTATAAGGGAGTAATACCCCGGTCCTTTCCGCAGCCCACAACGGCGCGACCAACAACAATAACCCCGGAATTAACCAATTAAGGTTCATTTTGCGCATGGCGCCCTCCCATGTTGGATTAGAAGCCCTAAAAGTATATTCTTTATTTAATCCGCCGGACAGTTTTTTAAAGTGTCCAGAGGCAGCCTATATATTCCATCCGGCTTTCGATATACTCGCTTTTCCCATTAAAAAACGAAGGAGAAATGACATGGCTATGATGGAAATCAGCGTGATCCCCTTGGGGACGGGAAAACCCTCGGTCAGCCTTTATGTGGCTGATATCCTTAAATTTCTTCACAGACAAAAAGGCGTTCGATTCGAACTGAACGGCATGGGAACCATTGTGACCGGCAAGGCGGATCAACTTTTGAGGTTGGCAGCCGCCATGCACAAAATCCCCTTTTCCAAGGGGGTTAAAAGGGTTTATACAGTCATCAAGCTGGATGAGCGCAAGGACAAGGCCCAACTTCCTATTGACAAAGTGGCCTCGGTCCTTCGCAAACTTTAGAGATCCGCAATACCCACCCCTCATCTCGGCTTCGGGATTTAAGGCTTTTTAAAAGACACTCATCCGCTCCTCCGATTTTATTTCAGATTCTTCATGAAAGGATTTAAACTTTGAGTCTGTCTGCCGGAAATCATAATAAGGGAAAGTATGCTCGACCCCAAATTCGTCCGTGAACATGAGTCTGAAGTCCGAAAGGCCCTGGAAGATTGCCGGTCCAAAGTGGACCTGTCTCTCTACTTGGATCTCGACCGCCGGCGTCGGGACCTGATGCTTTCGGCTGACAAGCGAAAAGCCAGGCTGAACCAGGCTTCCGAGGAAATGGGCCGCATGAAGAAGGAAGGCAAGGACATCTCCCAATATCGGGCCAAGCTCCAGGAACTGTCCGATGAAATCAAGCAGATGGACGGGGAAATCACCTCGGTCGAAAAGGATTTTCACGATGTCGAACTCATGGTCTGCAATATGCCCCACTCAAGTGTTCCCGTTGGCGGGGAGGAAGCCAATCAAGAAATCCGGCGGGTGGGTAAGCCGCCTGCATTCGGGTTCAAGCCCAAATCCCACGAGGAATTGGGTCAAGCCCTGGGAATCCTGGATTTTGAGCGGGCCGCCAAGATTTCGGGTGCGAGGTTCTTCACGCTTTCCGGTCCAGGGGCCCGGTTGGAGCGGGCCCTGACTAATTTCATGCTGGATTTGCACACTTCCAAAGGCTACCGGGAAATGGTGGTACCGCACTTAGTTAATTATTCCTCCATGGAAATGTCGGGACAGTTTCCGAAGTTCATCGACCAGTCCTTTGCCGTGGAAAAAGACAATTTTTACCTGATTCCCACAGCCGAGGTTTCATTGGCCAACTTTCACCGCGCTGAAACCCTGCCTCCCGGCTCATTGCCCAAAAAATACATGGCTTATACCCCCTGCTACCGGCGGGAGGCCGGAAGTTACGGGAAAGACACAAAGGGCCTCATCCGCTTGCATCAATTCAATAAAGTGGAATTGTTTCAATTCGCGGACCCGGAAAAGAGCATGGACGCCCTGGAGGAACTGACCTCGGACGCCGAGGAGGTTCTGATAAAACTGGGCTTGGCTTACCGGGTGGTGGTGCTGGCCACTGCCGATAAAAGTTTTAGCGCGGCGAAAACTTATGATTTGGAGGTTTGGGTTCCCAGCCAGAACGCTTACCGGGAGATTTCAAGCTGCAGCAACTGCACGGATTTCCAGGCCCGCCGGGGGGGCATCAAGTTCAAACGGGAAGGTGGTTCCAAACCCGAGTTAGTGCATACCTTGAACGGATCCGGTTTGGCGGTCGGCCGCACTTGGTTGGCTATAGTGGAAAATTATCAACAAGCGGATGGTTCCGTCATAGTACCAGAGGCGCTTCGTCCCTACTTGGGCGGGCTGGAAATCCTTCGTCCAGTCTCATAAAGCATTCCCCTTTTTTTCACCTCTAATTCATTTATTCCATCTTTAAATTCCAACAAGAAAATATGATTTTAAAAGCATGAAAAGGCATGAAACTAATCGGAACCGTTTTTTCCCATAATTGCCAAAAGGCCTTCTTTTCAATATTTTTCATGTTTTAAGAAATTATTTATTCGCATTTTCTTAATTTTTAAACAATTTACCGTCTTATATTCATTCGTCTTTGGGCTTATAAGGGAATAAATGACAAAATTCCATATTTTTCCTTGTCGCTTTACCTGTTTAACCCGAACCCCCTGAAGTTCTTTGGATAAATGGCTAAAAATTGACATCGGTTTAATTTTACGCGAAACCTCTGCTACAATACGGGGCGATTAACCAATTGCCGGAGGTTCGTCTTCATGGCGGATAAAAACGAGAAAGTTCAAACCGTTGCACCCAAAATGAGCAGCGCAGGCAAAACCACACTTGGCGTGGGAGTGGGCATCCTGGTGGCGGGTTACATGTTTCTAGCCACGGGTTCCATGACTCTCGCGCCCATTTTGATCATCGGGGGACTGGTCGTTATCGGCATTGGGATATACAACCTTTAAGTCAAGGACTTCATGCGTCCACAGATGCCCCAGTTGATCGCGAGTGAGATTTGCCTGGAATGTCCCGTCTGTTGTCATTTTCCGGAAAAGCAGGCGGCCCTCTCCCCCTTCTTTTTCCCAGAGGAAAGGTTTCAGGTCGATTCACTCCTATCAAATCATTCTTTTCGGGAGCCGGTCAAGGAAATGGCTTCCAAGGTTGAACTTGTGGCCTGCGGGCACGGGTTCGCCTGTTCGTTTTTCAATCCTGAGGATCAAACGTGCCTTGTTTACGAGGCCCGCCCACTGGATTGCTCGATGTATCCCGCGGTCATCATGCGCAGTAAGGATCAAAATCAGGTTCTGTTGGGGTCGGACACAAAATGTCCGGCCCTTTCTCGGCCGGAAGTGGCCGTGAAATTCAAGGATTATTTAATCTGGTTGCAGCGACACTTGGAAAGCACATCCCTGTCGTCCCTCGTTCGAAAATATCCCCAATTTATAGGCGATTTCCAGGAAGAGGTTGTGGAGGTGCGCAAGCTGTCGCTGGGAAAGGTTTAGGTTTTATGGTCGCCACTTTGCAAAAGCTGCAACCGCCTCGGGCGATGCGGTGGGTGACTCGTTGGAGATGGTTTTCAATCAGTTCGTTGGCGGTCGCTCTGGCCGCCGGGATGTTGCTGCACAACCACCCGTTTTTCATCATATTGTTTTGCGTGCCCCTGCTGGCCTTCTCAGGCTGGAGCTATCTGGTCGCCCGTCATCGGAACCGGATCGTAGGGGAAGGGTCCGAAGGCGAGGCCCTGGTCGCAAGCGCCCTGGACAACCTGCAGATGGAAAACGCCCGGGTTCTGCATTCGGTGCAGTTTTTTTCCGGCGACAAGGCCCGGGAGATCGATCACCTTTTGATCACCCCTAATGCCATGTTCTGCATCGAGACCAAGTACCTCCGCGGACGCATCGCGGGCGAGGTCCTGGACAGGGAATGGACCCTTCACAAGAGGGCGCGAAAAACCCGGTCCCGCTACAAACGGGGTTTTTACAATCCGTTGAAACAGGTGGCCACCCAGATTTACCACCTTCGGAGCCATTTGGAAGCCAACCTTCCGGCGCGCTGGGCCCAGGAATGCACGCATGTTTGGATCCAAGGGGTGGTGGTTTTTGCCCACCCGCAGGGGGACGCCTCGGCTGTCGTCAACCATGAGCAAGGCGTGGTGGATTTGAACACCTTGCCGCAATATTTGCAGAATTATCGGCCTCCCTCCCGCGCCAGCCGGCTAAGTTACGGCCTTCGCCGCGAGATCGCCAGGGTCATCACGGGGCAATAATGTCTCAGGAGTCAAGCCGCAAGGGCACAGGAACTAGGAAACATTTTCGTTTTTATTCGCGGTTCCTGTGTCTTTGGGGCGGCTTCCCTTGCCCGTAAACCGAATTCCCCACCAGGATTTTTTTGACCGAGCGGAACCCCTGGATTCCCGCTTGGAGGAAGCGTCGAAACTTTTTTTTCCGGCTTCCTCGCTCTCGGCTTCCCTCCCCTCTTTCTTAATGTGGGGGCATGAATACTTTTACGTCCTGGTGTCCAAAGGTCCTTTTCATTTCATCGCGGCATATTACGACCGGTATGTTTACTTCCCCATCCCGCCCCATCCCTTGACCTCCGAGTCGTTGGAAACTGCCTTTGCTTACATGAAAAAAGTGAACGGGCCGGGCAAAGGCGTTTCCCGCGTGGAAGGAATGACGGATGCTCAAAAGGTGACCGCTGAAAAATGGGACTATCAAACCCGTCCCACTCTCACTGAATTTGTTTATGAGCGTTCCCGGTTAACCGGGCTTCACGGCGATTCCTTCCGGGCCAAGCGGGCTGAAATCAATCATTTGTTGAAACAGAATGCGGTTGTTTTCCGGCCTTACCGCTCAACGGATTTCCAACCTTGCGCCGAGTTATTCGAGCTCTGGAAGAGCCAGCGGCTCCCGGCCGCGGCCGGGAGCATGGCTGAAAAAATGCTTCTTTCCTCCCGGCAAGCCCATCTTCGGGCCCTGGAGCAAGGCCGGGATTGGGGCCTAGAGGCTTGGGTGGTATTGCTGGACGATCGGTTGGCCGCTTATTCGGCGGGGGCTTCTTTGGGGCCCGATCAATTCGGGATTTACCTGGAAGTGACCGACTTGAGCGTGAAGGGGTTATCCTCTTATATATTCGCCAATGTTTGCAGGCAGCAGGCTGGGGATTATTCTTTCATCAATACGGGGGACGCCGAGGGCCTCTTGAGCCTGGCTCAATCCAAGGAATATTGGCACCCCATCCGGAAATTGCAAATCTACGTGGTGGATCCAGTTTAATCCGCCGGGAATTATGGGATAATCGGATAGCTTGAATCTAAAAATTCAAAAATTTCATACGAGGTTACCATGGCTTCCAGGGTGAAAATCAAATTCAAGAAACAACCTATCCATCGGTTAAAAAAACGGAAAGTACCATCCTCCCGGGAGCAAGCCAGGATTTCAGTAAAACCCTCCCACCGGATCAGGGTGGACTGGCATCAATATTTCATGAATATCGCCACCGAAGTCGCGTCCAGGTCCACTTGCGACCGCAAATATGTGGGGGCGGTTATTGTGCGGGACAAAACCATTCTTTCAACCGGGTACAACGGAAGTGTCAGGGGCCTGCCGCATTGCGACGACATGGGCCACATGATCCAGGACGGCCATTGCGTGGCGACCATACATGCCGAGGCTAACGCGATCATCCAAGCGGCCCGCAATGGGGTAAGGGTGGAGGGTGCGGAAATTTACGTGACCGCCTCCCCTTGTTGGAACTGTTTTAAAATGGTTGCCAACGTCGGGATCAAAGCCATTTATTACGGGGAATTTTACCGCGATGACCGCATTTTTGACGCCGCCAAAAAACTTCGGATGATCGTCACGCAAATCAAGGTGCAAAAAAAGAAACCGTAAAATAGGGAGAGAGAGCTCAGAACGAAAATAACATTTAACTGGATTTTATTCTCGATGATTATTTTCGTCCCGCCCCTTTGGGGCGCCGAACCCTGGGGGTTCAAATCCCCTGTTTCTAAACCATAAAGGGTGGCACCCTTTGGATGCCACCCTTTATGGCGGAGAGAGAGGGATTCGAACCCCCGTTACGCTTTCGCGTAAAGCTGATTTCGAGTCAGCCGCATTCGACCACTCTGCCATCTCTCCAAGTAAAAACCTAAACATAACCGCAAGGCAAACTTTTGATGCCCTTTTCGGTCCTTAAAAATAACCGTATCAAATACGATCTCTAAAGTGTTTTGAATCTGATCCAGAATGAGAAGTTATTGTAGAAGATAAAGCGAGTTTTGGACAAGTTTCAGCCAATTTTTCATGGGTTATTTATCCACTTATCCAAAAGTCAGTATTTATCCGCGCTAAACGGCAGCAAATGCCTTCTTTAGGATAAAGCTCCCTCTGCTATCATATAGGTGCCCTGGATTCATCAAGGGGAATCCCCTATTTTTCGAGGTGAAAGCCCATGAAAAGAGTGCCCATCTCCCAGTTAAGGCGGAAATATTCCACCACTGGATTGCTGGAAAAAGACGCCCCAAGGAATCCCCTTGTCCTCTTTGACCGCTGGTTCAAGGAAGCGTTGAATGCCAATTTCCTGGACGTGAATGCCATGACTCTCGCCACCGTCTCCCCCCAGGGAAGGCCCACGATACGGGCTATTCTCTTGAAGGGCTTCGATGCGCGGGGATTCGTTTTTTACACCAATTACGAAAGCAATAAAGCTCGGGACCTGGCCAAGCGTTCCCAAGTGAGCATGCTCTTCTTCTGGCCTCTTTTAAAACGGCAAGTACGAATCGACGGAAAGGCGCAAAAAGTCCCGGTCAAGGAATCCAACCAATATTTCCGCATCCGGCCGCGCGACAGCCAGTTAGGCGTCTGGGCTTCCCATCAGAGCCGGGTGATCTCCAGCCGGGGGGTCCTGGAGAAAAACATGAGGCTCCTGGAAAAGAAATATAGGAACAAGCCCGTGCCCCGGCCCCCCCACTGGGGCGGTTATCGCGTGGTTCCGGAAACCTACGAGTTCTGGAAGGGCCGTTCCCACCGCCTACACGACCGCATCCGATACAGCCTGCAACCAACCGGAAAATGGAAAATCGAGAGGCTCTCCCCCTAAAACCATGACGATCGCCCGACATTCCCGGGGCCGAAAAGGCCCTTCCCATCCCTACCGCCCGGCCGTTTCCCAGATGCGGCGGGAGTACAACGCAACGGGCCAAACACGGTGGGGAAACCGCATCAACGCCTTTCAATTCTCCAAATACTGGTTCCAGCAGCTCCTACGGGTCATCTCGGTCATGAAACACGAGTACAACACCCGGGGGCTCACCGAAAAATCCGCACCGGCCGAGCCCTACGCTCTTTTCCAGGATTGGTTCGAAGATGCGGTGCGGTCCAGGGTTCTGGACCCCAACGCCATGACCCTGGGCACTTTGGGGAAGAATTCCCGCCCATCCTTAAGAACCGTGCTTTTGAAGGATTTTGATTTAACAGGATTCGTTTTTTTTACCAACTATGAAAGCCTGAAGGGAAGGGAGATCAGCCGCCGGGGTTCCGCCTGCCTGCTCTTTTATTGGCCCACCCTGGTCCGGCAGGTGCGCATTGACGGCAAGGTCCAGAAGGTCTCGGCGGTGGAGTCGGATGAGTACTTCGGTAGCCGCCCACGGGGAAGCCAACTCTCGGCCTGGGCCTCCCGGCAAAGCACCCCCGTTCCCGGGAGGATAACCTTGGAAACGCGAATGGCGGATTTCGAAAAGAAATTCAAGGGAAGACCTGTTCCCCGGCCGCCCTATTGGGGGGGGTATCGTTTGGTACCCGACCGGTTCGAGTTTTGGAACGGCCGCCCCAACCGCCTCCATGACCGGTTGTGCTACACTCGCCGTTCTTCCGGCAGGTGGTTCCGGGAACGGCTTTCACCGTAATTAATTAAATGAACCACGCAATTATCGTAGTTCGCAGAATTTAGGAATAGGGATCCAATGGAACAGTCCCAAACCCGAAACAAGGTCATTCAAACCCTGGGCATCCTTCTGCCCTTGCTTCTCTTTTACGCGGCCCTCTGGGTCCTGCGGCGGGAGGTGAGGGCCAGCCATTACCAGGACATCCTCCAGTATCTCAAGCAGATTCCCTATCGGAGCTTCCTCCTGGCGTTCCTCTTTTCCATGGGAAGCTACCTGGCCCTGACCTTTTACGATTTCCTGGGCCTCAAGCATATCCGGAAAAAACTCTCCTATGCCCGCACCGCTCTGACCTCCTTCATCGCTTATTCCTTCAGCCACAACATCGGCGCTTCTCTGCTCACCGGGGGCAGCGTGCGCTACCGGCTCTACTCTGCCTGGGGCCTGAGCGTAGGTGAAACCGCAAATGTTCTGCTGGTTTGCGGCATGACCTTCTGGATTGGATTCCTGACCATGGGGGCGGTCTTCTTCTTCCTGCAGCCCCCCGACCTGCCCCCAACCATCCACCTTCCCTTCAATTCTGTTTTTTCCGCCGGGGTCTTCTGTCTGGCCGTGATCGCCCTGTATCTCCTCTCGTGCGTGCTCTTCAAGAAAACCATCCGCATTTGGAAATGGTCCTTCCCCACTCCTTCCCTGGGAATCGCCTTGGGACAAATGGCGGCCGGCTGCCTGGATTGGACCTGCTCCGGGACCGCGCTTTTCCTCTTATTACCCCACTCCTCTGTGTCCTTTCCCTCTTTTATGGCCATCTACCTCCTGGCCCAGCTGGTGGGTTTCGCCAGTCAGGTGCCGGGAGGCCTAGGGGTCCTAGAAACCATCATCGTGGTCCTCCTTTCCCCCGTGCTTCATGCCGCGGACGTCTTGGGGGCTCTCCTGGCTTTCCGGATGGTTTATTACCTTATTCCCTTCGTCCTGGGCTTGGGGCTTTTCTCGGGGAACGAAATCATCCGGAACAAACAAGGCTTCAAGAGGGCCCTGCAGATCCTGAACCGCTGGGCGCCCGATTTCGCGCCTCACGTCTTTTCGGTGCTATTGTTCCTGTGCGGGGCGCTGGTTCTTTACTCGAACGCGTCCCCCGAGGCTCCCCGGCAGATGGCCTGGCTCTCGGAGTACCTTCCCCTACCCTTCCTGGAATCCTCCCACCTCCTCGTGGGGCTTGTGGGGGCACTGTTGATGGTGGCTGCCCGTGGCCTCCAGCAGCGCCTGGAGGGAGCCCACACCCTCTCGCTCATCCTTCTGGGGGCTGGACTCCTCGGGTGCCTTTTCAAGGGCTTTGACTACACGGAAGCCCTCGTGCTTCTTATTCTTTTCGCTCTCCTCCTGCCCACCCGGGCCTATTTCCCCAGGAAATCCTCCCTCATCCAGCAGCGCTATCCTCCCCTCTGGGTGGCCGCGGTGCTTTTTGTCTGGTTGGGATGCATCTGGGTGGGTGTTTTTAATTACCGCTACATCGAGGATTATTCAAACGACCTTTGGACCACCTTCGCCCTGGACGAGGACGCCGCGAGGTTCCTGAGATCCAACCTGGCCACGGCCATGACCCTTCTTATTTTTTCCATAGTGACATTGCTCTCTCCTTCCCAGCCGGAAACGGAGTTCCCAAGCCCTTCCGATCTTTCAAAAGTCCTGGAACCCATCGGGAAATCGCGCCGTTCCTATCCACACCTGGCCTTGCTCGGGGATAAGGCCCTCTTATTTAATAAAAAAGGGGATGCCTTCGTGATGTACGCCATCGAGGGCAAATGTTGGACCGCCCTGGGTGATCCGGTCGGGGGAACGAAGGAGGGGGAGGAACTGGCCCAAAAGTTCCGCGACCTGTGCCGCCGCAAGAAGGCCTGGGCCCTCTTTTACCTGGTGGACAAGGATCATTTCCAGTTTTACCTGGACTTGGGAATGACGGTCCAGAAGATCGGGGAGGAAGCGAGGGTTTCCCTGGATAAATTCAAAGCCGAAACAACCCTCCCATCCGAGCTGAGGGAAATCCGGCAAAGGTTGAAGGGAAATGAGGACTATTCCTTCGAGGTCCTGGAACCGGGAGCAAAGGGGATTCCCTGGGAGGAATTGAAAGCCGCGTCAGAGAGCTGGTTAAGCCGCAACAAGACCCGCGAGAAGGGTTTTTCCATGGGTTTCTTCCATCCCGTCTACCTTGAGAAATTCCCCCTGGCTCTTCTCCGGGAAGAGGGGCGTGTGGCGGCATTCGCCAACCTGCTCCCGGCCAGCGGCCGTGAGGAATTGGCCGTGGACCTTCTGAGGTCCGCGACGGAGCAAGGCCCGGTCTTTGAGGATTATCTTCTGACAGAAACGATGATTTGGGCCAAGGAAAAAGGATACCACTGGTTCAACTTGGGGACGGCCTCCCTACTGGACCTGGAGGAAAGCCCCCTGGCTCCCTTTAAGGCCCAAATGTTGGGAATGTTTTCCCCGCACGTGGAAGGGCCAAACATGGGGGATATCCGCAAGGGAATGGGCTGCTTCAGCCCCGCATGGGTTCCCAAATACCTGGCCACCTCGAGCAACCTCGCCCTCTCCGTGGCCTTCGCTAATATTCATTCCTTGATCGCCCGAGGAAACCGTATCGGTTTAAAAAAATAATGCCGCCAGGAATAGAAGTAGGACTTCCTCGTTTTAAACCGGAAATTTTTATGAAAACCCTTCAGAATAATAAACAAAAAAAACCGATTTTTTTAAAATTGATATTAACCTATCGCCATCCACAGGCGGGTCCGGTTTGGTTTCTTCTTATTCTCTTGGCGGCTTACTTATCGGGATGCGCTCCAATCCGGTACGAGATGGGTGAAACCGAAGAGGCGGCCTCCGCTGGAGAGGCTATTCACAACGCCGAGGAATTCCTGAAAACCCGTCCCAACTGGAAAGTGGACTGTTCCCATTTCGTACTGGCTTGCTACCATTCCAGGAGCATGAACGCCTTCCTGAACCGTCGCAAATACAACCATAACTTGGTTTACGACCTGAACTACTACCTGACCCAGCGCAAGGCCCGGAGAAAAAGGGCTGCGGACATCCAGCCTGGCGACATCCTCATTTTCAACAAGACCTACGACATCAACCACGACGGGAGGATCGACGACCGCGACAAGTTCACGCACGCGGGCATCGTGGAGAGCTTTCGAAACTGGGTGGTGACCTATATCGACGCCTCGGGATCCCGAAAACCTCCGCGCATCCACCGGAGGCATTTCAGCTTCATCGGCAATCAATTCAATGAAACCGTGGCCAGGGACCCGGCCACCGGCCGTGGAATCCACGCCCGGGAAACTTTTCACGCGGCCTATGCCCCGCCTTAATTGTCCGATACATCTTTGGTAAATGGGGTTTGGTTTAGAAGTTTCCCCCTCCGAAAGAGGGAGATTGAGGGGAAGTTAGAATTTCGACAGGAATGAAAAAAGGCGGGAATATTTCCTGCCTTTTTTATTTTCTATTGGACTTAAGATTTACTGTTTCGCGCCTGTCGAGGAACTAGTAGTGGTTTCAGTGTTTTGCTTGTTAGTAGCCCCGTTATTGTTTCCTGGTTTGGCGCTCTTCCTCGGCTTCTTGTGGTGTTTCTTGGGACTCCCTTTATGGGCTGCTTTACCACCGCCGGTTCCACCGGTACCGGAAGATCCTGACACGAATCCTTTGCCGGAAGCAACTCCTCCACCCTTGGCCATTACCGGTCCGACACTGGCAATGAAAGCCAAAACAACCATCCAAAAAATAAACTTTTTCATCTTCTTCCTCCCGCCCATGTTTTTCCAACCTGTATAATTTAGACGGATGATGGACTGAAAAGGTCGCATTACCTAAAGGGAGAATATGCTTCACATCGTGTTAATTGAACCGGAAATCCCATGGAATACGGGAAATATCGGCAGAACCTGCCTGGGCGCGGGAGCAGAATTGCACCTGGTAGGCCGGCTGGGATTCCACCTGGACAACAAGGAAGTCGTTCGGGCGGGTTTGGATTATTGGGACAAGGTCCCGCTCCACCGCCACACCACTTGGGAGGATTTCCTCAAGTCCCTGCCGCCCCAGGTTCCTTTGTTTTTCTTTTCCACCAAGGGATCGAAACTATTCTGGGAGGCGGACTTTTCAAAGGGGGGATACCTGGTTTTCGGCAAGGAAACGGCGGGTTTCCCGAAAGGTTTTTACGAGACCTACAAAAAAAAGCTGTACCGGATCCCCCAGAAAGACGATTCCATCAGGAGCTTGAACCTCTCCACCTCGGTGGGCATCGTTCTTTATGAGGCCCTCCGGCAAATCCAATCCCCGCGTTAAGGACTTCGTCCAGGTCGAGTCTGATTCCTTTTTTCTCACGTCCCCTTACTCTTTAATATAACTGGTAACCCACCTGTACGGAAAGGACCCTGTTTTCTCCGGAGGACCTGTCTGCGACGGCATTCATGGAAGCTGAACTCAAACCCAGGTCGTAGCGTGTTTCCATCACAAATCGATGAACCTCCGCCATGATCCCCAGGACCAACCCCCAATCCGTTCCGGGATAATATCGCGTATTGTCCGAGGGAGCTGGGTTTGGCCATGCCGTATTGGTGATACTTGTGGTTTCATTCAAAAGTGTCGCTATCTCAGGCCCGCCATACACGTAAACTTTCCAATCCGAAATTTCGCCGACTTTCGCCTTCAATAAGAGGGGAAATTCCAGATAGTTGAAACGCTCAGTCTGGTTCACGTTAGTTATGCCAATAATGTTTCCATAGCTATCGGTAATCGGCACCCCATGTGCCGTGATTTGATTCCCCTTCATGACGAAATCGGCTTCGGGTTGGAGGGATAAAACATCGTTCAATGGGATATCCACGTAAAGCCCGCCGGTAATACCGATTAAGTTTTCCACGATTGGATTCGGGCTTGTCTGGCTCGCGAAATCCACCCCTCCTTTCACCCCCATCCCGACCGTTCCGGCCAGGAGGCCGCCCGCGAATCCCCAACCCGCCAGAATCAGGATTATGGCCTTTTTCATTTCATTCCCCTCCCGTCTTTTATACGTCTCTTTTGAAACTCTAGTACGCGATAAGGCTTTCCAAGTGGAAAAACTTATCTTGCGAATGTTTAAAGCTCTATTGTAGGAGCTAATTAATATTTAAAGTGTTGAGTGTTCAACTGCCACTCGCTGTGCCGATTCATCCATGTGTTAATCCCGGCCTATGGCCGGGATTATTGATGGAAATCGGTACTATACAGACCTCTTTGAATGGTTTAAGGAAGGTCTGCATGCGGAGCGGGGCCCTGCAACAAGCTGAGGAGCTTGGTGCCAAGCACCTTTTGCGTTGGCCAGGCCCCTTTTTTCACCGATCTGTATCATCCCAAAAGATTTTTTGCTCGTTACCCCTATTCGTCACATGGTAAACGGCACCTTCATAACGGATTCTCTTGAGTCAAGGCATAAATAAGTTTCTAAGGGGCGAGCTTTTTTGTAAAGTGTCAAATGTTGGCCTGGACTTTTTTGTGTGAGGGCCAACAAATTAGTTATTGTTTGCTGTATTTTTTTTCCAATCTTTGAGTTTAATAACTGTGGCATTGGCTCCGGTCACAGTCAGATAGCTATAAGTTCCTGCGACGATAACTATGAGATTCACCATTTCATTATCGTAATAATCAAAATCGCTATCCGTTTTCGAGTTACCAAAAACCACAAATGAGCTATTGTCAATACTCGGTTCTCCTGTATATGGCAGTCCTACAAGGTAACTTTTTTCATCAATTTTTTGGATTACTCTAAATCTTCCGCAGACTAATTTCCCTTTCAAGGCCATCCCCTTCGCAATCAAATCAATGGGATCGTAACAATGGGGACTACTTTTCGCTTCCGTTTTACCTTCCGGGGTATTTGCATAATCACTATTGAGATTCTTTTCCAACCCATAAAGGAGGTTTCGGGTTGCAATACATTTATCATTTACGTCCCAAGCTTGCCCCATATCTACCGAATTCCATGACTGCGTGAAATATTTTGTCCAAGCCTCAAAATTGGCTCTGGCTTTATCTGAAGGATGTTTTTTATTTAGTTGGTCCCATAAATCAGCGATTCCTGCGGCAGCAGTTAACTTCATAAAAACATCAGCTAATGGGTCATTAAAAAGACGATGTAATATTATTAAATCCGAAGAAAAAATATCAGAGCGCAACATTAAATCCCCCTTTCCATGAGAAATAACGGTTGAAAAATCACTAACCCAATGAGGATCGTTTTTTCTGGCTTGTTGAATTTCCTGGCAAAAAGTGGGTGTTGGTTGACGAATTGGAATACTGCTCCCATTAGAATAATTGTGATAGGTAACTATAGGGGTTGGTTTTGGAAGTAAACTCGCGTCCATTATTTGAGCAGGGGGAAGGTCATCATAGACGTTTTGGAAATAATCATTACCTAGGGCAGAGGTCAAATTGTTATTCGATTGTTGAAGTGGAGGAAGACCATTATCTGGCGGCGCCACTGGTGACTCAGCAAGCACAGGTAACGAAAAGCCAACAACAACTATATATATAAAAAATTTTTTTATCACTTAACACCTCTTTATGCCGTTTAAATAAGCCAATATTTAAGTAATCAATTCACACGGGACAAAGATAGCATGTATGGGCCAGCAACCTACGTAGTAGCTTTGATCAATAGTAGCTGATCAAAATAACGCGGGTTGCTCCTGGTAAGGAGCCTATCCGCATACGGAGGGCTGACCCATGGGAAATAATAGCACGGTGGTAGGGCTGGATGTTCATAAGGAAACGATCACGATTGCAGTTTTAAGGCCCGACAAGGATCGTCCTGATCCCTCGGTTACGGTTGAAAATCAGCCATCAATCATTGAAAAGAAAGTACGGGAACTTAATCGCCGCCATGCCCCACTGGAATTCGTTTATGAGGCTGGGCCTGGGGGATTTGCTTTGTATAGGCAGATTACCCAATTGGGACACCCTTGTGCGGTGATTGCGCCCGCATGGATGCCGATGAAACCTGGGGACCGAGTCAAGACGGACCGAAAGGACGCAGAAAAGCTGTCTTGGTATTGGCGCATGAGGGATTTGAAAGAAGTCCGGGTACCCACGCCCGAAGAAGAATCCGTGAGGGATTTGCTGCGTGTCCGGGAAGATGTTCTCGCAAACCAGTTGAGAGCCCGTCATCGGTTATTGAAATTCCTGCTTAGGCAAGGCCGGATTTATCGGGGTGGCAAACACTGGACCCAAGCCCATAGGGAATGGTTGAGACACCAGAAGTTTGAGCTGCCAAATCTCGTAAAGACCTATGAAGCGAATTACCGAATTTTGGCTGAGATTGACGTGCACTTGGCTGATTTGAATTGTGAAGTTGAATTGCTGGCACAAGACGAGAAATATCGAATTGCTGTCAGCTATTTGAAATGCCTGAAAGGCGTTAACACACTCACGGCCATGACTTTATTAGCAGAAAGCGGAGATTTCAGGCGGTTTAAAAACGCCCGCAGTTATATGCGATATACGGGAATGGTCAGTTGGGAAGACAGCACCGGAAGCCATGTTTACCGGGGCGGGATTGTCAAATCCGGAAATGCCCATTTGAGGCGAGTGCTAATCCAAGGGGCATGGACCTATCAGCTACGAAGCCTTGGGAGTCCAACACTCGCTAAACGGAGAAAAGGTTGTCCCCCGGAAGTTATACATTTAGCACGAAAAGCTGATGAACGTTTGCATTTGAAGTTTCGGCGGATGGTAAGCCGAAACAAACGGTCTCAGGTGGCGGTAGTGGCCATCGCACGGGAATTGGCTGGCTTTATCTGGGCGATTGGACAGATGATCCCATCCGATCAGTAATAGATCCGATGAGAAGAAAAAGAAGGACGAGCTCTGATTTCAGGAGCGTGGCGCGGCACGGAGAACCCTCGACGACCCCTTGTGCAATGAAGTCTTATTTCATGACGCACGGACAAAGATCGAGGCAGCTCCCGACGACAGGTCATCATGCGTCCCTGCCCTTTGGGGTAATACGCGAATATCAGTTTGATCAACCGTCGGAAATGGCTACGCTCTTGGAATCAGGGCTCTGTCGTGCTGGTCCGTGAAAAGACCAACACCCTAGAATCTGAAGGTTGACTGGCCCATACATATCAGGGGTCAGGCCTACAATTTACACTTTACAAGTCTTTGAGCAAACCTTTTATCCGTCCCCAGCTTCTTTTTGACCTTTGCCCATTGGTTCCCCACCGCTGAAAAACCCACTCCCATTCTTTCCCCTATTTCCCTCAGGCTTAATCCCGCTTCCTTCTTCAGCAAATATACCGCCGCCTCCCTCGCTTCGCTCCTTCTTTTCCCCGCTTTCAGTATTTCCCCGGGCTTCATACCGTATATTTCCCCCACCTTTTTTAATAAGGCTTCCGGGTTTTGTTTCACCACATGTTTTTGGTATTTCGGAATATCCAAGTGTTTGTGTTTTTGTCCCATTTCATGGACATGGTCTAAAAATTCTTTCCCGCCCAGGTAAACCCTGGAATGCAACCTTTCCCATGGCGTTTCTTTTCTCCCCATTCCCTCTTCCACAAATTCCCTATAGGCCTTTTGGGCTCTTTTCCTCTCTTTCCCAAATTGTCCCAAGATCCAATCCACCTCCAACCATGGTTCCGGCCTTTCCAGGCCTGCCGTGGCCCGGTAACTGCTCCATTTCCATCCCCCCGGTTGCTTGGCCATCTTGGCCCGGACGGGATTCAATACCACATACCGGCATAATTCCTGTAAATAACTGTTCTTCTCGATAACGATGGCCTTATACCGGCCTTGGAATAAATGACCAGTCCTGTGGTGTTTCTTGTTGAATCGCTGGGTATATTGGGCGTTCAGATGTTTCATGGCCACGGATAAATTGGCTTGCGGGGTTTCCAGTAAAAGATGGTAATGATTGTCCATTAAAACCCAGGCGTGGCATACGATCCCGTTTTCCCCGATCATTTCCCCGAGAATTCTCAGGAATAACCATCGGTCCGAGTCATCCATCACTATCTTGCGGCGCTCATTCCCGCGGGAAGTGACGTGATACACGGCCCCTTCATAATGAATCCGTTTTGGCCTTGGCATATCGGTATTTTATTAAATAATCAGTGGTTATAAAGTGTAAATTGTAGGCCTGACCCCTGATATGTATGGGCCAGTCAACCTTCAGATTCTAGGGTGTTGGTCTTTTCACGGACCAGCACGACAGAGCCCTGATTCCAAGAGCGTAGCCATTTCCGACGGTTGATCAAACTGATATTCGCGTATTACCCCAAAGGGCAGGGACGCATGATGACCTGTCGTCGGGAGCTGCCTCGATCTTTGTCCGTGCGTCATGAAATAAGACTTCATTGCACAAGGGGTCGTCGAGGGTTCTCCGTGCCGCGCCACGCTCCTGAAATCAGAGCTCGTCCTTCTTTTTCTTCTCATCGGATCTATTACTGATCGGATGGGATCATCTGTCCAATCGCCCAGATAAAGCCAGCCAATTCCCGTGCGATGGCCACTACCGCCACCTGAGACCGTTTGTTTCGGCTTACCATCCGCCGAAACTTCAAATGCAAACGTTCATCAGCTTTTCGTGCTAAATGTATAACTTCCGGGGGACAACCTTTTCTCCGTTTAGCGAGTGTTGGACTCCCAAGGCTTCGTAGCTGATAGGTCCATGCCCCTTGGACTAGCACTCGCCTCAAATGGGCATTTCCGGATTTGACAATCCCGCCCCGGTAAACATGGCTTCCGGTGCTGTCTTCCCAACTGACCATTCCCGTATATCGCATATAACTGCGGGCGTTTTTAAACCGCCTGAAATCTCCGCTTTCTGCTAATAAAGTCATGGCCGTGAGTGTGTTAACGCCTTTCAGGCATTTCAAATAGCTGACAGCAATTCGATATTTCTCGTCTTGTGCCAGCAATTCAACTTCACAATTCAAATCAGCCAAGTGCACGTCAATCTCAGCCAAAATTCGGTAATTCGCTTCATAGGTCTTTACGAGATTTGGCAGCTCAAACTTCTGGTGTCTCAACCATTCCCTATGGGCTTGGGTCCAGTGTTTGCCACCCCGATAAATCCGGCCTTGCCTAAGCAGGAATTTCAATAACCGATGACGGGCTCTCAACTGGTTTGCGAGAACATCTTCCCGGACACGCAGCAAATCCCTCACGGATTCTTCTTCGGGCGTGGGTACCCGGACTTCTTTCAAATCCCTCATGCGCCAATACCAAGACAGCTTTTCTGCGTCCTTTCGGTCCGTCTTGACTCGGTCCCCAGGTTTCATCGGCATCCATGCGGGCGCAATCACCGCACAAGGGTGTCCCAATTGGGTAATCTGCCTATACAAAGCAAATCCCCCAGGCCCAGCCTCATAAACGAATTCCAGTGGGGCATGGCGGCGATTAAGTTCCCGTACTTTCTTTTCAATGATTGATGGCTGATTTTCAACCGTAACCGAGGGATCAGGACGATCCTTGTCGGGCCTTAAAACTGCAATCGTGATCGTTTCCTTATGAACATCCAGCCCTACCACCGTGCTATTATTTCCCATGGGTCAGCCCTCCGTATGCGGATAGGCTCCTTACCAGGAGCAACCCGCGTTATTTTGATCAGCTACTATTGATCAAAGCTACTACGTAGGTTGCTGGCCCATACATGCTATCTTTGTTCCTATTATTTCCCATGGGTCAGCCCTCCGTATGCGGATAGGCTCCTTACCAGGAGCAACCCGCGTTATTTTGATCAGCTACTATTGATCAAAGCTACTACGTAGGTTGCTGGCCCATACATGCTATCTTTGTCCGTTCTTAACCGGAATTTCCCAGATGACCTTCTCTGAAAACATTGCCGGGTAATTTGTTTCTCATTATATTCCCCCCCCCCGCTTCTTCCACCCGTATCCGGAATTTTCTGGCCCAAGGCCAGCGAAATGAGCCCAAAAAAGGGTTTCTGTGCCCCAAAAAAGTTGAAAATGACCTTCCAGAAAGCCAATTCTCGTTGTGAACGCACACCTATCCCACGATGGTTGATCCGGTTGAAGCCATGAAGTGTTCCTGCGGTTATCGCAGTACTGGCGCTCGCGGCCTTACCATCGCCAGTAGCCTTATCCGTCCAAGGATTTCAGCAAACAGGCGTTGGGTAACCATCACCTCCGCCATCTGGAAAACCACGTACCGCGAATGGCGGATAACGTTAGCTCCGATTTTGATAAGTTTTTCTCGCAACGTCGTCAGCGACCAATGCTTCACCAGTTCTGGCAGGGCTAGACGGCGAAGGAAGTTGCCCAAGTTGTAAGCCAGTGCAAATAGTTGCAACCTTACTTGGTTGTCCGCGAAGTCGTGGCAGCTTAGTCTTGTCCACTTCATCGCGTACTTTCCCTCCTTGATCCATTGCTCAGCCGTACCTCTTCCGTTGTAGAACTTCACCACCTGGGGTGCCGGTCGTCGCATGTTCGTCACGATGAAACCCACCCTCGGGAAAAGTTCGCCGTTGTGATGCTCAATCTTCGCCACCACGCGGCGGGGTTTGTCCCAGCTGACGGCTTGGTATTGGAAGCTGTGATACCGGACAACCGGCTTGTGGGAAGGGCGGCCCACGGGACGGGTCAAAAATGGCTCAATTTCTCTTTGTAGCACGCCATTGGCGGGTTGGCGGATCGCATAAAGGTATCCTTCGTCTTCTAGGTACTCGTATAGTTCCTGACGGGCGAAGGCCGCGTCACCCCGGAAAAAACGGCTGATGGAAAGACCCCGATAACGGACAACCACTGGTTCAAGAACCGACCGCCACTCGTGGGCGCTGGCCACATTGCCGTTGCGCAACATTGCCCGTTCCAAATCGCCAAACTGGTTGAAACAAAACAGGGGATGGTAACAGGTACAGCCGAAGTAACCGTTGTACAAGGAACCTTCTTGGTCCCCGTAGGTTTCACTCACGGAGCTGTCCATGTCGAGAATAATCTGCTGGATGGGCTTTTTTTCATGGACACCATCAATCCATTGGCCAGATAGGTCAATCAGACCGGTCTGGTTCTTCGACTGGGTGAGAACTTCCGTCTCGAAACGTCCCATCTGGCTGGTGGAGGCAGCTTGTTTTTCCTTGGCCCGTCCTCCGATCACATGCCGCATCGCCGGATCAACACTCAATCGTTCTGCGTCGTTGGTGTCCTCGTAACCGGCTAGGCGGCTGTAGATTGATTGCCGCAAAAGCGCCGTCATCGTATGTTGCGTATTCTTGCCGGTTCGCCGATCCCTCAGAAGGTTTTCCGTTCTGTCAGTCAAACCAAAGGCTTCATCGAGTTCACGATAGGGAATCAACCCGCCATCGGAAGTGACCTTCGCGCCATGGAACTCCAGCTTGAGACCAGGATCAAAAACCACCCGAAGAGCGTCTTTTCCCCTTTCACCCATTGCATTCCCCCCTCTCGTGGTCCCCAAAGTGAAGAAAAACCTTTGTTTGTATGGCCAAACGACGCCTTATTATACTCGAAAGGTAATTTCATCTGGGAAATCCGGGCTTAAGGGCTTTGGCTTGGTCCTTGGTCAGCTTGCCCGCCCTTAAATCCCGTTGGATTTGGATATTCTGTTGTCGGAGACGGATGACAATCTTGTCCATGGGAGAACGTTGAATGTGAACGTTGACGGGTGTGGGCAGTGCCGTCCCTAAGGCCACCCCTTGAGGAATAACTAAAATCAAAATAAACATTAAATGTTTCATGAAATCATCTTCTTTTTCAATTGATTATAAAAAGTCATTAATAGCCTGAAATCATTATTTTAATGGTTTCAAAATAATTTGGCGGTTAACTTTTCGAGTGATTTGAATCTTAACCGGATTGATATCTTTTATTATTTTTAATTCTTTATTAATTTCTTTTAAATTACCAATTCTCGGTGTATCACGATCCTCAAATACTTCTAATTTCCTATTTGTTTTATCTTCTGTATTAATACCTGCAAACAAAATTGGATTAATCTTGTTATCATTTTCCATGCTAAAAGTTCCAAATATGCCACCATTTCCTCTCACCCCTATTGGCATTTTATAGATTGCAAAAATTTCTGTAACATCCTGATTTAGATTGGATTTTAAATTTTTGGTGGATTTGCAATATATAGACCAGTTCTCTGCATCCATTTCATCACGGCCATGGGGATAAGTGCTGTAGGTTTCAAATATATATTTCAATATTTTTATTTGTTTATCGGTAAGATAATTTTCTTTCATCTTTAAAATAATATTTGGTTTAACTTCTATATCCAATAGAAATAAATTTGGTACACACTTTAATAAATTTTTAATGGAATCATCGATTCTTTCAATTGGGCCGCCATGATCGCCAATTATAAACGTCCCATCTTTTTTAATATCAACGTCTGCATCCATCATTACTGTAATTTTATCTTGTGCATCAAAATATAAATTCAAAAAAGACGCCCGATTTGTATCTGTTCTAATTATTAAAAATGCGCCTTCGTGCCCACCATGGATGGAATCAAATTTTATTTCTTTATCTATATTTATTTTTAATTTTTTATACTCATTTTTATCGTCGAACAACCTAGTTACTTTAAGAGCAGAATCCACATATTTCATTTCATTAATTATGTTATGACCAAAAACGAGATTCGTTAATAAAATCAAGATGGTAAAAGATAATATTTTCATTTTAATGGCCTCCCGAAAGTGCAAGCCCATATATCTGTATATTTGTGAGTATAAGCACCTTTTTTTCTTCTAGCCCTTTAACATGTCTTTGCGTGTGTAAAAAACCATCATAATTATTTATATGCTGTACCCCATTTTTATCTGTATCTACAGTGTTAACTTTACTAGAGGTGGTTCTATCACGGAAATAGATTGCATTGAATGTTGGATCAGATCCATTACTATCTTCCTGCCTTGCTTGTGCCACAGCCAAACCTATATTGTTATATCGGTCCATAGCATTTGGATCATCAGTAAGTTCTTTTTGTTGACCAGCTGTTAAAAAAGGAGGTTGAACTGGCGGAAGTGGCAGATTGTATTTTCGAGACCATTTTTGGTCGTTTATTTCCACGTGAGCTTTATCCAGGTAAACAAGGAATACGTCATCAACCCCAGATAAAAAATCTCCGCATTCTCTATAAAGAGAATTTTGAATTTGCTGATTATTCCATCCTATCCCCTCCACTGCATTCATGACATTAGAAACTTCATTAGCAGGCCATTTTGGTAATTGGACATTAATTGTAGGATTACCTTCTTCTCCTTCATTACCACTTGGATCAATCATATTTTCCGGATTATTAGAGCCAAAGGAATATTTATGTAATGTCAGAGGATCATTTGGATCACCCTCAAACGTGTCCATCGTCTGAAATCTTCCAATTCCAGGATTCATCCAGCGGGCTCTTAAATAGTAGTTCCCGGTATCCTCGTCTAATTGTTCTCCATCATAGAAATAAACATTTGGTGTTGGTGTTCCCACGTGGGTTTGATTTATCAGCGTTCCAAAGACATCATAGTCCAGTTGGTCAGTTATATTTCCGTTTGAGTCCATTAAATAACGAACAGAGCCCTGACCGTCATAGCCGAAGTAACTCAAGTTCCAGCTTGTTCCATTGAATTGGTCTTCAGAAATGCGGCTAGTTCCATAAGTGTAGGTGCGGGTTACGCTTCCATTTTGTATTTCATCTACCACTTGTGCATAGCCGGTCAGGCTATGGGTATCGACCAGGAAATTAGTGGTTACACCGTTAATAGTCTGGCTGTCTTTGTTTCCATCCCCGTCATAGATAAATGTTTCCGCTAGGCTCGGTGCCGTAACACTTGTCAACCGGGCCAAGCTGTCATAGGTGTAAACCGTCACAGACCCTGAAGGCCCGGCCTGGGTGACTGAGCCGTTGAGGTCGTAACTATAATTTGCCGAGGGTGAGGCTCCATCCGAGGTCATCCGATCATCCCCGGTACCGTCATATACGAGGTTTTGGTTTGAAATGCCTGTTAAACTCGAATTTCTCGTTAGCCGGTTCCCCACGGGGTCATAGGTGTAGGTCACCCCTCCCGTCGGGTCGGCTGGTTTTGGACTTGTGACCGTCTCGTTGATCAAACGGTAGAGGTCGTCGTAGTTCCAACCCACCGCCCTTCCACTAAGTTCAGAGACGTTCAACCAAAAAAAAGGTGCCTGATCACCCGCTCCGCAACGGACGATAGTGAACATTCAACAATGTAAATTTATGGGGCCTAGCTGACAGACAACATTTTAAGTAATTCGGACCCAGTTGGATGGTTAATTAAACCTATCTTCTTTCAGGTTGTTGTTGAGCCGGTAAACCGCGCCGGCGCCATTGCCTTCCCTGACCAACCGCCCATCGGCGATTAACTTGTTCAGGTTACGGACCACGGTCCGCCTTGGACTTCCCAAGGCATCCACCATAGCGCCGGTTTTGACTTGGCCGTTCCGCTGGACATGGTCCAATGGAGCCCCACGAGCGAAGAGACTGTGTCATAAAAGCTTTTTTGAAGACTTCATGGCCCAAAACTTCAATAAATAAATGGGTCCGGTTGTCCAAAACTGAGTTATGACACAGTCTCGAAGCCCGTGGTACCAGTATTGACCCACCTTCGCTATCTCACTACGCTCTTCGAGCTTCTTCCTTCGCTAAAAGCTACGGAAGACTGGTCGAGGGACAGGCGGCTTCGGTAGACAGGCCCCTTACCGGCAAATGACATCGAGAATGTGGGCGTTTATCCTCCTGTGCATTCTAGCGGTTCTGCTTTTTCTACCGGTTTTGCCGACGGTGTCTACTGGTTTTCGGGCTTGTCTACCGGTTTTGCCGATAGTGTCTACCGGGTATGTGGGCAGTTTATCCCCCCCGCCGACAGATTCTACCGGGAATGTGGGCGGGTTATCTCCCCTGCCAGTAAATGACACCGGAAATGTGGGCGGTTTATCCTCCCTTCCGGCAAATGACACTGGGAATGTGGGCGGGTTATCCTCCCCTGTACTGGAAATGTGGGCACTTTATCTCCCCTACCGGCAAATGACACTGGGTTTGTGGGCGGGTTATCCTCCCTTTCCGGCAGATGACACTGGGAATGTGGGCGGGTTATCCTCCCCTGCCGGTAAATGACACTGGATTTGTGGGCGGGTTATCCTCCCCTACCGGCAAATGACACTGGGTTTGTGGGCAGTTTATCTCCCGTTTAATGGGTTCGCCCGGCTCCGTTTAATGGGTTCCGCCCCGTTTAATGGGTTCGTCCGGTTCCGTTTAGGGGGTTGAGGCCCTTTAATGGGTTTTGGGTGCTCGGAATTGGGTTACTGAGTATCAGGAACTGGATTGCAGGCCTTGCGTACTGGCCCGTTCGACAAACCAGTGGTGAGCCCAATCGAACCACTCAGGGCAGATTCGCGGCGCTAGGGATAGCTTTCCAGGCGATCTGCGCTTTGGCGGGCAAGGAATCCATGTGCTAGAGGAAAAGGGCCAGCTTCCAGACCTGATCGTCCGTCAGGGTCTTGCTGAATCCCGGCATGCCGGGTTCGGGGGAATCCCTTTTTCGGATTTCATAAGAAGAACCCTTTATATTCAACTTGGGATTAAACCCGATCACAGGCGGGCCTGATATCCCAACCGAATATTAATGGACCCGAACGTCCACGACCGCGGAAAGGCCCGCCGCCAAGCGGTCGATAGCCTCTGAAGTCAGGTTCAAGAGCTTGATCTTGACCGGTACCCGCTGGACCACTTTGGTGAAGTTACCCGTGGAATTGTCCGGGGGAAGCAGTGTGAAGGTGGAACCCGTGGCGGAACCTATGGAATCCACCACTCCCTGTAATTTCTTCCCGTTCAGCGCGTCCACTTCGACGTCCACTTTCTGCCCGATCTTGACGCGGGAAAGCTGGGTTTCCTTGAAATTAGCCGTCACCCACCGTTCCTGGGAACTCACAAAACCGAACAAAGCCTGGCCGGGAGGAATCACCATGCCGGGTTCCACCGACTTCTTGGCGATGGCCCCGTCCTCAGGCGCGGTGATCTGGGTGTAGCCCAGGTTCAGCTTGGCTTGGTCGGCCTTGAACTGGTCGGCTTTCAGCCGGGACTGGAGGTTCCGGAAGCGGGCCAGGGCCGCGTCATATTGCTGTTTGGAGACGGCCGCTTCCTTGTAAAGTTTTGAAACTCTTTCGTAATCAAGCGAGGCCTGCTCCAAGTCGGCCTGGATGGAGGCCTCGTCGGCCACCGCCTGGTTGTAGGCCGCGGAGTAGTCCCGGTCATCGATTTGCGCCAGGAGTTGGCCCGCCTTGACCTTGTCGTTCTCGTCCACCAGCACTTTTTGAACGGTCCCGCCGATCCGGGCCGAAAGCATCAAGGAATGGGCCTGGACATAGGCGTCGTCGGTGGATTCCCAAAGGTATGCGCGCACGATGAAAAACGCGGCCAGCACCGCCGCGATAATAACGGCTCCCCTAATGAATAAATTTTTCCTCCCGTTACTCATGGCCGATCCTCTTTCCCACCGCCATTTCCAGGTTGACCAACGCCTCGATGGCGGAGACTTGGGCCTGCACCACCCCCGCGGAGGCCCGGAACAGGTCCAGCTCTGCGTCCAGGACGTCCGTGGTGGTCCGGGTTCCCGCTTTGAAACCCAGTGTGGCCAGTCGGACGCTTTCCTGGGCCTTGTCAATGTCGGTGAGCTTGGCCTGGTAAATGGCCACGTTGGACACCAGCCGCCGCTTCCAAAGGTCGTAGTTGTAGGGCGCGTCCAATTGGGAGGCTTCCAGGTCATCCTTCGATTCCTTCGCCTTCTCGCTGGCCTCGTTGGCCTTCGCCACCGACAAACCCCCGTCCAGGATGTCCCAGGTGGCGGCGGCACCAATAAAATAACTATTATTGAAGTTCCCCGAGTTGGTAATGACTGGAGGGTTCAAGGAAGAATAATCCTGGGCGTCATACCATTGGCATTCCCCCATGAGGGAAATCCGGGGAAACCAGAAGGAATGGGCGGCCGCGCTCTGGTCCAAAGCGGCCTGCGCTTGGAGTTCCTTCGCCTTCAGGTCGGGGCGGTCCTTGAAATCCACGGTTTGGACGTCAGCCATGATGGCGGCGGCGTCCAGGACCGGTAATTCCCCCGAGAGGGGACGGTCGTCCTTCTTCAGCCCCATGGCGCGCGCCAGGTTCTCCCGGGTCAGGATGACGTTGTCATGGGCGGAAATCTGGTCCGTTTTGGCCTCCGAGAGCTGGACTTCCACCCGAAGCACGTCGTACTTGGTAGCCTGGCCGTTCTCTAATTGGTCATTAACGATGCGAAGGTGGTCCTCCAGGGTTTTCACGTTCTGGTCCGCCATGTCGGAAATCTTCTTGGCGGCCATGGCTTGGCAGAAGGCCAGCCGCAGGTTTTCCCTCAGCTGGAATTCGGCCCAGTCGGAAAGGATTTTCGCGGCTTCATGCCTATGGTTGGCGGCGTTAAGATTGTGGATATTCTGCAATCCGTCGAATAGGTCATATTGCGCGTCCAAAGCCAGGGTGGCGACTGGAAAATTCTCAATGAAAGGGATCGAGCCGGAGCCCGGAAAGGCAATCATTTCTTGCCCATATTTTTCGCTCATGAAATATTTTCCGCCGATGGAAACATGCGGAAGGAAACCTTGGGAAAGCGCCTCGAATTGGCCCCAGGAGGCCTCCCTTTCCGCAGCCTGGGCCTGGTGGTAAAACGGGGAACGCTCCACCGCCTCCTGCTGGGCTTCCTCCACGGTCAGGGTCTGTCCCGCCGGGAGCGGCTGGTCCTGGGCCCAACCCGCCGTGCTTGCGGCCAAGATTGAAACGAATAGAATCCTTCGACAATTCATGCGCCTCATCCCTTCCCCGCGGTTTTGCGGGCGTAATGGGTTAACACCAATTTCCTAAGAAGCTGAAGAAGTTTCTTCTGCTCCCCGGGGGACAGCACTGATAAAAATTTCGTTTGGATCCCCTGGGCCAGTTGCCGGGCCTTCTGCAGGGTCTTTCTCCCCTTTTCCGTCAGGGCCACCGAGTGGGATCGCCGGTCGGTGGGATGTTCCCGGCGCTCCACCAGACCCAGTTTTTCCAAATGGTCGATCATGTCCACCATGGTGGTTCGGTCGATTTGCACGCACTTGCCGATTTCCTGCTGGCTGATGAGGCCCTTTTCCTGGAGGGTCAGGAGGATTCCCAGGTGTTTGCCGATCAATCCCATGGGTCCCAAGACCCCCGCTTGGAATTCCTGCAGTTTCTGGGAGGCCCGCCCCATGAGGAAACCCATTTGGCTCAGGAGGGTCTCCGAAAAATCGCACTTTCCCCCGCAGGTTTCGGCCTTGTTTTCTTTGGTCAAGGAAGTTGACATTTAGTTGATAATCCTTTTCATCAGCTTAAGGATAATCAGTAATACTGATTATCTGAACCCGTGTCAAGACCTCCTGCGTTTTTTTAAAATGCAAAACAACCTGACAGAAAAAAAGAACGGCCGGATCAAGGACAGGAAAGCCTTTTCTTTTTTTAATAGCCTGGAAACCTTTCGTGTGGAATCCTCCACCCGGTTCGGCCGCCTTTACCAGGAAACAATATTGGCCTTCTGATTGCCGTTTGGGCTTTGAAAATAACGGGTTGAAATTTCTTGACCGGATTCCCCGGTGCGTTTAGTCTCTTTCCATGCCGAACGTTCCAGAAAATACCACGGCTCCCCCACTCTCCCGCTCGGGGGTTAAACCGGGAACCCCGTATCTTCCCTGGTTCACCCGGGGGGACTTGGACGGTTTCTTCGGCCTCTTCATCGACAATCTCCTCCAACTCATGCTGGTCATGGGACTCTGCAAAGCCTTTTGCGGCCTTCCCGGGGATTTCATCACCAGCCATATTCTCCCGGGAGCGGCTGTTTCCATCCTCCTGGGAAATCTTTTCTACGCCTGGCAGGCCCGCCGATTGGCCCTCTCCACCGGCCGTCCCGACGTAACTGCCCTTCCCTTCGGCATCAACACTCCCAGCCTGATCGCCTTCATCTTCCTGGTCATGGCCCCCATCTTCCAGGAAACCCATGACTCCCGGCTGGCCTGGCAGGCCGGCCTCCTCGCGTGCTTCCTGAGCGGGGTGATGGAATTCGCGGGCGCGTTCGTGGGGGATTGGTTGAGGCGCAACACCCCCCGAGCGGCCCTGCTTTGCGCGCTGGCCGGCATCGCCATCACCTTTATCGCGATGGGTTTCATTTTCCAGATCTTTGCCTCCCCCCTGGTCGGCCTTCTGCCCATGATGATGATCCTTCTCTCCTATTCCTCCCGGATCAAGTGGCCCTTTTCCCTGCCCGGGGGGTTCCTGGCGGTCTTGCTGGGCACCCTCCTGGCCTGGGCTTTCCACGCCATTATCGGGATCCCCTTGAACGTCTCCACCGACCCGATCCAATGGTCCTTCTACCCGCCACGGCCCGTGCCAGGCGATCTTTTCGCCCTGCTCCTGAGCCCCATGGGCTGGAAATACCTCGCGGTCATTTTCCCCATGGGTCTCTTTAACGTCATCGGGTCCCTTCAGAACCTGGAAAGCGCCGAGGCCGCCGGCGACCGCTTCCAAACGAAGTCCTCCCTCATGACCAACGGCGTGGCCACCCTGGCGGCGGCCCTCCTAGGCAGCGCCTTTCCCACCACCATCTATATCGGTCATCCGGGTTGGAAGGCCATGGGCGCCCGGCACGGTTATTCCATCTTGAACGGGGTGATCATCACCCTGCTTTGCCTTTTCGGCGGCATCAGCCTGTTTCTTAAGGTGATCCCGCAGGAATGCATCCTGGGAATCCTGCTTTGGGTGGCCATCATCATCACCGCGCAGGCCTTCCAGGAAATCCCCAAGGCCCATGCCCTGGCAGTCGCCTTCGGCTTGATCCCCGCCTTCGCGGCCTTCGTTCTCCAGATGGTGATTGAGCCCACGCTGGCCATCTCGGGGTCCTCGCTTTTCGCGGCGGCGGATAAATTCGGGAGCCTGCTTTACATCCGGGGGGTGATTTTCCTGAGCCAGGGGTTCCTTCTAACCTCCATGATCTTCGCGGCCATCATGGTCTACATGATCGAGAGGAAATTCCTGAAAGCCAGTGAGTGGACCTTCGCGGCTTCGGTCCTGTCTTTCCTGGGGTTGATCCACGCCTACCGCCTGACTGAAACGGGCCTCCAGAACAAATTTGGTTTCACGGCCGCCCCGGAGTTCGGCATCATGTACCTGCTGGTGGCCGGCATCCTATTGATCCTCCACTATAAACAGAAATCAGACGCCAAAACCTCGCGCCGCCGGAAAACCAAGAAGGCCGAACCCGAGTCCCCCAAAAGATCCGTCAGTTACCTTTAATGGCTTCGGATCCCGGATATTTCCACGAGTCGCGCGGATGTTGAAGCCACATCCGCTTTCCCCCGGCTATCAAAACAACAGAATCCTATATCTCGTCTTTTTTTTATCACTGAATCTCGCCCTCTCCTGCCTCACATTGAGCGCATCTTCCCAGTTTATCCTGGCCTTGTTCGGGGTGGGCATCCCGCTTTGGGTGGTTTGGAAAACCCCGTCCGCGAAGGGCGCGGGACCTTTTGCCACTGTGGATTCCTGGAGGCCTGTCCCATCCTGGATATTCTTGTTGGTGTTCGCGGTTGCCTTGGCGCTACGCTTCATCGGTCTCCAAACCCTTCCAGGCTGGCCCAACCTCGACGAGGGCTGGATCACCACCCTGGCGCTGGAGTTGAGCCGCCATTGGCGCTGGAAATTCTTTTTCACCTTCGGCCAAAGCCCTCCCTTGACCGTCTGGTTGACGGCTTCCCTATTCAGGCTCGGCTCCAACCCGTTCCTGGGCCTCTGGCTTCCGGCGGCTTTGGTATCGGTTTTGACTCTCCTTTCGGGATATTGGGCGGCCAAACATTTCCTCCCCAAATCCCTCGCTTTTATTTTCTCCTGCCTGCTGGGATTTTCCTTTTGGCCCCTCTTGATCGGGAGGATCTGCCACCAGGGGATTTCCATTCCCCTCTTTGAGTTCCTTTGCCTTCTGATCCTCGGGGCCTTCCTGCATTCCAAAAAACCAAAATCGGTAAGAATGAACGCTTTCCTTTTCGGCCTCTGCGCCGGGTTGGGCTCGGTGAGTTTCACCCCCTGGTTGATGGTGTGCCTGCTCCTGTCGGCGGTCTTTTGGTTCCTCCCCAAGGGGAAAAAAACGGACCGTCCCCGAAGTTTCTTTTGGTTTTTAACCGGGTTGATTGCGGGGTTTTCCCCTTTTCTCCTGGGCGTTCTTTCCCAGGGTTTCGGCGGGCATATTTCCTCCGTCGCGGCCTGGAGCGGCTGGTTTCCTTGGAAACACCAAGGAGCCACCCTTTGGCATTATTTCACCTGCCTCTTCTGGGGTTCCTTTGATGCGGAAGCCGCCTATACGCCGGTGCGATGGGGCTTTCTTAACCCCCTCCTAGGCGCATTCTTTTGGCTGGGGTTGTTGGAACTGGTCTCCCTCCGGACCCGGCCCTGGGTGAAATGGGTTTTGGGTTCCATCCCCGTCCTGATGCTTCCCGGCCTGCTTTCCATGAACGTGGAGGCGTTCCGGATCGTCCAGGTCCTCCCTCTTTTACTTTTCGTGACGGCCTGCGGTTTGCTTTCCGCGCTGGCGCCCCTTCCCCCCTCGAAACGTTGGGGAACTCTCTTTTTAATACTGGTTATCTCGACCTCGGTCGACCTTTATAACTTGATTCAACCCCTGGTGGATTACCGTCAACACCCCGAAGACTTCGGCCGCCCCGTGAAATCCGCGGAAAGGCTCGAGGCCTACCAACTTCTGGCTTCCGAAAGCCGGGAAAAGGGCCCGGGCCTGGTCTTCACCGATTTCGACCCAAACTCCTTCAACGACCACACCCTTTCGGCGGCGGTTTATCCTTTCAACGCGGCGCGGAATCGAAGCCTGGACCCCTCTCGGGCGAGTTGGGCCGCGGTTTTCGTGAATGTTCATTTTCTTCCCTTTCTTCACGGCCGGTTTCCCGAAGGCCGGTGGGAATGGGTGGGCCGGGGGCTCAAGTCCCCTGACGGTGGTTACCTGCTGGGGATTATTCCGGTCACGGACGCTAATCGCGGGACTTTCCAGCGTTGGTTATCGGCGCATGACGCCTTCCAACGGGCCGACTTGGAAAGATACCTTCAGGACACCGAAAATTTTGACTCGCTCCTGGAAATCCTCCGGGGTGCCGCTCCTTCCATTGAAGGGGACCGTTTCCTGGAATCGGTTTATTGGGATAAGACCGCCGCTTATGATTACGGGAAGTCGGACTTGAAAGCCCACCTTCAGGCTTACCAACAAGCGGCCCTGAAGGGTTATCCGACGGCTGACCTTTTCTATAAATGGGGCCAATTATGGCTGACGGTGGGAAACGTATCGGAAGCCAAAAAGGCGTTTGAGTGGGCCTCTCGGGCGCCATTGGACCTGACACCGGCCAAGGATGTGCTTAAAGCGTTGAAATAGCTGATCCAAATCGCTCCTCGCCGGGCTTCCCTCGGACGCGGGCCATACCTGGCGCCACAAACGACTGGTGAAATTGGGGAAAAATCCGGTTATCATGCCCACCTATTTTCCCAAGCGAGGATGAAGTGAAATTTTCCAAATTAATATTACCGGCTTTAATCTGGCTCCCGGCGATGGCTTTCCCGGGAGAGGGGGATACCGGCAGTTCGGCCGTCTCCGGCCCGCTGGATGTCGGCGCGATTCCCGAATCGGCTTTTCACTGGAAGAAATCCTGCACCACGAACGGCATCAATCTCTACTGGAGCAAGGTGGAACATAGCCCCATCATCGCCTTCAAGGGCGACGGGATCGTGGATGCGCCCATCGAAAAGGTGGCCTCGGTCATGATCGACACCAACCGGGGAACCGAGTGGGTCGATAGCCTCCTGGAATCCCGCGTCGTGCGGCCCCTATCGCCAACCGAGTTCATCGAGTACGACCACGTGGGAACCCCCTTCATCATGGCCAACCGGGATTTCGTCTCCCATGTCACCATCGAATCGGATCCCAGGACGCGCCGGATGGTGGTGAAGTTCCTCCCGGCGGAAGACTCCCTGGCGCCGCCCTTGAAAAAATACGTGAGAGGGGTGATGACTTGCGTTTACAAGCTGGTTCCCATGACTTTTTCGGACGAGACCTATGTGGAAGCGGAGATCCACTGCGATCCCAAGGGGGGTGTGCCCAAGTGGCTGGTCAATTGGTTCCAACAGGGTTGGCCCCAAACCACTTTTTCAAATTTACGCAAACAAATGCTGAAACCCAACCAAGTCGTCTTGCCCATCGTGGAGGAATTGTTGAAGGCCCCGCCGGTAAGCCTAGCCCAGGCCACCAAAACCCACCCGCGCCGCACCGCTCCTCGCCGGGCCAATGGCGGAAATGCCTCCGTTGACAATTGATTCGGAAAAAACCGCCCAAATTAGTCCCGGAAAAAACAACTCATACGATAGTTCATGGTTCCCTGAGCCATGAAACCCGATTGGTCCCGGGGGCCCTATTCCCATTTCCCCGGCTCCGTCTTCAAAGACGGACACTGTGTAAGGGCGGAGAAGAATCCGGTTCCGGTTTCCCAGGTATTTCAAAATAAAGCCAAGTATCCCCGACCCTGCCCGTTGGAGGAATATTTAAAACCCAGCTTTTCGCGATGGGATAAAAATCCGGAAAAAAAACTGGGCCTAATTGGATGAGGTTCAAATTGATGGCATAGACAAAACCCGGTTGCGGTTTCAACAAGTCCCGTTCGGTCCAAGGTGACCAGGACAGCCCGTAAAGAGATGGATCGGACATGCCGTCAAACTGGGCCAATTTCACATTTTTCCAACCCCTCTCCTGGCCCACTTGCGCCAATCGCTTAACGTCCTGGCCAAAATCCAAGTTGGAATCGCCTAAGTAATAAATCTTTTTTTCTTGTGGGATCAAATCGTTGTAATAGCTGATCATATTCGGCGCGTTCGCCAGCACACTCGTGGCATGCCAAAGAAGCAATCCCCCAAGCGCTAATTTTCCGCTGCGGCCCCAGACGGAATTCCAGCCGGTCCAAAGTTGGCCCGCCATACGGGAAGCCATCAGGATTAAAAATGGATAAGCCGGCAATAGGTAACGAACGCCTGTATTTAGGCCGGGAATGATCGAAAGGAAAAAAAGAATAGGAGGCACCCACATCCAGGGGGGAAGATGGAGCTTCTTTTTCAAACCCATTCCAATGGCTAAAAAGACCAGGACCAGGAAGGGGATTGTGCTTTTGAGCAGGAAAGCCACCGGGAAATAAAGCCAGTGGCTTTCCCGGGAGGCCTGCCCAAGGAAATAAGTGGGATGTTGAAAATGAGAATATTGAAAAATGGTTTTTAACGCGTCAAAAAAGTAGGCCAATGGAAAGAGATGGTCCGGTTCGTGAAAGGTTCCTGGCAGATAAAGGAGGAATATGACGGTAAAAAAAACAAATGCGCCCCAAAACCAATCTTTAGCGGTTTTCCAGCCATAAATTTTCGGGAGATTATTGGATTTTTTCAGCCGGATATAATCTAGCGCCTCCAACAAGACAAATACGGGAACCAGGATGAGGGCTGAGAACTTGGAGCAAACGGCAAAAGCAGAAGTTATTCCAACCGAGGAGCGCCAAAAGAAACCATCGTTTTCCAGGCATTTTTTGAAAGCCAAGACCGAGATTAAAAATAAAAAAGTTGCCGGTATCTCCTCCATGACTAGCCCTGAAAAAGCGAGTAAGGTTGGTTCGAAAACCCATAAAGTCATGACGGTGAAACGGATAATGGCCGTCTCCCTCCGGGTGAGGAAAAACAAAACACCCCCGATGGCGAGGCCAAAACACAAGGTCACCAGCCGGCCCACCCGGGTCATCCACTCAAAACGATCATGGTTTAAAAGAAAGACAAACCGGTAAGATTGGAATTCGAAAGGGGGCGGCCCTGGTCCCGAGTCATCTTTTACTGGCAGAAACCTTAAAGGAAGGCACTGGAGCATTTTGGAAAAAGGGGGATGGAATTTACATGAAACGACATCGCCTTTCCAATAAAAATAACCCCCAGTAAGATCAAGAGGTTCATCATTCGTTGGAGACTCATTCATAATTCTCGGAATGACTTGCGCAGAAAAAACGAGAAGGAAAGTAAAAAGCCAAAGAAAAGAGATCCATTTTCGGGTGAATTGCATTGATGTATTTTAAATCAAGCTATGCGCGCGGAAAACACTGGATTTTGATCCATTAAAGCGGTTTATGGCGGGCTTTGAATTAGCCGCATCAAATTTTCCGAAGATCCTCGGAACGATCAAGGGCTAAACAGGGACAGGGCCCTCCTCTTTCAACGGAAGCTTCAATACAAACAACATGCCGCGGGGTGAAACCCTCTCCACTTCAATCTCGCCTCCGTAGCCATGAGCCACTTTCTGGCACACCGAAAGGCCCAAGCCCGATCCCCTTTTCTTGGTGGAAAAAAAGGGCTCGAAGATCCGCGCCATCGCGTCTTCGGGGATGCCGGAACCGTCATCTTTCACCTTGAATTTGATCCAATCCCCTTCCTTTTCGCATCCCAGCACCAGAGAACCGTCTTTGCCCATGGCCTGGAAAGCGTTCAAGATGAGGTTTACCAGGATCTGCTGGACCCGGTACGGGTTGATATTTAGGAAAAACTTTCCCCGGACGAATTCCCAATGGATTTTGAATCCGGCGTGGCTGGGGCCGAATTGAACCTGCGCCAGGCGCAGGGAGGTGCTGAAAAGATCCATGGCGTCCAGGCGGCGCTTTTCCTCCGTGGATTTATCCCGGGTAAAATCCAGGGTGCCGTTCACCAATTCTTTGAGCCTCTCGGTTTGATCCAGGATGTTCCGGAGCTGTTCCGTTGCTTCGGGTACTTCTTGGAACTTCTTCATCAGGTATTGGGCGGAAAGGGATATCCCCGAGAGGGGGTTGCGGATCTCATGCGCCAAGCCGGCCGCCATTTCCCCGATGGCTCCCAGGCGTTCGTACTTCAGGAGAGCGTTCTCGGCCTCCCTCTTTTCGGTGACGTCCCGGAAATTGAGGATGATCCCCCTCACCAGGGGGTTTTCCATGTGGTTGGTGGCGGAGGCTTCGAAATAGCGCCATTCACCCTTACAGTTTTTGAGGCGCAACCGGCCGGTGAAGGTGGCTCCTGGGGTGCGTGCCAGTTCCCCGTAGGATTGACGGATGCCGGGCAGGTCTTCGGGGTGGATGATCTCGAAAAAGGACCGGCCTAGTCGATCCTGGATGCGGTACCCCAGGATTTTCTCGTAGGAGGGACTGATGTAAGCGGACCGTCCGGAGGGGTCGACCAAGCCGATCACATCGTTTGAATTCTCAATCAAGGCCTGGAAATATCGCTGCTGATGCAGGATCATTTCCTCGGATTTTCTTTTTTCCGTTACGTCCCGGAAATTCAAGACGATGCCCTGTATAGAAGGATGGTCCAGGTAATTGGTCCCTTGGCTCTCAATAAACCTCCAGGATCCGTCCTTGTGCCTGATCCTCAGTTCGGCGGAAACAGTGGCGCCCTTTCTCCGGGTCAATTTCCTGAACAACCCGCGGATGCGGGCCAAGTCCTCAGGATGGACCAATTCCAGGAAACTTTTGCCGTTCCTTTCCCCGATTTCATACCCCAGGACCTGGGGGGCTAAAGGCGTCACGAAATAACCCACACCCCTTGTGTCCACGATTGCGATCATGTCCTTTGAATTCTCGATCAGGCTTCGAAACTTCTCTTCCGAAAGCTTGAGGGATTCCTTTGAGGTTCGCGTGGAAGCGGATTTCCGGTTGGGAAGCTTGATATTTTTTCGGGGTTTTTGGGGCTTCATCGGCCGGCCTTTCCGGGAACAGAAAATGGGAAAGGTCGAAATCCTTTATTTTTTAAGGGTAAAAGATATTTTGCCATGTTCGATATCCGGAGCAAAAAGGTACTCAGCAAATATCGATAGTATAACTCCAAGTACCGGCGGTCAATGCCATCATTTAGGCAGTATAAAAATCCGTTTCCCGGATTTTTTACAGCTTCCCGATTTGCTTATTTATCCTTGGGAATAACGCTGATTTGCCCGTTTTCCTCCAGCACCGCGAAGCGCACTTTTTCAACCTCTCCCACCCCGCTTCGCCGTAAAGCCCCCTGGAGGTCTTCCAGGGTGATCCGCTCCTTCTCCAAACGTTGATAGAGGATTTTCCCGTTATGAACCAGCAGGGTGGGGCCCCCCTCCAAAAAGCGCCGCGCGGGTTTGAAACGGTAGGAAACCTCCACGACGAAGAAATTCAAGATCAGGATGGCCACTGCCCCGATCAGTCCCCCGCCCAAGGAGTTGTCGTTGCCGATGACCGCGTTCTGTACCACGTTGGAGATGATTAAAAGCACCACGAGGTCAAAAGGCGTCAACTGCCCCACTTGTCTTTTACCGGTAAAGCGGAAGGCCAGAAGAATAAACAGGTACACGACGAAGGAACGAAATATTTTTTCCCAAATGGGTATGTCGGGAATCCATAAATGGCCCATGAACCCTCCTTGAATCCTCCAAAAGTTTTCGGTTTTTTACCGAGACGGTGAAATGCGGCCGGCTTTACCTCACTCTTGTCATCTTATCGAACTTCCACGAACCCCGCTCAAAGACCAGGGTGTCCTCGGCATCCGTCATGCCGTCGGGACCGTTGATCATGAATTTGACGTCGCAATTCTTATCGTCGGCTTGCTTCTCGATGACTTTGGCGAGCTTGACGGTACCGCCGTTCAACTTGGCATCCCAGATCTTCTGGAGGGTCATGTCCGGGTTCTTCTTCATATAATCCAGGATCGCGTCGGTGAAATAAGGGGCGGTTTGGTCATATTTCCCCTCGATGCCCAATTGGTAGGCCGTCTCGAAGCATTTGACCGGGCTCATGTTCTCGTGGGAATCCATGCAAGCCATCGACAACCACGGGAGTAACACCAAAACGGCGAATAAAATCTTGCGCATAACATCCTCCTTGATCGGATTAAGAACCAACGGCAAAAAATTTCCAGACTCTAAAACACCCTATCCCAGCTTTTCCAACACCACCTTTCCCTTTAACGCCTTCCAGGCCAGCCAGAACAAGAGCCCGGCCAAAAACCCTCCCAGGTGGGCGGAATAAGAAACGGACGACATGCCGACCTTTTGAAAGGAAGCCCCGAACAGTTGGAGCGCGACCCACATCACCAAAGCCGCCCAGGCCGGAATGCGGACCAACCTGGGCATCAGCAAACCGCCGTAAGTGGAGAAAAAGAAAACCAATTTCTTGCGGGGAAAGGTGAAGGCATAGAACAATAAAACGCCCGCGATGCCGCCGCTGGCCCCCACGTGGGGGATGTCGGACTGGGGGTCAAAACAAAGAGTCATGGCGTTGCCCCCGATGGTGGAAAATAGGATCAGGGCTAAAAACAGGAATCCCCCGATTTTATCTTCGACCACCCTCCCGAACACGAAAAGAAAATACATGTTGGTCAGCAGGTGGACCCAACCCCCGTGAATGAGGAAGCTGGTGAGAAAAGTGATCCCTCCTTCTTGGTCATAATCCCTCGGGACAAATCCGATGGTCTCGGGCGCGCGGAAATCCCCGAAAAAATAAAGGCTGCAGCCGATGGTAACCAACGTTAAAAGCCCCGTCAGCCAGGGGAATTTAATCATCGCCCCGGGATCATCCTCAATCGGCATGCCGACAATGGCCAGGAATTTTTGCCAATAGGGGAGGTGGCTTGCGTCGAATTGCCTCTCCCGGCTGGCCCTTTCGCCGAGCAATTCCACCTTGTGAAGGGCCAGCAATTGGGCCGCTTCCTGGGGCAAAACCTTTTCTTTGGGTTCCTCCGGTGCCGGCTCCTTGGGGACGGGAGCCGCCTGCACCGGCATGGCCGCCCTTTCTTCGGGGGATAGCCAGCTGAGAACACAGTTTTTACATACAAGATATGTCAGCGGGGATTCGGGAGTGCCCATGAATACCTGGTTCATGGGCTTGGAACACATGGGACAATTCGCACCCTGTCCTTCCCCGCTGTTGCGGACTTCCTGCCAAAGCTTGGAATAGAATGAGGTTTCAATGGTGCGTCTCAGGATCGCCAGGCTCACCAGCCAATGGTTGCAACCCTCGCAGGCCCAAAAGAGGCCGTAATCGCTCTGCCTTTTCACGAGGGCTTGGCCGCAATGGGGGCATGGGTACATGAGGAAGGCATTTTATCCAAACCCTTTTAAATCGGGTAGGCCCATTTCATGGGATGGATTTAGGGGAATATGAACGGATTTTCATCCGGCAGGGTCGGGGCTTCGATTTCAAAAGGAGCTTTTTTAAAAATGACGGTCTATTTTTTGGATAAAATTTCCTTAATTTTATCCTCGTCCATGACCATGTACATCTCATAGCGGTGCAAATTAGGGCCAAAGTGATTCTGGGTAATCCGGTAGGTGACAAATCCCATTTTCACGAAAAATTCCACGCTGGCCTGGCTCGCGTCCAGCCGGATCACTTTCACCTTCGGGTCTTGGGCCAGCGCCGACAGGCGGCTCTGGAGGAGAAGCTGAACCATGTTCTGGCCGTGGAATTCCCGGTGGACCATCCCCCAGCAAAGAGTGGCCGATCCGCCGTCATCGCCCAATAGATAACCCCCGCAGGCCACGACTTTTCCCGCCCCATCCTCCACCACGGAAAAATTCTTGGGCTCACTATCCAGGTAAGCGATGAATTTTTCCCGTTCGTCGGGGATGAGAAATTTCGGGGAGTTTCCGTCGTAAATGTCGAGGCAAGCTTCCTTATCGGAAACCTGGTAGGGCCGGGGGCTTCCCTTATCCTCGAATGAAATCTTTGATGGTTCCATGAAATATTCCCCGTCGCGGGCCTGAGCCGTTGAGGCCCGAAAAATTAAATATCCAAAATTCCAGTTCGAATAGGATTTATGCCACCCCGGTCTTGCGAGGCGCGTTCACCTGCTTTTGGAAATTGGTGGGAGCCTGGGGCCTGACCGGCCCCCCTTTTTCGTGCTTGTGGTGGTCATGGGGATGGTCATGGCCTGCATGGTCATGGTCCTTATCCTCCGCCTTCACCTTGGAAGCCGCCTCGGCGTTGGTCTTGGCCAAAACCCGGCTCAGTTCCTTCTCGTCCGCCTCGAGGTGGCACTTCTTGTATTTCTTGCCCGACCCGCAGGGACAAGGCTCGTTCCGGCCCGTTTTCAATCTTTGTTGATAATCCCCTTCTGCCATTTCCTTTCTCCTTGAGCGTTTCTTAAAAACCTGTTTCATTATACTGGAATAACAGGCAAGTAGTTGAAAACACCCCGGGGGTTGGCCTCGGGATTTGGCCGTGATGCAAATACCTTCCATTGGGGCCTTTTCTTCAGGAAGCC
Source organism: candidate division FCPU426 bacterium (assembly GCA_963847625.1). Taxonomy (GTDB): domain Bacteria; phylum Oederibacteriota; class Muellerivitia; order Muellerivitales; family Muellerivitaceae; genus CAWCKJ01. The sequence goes on along the minus strand of CAWKAR010000024.1, from coordinate 78,008 downwards.
TTCCGCCTAATATGTACGCCTAAAAACCGGCCCCTTGACCGGGGCTGACTAAAAACCCGGGGGAATTTCAGATGCCCAGGCCTTTCGACCAAGCCGATCAACTTGCCATTAATACCATCCGGATGCTGGCTGTGGACGCCACCCGCAAGGCTAATTCGGGCCACCCTGGCATGCCCATGGGCATGGCCCCAGCCGCTCACGTGCTTTGGAGCCGCCACCTGCGGCATAACCCCGGGAACTCCCATTGGGAGAACCGGGACCGTTTCGTGCTCTCGGCGGGCCATGGCTCCATGCTTCTCTACGCGCTTCTCCATCTTCATGGATATAACCTTTCCTTGGAGGAACTAAAAAACTTCAGGCAATGGGGCAGCAAGACTCCCGGCCATCCCGAGGTGGGCCACACCGAGGGCGTGGAAACCACCACCGGCCCCCTGGGGCAGGGCATCGCCACCGCCGTCGGCATGGCCATGGCCGAGCGGTTCCTGGCCGCGCGGTTCGGGGACGCCCTGGTGGACCACAGGACCTGGGTCATCGCCTCCGACGGGGACCTGATGGAGGGTGTGTCTCACGAGTCTTGTTCCCTGGCGGGCCACCTGAAACTTTCCCGCTTGAAGGTGATATACGACGATAACCATATTTCCATCGAGGGAGATACCAACCTGGCTTACAGCGAGGACGCCCTGAAGCGCTTCGAATCTTACGGTTGGCACACCTTGAGGGTGGCTGACGGTAACGATCTGGAGGCTTTGGATCGGGCCATGGACGAGGCCGAGGCGGAAACGAAACGCCCCACCTTGATCGCGGTTCGCACCCATATCGGGTATGGAAGCCCCCTCCAGGATACCGCCAAGGTCCACGGATCAGCCATGCCTCCCGAGGACATCAAAAAGACCAAGGAATTCTTCAAGTGGCCCCAGGAACCCACCTTTTTCATCCCCGAGGACGCGAAAAAACGGTGTGTGGAGTCGGTGGAAAAAGGGAAGAAAGCCGAAGCGGAATGGAACGCCCACCGCGACGCTTTTGCCAAAACCCAACCCGGCCCCTACAAGCTGTACCAGGCGGCGCTTTCCAAGGAATTGCCGGCGGATTTGGGAAAAATGCTTCCCACATTCCCACCCGATGAGAAGGGCATGGCCACCAGAACGGCCTCCGGCAAGGTCATTAACTTCCTGGCCAAGGAGATCCCATTCCTGATGGGAGGTTCAGCCGACTTGGCCGGTTCCAACGACACACTCATCGAGGGCGGCGGCGATTTCGAAGCGGGCCAATACCAGGGTCGGATATTCCATTTCGGGGTTCGGGAGCATGCCATGGCCGCGGCCATGAACGGAATGGCCTTGCATGGGGGGATTATTCCCTTCGGCGGAACCTTCATGATGTTCAACGATTACATGAAACCCGCCTTCCGTTTGGCCCACTTGATGGGGGTCCAGTCTATTTTCATCTTCACCCACGATTCCATCGGCCAGGGTGAGGACGGCCCGACCCACCAGCCGGTGGAGACTTTGGCTTCCATGCGGTCCATCCCCAACGCTTGTGTGATCCGGCCCGCCGATGCCAGCGAGGTTCCCTACGCCTGGCTCGTCGCCCTGGAGCGAAAGCACGCGCCCACCACCCTGGTCTTCACGCGCCAAGCGGTACCCACTTTCGACCGGTCAAACCTTGGCCCCCCGTCGGGCCTCCTGAAAGGGGCTTATATCCTGTCCGAGGCGAAGGGCGGAAAACCCCAGGTCGTGTTGATAGGAACCGGCTCGGAGGTCCAACTTTGCCTGAAAGCCCAGGAATTACTGGCCAAAGAGGGGATTCCGGCCCGCGTGGTCAGCGCCCCTTCCCTGGAATTGTTCGCCGCCCAACCTGTTTCTTACCAGGATGAGGTGTTGTCTCCATCCCTCCCGGCACGGGTCGTCGTGGAAGCGGCTGTTTCTTTCGGTTGGCACCGCTGGGCCGGCCCGAATGGCCGGTTTGTGACTTTGGACCGTTTCGGAGCCAGCGCCCCCGGCCCCATAGCCATGAAAAACCTGGGCTTTACCCCGGAAAAAGTGGTGTCTGCCGCCAAGGAAAGCCTCAAGTCCTTAAAATAAGTTTGTTATTGAATGACTTGAGATTTTTCGGTCCCGGTTAATTTAGGCTTTTTTTATTCTTTTAATTCCATACCAGAGCGCAAGTTTCCATGATTACAACAACCCACATCTTATTGAACACAACCATCCTGGGCCGCAAGAAGCATCCCGAGAGGAATTGGCCCTTGGTCCTGGGATCTTTCATCCCCGACACACCCATGATGTTTTATTTTCTTCTGCTTTTCTTTCACCAATGGCGCTGGAGCGGCACGGGGAAAACAGCTCTTTCCGAATTCCATTACCGTTTACTTTGGGTGGATTGGGCCCATTCCATCCCCTTGGCCCTGGCGGGAATGCTCCTTTGCCTCCTGTTGAAATACCGGAAAGCCGTCTTTTTTTTCGCCGCCATGGCCCTGCATGACCTGGAGGACCTGCCGGTCCACGCGGATTTCGTCCACCGCCATTTCCTTCCCCTCAGCAACTGGCGTTTTTACAGCCCCATCTCTTTTTGGGATCCGAACCATTACGGCAATTTCTTCGCTCCCTTCGAATGGTTTTTAGTTTTTCTTTGCACCATCCTGCTTTGGCGCAGGGGGCTCAAACCCCGGGCACAAGTGGCCTTGCTCGTCATCTGCGTTTTCCATGGGCTATGGCTGCTTTACTCCTACGCGGATTTGCGCTGGTAAGGCACACCTTCTCCAATTTTTCGAAAGGTCAATGGCGGGATTGAGGGTTGGGGAAAAAAGCGGTAGACGAGTCTTACTTTTTGAGCAAAGACGCCGCCTCGTTGTCCAAGGCGAATAGGAGCTTGCCGTCCGTGGGTCGAAGGTACTGGATGGGGTACCGGGGCGGGTCCGAAGGGCCTTCCAACACTTCTTTTATTATTTCAGCCTTCTTTTTACCGGTCGCGAGCACCCATACCAACCCGGCCGCGTTCAATACCGGGAAAGTCAGGGTGATTCGCTCCTTCCTCTTGTCATTCACGAAATAGCCCTCCACCCAATGCTTTTGTTCGTTGAGTTGCTGGACGCCGGGAAAAAGGCTGGCGGTATGGCCATCCTCCCCCATGCCCAACAGGCACAAATCGATCCGGGGTATTTCGGCCTGCCCGAAAAATTTCTTGAGCTTTCTCTCGTATTGGTAGGCGGCCTGGTCCACCGGCAGGGTGGGGTAGGCGGCCTGGAAGAGATTGGTTTTGGGAATGGGCGCTTTGCCGAAAAGGTGATCCAGGGCCAGCCGATAGTTGCTTTCCGGGCTGTCTAACGGCACGTGCCGTTCGTCCGCCCAGAAAATAAAGGTTTTGGCCCAGGGCATCAGGTTGACATAGGGTTCCTCGGCAAGCTGTTGGTAAAGCGGCTTGGGGGTGTTGCCGCCGGAAAGCGCCAGGATGAACCGGCCCCGGGCGTCGACGGCCTCCCGGGCCGCCATCATGACCATCGGGGCCATTTCCTCGTAGAGGTTCCCGGCGCTCGGGAAGACCTTGATTTCAGGGGAGAACTGGTTTGTTTTTGGTTTTGAAACGGGGGAGGAGGTAGTCTTCAGGGGAGAAGATGCTGCTTTTTTCTCTTTTGGTTTCTTAACCGCTTTTTTCTTGGGAAGAGTCTCGGTTTTCTTTTTAGTTGGACTCATGGAATTGGCCTTTCAACCGCATGAAACGAGAAAAAAACGCCCGGCACCCGTACCCTCGGTTGTGAAAGGAAAAACGGCTTCAACCGCCTTTCCATTTATATTGTACCAACCTGAGTTCTCCTTTCCAACCTATCCAAGGCTCAAACATCGCTGAGATTGCCTTGAAATTCTCTTTTTTATGTTTTTTAGCTTTAATAACGCCGAATTCACGGAGTAAGTGCAACACTTCGCCGGAAGACTTCCGCCGGAGTTTTAAAGCCCAAACATTTCCTGGGCCTGTTATTGAGCCATCTTTCTATGGTCCTGAATTCTTTGAAGGACACTTTAGCAAGATCAGTCTTTTTAGGCAAATGGCGGCGGACAAGACCGATAGTATTTTCCACCGTACCTTTTTCCCAACTGTGGAAAGGGGCGCAGAAAAAGGATTTTGTACCAAGCACGTGGTTGGTTTCCAAGTGGTTGGTGTTTTCGGTTCCGTTGTCATAGGTCAGACTCAGGCGGGCGTCTTGAGGGAAGCGGCATAAAGCGCGGTTGAGGCTATGACTCATTTGGCGAGCGGTCTTTCGTTTGAGCTTTCCCAACTTGGAAAAACGGCTTTGACGCTCGACGAGAGCCCGCATAGCAACTTTACTCTGACGAGAGACCATGGTGTCGGTTTCCCAATGGCCGAATTGCTTGCGTTGATTGGCGATCTCGGAGCGCTTATCGATGGAAACACGGCCTGGGATATGGTTTTTGGCGTGCTTACGGCTATGGCCAAATGAGAATCGTCGCCGGTGGTGTCGAACTAGGCAAGGAATCAGCTCAGTGGCTTCAGCATAAACCCACTGATAGATAGCTTCAGGACCAATGGTTTGCTTAGGCCGTAGGTGACCTAATCGACCTGAAATGAGTTCTGGAGACCAGCCTCGTTTCAATTGACGACGGACGTAGGCACGAATTCGTTTTGTTTTCAGGCGTAAACGGCGTGCTCGTTGTTGGTTGCGGTCAACATACCGTTGATGGGCTCGATGAGAAAGATAATAACCAGAACGGATAGGGGGAGCATTGCGCTTGAGTTCCCTGGAGAGGGTGGAAGGAGACCTCTTCAAGGCGCGTGAAATTGCTCGAAGGCTAAGACCCTTTCCTTTCAAGACGGATAAATGATCTCTTTCTTCAACGCTTAAATGCTTGTATTTCTTTTTCATAGCCGCATATCCTATTCATGCGGCCTTCTTCAGACACTAAGTGTTGCACTTACTTATGGAACTCGGGAACTAAATAAAACGAGTTAAACGAATTCAAGATTCAAGAGGATTTCTCCAGAACTGTACCCACCATTTGAAGGGTCTTGTTCCACACCAGGTCCTGCTCCAGGTGCCTGAAGCCCTCGTTGAGAAGCTCGTTGCTGTGAAGATGCTGGAAGGATACCGTCCTGGAAAAAACTTCCTGATTGCCGGCCTCGGATTGGACCGACACACACTGGGGATCCCGGTCCCGCATGGCCGTGAAAGATGCGGGTGTATCCCCCCCGGTGGCGATCCGGACTGAAAAAATCCTGTCCCTTTTCACGTCCTGAACCGGGACAGGCTTCAGGATCACCTCCACCGGCCCTCGGGGGCCCTCGAAGCAGAGTTCATCCTTAAACTTTGAAATCCTGTCGCCCTTGTATTTCCAACCCAGTTGGGAGGCGAGCCAGCAAGCCAGGTAAAAACTCCTTGCGGGTTGGGACCCTTCCCCGTATTCCACCGTGAACCGCCGGATCTCAGGAATAAAACGCGTCCAGTCCCCGTCGAACAACTCCGCGATGAGCGCCCTCCACCTGTGGATTCGAAGCCAATTCAAGTCCCCCAGGAGGGTTCGGGGGTGTCGGAGGTGCCATGTGCCGGCCAAGGAAGCGAGGGTGGGAATGACCCGGTTGAACCGGGAGGAATCCACCCAAACGCGGCTGGCCTCCTCGGCCATGTGGTGGAAGAAGGAATGGCCCAATGGAAGGTCCCCGGCCCACCAGAATTCCACCGGAAGGTCCGGCACCAGGAGGGAAAAAGTGAACCCGTAGAGGTTCTCCAGGACCGCCTCTCCCGCCTCCAGCTTGATCAAGTCGCAGCAAACGCTCTTCGCCCGCCCGCTTCCGAGGACACAGTGGCCGGAAACCGAGTGTTTCAAAGGATGACCGGCCTCCCCCGCGGTGGGTTTGATGAGGATGTACCGTCCCGGGTGAAACTCGACCAGGTCGTTTAAAATCCGCTCCACCCGGTTTCCCTCTTCGGCGCTGGGAACGTAAGCCACAAGGTTGGTGGTGTAAACCCTATGCAAACCCAGGTCTTTCGCCTTTTCCTGGGGTCCCGGTTTCCAAAGATCTGCCAGTTCCTTTTCCACTTCCTGGGCCGAAAGGGGGCTCATAACCGCCTCCATTTTCGCCAGGGTTCTCCCGGCAGGCTGTCCGCCGAGGCCGGGCCCCAGGTGCCCGCCTCGTAATTGGGGAAGGCCTCCTCGGGGGGTTTGGATTCCCATTCCTCCAGGATGGGCATCAAGGCGCCCCAAGCCGCCTCGGTTTCGTCGCCCCGGATAAAAAGCGTGGCGTCCCCCAGCATGCAGTCCAACAGCAGGCGCTCGTAAGCCTCGGAGGTCCCCTCCACGAAGGTCGTGTTGTAACGGAAATCCATGTTGACGGTGCGCGCCTCCAGGGTGATGCCGGGTACCTTCGTCTCGAACTTGAGGGTGATTCCCTCGTCGGGCTGGATCCGGACCACCAGGATATTGGGCGCCATCTCGTTGAGGTTGCCCTTGAACAGCAGGTTGGGCGGCTGTTTGAATTGGATGGCCACTTCGGTGGCCCGCTTGGGCATGCGTTTCCCGGAACGAAGCAGGAACGGCACTCCGTGCCAGCGCCAGGTATCCAGGAAGAGCTTCACCGCCGCGAAGGTGGGGGTGTTGGACTTGGGATCCACTCCCGGTTCCTCCCGGTAGCCCGGGACCTTCTCCCCTCCCAGGAAACCCGGGCCGTATTGACCCCGGGCCGCCCACTGGCGGATGGTTTCACCCTTGAAGGGATGGATGGCCTGCAGGACCTTCAATTTCTCGTCGCGGATGGGGTCGGCGGCGAAGTCGACCGGCGGCTCCATCGCCACCAGGGAAAGCACCTGCAAAAGGTGGTTCTGGAACATGTCCCTGAGCACGCCCGAGCTCTCGTAGTAACCCGCCCGGCTTCCCACACCCAGGTCCTCGCAGGCTGTGATCTGCACGTGGTCCACGTACCGGCGGTCCCAGATGGGCTCGAAGATGGAATTGCCGAACCGCATGATGAGGAGGTTCTGGACCGTTTCCTTCCCCAGGTAATGGTCGATGCGGTAGACCTGTTTTTCCTTGAAGGATTCCCTCACCTTCGCGTTCAATTCCCTGGCGGACTTGAGGTCTCGGCCGAAGGGTTTCTCGATGACGATTCGGGCGTAGCCCTTTTCCTCCCGCGCCAACCCCGTGGCGCCCAGGTTTCCCAGGACGGTCGCGAAAACGTTGGGCGGGGTGGACAGGTAATAAATCCGGTTACCCAGGGTGCCGTTTTTTTTGTCCAAATTCCCGAGCGTTTTGGAAAGCTCTTGATAGGTTTTCGGGTCATCGTAACCGCCGGAAAGATAGTGGAAATTCCGGGAGAAACTTTCCCAAAGGGGATCTGACAAGCCCGGCTCGCTTTCCTTGAAGCTTTCCTTGAGTTTATCCTTGAACTCGGAGTCGCTGATGCGGGTCCTGGAAAGCCCCACGAGGTTGAAAGAGGCCGGGAGAAGGTGCTTCTTGAACAGGTCGAAAAGAGCGGGGATAAGCTTCCGGTGGGTCAGGTCCCCGGAAGCCCCGAAGATGACCAGGCTGCAGGGGGCTGGCACGCGATCGTTGAACAAACCTTCGCGAAGGGGGTTTACCAATGGTATCCGGTCAGGCATGGCCACCTCATGTTCTATCGGCGCTGGTAAGCCATTTCACCAAAGGAGGGCCCTCACTTTCAAGCTTCTCTTTGGCCTTTCTTCGGGAGGACGGCGGAACCCTTATTACCACTACCGGATAGCTTGAATCTTTTGCCGGACTTGGGCTAAAAACGAATCCGGCAGGGGAACATAGGAGCATTCGCTCACGAGTTTCTGGCCCTCGTCACCCGAAACCCATTGAAGAAAATCCGCGAATGCCTTGCTGCGGGCGGAGTTATGGATGACTTTGGTGTTTTCCTGGTAGGTCAAAAGCCATAAAAAGGTGCAGAGGGGATAGGCTTCGGGGCCGCGGGAACGGGTTAAAAACACCTTGAAGTCATCCGGCAGGTTGACCAGGTCCGAGGTGGAAGCCTGGATGGATTCTACCGATGGCCCCACAAACTTCCCGGCTTCGTTCTTGACCTGGGCCGTCGGCATCCCCTTTTGCGCGGCATAGGAAAAATCAACCACCGCGAGCGTACCCGGGTAGCGGCGCAATCTTTCCAGGACTTTGTTGTTTCCCTTCACATGGACCCCCACGGGCCAATGCAGGTTCTTGTCCTTCTCATGCCGGAGGGTCCACTTGGAATCCAACTTGGAAAGATAAAAGGGGAGGAAATCATGCAGGGTGTTTTGGTGTTCCTCGCGCACGACCATGATGTCCATATCGGGTAAGGTAATTCCCGGATTCATTATAGCCAGGGCTTGATCGTTCCATTTCTTGACGGTGCCGTTGAGAATGGAGGATAAAACCGCCGGGGAAATCTTGAGGCCGGGTTGGATTCCCGGCAGGTTATAGGTGACGGCCAAGGCTTCCAGGGCCAGGGGCAGGTTAAGGGGGCCTCTCCCCCGGACCTTGTTTTCCTCCATGGTGGTCAAGGGTGTTTCGGACGCGGCGAAATCCACTCCCTTTCCCAGCCATTGGCCGACCGCGTCGGAAGCGCCTTTGGCGTCGAACTTGACCTTGATTCCCGAATGGCCTTGGGCGTATTCCTCCAACCAGCGGGCGCAAAGGGGAGCAGCTATATAGGAACCTGATCCTTTCAGTTCCAACCCCGCGGAGGCGTTTCCAACCATGCCCAGGCAAAGAACGATTTCGAAAACCGTCGATTTTAATGTGGGTTTCACTTATGAATTCCCCTTATTTAAAGATGAAGGCCTGTTCCCCAGTTGTGAATACCAGGAAAAAACAGGTCCAAAGATTGCCACGAAGGCGTGTATCCGTCAACGCAAACTTTTGTAATGGGTGAAACATAATTGGTTTAAAATCGTCATATTAATACGCACTCCATGCTTTGACCGCCAAAAGCCTTACGCATTTAAAGCAAGTCTAAAGGAGCGATCATCAATGAATAAATCTTTTCGTTTTTTATTTCTTTCGCCATTCATGCTGGCGATTTTATTGGCGATTGCGGCCTATGCCCACGGGGCAGCCGGAGCGAACGTCAACGGGGGAAAAACCCTCCAAAGCGCTCCGAATTCCTCATCCTCCCAGGCGGACAATGATGCTGCCGAGGATGTGAAACTGCTGGATCAAATAGAAAAGGAGGTAAACAACTTTACTCCCCATTGGACCGGCCAAGTGGGCCTTACTTATTCCAACCAGCCCAGCCAAGCGGGCCAGGGGCAAATCACCCGGGAAATGAATTTTACCGGCACTTACAATTTCACCGAGAGCGGTCATTACAGTTCCGTGGGCCTTGTGGGTGGCCAACAAAAAGTGGAAGGAGCGGACACGGCTTATGGAGAGCTGACCATGGCGGGCGGCTTGGGTTTGGGTTCATTCCTGCCTTCTTTGGAGATGGATTTACAGAGGGGCGCTTCCGCGCTTAATTCCAACACCGCCACCCTGACCTTCGGATTCATGATCTGGGATCCTCTGGAGGCCGGGTTAACCCTTGCGGGAGGATTGAATAGTCACCAGGGCCCCCTTTCCCAGATATTGGGCTCCTCCGACAAGATCATCGAAATAGACGGGGGTAACTTTACGCCGGGGATCTTCCTGACTTTACTTCCGGCGGATTTCCTGACCTTGACCCTGTCGTCCCAGCAGGCCTACGACGATACTTATCAAGCTCAGAACATCACTCATACGATTGTAAAAAAGTTGAACCAAGAGGACAAGGTCCGTTCCATCACCTTTGGCGTGAACCTCACCTTCCTTAAAAATTTCGAGTTCGAAATATCGGGTCAAACGGGCCAGGAAGATTACCCCGCCGGCACGGTTTACAGTTATATATTGGGCAAGACTGTGACCTATGCCACCCCCACCAGCCAGCCTTTCAAGGGTTTCTCTTTCGGCCTGGTTTACAACATCGAGTAGAGAACTGGGCATATCGTCATAGATTAAAACAAGGGCTGATCTGCCCGGCTTGAAAGCCTGTTTCTAAGCCAATCCCCCACTGCCTGATGACAACCCGTTGAAAAATAATTAAAAGTCCTTCCAAACCACAGGGTTTAAGGGCTTTTTCCATGCAACTTTTCCCCCGCCCCAGAACGTCTAATAGGGTGGATTCGGAAATTTAATTTTTCACGGAGGAAGTCATGAAAAAACTGATTGTTTTAGCGTTGTCCTCGCTGTTCCTGATTCCCGCTGGCTTTGCCTTGGCCGACGGAACCCAAGCCCCGGCGATCCGCCCCGCCGTAGCGCACCCCCATCCGCGCATCCGCGAGGTCCACTGGCGCATGAAGAACCAATTGCTTCGCATCCATGAAGGGGTCAAAACCGGCAAGCTCACCAAGCAGCAGGCCCAGGCCCTTCGCCAGCAGCTGAAGTCGATCCAGAAAGAAATGTTCGCGGACTATCAAGCCAACGGCAAAAGGGAATTGACCGAGGACCAGCTCAAGCAGCTCAACCAGGAGTTGAATGAAATATCCAAGAGCATCTACGACGAGAAAAACCCCGAGCCAGCGCCACCCACTCAATAATCACTATCACTGAAATGTTGTTGAAAGCCGGGCGGCCCGAAAGGCCCCCGGCTTTTTTTATTATGTAAGCATCAAAAACCTTTACCAAAGCTCAAACCCCAGAAAGCGTTTAATCCCAAAAGTGTTTGGTAAACTTCCAAAATTCCAAAATTAAAACCCATTGAACTTCTTGTCGTACCCTGTCAGTTCCATGTACCCCTCGCCCTGGAGGAGCTCGCACCCCCTTTTTCCCTTCACGCCGACCGATCCCTCCCAATAAACCAATCGGGTGCTTTGGTTTGTGTCGAGTTCCTGATCCGGAAAATCCGCCGCGGCCTCAAAATCCAAATGAAGGGTCGGAACGCTGATTTTCCACCGGATGGGATAGACCGCCCCCGTGCGGGGACTCTTCCAGGTTTTTAAAACTTCCGTTTGGATGGCCTTGCTGTCCAAATGAACGGCCTTGCCCTTGGCGTCCACCCAGGTCCCGCTGGAGACAGGATGAATCGTGCCATCCTTCATGCGGACGCGGTAAAGCATCAGTTCCGTGGAGTCCGAAAATTGCAGGCCAAACCAGTCCCACCCCGTCTCTTCGGGGTCGATTTTTCCCGAGAAAAACTCATGGTCCATCCAGGCTTTCCCTGCCGCCTGATGGTCCCGGGAACCCACTCGAAGGGTCCCTTGGGCCGTTAGTAAAGGAAGGGAAAAATACTGGGATGTGTTCCCGGGCGAGGGACCTTTGCGGCTGTATCCCTTGATACCGTGGAGGATGACCGGGATGGACGATTGGACTTTCAAATCCAACCCGAATGGTTCCCCTTGCGCGGTCAAGTGGTGGGAAGCGCCTTCCCGGAAAACGCGCCAATCCTCGTTCCAGGTATCCAGGGTGCTGACTTTGGCCCCCGCCAATCCCGGCCCAGGCCGGTTCATTTTTTCCGCGTACCAAAACCGGTGGTTTTTGAGGTCGGAGACCGCGAAATGGGCGAAATAGAGGTCCTTGGCCGTGAAGGAAGAGGGGTTGCGCGCGGCGGGATCCAGCCCCACCCGGAAGAAAGTCAGCTCAAAACCAAACCGGTTCCCTTCCTCGGTTTGAAGGTGGCCGGTGTAATACCACCACTCGGTTTGGTACTCGGGGTGGCTTCCGAAATCCCGGGGAAACTTCCAGGAATATCCCGGCTTGACGGGAGGGTAATTTTTTCCCTGGGGCGCCCCGGCACGGCTTTCTCCCCCCGGAACCAAAGGCAGGGTTAAAAGCAGGACCAACCCGATTCGACGGAAAGGAAGATGTCTCGAGGATGTTTTCGCCGCCGTCATTCGGGATTCACCTCCCTGATGGAGCGTACGCGAAGAGCTAAGCGCGCCGGGTAGATTCCCGCCAAAAGCGTGGCCGCCGCCACCCATCCGATGTCCTTGGCCAACAAACCCCAGGGCACGTGCCACTGGATGGTCCAGCCAAAGGATTGGACGTTGATGACGTAAATCAAAAGTAGGGCCAACAGGAATCCCAAACCGAGCCCGAGGGCGATTCCCAGGATTCCCATCCACCCCGCCTCCCAGAAGATACTCGTCTGGACCTGGCCCTGGGTGGCTCCCAGGCAGCGGAGCACCGTGATTTCCCCTTTCCGGCCCAGGATCAAGGCCGCGAGCGTTGTGAGGACGCCAAGCACCGCCACCAGGACCGCGATGATTTCCATGGCATAGGTGATGGTGAAGGTCCTGTCGAAAATCCCCATGACTTCCTTTTTCAGGGCCGCGTTGGAACGCGCGAAGATCTGGGTTCCAGGGGGCAATCCGGCCAGGATTTTCTGCCGGGCCGCCTCGGCGTCCAAGCCGGGCTTCAGGTAAACAGCCACTCCGTTGACGCCCTCGTCGTTGAAGAGGTTCGCGTAAACCTTCCGGTCCATCAGCAGGGTCCCCCGGTCGTTGGAATAGTCGAAGTAAACGGCCCGGATAAAAAGGGAAACGGGCCCCGAGGGGGTTTCCAGGGGGAAAAAGTCGCCCACTTTCAAATGTTCCTTGAGTTCCAAGGGTTCGGAGATTACCACCGCCTTTTTCCCCCGGATTCCATCCATCAGGAAAGCCGGGGTCCCCCCGGTCTTGAAAACCAGGTTGCCGTATTTTTCAAGCACGTCCATGTCGAAGGCGGCCAGGTACAGGTCGCCTCCCTTCCAGGGGTATTGGATGCCCCTGAGCCTTTCCACCGCCTGGACCCCTTCGGTGGCGGCGACCGCGGAGATCGTCCCGGGGATGATGAGTCCTTCCAATCCCCCCGCGGTATCCGACGCCGGTTTCAGGTAGAGGTTCGCCCTCAGGGTTTGTCCCAGCCAGAGGGTCACGGTCTCGCGGAAGCTCCCCACCATGACGGTCACGCTGACCAGCAGGGCCACTCCCATGGCCAGGGCGCTGACGGCCACGCTGGATTTACCCAATCCCGCGAGCAGGTTCTTGTAGGCCAGCCGGAGGCTGAGGGGCAGTCGGTTTCCGGCCAGTTTCTCTGCCAGGCCGAACAGGCTGCGGATGAAAAAAGGCGTCAGGAACGACGCGCCTAAAAGGAGAAAAAACGCCGTGGCGTAACCGCCCAGGGGAAGGCCCCGGAAAGGCGGCAATCGGTACAGGCCCCCGCCGGCCGCGAGGCAAATAAATCCGGCGACTGCCAGGGGCCAGGCCCTTTTTCCCATCCGCGACTGCGCGTGCCCGGGGCGAAGCGCAAGCGACGGCTCGATGAGGGAGGCCGAGTAGGCCGGGGGGAAAGACGCGGCTACCACGAGGACCGCTCCCAGGAAAGCCCAGAGGGCCGCAAAACCCACCCCCGGAATATGGTTTCCAACCGGCGCGAAAAGATACAGGTCCCGGGCCGTGCCGCCCACCAGGCGCAGGACTCCAGAAGCCATGGCCTTCCCCAAAAACAATCCCAGGAAAGCGCCTCCCGCCCCGTAAGCCGAGGCCTCAAACAAGACGAGGGCCAGGATTTTGGACCGGTTCAGCCCCAGGGCCCGCAATAGCCCTAAGTCCCTGGAATGACGCAATACGGCGATGGACATGGAATTGTAAACCAGGAAAAAACCCACTCCGAGGGACACCAGCGCGAGCGCCAACAGGTTGGCATGGAATGCCCTCAACATTTTCTCCACCTGCAAGTTGCGGCGGGAAGGCCTCTCCACGAGAAAAGAAGGGGGAAGTTTTTCCCGGAGATCTTTTTCCAACTGGGCGCGGTCCGCCTCTTTTTTCACGGCCCATTGGATCTCGTCCAGGACGCCCTGCTTGCCGAAAACCTCCTGGGCCGCCGCGATATCCATGACTGCGAAAGAGCCGTCCAGGGCCCGGCCTGCCCCTTGGTCGGACAACAAGCCCGCGACCTGAAGTTTCCGGGTTTGGTCGCCCGAAAGGAAGGGGGCCTTATCCCCGGCCTTGAGATGGTGGAGGAGGGCGAACTTTTTCGTGAGGATAATGGCATCGGGTTCCGGCAGGATCTTTAAAAAATCTTCCCGCCCCAGCGGCTTGTCATCCTTGCCCAAAACCTCGTAGTCCCGGATCTGGTCATCCTTGAGAAGGTCGGTCCCCAATACCGATAACAGGTCCTTTGGGTTTTCGGCGGCCGCGAGCTTGCCCCAAACCACAGGCATCAGGATGGCCCCGGGTTTTCGGCTTGGAGCCAGCCGGGCCATCCATTCCTCGGTGAAAGGCACCCCCTTCTGGCGCACCGTCAGGTTGGCCTTGCCCGCCATGAGGTCCACCGAATCCTCGAACGAGGAAAGGACCGCGCCGCTGGACAGGCGGATGGCCGTCACGAGGGCGATTCCCAGGGAAATCCCCAACAGGGTCAGGAGGCATCGGATAGGGTCCTGCTGGAAATGCCGGAAAACCAAGCGGGAAAACAACCGGAGGAGGCCGGGTTTACCCATGGGCGCTTTTCTTCTGGGGATAAAGGCCGGTAACCTGGCCGTCCCTTAGGAAAAGGTGGGTATCTCCGATGCCGCCTGTTTCACGGTTATGGGTGGCCATCAGGACGGCGCTTCCTTCCGACTTGGCAACCTGGGAAAGAATCTTCAGGACGGCTTGGCCGTTGGCGGTATCGAGGTTTCCGGTCGGCTCATCGGCCAGGAGAAGCTTGGGCCTATGGACCAGCGCCCGGGCGATCGCCACGCGTTGCTGTTCCCCCCCGGAAAGCTGGTGGGGCCGGCGATGGCGTTGGTCGAGGAGGCCCACCTGGTCCAGGATTTTTTCCGCCTTTTTACGGGTCTCCTTCCTGGAACGCCCCGCCAGCAAAAGCGGTAATTCCACGTTTTCCAGGGCGGTGAAGGTTTCCAAAAGGTTGAAAAACTGGAAGACGAAGCCCACGGATGAACGGCGGAACAAGCTGAGTTCCTTATCCCCGAAGGATTCAAGGGGGCGGCTGTCAAATAGAATCTCCCCCCCGGTGGGAACCTCCATCCCCCCCAGCAGATGCAGGAGTGTGCTTTTGCCGCAACCGGATGGGCCCGTGACGGTGATGAATTCCCCGGCCTTGACGCGGAAACTCACGTCCTTCAAGGCCATGACATTTCCCCCTTCGGCAAGGTAGGTCTTGGACAGGTTCTTTACTTCCACCAAATATGGCATCATTATCCTTTATCGTTTGGTTTCGTTGCGCTAAACCACGGCTCAGGGAAAAATGTATTATAACAACTCCCGCCGGGGTTCAAACCCAATGCATTGCCAAGCGTTCCAAGCCCTTTTACAATGACAAAAAACCATGCGGGGTGATGAATGGCCTACTTGAGGATTTTGCATTTGTTCGTTTTCACTTTTTGGTACGGGACCATGCTTTATTTCACCTTTGTCCAAGCCCCCCTGCTTTTCAAAACGCTTTCCCACCAGCTTTTTGGCGAGGTCCAAAGCCGTCTTTTTCCGATCTATTACTGGATCAGCTACCTCTGTGGCGCTTTTCTGGTACTCACTTTCCACTTGCTCCATCCCCTGAGCCATTACGCCCCGATGGATTGCGCTAAAATCACCGTTCTTTGCCTGATGCTGCTTTTTTCCCTTGCCCAAGGTTTATGGATCGGCCCCAGGACCGGGCGGTTAAGGTTGGAAATCCAGGTCCTGCGCCAGGAATCCAGCCAGGCCCCTGGAAAGTTGGCGGAACTCACCCGCTCCTTCGGTTTGGCCCACCTCGCCTCCAGCCTTTTCAATTTGGGCGTCGTCATCGGCGGAACTTTTTATTTCTTTCTCCTCATCCGGGAAGCGGGTTTGATCGTTTGATGCCTCGAAATTCAATAACCCGGAAGTTCGATTCATCCCAAAACCGGAAATGGGGCGGGATGAAACCTTTTTCTTATATCGCCTTTGGTTTTCTGTGTGGCGTGCTCTACCTGGGAGCCGCCGATTTGTGCCTGGCTTTTTTCGAACCCCGGGCCAAAGGACCCCTCCCGGAATTGGAGCCGATTCTCGGGACATGGGGTGATTCCGGCGGCCAAAACGTGGAAGGTTTGATCGAGTGTGGAGACTACATTTTCAAGTATGCCGAAAGGAGCCGGATTTTTCCCTCCGGGAGAAAGCGGGCCAGGAATAAGGTCGTCATCCGTTATTCCGGGGCCGCCGGATCCGCCGCGAGGAAGAATTACGACTTCCCTTCCCTGTTGCAGGCGGCTGAATACTGGAAAAATGCCCTGCGGGTTTCCCCGGACCGCCTGGATGTCTACTATAAATTGTCCCGCCTGTACCAGGTCATGGGGGATTTCGAGTCCCAATACAGTATTCTCGTCCAGTCCTTCCAATACGGCTCACGGCATCCCAAAAGATTAAGGTGGACTCAAAACCAAGGACTGCCGGACCAGCCCAAGCGGTTCCTTCCCGAATCCGTCCAGGCCTACACGTCCTATTACCTGGACCAGGGCGAGCCGCAAAGCCTCGAAAAAGCCCGCCGCCTTTCCAGGTTGACGATGACCTTCTATCCGGATCATCCGGCTCCCTATAACTCACTGGCGGCTTATTTCGCCCAGGAAAAAGATTGGCCCCACGCCCTGAAATACCTCCTGATCGCCAGCCAAAAGGACCCCCAAAACAGCCTGGTCCTGTGCAACATCGGGAATATCCTGGCGGAATTGGGAAAGAAGAGGGAGGCTAGGATCTTTTACGAAAAGGTTTTGGTTTTAAACAACGATCCCTGGAGCCTCAGGAACGCCCGCAGGGCCCTCAGGACCTCGGCTAATTAGGGTTTAAGTCCTGCCAGGTGCGAATCCTAATTGGGCCCATGAATCAACCCAAGGAACAAATCGGTTAAAGGCACAAAAAGGCGGTTATCCGTTCTCCGCTTCTTTTTGTTTAGCAGGCTGCCAAAAAATAAAAATAGGCCACAAAGCAGCCTGCGAACCCAAAGATTCCGCAGGAATCGTGGGGTTTCCATAAATATCGTCAGCTGCCCCCATTTATCATTGTTCGAACTTTTACCAGGAAAATGGGGACGTCCTCATGCCCTTTGATATATTTTCAAAGTGGCATGAGGGAAAAAGTCTGTCTTAGGGACTTTTTCAGAAAACTGTTAGCCAACCCAACCCCCTGTTGGGTTTATAATCAACCGGAAAAGTGATTCCGGGGGTTTTTCCACCCTTTAATAATTCCGCGGAGTTTTCCATGTCTGATTACATCCTCAAACCGGGAAATAAGCGCTTGCCGTCCGCGACTTTCCTTTTGGAGGAGATTCATAACCGAGGGATCCCCGTGGAAATCAACGTCACGGGCACGGTGGACCAATGGGAAATCATCCGCTTTTTTGAGCCAGGCCCGCCGGAAATCGAATGTTACATGACTTTTAACCAAGAAAATCCCCAATTTACCCTAAGTATCCCCAACGATTCTCCCGCATCCTCCTCCATTCTCCGGTTGCACTTGACCCACATCCTACTCACGGAAGTGGGCGGCACCGTGACTGATTCCTCCACGGGGGAAAGTTTTGACGCCCTCGAAATCGCCGCCAAGGTCCGGAAGCTCCAGCCTTCTAAAAGTCCTATCGGCGAGTATCTTTGGCTGGCTTTTTCCTGGGCGGTGGTGCTCTTGGCCGTCTTGGCGTATTTCGCTGTCCCCCTCCAGCTCAGGATCCTGGTCATAGTGGTCGCGGTCCTGGCCTTTTCCAGCGCGGTTGGACAAACCTACTCCAAATTCAAGTCTTGATGGATGCCCTCGGGGTCACCCAAAGTCTCAAGGAAAAATCCCACGCACTCGGCTTTGAACTGGCCGGGGCAACCCCTGCGATTCCCTCACTTGATTATTCTTATTACCTCGAATGGCTGGGGCGGGGATACGCCGGGGAAATGGGTTATTTGGAAAGGCGCAAGGCCGAACGGGGCGATCCCCGGTCGCTTCTTCCAGACGCAAAATCCCTATTCTGTCTGGCCCTTAGTTATAATCCGATACCGAAGCATTATCCTCTTCTCGAAAAGCATCCCATTTCCTGCTACGCCTGGGGGAAGGACTACCACATGGTCCTGGGTGAAAAGCTGGAAGCCCTAAGCCAATATCTTTGCCGGGAACTGGTTCCCGGGGCCAAGGCGAAATGGTACGTGGATACCGGCCCCATCTTGGAACGAAGTTACGCGGCCCAGGCTGGCTTGGGTTGGATCGGCAAAAACACTTTGCTTCTCAATAAAAAATTCGGGTCTTTCCTGTTCCTGGGGGAAATCCTGACGGACGCGGATCTGGTTTATGATGAACCCGTAGGTAACCTCTGCAAAACCTGCGCTTCCTGCCTGGACGCCTGCCCCGTGCGTGCCCTGGAAGAGCCCGGGGTTTTAAACGCCACCAAGTGCATCAGCTATCTCACACTGGAACATCGGTCCAATTTTCCCAAGGATACGAACCTTCATGGGTACCTGGCGGGCTGTGACTTGTGCCAGACGGTATGCCCCTATAACGCGAACGCTCCCTCCGGCCGGGAGGAATCCTTCAAACCGCGCAGGGAAATCCTTGAGTTGACCAGGGAAAAAGCGGCCCAAATGCCGGAGAGTGAATTTAAAACCCTCACATCCAACAGCGCCTTGGAAAGGGTGAAATACCCCATGTGGAAAAGAAACTGCGGATTCCTATAGGAAAAAAGGCCTAATCATTTTCGTCCTATTCTCCCATCGCAATCGCATTATACTTTTCTTGTTTTTACATCAAATTCAGTGAGGTATTCATGAAAAAGTATCTGCCCGTAATCCTTCTTTTATTTTCATTTTTTACCTGGAATGCCAATCCCTGTTTGGGCGCCGAAACCACGGATAAAAATTTCCAAGCGGGCCTCAATTTCTTTCAAGAAAAGCAATACATCCAAGCCATCGATTCATTCAAAACCGCCATCAAATTGGATCCTGGCAACTGGACGGCTTACGTGTATTTGGGGAACTGTTATTACTTCACCCACCGAGGGCCTGAAGCTGTGGCAGCTTACGACAGGGCTTTGGCGCTGCATCCCGATCCAAAACTTCAAGGCTTTGCCGACTCCATCCGAAAAGCCACTCCCAATCCCGGTTCGTCTGCATCTCCTCCCTCAATAAATCCTGCCATAAGCGGAATGACTGACGCCGATTCTGCCCTCAACCAGTTCAACGACGGCGTCTCTCTTCAGGCAGAATCCCAGGAAACCTTGAGACAGTATGGATTGACCCATACCTTAACACGGGAACAAAAAAACGTCGCCGACTTTGGCATGGCCCATTTCGCGAGGGACGATGAACGGTTCCAAATCGGATTGGTTATCGGTTCTCCGGTCTTGACCGGCCTGGATATTGGCTATTCCCTTGATCCGAGAACAAATGTTGGGTTAAGTTTTTGTTACCTTCCGGCGGGTGAATATAATTACTCTTCTTTTGAACCACGAATCAAGTTTTATAGCAGTCCCAAAGACTTATCCTTTTTTTGGGGATTCGGTTTCGATATTGGAAGTTATACGGACTCCTTGGATCCGTACAACAACGCCAGTTGGCTGTTGCCCAATTTCAAATTCGGATTCGGAATTATCAATTCCGGCAACCTGAACTGTGAGATGGATTGGTGTATCGGGTTTTTCATTTACTCCGATAATAATGGCGAAACATATACATACGATCAATACGGTTATCCTGAATACCATAATAGCCCACGGACTACTTTTTACCCTATCGGGGGGCCAGGTTTAAGGATTGGATTGGCATTCTAAAAAGCCTCAAACCGGCTTGGGAATTCTCGGCGCAAGGTTCAAATCTACCTGCCCCATGCCATGGGCTCCGGCTTTTTGGACTTGCCCGAAGAAGGCATCCGCTTTTTCCCTGAGGGCCTTCAAATCAAGACCCATGTAATTGGCGGGCAGGCGGTCCCATTTCTCGCAGGCTTTCCCGTAAAGCCCCATGGCCCCTTGGAAATTGCCGTTCTGGTAATGGTTCAAGGCGACCGCCAACTGGATGATCCCCTGGTAATGCTGTTGATCCAGCCCCTCGGACCTCTTCCAGATATCCTCGACCATCTCGTGGCACTCGAAATATTCCCCCTTGTTGAAAAGCCGGATTCCCTCCAGGTATTCGTGGGGATAGGGGGCTTTATTCTCCGCTTCCCAGTCCTTTCCGGCCAATTCCCGGATAAGGGTCTGGTCGGCATCTGGAAAATTGAATTTGGAAAGTTCCTGGGGCAGGGCCCAGGCGAAATCGGCGACCTCGATTTTCTTGGGTTCGCCCCCGACGATGCGGCAAAGGAAGATGTTGAGCCTCACGGTCCGCGCGGTGTAGTGGTAGTTGACGATCTTGTAGAACTTCAGGACTTCCACCTCGAGATCCAGTTCTTCCTTGATCTCCCGGACGATGCATTGCCTCAGGGTTTCCGTGGGTTCTTTTTTTCCCCCCGGGAGCTCCCAAAAACCCCCGAAGGAATCATCCGGTTTTCGCTGGGTAATGAGGTACCGGCCGTCCTTGTAAATCAGGGCCGCGCCCACTTCCAGGGGAGGTTGTGTCATTGGTTCCTCTTGCGCTTGTTTTTCTGGCGGCGTTTCCTGCGCCTTTGTTTTCGCGCGAAGGACATTTTTGCCTTTTCGGAGGGCTGGGGCAGGCTTTCCCCGGCGATAAAAGTGGTCTTGCGTTCCTTGGGCAGGCTCTTGATCTGGTATTCCCTTCTCAGGGCCGCCGAATAATCGGCCTGGGGTTCCTGGAAAACCAGCCTGACGGGGGAGTGGGTGGCGGTGTACTTGCTTCCTTTCCCGGTATTATGGGCCTCGATGCGCTTTTCCACGTCCTTGGCGATGCCCGTGTAAAAGGACCCGTCGGCGCACTCGGCGATGTAAAGGTTCCATGAGCCTTCGGGTTTCCGCTTCAAGATTTCCTCCATCAAAATCAAAAATAATCTCTAGCCACGGATGCATGGGATAAATGGGATTGCTTAAAACTTAAAATTGAGAATTTGAAACCTGCGGTGAGCGGCCAACAGGAGTCGAATCCGTTCATTTATACCCTTTCATGAATGCTTTGGCCTATCTAAATGAATCCCCTGAATCCGTGGCTAATATTTGCATTTGCCTAACTTTTTTAGATTCAAGAATTTTATTGATTATCTCTGTTCCCTCGTTTTATTTAGAATCTTTTAATCCACAAACTCGATGTCGCCGATGGGCGGAACAAGTTGCTTGTCGGCGCCCTCTCCCAGGAATTGCCGGATGGCCTTTTTCCCTTCTTCGCCCATGTCCACGGTCCTCTCGTTGACCCACATCCCGACGAAGCGGTCGGCCACATCCCGGGAAAGCCCGCGGCCGAAGGCCAGGGCGTAATCCAGGGCTTCCTCCCGGTGCGCCAGGGAGTACTCAATGGAATTTTTCAGGTGTTTCGAGACCTTCTTCTTTAAATCCGCGTCCAGGTCTTTCCGGATGGCGTTCAAGCCCATCGGCAAGGGCAAACCGGTCTTTTGATACCACCATTCCCCCAGCTCCAGCACCATGTGCAGGCACTTTTCCTGGTAAGTCAGCTGGCCCTCGTGGATGAGCAGGCCCGCGTCCACCTTGCCTTGGGCCACCAGGTCCATGATCCTCTCAAAATCCACGACAACTTCCTTGAACTCAGGCAAACACAGCCTCAAGGCCAGGTAGGCGCTGGTCAGTTTTCCCGGCACCGCGATGGTCTTTCCGCGCAGTTGGTCGATGGGCAGGGCCGTCTTGGCCACCACCATGGGCCCATAGTTCTTGCCGATGCTTCCCCCGTGGGTGAGGATAGCGTACTTGTCTTTCACGTAGGCGTAGGCATGGGCCGAGAGGGCGGTCACTTCCATGCGGCCTTCCTTGGCCCAGTCGTTGAGGGTTTGGATATCCTTGAGCACATGCTCGTACTGGACGCCCTCGGTGTCGATTTTCCCCTTCGCCAGCCCGTAGAACATGAAAGCGTCATCCGAGTCCGGGCTGTGCGCGAGTTTGATTTTAAGATTCATGGAATACCCTCATAATATTTTAGGTGACTATACCTTCACGACACGTAAAGAAATTTTTTTACCGCAGATAACGACCGACGTGCTCCGCACGTGCCGATAACGGCTTATAGTTTAAGGCTTTCTCAAACTTATCGGCGTCCATCGGATTTGATCGGCGGTTCCATGTCTTTTTGCTTTTACTTGTTGTAAAGGGATACTTACCATTTTTATGTCATTGCGAGAAATGCCCGCCGAATAGGCGGGCGTTTATGACGAAGCTTGAAGTAGTTGGCCCAAGGGCCAACGTGCAACCCCAGTTTAAATAATGCCTTTAACCATTTTCGTGATTATAGATGATTTAAAATGGCCTCTATCACCTTTTCCCTCTCCAAAAAATTGGGAAAAACAAAATCCGGTTTTTCGGCTTCCAACTGCTCCACCGTGTAGGGGCCGGTCGCCACCGCCAGGGTGCGCACCTGCAGGTGGCGGCCGCAAAGGATGTCGTTGGGCGTGTCCCCGATGATGACGATTTCTTTCTTGGAAAACCTGTGGCCATGCTTTTTCTCGGCCGCATCCAGCGCCCTTTGGGGCAGATCCGCCCGCTGGAAGGCGTTCTCGCCGAAGGCCCCGAAGGAAAAATAACCGTTCAGGCCCTTGGCGCCCAGCTTGATGCGCGCCCCCTCCTCGAAATTGCCCGTGAGAAGCCCCAAAACCACCTCGCTTCGCCGGTGGAGATCCTCTAAAAGTTCCAGCGCCCCCGGTTTGAGGGTCACATACCCGGGATTCCCCTCGATGATTCCCCTCAAGTAATCCAGGTACTTTTCCCGGACCCTGGGGAGCAAGGTTTTGATGCGTTCGGGCTCAATGGAGTTCTGGCTGAGGATCTCAAAGATGATTTGGGTGTCGGTTTTCCCGCCGGGGCGGTATTTGGAGGTGTCGATGACGCGGGGGTCCCCCGCCTCGGCGAAAGCCTGGACCATGGCGTCCTTGAAAGGGTCTTCCCAGGCCTGGCGCGCGGTGGACAGGAGGGTACCGTCGATGTCGAATAGGACGAGCCGAGAAGGTTTCATGAACCCGGAAACCTGCAATGGCCGTTTCGGATTCCGCAGGTTGAACTTTGAAAAATAACTGTTTTCACAACGTGAAAATCACGATCATTCAAAATTAAAAATTTGAAATTTATCATTTTACTTTGCAATGGTCCCGTCGGAGAAGACGATCATGGAGGGGTACCAAATCTGTCGCATTTCCCCCAGTTTAAGTTTCTCGAAAGTCGCGAGCCCCTTCTTCGTGAAGCGCTCGATTCCCGCTTTCCAGTCCACCCCGGCCGTCTCACCTGGGGGAACCACTGTCGTGGATTCAAGGGTCCAATCGCAGATGTACTCCCCGAAGAGCGTGGTAAACCGCAAGACGCCCCGGACGCCGTGGATTTCCTTCCCGGTCAGGTTCTTGAGGGCGCACTTCAGGACTATTTTTTTCCGGTTCTCGTCGAAGATGCCTCCGACCGTCCCTATAAAATCATCCCCTTTTTCATAAGCCCAAAGTTTTAGGTATTTTGTAAGTTTCGCCGAGGGCACGGGGGATGATGCGGCCTGGGAGGATGGGATGAAAGAGGCCATGGCCGCGACGAAGGCCGATAAAACGAGGGTGACGAAAAGTATTTTCTTCCAACCCAGTTCACGCTTTTTCATTTTGGATAACCTCCCAGAAAAAAATAACTTAAATGTGTCATCGCGAGCACCTGCGCCAATCGGCGCGGTTAGGTGCGTGGCGACCCCAGTTCGTTGTTCGATTTAAGTCTGCTTAAAGCTTATTTAAACTGAGGTTGCTTCGTCGTAATCGGCCGCCTATTCGGCAGCCACTCCTCGCAATGACAACTAAACAAAACTTTAACTTAGATTTTCTAACTACAAACCCTACCACTTCCCTCAAATCACCCTTTGGTATTCCCTCAAATCCTTTTTCCAGACCGGCACCCCGCAGAAGCGGTCCCCTTCCGGGCAGGTGGGCTGGGTCCCGGCCCGGCTCCGGAGTCCGCAGGGGGGAAGAAGCCATTTCCCGATGCGGGGGTGCACTTCCCGCACCTGGAGGGCCTCGTCCACCGAGGCCTTCCAAATTTCCTCCTGGGCGTTGTAGCAAAGTCTCATGGCGTGCTTGTGGTGCAGGTTCAGCAGGTCGGCGGACTCGGTGAACCTCAATGCCACGGCGTTGGGCAGGAGATAGGAGGCGAATTCCTTGGAAACACCCAGCCGGCGCAGTTTCCCGATGGAGTCCCAAATGCGCTCCATAACCTGGCCGTATTCCAGGGCCAGAGAGGGTTCTTCCCGCAACAGCACCGGCAGGACATAGTCGGGCTCCTCCAGGGAGAGGGCGTGCAGGATGGGCCTGGAGGCCGGGGTCATGCGGTGCCGCTGGTCCTGGGAATCCGCCGTATGCGAAATTTTCTTCCGGAAGGTGTAATGGGGATGGAACAGCGCACGGGAAAGCTTGCTGTGGGTGGTGACATTCAGGGTTTCCCCCAGGTATTTGTTCCTGGACGGGTCCAGGGCCATGAGGATGGCCTCGTCATCGGAAAGCTCCGAGGCTGCCAGGCCGAACAGTTCCCGGACGGAAGAGGCCAGTATTTTTTCCCCTTCCTTGGAATAATCCACCAGTTTGGAGGTGTAGGGCCCGAGGGATGCGTCGAATTCCGCCCGGAAGGTTTTCGGGCTCCCTTCCGCCCTTTGGAACTCCGCGCACATCTGGGCCTCGGGGGTGGTCTCGAAATCCAGGGGTTCCTCCAGGATGGCCTTGTACTCGGGCGCGTGTTTCAGGACCGCCTCTACCATCTTTCCAACCACGATCCTCTGCTCCAAAGGGGCGTCGAAAGTTTGGCTTAGCCTCCAGTAGCGCATGAGAGTGAGCGCGGAAACTGTGTGGTAAAGGAAGGCGAAGGTGGCCACCGGCAGGACGTACCGCGCCACTTCCTGGGATTTTTTCTGAATGTCGGTCAGGGCCTGCTTGCCCCGCAGTTCCGCGTGCTTGAACCGGGCCTGGTATTCCCGCCCGGCCAGGGGCTTGAGTTTCCCGGTCAGGGAAAGGTAGCTCTGGGTCTGGAACGAAACCGTGTCCCGGTAGAGGGCGGAGGCCTCGCCGGTCAAGGGGGGCATGGCGATCTGGGAGGGGTCCACCGTCACGTAACGCTGGGAAACCTGCTCGGAATTGTAGAAGGGATGGCTGTGCAGGAAGCTCCAGATGAACTGCCGGGACACGTTTTCCAGGGCGAATTGGAAATAGGCGTGCTGGAAGGTCGTGTGGTGCCCAGCCTCGTAGATGGAGCGGGCCAAGTCGTCGCGCTTTTGCCGGCGTTCCTCCAGCTTTTCCCCCTCCAGGCCGGCGCCGGCCACCTGCTCGGTGGAAATGATGCCTTTGCTGGAATAACAAGTCCGGGCGGTCGCCACCGCGTTGTCGAAAGGTTTGGTGAAGGCGTTGACCAGGGTCACCCTGGGTTCCAGGGACAAAAAGGCGGGTGAGGGCGGTTCGGTTATTTCCGGCACGGGTTTTTCCTTACGGGTATTGGAAACGGATGGGACGCATTGATTTTAACTTAAAGTAGAGGCTGCCGAAAAATTAAAATAGTGCTACAAAGCAGCCTCTGACCCCAAAGATTCCGCGGGAATCGTGGGGTTACCATAAATGTCGTTCGCTGACAAAAGTCTGATCTTTGGACTTTTTCAGCAATCTCTAAAGTACATCCACCAGCGCTTCTTTTTCAAGTTTACGGGCAAAGGGAATCGTTTGATATGGGGTTTCCAACGAAGGTATCCTTGACTAAACCAACGATCCGTTTCCATCATCTTCCTACCCCTTGCTTCCCCTCCAGTTCGAATCGTAATATTAATCTTTAAGGTCGCATATTAAAGGAACCCCCATGCCGAACAAGTCATCCACCCTGGGCGAACTCAGGGAATCCCAATATCCCGATTTTTCCGTTAAAGAAGAGCTGGAACGAAATCTCATTAATAAGTTGAAAACGGGCGAACCCCTCTTTCCCCTGATCCACGGTTTTGACGAGACGGTCATTCCCCAGATGGTGAACGCCCTGCTTTCCCACCACGACATCGTGTTTTTGGGGGAGAAGGGCCAGGCCAAAAGCCGCCTCATGCGTTCCCTGGTGCAGTTCCTGGACGAGGAAATTCCCATCGTGAAGGGATGCGAGATCAATGACCACCCCTACCATCCCATCTGCAGTTCCTGCCGGAAGAAATTGGCGGAACACGGAAAAAACCTGGAGATCGAATGGATCGGCCGGGACAGGCGTTACAGCGAACGCCTCTCCCCCGGCACCAAGATCGCCGACTTGATCGGGGACCTGGACCCGGCCAAGGTGGCCGCGGGCAACCCCCTGGCCAGCGAGGAAGCCATCCACTTCGGCCTCATCCCCCGCACGAACCGCGGACTATTCGCGGTGAACGAACTCCCCGATCTGGAATACCTGGTCCAGGTGGCCCTCTTCAACATCTTGGAGGAGCGCGACATCCAGATCCGCGGTTATCCCTTAAGGTTCAACCTGGATATCATCCTCATGTTCACCGCCAACCCCGAGGAATACACGCGCGCGGGCAAGATCATCACCCAGCTCAAGGACCGCATCGGGGCGGAAATCAGGACCCATTATCCCCTGACGCGGGAAATGGGCCTGAAGATCGTCCACCAGGAAGCCCGGGTGCCCACCGACGAGGAGGTCAAGCTCACCATCCCGGATTTCATGGCCGAGGTCATCGAACAGATCACCCTGGAAGCCCGCCGGAGCCCCTACGTCAACCAGAAATCGGGGGTCTCGGCCAGGCTTTCCATCGCTAACTATGAGACCATGATCGCCAACGCCAGGCGCCGGGCCTACGTCCTGGGTGAAAAAGAGGCGGTACCCCGCATGTCGGACCTGAACTACCTTTACACCTCCTCCGCTGGCAAGATCGAGTTGGACCCCTTCCGCGAGGAAACCGTCACCGAGTTCCAGGTTTTCAGTAAGATCATGGACAAGGCCGTGGCCCAGGTGTTCAAGGAGCATATGGACCGGGGCCATCTGGAGATCGGCGTCCCCGACATGTCCGGGGACAAGCACATCCGCATCTCGGAATTGACACCCTCGCGTGAGTACAAAAACATCATTTCGCAGCTACCGCAGATCTGGGAACCCGTGCACCACTTGAACGGGAAGAATTCCGAGGTCTACCAGGCCTCCTGCGTGGAATTCGTGCTGGAAGGGTTTCACCTCTCGGGAAAACTTTCCCGCACCAAGGTGGGGGAGTTTTTCGATTACCAACCCTCCGCTATGCCCAAAAGAAAAAAAGCCGAAGAATAAGAACTGCCGAATTCACGGAGTAAGTGCAACACTTCGCCGGAAGACTTCCGCCGGAGTTTTAAAGCCCAAACATTTCCTGGGCCTGTTATTGAGCCATCTTTCTATGGTCCTGAATTCTTTGAAGGACACTTTAGCAAGATCAGTCTTTTTAGGCAAATGGCGGCGGACAAGACCGATAGTATTTTCCACCGTACCTTTTTCCCAACTGTGGAAAGGGGCGCAGAAAAAGGATTTTGTACCAAGCACGTGGTTGGTTTCCAAGTGGTTGGTGTTTTCGGTTCCGTTGTCATAGGTCAGACTCAGGCGGGCGTCTTGAGGGAAGCGGCATAAAGCGCGGTTGAGGCTATGACTCATTTGGCGAGCGGTCTTTCGTTTGAGCTTTCCCAACTTGGAAAAACGGCTTTGACGCTCGACGAGAGCCCGCATAGCAACTTTACTCTGACGAGAGACCATGGTGTCGGTTTCCCAATGGCCGAATTGCTTGCGTTGATTGGCGATCTCGGAGCGCTTATCGATGGAAACACGGCCTGGGATATGGTTTTTGGCGTGCTTACGGCTATGGCCAAATGAGAATCGTCGCCGGTGGTGTCGAACTAGGCAAGGAATCAGCTCAGTGGCTTCAGCATAAACCCACTGATAGATAGCTTCAGGACCAATGGTTTGCTTAGGCCGTAGGTGACCTAATCGACCTGAAATGAGTTCTGGAGACCAGCCTCGTTTCAATTGACGACGGACGTAGGCACGAATTCGTTTTGTTTTCAGGCGTAAACGGCGTGCTCGTTGTTGGTTGCGGTCAACATACCGTTGATGGGCTCGATGAGAAAGATAATAACCAGAACGGATAGGGGGAGCATTGCGCTTGAGTTCCCTGGAGAGGGTGGAAGGAGACCTCTTCAAGGCGCGTGAAATTGCTCGAAGGCTAAGACCCTTTCCTTTCAAGACGGATAAATGATCTCTTTCTTCAACGCTTAAATGCTTGTATTTCTTTTTCATAGCCGCATATCCTATTCATGCGGCCTTCTTCAGACACTAAGTGTTGCACTTACTTATGGAACTCGGGACTATTAATAAAAGATTTAGACAAGGTTATTGAAGTTGATAAGCTTTAAAAATTAAGGCTTATGCGTTTTATAACAATTTGTCATTGCGAGCTGCGAATTTTGCAGCGAAGCAACCTAAGTTCATGGGTGGTTAATTTGTGGGTTTTGCCGAGGGCAAAATCACTTGATTTAAACTCGGGTTGCTTCGTCATAACCACCCCGCTATTCGCGGGGCATTCCTCGCAATGACAGATTAGGTTTTTTAGGATTTTGGATTTTTAACAATCCCATTAATCCCATGCATCTGTGCCGATCTTTTATAAAAATCTATTGAGATCGGTACTATGCCGATCTCTTTATAAGCTTCATGGAAAATTGGCATGTGGCTAAAGATTATTTAGAACTGGTGTAGTGAAAAGGTGTTCCATGATTACCCATGACTATTTCGAGTGGCATGAGCCGGAAAAACCCCCCTTCACGATCGAGGACCTCGTCAACGCCGTGAAGGAAATCATGATGCGCTACCACGTCACCTTCGACGAGGCCCTGCGCCACCTGCAGGAAAGGGGCATTCCCTACAACGAGTTCCTCAAGCTCAGCGGTTTGGAGGACCTGATCCAGGGGCACCTGGACGAGTTGGAGAGGCAAAAAAGGGAAATCCTGGAAAACCACCGCCTGGATGACCTCTTGACCCGCCTGGAGGAGTCCCTCCGCCGCAAGAAAAACGATCTGGAACGCCGGCTCTCGAGGCTTCAGGATGAGAAGCTCTCAGAAAAAATGAGGGAGGCTCTGGATAAGCGCAATCCTTCCACCCTATACGGCATGGACTGGCTCCTCTCCCGGCTGGGGGACGCGAACTCGGAGGAGGCGCGAAAAGCCCTCCAGGAATTGATCCTCCAAGTCCAGCAAATGCAATCCCTGGTGGAGCTTTACGAGAACTACTCTTTCACCGGCCAAAAAAGCATCTCGGTAAAGGAAGCCGAAAGGTTCAAGGAACGCCTCGCGATGCTGGAGGAATTGGAGGCCCAGTTGAGGGACGCCCTGGAAAACGGGGACCTGTTCAACATGGAAGTGGAGTCCCTCAGGGAAATCCTGGGCGAGGAGGCGGCGCAGGCTTTCGAGGCGAAAAGGGAGGAAATCAAGCGACAGTTCAATGAGGCCATGAAGGCGACGGGCGACGTGGATTACGACGAGGAGTCAGACATTTACAAGATCACCCCCGGGGCCGCGCGGAAAATCGGCGAGAAGGCGCTCAAGGAGGTCTTTTCCCGCCTCTTCACCGACGGCATCGGCCGGCACCACGCCGCCTTCACGGGCGACGGCAACGTGGAAATGACGGTGACCAAGCCCTACGAGTTCGGCGATTCCCTCGCCAACCTGGACCTGCCGGGTAGCCTCTTGAACTCGGCCATCCGGCAGGTGGGCACGCCGGAGGGCCTGGTGGACGGCCGCATCCGCATCGACACGCGGGATTTCATGGTGCACCAGACCAAGGGAGCCGCATCCTCGGCCATCGTCATGCTCATCGACCAGAGCGGTTCCATGTCCCGTTTCGGCCGCTTCTACAATTCCAAAAAGCTCGCGCTCGCGCTCGACGCCTTGATCCGCACCGAGTATCCCGAGGACAAGCTGTTTTTCGTGGGCTTTTCCACCTTCGCCAAGCAGATTTCGGTGGGTTCCATCCCCGAGCTCTCCCCCAAACCCGTCACCTTGATGGGCGGGGCGGTCAACCTGCGGTTCGACTTATCCCGGGAGGGCATGGACCGCACGCGCGAATTCATCCCCGACCACTTCACCAACCTGCAGAAGGGCCTCGAGCTGGCCCGGGTGCTCTTGGCCAACCTGGACACGAAGAACAAGAGCATCCTCTTGATTACCGACGGCGCCCCGACTGCCTTTTACGAGGGTTCCTACCTGTACATCATCTATCCTCCGAACGACCGGACCTATCAAAGAACCCTCCGGGAGGTGAAAATGGCCACCGACGAGGGCATCACCATCAACACCTTCATGATGGGAAACGAGATCGACGGGGGTTATTTCGGCGAGGGGGATTTTTTGGATGAGATGCACAGGATCAACCAGGGCCGCCTGATCTTCCCCGCCCCCGACAAGCTCACGCAGTACGTCTTGAAGGACTACCTGGACCACAAGAAGAAGATCATCCAGGTTTAATCAAAGTTCCAAAATGATCTTTAGCCACGGATGTGCCGATTCACAGTAAAACAGTTAATGAAATCGGTACGATACCAGCCACCTTATTAGATTTATGGAAGGCTGGCATGCATGGGATAAATGGGATTTAACAAACACAAATATGTAAAGCCTTTTTTCTTAGCCCAATCTAAATGCATCCCCTGAATCCGTGCCGATCCTCCATAAAAATATTTGAGATCGGTACTGTACCAATCTCTTTATAAGCTTCATGGAAGATTGGCGCGTGGCTAAGAATCGGTTTTTCGCTGTTCATAAACTGTCCATCCTCAGTTGAGTTAAAACAAGAAATGTTCTATTTGATATTCCCAGCCTAAACCGTTTAAATGTGGGAGAGCCGCATATAAATCAAACCGTCGACTCGTTCCAGGCGGATTTGACGTCCAAAAAATACAGGGAACCTTGATCCCAAATAAAAACCAGAACCTAACGGATGCCATCGGTGAGGATTTACCGCCGCCCACCGGGTGGCGCAGGACCTTCGCGTCCCTCCGCAACCGTAACTACCGCTATTTTTACTTGGGACAGACCGTATCCCTTACCGGGACCTGGGCCCGCAGCGCGGCCTGGGGATGGCTGGCCTACCAATTGACCATGTCCAAGTTCATCCTGGGCGTGATATTCATGCTCAATTCCATTCCCGTCCTGCTTTTTTCCATCTACGCCGGTTCCCTGGCGGACCGCCTCCCCAAGCTGGCCATTTTCAAGGTCACCACCTGCGTGGCGCTCTTGGCGTCCCTCACCCTGGCCATCCTATTGTTCAACGGCTCCGTCCATGTGGGTTTGTTGATGCTTTTTGTCGCTATGTGGGGCTTGGCCACCGCCTTCGAGATGCCCGCCCGCCAGTCCCTCATGGTGGAATTGGTCGGGAAAAAAGACCTGGTCAACGCCATCGCCCTGAACAGCGCCATGGTCAATTCCACCCGCGTCATCGGCCCCGCCCTCGGCGGAATCCTCTTGAGCTCCTGCGGCGCGGCCTGGTGTTTCCTGTTGGACGCCGTGAGCTTCCTGGCGGTGCTGTACAGCCTTTTCCATATCCGGCTGACAGCCACGACCCATGTCCAAACGGCAAAGGTCGATTGGAAATATTACTCGGGGGGGTTCAAATACATGAGGCAAAATCCCACGATCGCCAGGACTCTCCTTCTTCTTTCGGTCATGAGCCTCGGCGGATGGGCCTACCTTTCCCAATTGCCGGCCTTCGTCCCGGACCAGCTCCACATGGGCGCGGACGGTTACGGATGGATATTGGCCATGAACGGGTTGGGCGCCTGTACGGCCGCTTTAATGGTGGCCACCCTGGGGGCGAAACTAGTGAAGCTTTCCACCCTCTACACCGGCATCGGCCTCTACAGCTTTTTCGTGTTCCTTTTGGGTTTCCAGCACAATCCCATCGGGGCGGCGTTCCTGATTTATTTCACCGGATTCGGGATCATCCTGTTTTTCTCCATCGGCAACAGCCTGGTCCAGAGCAACTCCCCGGACCACTTGAGGGGCCGCATCATGGGCATTTGGGCCCTGGTCTTCGGGGGCGGCATGCCCATCGGCAGCCTTTGGATGGGGACCGTGGCCTCCCGGACCAATTCGGGGGTAGCCATGCAAGTCGGCGGGATTCTTTGTTTATTGGGGGCGTTTATTATTTACCGGAAGTACCGCAAAGGCATCCCTGTCAAACCGTGAATACCGGGTAGTGTATCGTTTTGGTTTTTGATTTAGATGTCATTGCGAGCTGCGAATTATGCAGCGAAGCAACCACAGTTTATGGGTGGTTTTGCCGGATAAAGCTTTAGGCATTATTTAAACTTAGGTTGTACGTTGGCCCTTTGGGCCAAGTATGGTTGGCCTGAATTTCAGGCCAACTACTTCAAGCCTGTCATAAACACCCGCCTATTCGGCGGGCATTTCCTCGCAATGACACCCAAACTGAGACACTACAGAAAACCAATAAAGATTGACCCCCTCCCGCACTTGGATGAATTGGTATAAAATCTAAGCCTTCTTATATAGAGAGGGGTCCAACCATGAATGTTCTTCCGCTCATCTTGACCGCTTTGCTGGTGATGGTGGTCGCTTACCGATACTACAGCGCCTTCCTGGCGGCGAAAGTCGTGGCCCTCGACGATTCCCGCGTGACCCCCGCCCACGCCTTGAACGACGGGTACAACTACAAGCCCATCCCCAAGTTCGTCCTCTTCGGCCAGCACTTCGCCAACATCGCGGGCTCGGGCCCCCTCATCGGGCCGGTCCTGGCCGCCCAGTTCGGCTTCGCCCCGGGCCTGCTCTGGCTGTTGATCGGGGTTTGCCTGGCGGGCGCCGTGCACGACTTCATGATCCTGTCCGCCTCCATCCGGCGAAAGGGCAGGTCCCTGGCCGAAATCGCCCGCCACGAGATCAGCCCCCTGTCCGGGGCCGTGGCCTCGGTGGCCATCCTTATCATCGTCATCGTGGCCCTGGCGGGGCTGGGCATGGCGGTGGTGAACGCGCTCAAGGGGAGCCCCTGGGGGGTCTTTTCCATCGGCGCGACCATCGCGACCGCCCTGGTGGTGGGTTTCTGGATGTTCCGGTTGCGCGTGGGGAAAATCGCGGGCATCAGCGTCTTCGGCGTCGTGGTGATGATCTCGGCGGTCGTTTTCGGAAACTTCGTCGCCCACTCTTCCTTCGCGCCCTTCTTGACCTGGTCGCCCAACGGCGTCATCGCGGCCCTGGCTCTCTACGGGTTCCTGGCCTCGGTCCTGCCGGTCTGGATGCTCATGACCCCCATGGGATACCTGAGTTCCTACATGAAGATGGGGACCATCGCGGCCCTGGTGGTGGGAATCATCCTGGTACACCCGGACCTGAAAATGCCGGCTTTCACCCAGTACGTGGGGGGCGGGGGCCCCATCATTCCGGGCAAGCTGTTCCCCTTCGTCTTCATCACCATCGCCTGCGGGGCCATCTCGGGCTTCCACTCCCTGGTGTCCTCCGGCACGACCTCCAAGATGGTCGATAAGGAATCGGACGCGCGCACGATCGGCTACGGGGCCATGCTGGTGGAGGGCCTGGTGGGCGTGGTGGCGCTGTTGGCCACTTGTTCCCTCTTCCCCGCCGATTACTTCGCAATCAACCTGGCGCCCGAAAAATTCGCGGCCTTGGGATTGACCCCCGTGAGGCTCCAGGAACTCTGCCAGGCCGTGGGCGAGAACGTGACGGGCCGCCCCGGCGGGGCCGTTTCCCTGGCCGTGGGCTTCGCCCAGGTCTTCTCCGGCCTGCCGGGCTTGGAAAGCCTCATGAACTATTTCTACCACTTCATGATCATGTTCGAGGCCCTGTTTATCCTCACCACCATCGACGCCGGAACCCGCATCGGCCGGTTCCTCCTGCAGGAATTCGGCGGGCGCATTTATAAACCCTTGGAAAACCCCCAATGGCTTCCGGGGACGGTCCTCTGCACGGGCCTGGTGGTCGGCTTTTGGGCCTACCTGATCCTGGCGGGAAGCGTCTCCACCATCTGGCCCATGTTCGGGACCGCCAACCAGCTTCTGGCCAGCGTGGCCCTGGCCGTAGCCACCAGCGCCATCATCAATTCCGGCAGGGCCAGGTACGCCTGGGCCACCTTCATCCCCATGGTTTTCGTGGCCGCGACCACCCTCACCGCCGCCTGGCAGAACATCTTCAATAATTTCCTGCCCCTGGTTCAGGCCCAACCCGAGAAGGCCTTTTCCGCCTACCTGAACGTGACCTTGACCGCCGTCATGATGGCCTGCGCGGTCGTGGTGTTATGGGAATCCTTCCGCCGCTGGTACCTCATCCTGGTCAAGAAGAAGCATCCCCAGGAAATCCAGGATTCCACCCACCAGAGCCATGACCTGCCCGATTACGGCTGTTGCTAGGGTTAGAAAACCCGGGCGGTAATCCTGCGAAGAGCCTATAACCCGAGAACGGATTCGACTCCCGTTGGTCGTCCATGGTGAGGCTCTCGAACCACTCACCGCAGGCTGGCCGATAATCCGGGAACCCGAGAACTAGCCGATAACCCGATAACCCGAGAACTAGCCGATAACCCGATAACCCGAGAACTAGGCCGATAACCCGTGAACCCGAGAACTAGCCCGATAACCCGATAACCCGAGAACTAAGCCGATAACCCGATAACCCGAGAACTAGGCCGATAACCCGTGAACCCGAGAACTAGCCCGATAACCCGAGAACTAGGCCGATAACCCGGGAACCCGAGAACTAGCCGATAACCCGATAACCCGAGAACTAGCCGATAACCCGAGAACTAGCCGATAACCCGATAACCCGAGAACTAGCCGATAACCCGAGAACTGGCCGGGAACTCGGGAACTACGGGAACCTGCGAACCCAGTATAGTAAACCGCGAACCCATTAAACGAGGCGGAACCCATTAAACGGAGCTGGGCGAACCCATTAAACAGATTGTGCCAAACCCGGTAAAACCAAGTGGCACAATTGGCACAATCGAGTGGCACAATGGCACAATCGGTTGGCACAATCAAAAACGGTTATTAAAACGGATTAAAAACACCAATAAAACCACGGTTTTCCTGACACCGGCTTATTTCGACCGATTGTGCCACTTTTCGGGGATTGTGCCACTTCGGAGCGATTGTGCCAAACCGGTAAATATCGAGTGGCACAATTGGCACAATCGACTGGCACAATGGCACAATCACCTGACTTGGTACACCGTCGGCCTGCCCTGAGTAAACGAAGTGTATCGAATGGGCATGGGCTGGCTGCCCGAGGCTTTAAGCCGAGGGCAATGATTGCCAGTGCAGATTTATAAGAAATCTGTGGAGATAACCCGCCCACATTCCGGTGCCGCCTTCTGGCATGGGGCGGAATTATAACCCGGGAGTCCTACTGGCCTATCCTGACTGGTCTTGCGGTGAGTTCATCGAAGCATTCGAGAGCCTTACCACAGGCTCTATCGAAGAGCAAAAACCGGGAACTTTCCCATAAAAAAAGCCTTCTTTCAGGTTATTCCTCGACCCTCTCCCATAACCCCCTAGAGATCGTGGCTCAAAATTTAAGAAATCCAGCAATCTTTCTTGTTTAAAAAAACGAAAGCCTTACTGAAACCAGCCTACCCCAAATAAAGGCGGGCTGGGATAGTTATGGATTTCCGTTGTTAAGAAAAATATGAAATAATCTTCTTCGAATAGGAGCCCTTAAAACACAATCAGCCATTAGACAGATATCAACACAAAATACCGGTATGAAAAGCCGCGGGAGGCGACAGTGCCGAAATATATAAAACTATATACACAATTTCTCGGTTTCGTAAATTCATTGGACGCAAACACGCTCTCGGTTTACGAGAAAAAAATTATCAACCTCCTTATCCGCCATTTTGACAACATCAAGGATAAAGGCACGGCGCAGGGCCAAAGGAGCTCATATATCTACGGCATTATCGAACAGCACGGTGAAACCCTCCCTTCCGAAATAACGATCCTCGACGCAGGGAGCCAGGAAGGAACAGTCGAAATCAAGAAGCTGAAATCACTCGAATTGCAGCACTTCAGAGGATTCAGCGAAAAGAAGACGTTTGACCTCAGCAAGCAATACACCTTCATCTATGGACCAAATGGAACCGGAAAATCCAGTATGTTCGAGGCGCTTGAGTATTCCATGCTCGGATATATCCAGGGCGCGATAGACAAAACCATCGAAATCAAGGAATACATCAAGAACCATTTCACCGACCAACAGGTAGACCCGATCCTTAACGGTTTCAAGGACGGCGGTTCGGCTGACGTGGTGACGCCAAATCCTAAATATGCCTTCTGCTTCATCGAAAAAAGCAGGATAGACCAATTCGCCCGCATATCGGCCAACACCGAAAAAGCTATGGAAAAACAGTTGGCCTTCCTTTTCGGCCTCGACGAATTTAACAAATTCGCGAATGATTTTAAGCAGAAGGCAGACAAATACTTCCACATCGATAACGTCAAAGAAAAGGACCTTGCTGAAAAGAGCATCGCCATCACAATGAAAAGGAACAGTATTACCGAGGAAAAAGCACAGATCGATTCACATGCGATAACAATACAAGGGATCATTACGGCGAACGGCTATCAAACTGCCAAGGAGTTCGAACAAGCCTATTTGAAAGCAGCTGAAGGGCAGAAAACCAAAGCTGAAGAGATTCAAGAGAAGCTGAAACAATCGGCACCAAGTCTATTGAAATTTAAAACCGTTGCCGAAATCCAAGCTCAAGTTGATTCGATACAGGAAACATATAATTCGTTGACCGCGACCCTTGAAAATTTGGCCGCACGAAAATCCGAGATCCAATTCAAAGACCTTTTCCAATCCGCGCTGGCGGTTGAGACCCCCTCGCTTAAAGCCTGCCCCCTTTGTGAAACTCCCATTTCTGAAGTGACCATCCATCCATTCGAAAACGCCCGAGCAAAGCTCGAAAAACTCCAAGAAGTTATCCTGATGGAAACAACAGCAGAGACACTTTACAACACCCTATACGAATTAGTCGTAGCTCTTGATACGAGTGTCGCATTATTAAGCACTGCGTTAATCGCCGGAGGAAGACAGGCCGTTTCTTTCGCAGCAGCCGAAACTTTGGAAAAAGACAAAGAGAATATGAGGATGGTTCGTGACCGATATCAGATAGTGAAGAATGGGCTTGCTACCAATCTAACCATCCTTAATCAGGGCCAAGAATACCTCGATGCTCTCAATAAGTCCATTCAAGCCCAAATAGACGCTAGGAAGACACTGGAAGAAGAACTGCGAACAATCCAAGGAGTCAAAGAAAATTACCAGAGGGAAACTACCTTAATCAGCGGTTTCGAAGCGCATATTGCCAAATGGCAGAAAGAGGTGGAGGAATTCGAAAAGAATAATGCGACGGCCCTAGCTGAGGTGAAAGCAGAGAAAGAGAAAATCGCAAAAAACACGCTCTGGCTTGCCGGCTATGAAAGCATCGTTGAAAAGCTGAAAAAGTATATGGAAGGCTTACCTCTCAATTACGTCGGAGAATTAAGCGAAGTTACACGTGATATCTTTAACCACATCAACGAGCGGGACAAAGCGTATGAGAAAGCCGAATCAATCACCCTCCCGAAATCCACCGAGGACAAAATCGAGATCAGGTATTTCAATGACCCTACAAAGAGTTACAACGTCTTGTGCGTCCTGAGCGAGGGTCATTTGCGTTGTCTTGGTTTGGCAATCCTGATAGCCAAGAACATCAAGGAAAGCTGCCCGGTAATAATCTTCGATGATGTGGTGAACGCAATAGACACGGAACATCGAGGGGGCATTCGGGAGCTTCTATTCAACTACGAACCCCTTCAGGCCAAGCAAATAATAATCACCACTCACGATGATGACTTTGCGACCAAGTTAGCAGGGAAAATATCCAAAGAGGATTTCCCAACGTTGGTTCAGACCTACAATTTCAATTTGGATGAGACATGCCGAAAAATATTGGTGGACAAAGATTCCAAGAACAATCTCCACAACGCTTTTTCCGAATATGGAAAAAGCAAAATATTTGATGCCATGAAAACGGCAAGGCTAGCGTTAGAGAGCATCGGGTATGAATTGTGGGGGAAGTTGTCGAAAATTCAAAGAACGCCTGTCCCTGGCTACTATCCGGAGGGTAAATACGATTTGAATGGATTGATAGCCGCTTTGAACTCTTTTATCAGAACCAAGAAAATTGAGAAGTATTCAGGCCTTTGTGAACATCTCGACTATCTATTACAGCCGGGTATTTGGAAATATTTCAACATGGCATCACACGAAGGGGATGATAGGCCCCAATTGGACAAGGACATAGTAAAAGATATCTTGGACAAACTTGCCCTTTTGGATGGTATGTTGAAAATGAAACCTGTCGCGAAAAAAGCGAAGGTTGAGGGCGTTACGCCAAAAGCCTCTGACCCTCTAAATTTTCCTGAAGCAATTAGCGGACAGATGGCTTTGTTCTAGGCGGAGTCTATTAGATTCCGTTTCGAGCTTCATGTTTCTCTGGGTGTTAACCGTGACCATTAACTTTGGGGTCAGGTCTTGAAAACGGCTTTTAGTATAAAGATTTAATACGAAATGCCGTATTCAAGGCCTAATCCCGAATCCTGATTGAAGAATTGAGGAAAAGCCATGGCAACTAAAGATGTAAAAACCATAATTATTTTGGGTGCTGGAGCTTCGGCCAGTGATGGCGCACCAGTTCAATCTAAACTATTTTTTGAATACTTTGAGCATGTTCTTACCAGGAGACTACAGGATGAAAAAAGAAATAAAATATTGATTCGATTTTTTAAGGAGTTTTTTAATATTAATATCAGGGGGCATCGAAATTATCCAACGTTTGAAGAAATACTTGGTATTTTAGAAATTTCAATAATAGAAAGTGAGGATTTTAAACGTAATCCATTAGGTGTTACAAAATCATCTTTGATTGAGATTCATGAAAAATTAGTTTTGCTTATGGCAGAAATAATTAATGCCGAATTCACGGAGTAAGTGCAACACTTCGCCGGAAGACTTCCGCCGGAGTTTTAAAGCCCAAACATTTCCTGGGC
The DNA here is from genome assembly GCA_963847625.1 of candidate division FCPU426 bacterium. GTDB lineage: Bacteria > Oederibacteriota > Muellerivitia > Muellerivitales > Muellerivitaceae > CAWCKJ01. The sequence goes on along the minus strand of CAWKAR010000024.1, from coordinate 38,948 downwards.
CTGTTATTGAGCCATCTTTCTATGGTCCTGAATTCTTTGAAGGACACTTTAGCAAGATCAGTCTTTTTAGGCAAATGGCGGCGGACAAGACCGATAGTATTTTCCACCGTACCTTTTTCCCAACTGTGGAAAGGGGCGCAGAAAAAGGATTTTGTACCAAGCACGTGGTTGGTTTCCAAGTGGTTGGTGTTTTCGGTTCCGTTGTCATAGGTCAGACTCAGGCGGGCGTCTTGAGGGAAGCGGCATAAAGCGCGGTTGAGGCTATGACTCATTTGGCGAGCGGTCTTTCGTTTGAGCTTTCCCAACTTGGAAAAACGGCTTTGACGCTCGACGAGAGCCCGCATAGCAACTTTACTCTGACGAGAGACCATGGTGTCGGTTTCCCAATGGCCGAATTGCTTGCGTTGATTGGCGATCTCGGAGCGCTTATCGATGGAAACACGGCCTGGGATATGGTTTTTGGCGTGCTTACGGCTATGGCCAAATGAGAATCGTCGCCGGTGGTGTCGAACTAGGCAAGGAATCAGCTCAGTGGCTTCAGCATAAACCCACTGATAGATAGCTTCAGGACCAATGGTTTGCTTAGGCCGTAGGTGACCTAATCGACCTGAAATGAGTTCTGGAGACCAGCCTCGTTTCAATTGACGACGGACGTAGGCACGAATTCGTTTTGTTTTCAGGCGTAAACGGCGTGCTCGTTGTTGGTTGCGGTCAACATACCGTTGATGGGCTCGATGAGAAAGATAATAACCAGAACGGATAGGGGGAGCATTGCGCTTGAGTTCCCTGGAGAGGGTGGAAGGAGACCTCTTCAAGGCGCGTGAAATTGCTCGAAGGCTAAGACCCTTTCCTTTCAAGACGGATAAATGATCTCTTTCTTCAACGCTTAAATGCTTGTATTTCTTTTTCATAGCCGCATATCCTATTCATGCGGCCTTCTTCAGACACTAAGTGTTGCACTTACTTATGGAACTCGGGAATGAAAAACTTGGTCCTTTTGCTCATACAAAGCACAACCAACTTGTAGAAGAATTGGGCAAGCGAAAAGCACTTAAGAATACAAGCTTTATCAGTTTGAATTATGACATATTAATTGATAATGCTTTATTAACTGCGCGAGGTTACTTTGGCCTGGATTTGGATTACGGAGTTAATTTCTTCAATTTCGATAATGATTATCCTGATTCTTCGCCGAATGAGTGGAGTGCACCAAATTTAGATAAATCAATATCACTGTTTAAACTTCATGGAAGTCTTAATTGGTTATATTGTCCCGTTTGTAGAAAAACAGAACTTACTCCGAAAGAAAAAGGTGTCTGCAGATTAATTTATAATCCATCGGACCCAGAATGTTTCTGTAAAAAATGTCAAACGCAAATTGTTCCAATAATTATTCCACCGACCTATTTTAAGGCTCTTTCGAATTTACATTTAATGCAAATATGGGATAAGGCAGAGGCTGAGTTGGTCGCAGCCGATAAATTAATATTTTGCGGGTATTCTTTCCCTGATGCAGATATACATGTTCGATATTTATTAAAACGCGCACAAATGCGAAAAGGTACTAATTGGGAAATATCTCTAGTAAATATGCCTACGGGATTTATTAAAGAACCGCAAATAATCGAAGCAGAAAAATCACGTTATGAACGATTTTTGGGGCCTGTTAAAGATAAGAGCTTATCCTTCGACCAGTTTTCTGAGGATCCAAGCTTAGTAATTTGATTTAGATTCCGGAACAAAGGGACCTACATTATCCATTTTGCTGTTTGTTTGGAGTGTAACCGAGATGAAATTAGGGGTCAGGCCCCCCGCACCACAGCGGGTGGCCTTATCCCCTTGCCCCACCCCCAATGCGCCGGGGGTATAATGAAAAAGTCACAACCCACGCGCGGAGCGGTCCAAGTTTGAATCCCATCATTCGAAAAATCACCCTTTTGTCGGTTTCGGCCCTGGTTGCCTGCTTTCCGGCCCGGGTCCTCGGTGCGGTGTGCCCAAACATCCTCGTGGACCAGTTCGGTTACCAGGCCTCCGCGCCCAAGCTCGTGATTTTTTCCCAGCCGGTTTCGGGCCTGGGAAGCCCCTCCACTTTCACGCCGGGGACGGCCTTCAACCTCATCAACTCCTCCAGCGGCGCCACGGTTTTCTCGGGAACCGTCACCCAGTGGAGCGGCGGGGCGGTGCACACCCAATCGGGGGACATGGCCTGGCAGGGCGACTTTTCCACCTATATCGCGCCGGGAAGCTATTACATCCAGGTGCCGGGCGGCTCCAACCCCGGGAGCCAGTCCTGCACCTTCCAAATCAACAACGCGGTCTATAACGCCGTGGTGACGGCCTCCCAGCGCATGTACCTCTACCAACGCTGCGGGGAAAACATCATCGCGGCCAACGGCGGCGCCAACTGGAACCATACGGCCTGCCACGAGGGCGCGGGCCAGGACCTTTCGGCGGACCTTTGGGACAACAACGCGGACCAAGGCGCGGGAACGGCCCTAGACGTCCACGGCGGCTGGCACGACGCGGGGGATTACGCGAAGTACGTCAGCTTCGCCTACTCCACGATGTGGTACCTGATGCACTCGGTGGAATGGTACCCGGCGGGCTACCCGGACAACACCAACATCCCCGAGTCGGGCAACGGCGTTCCGGACATGCTGGACGAGGCGAAATGGGAGCTGGACTGGATGCTCCGCATGCAAAGAAACGACGGCGCGCTTTTTTCCGTGGTGGGCTTCAGTTCCGGCGCGGGCGGGCTGGGCAACCCGGCCAACGACGCCACCCAGCGCTTTTACACGAACGTCTCCACCACCGCCACGGCCACCGGGTGCATGGCCTTCGCCCTGGGCGCCAGGCTGTTCCAGAACTACCCCGGCGCGTACCCCTCCTACGGGCCGGTCACCCTGCTAAACGCGGCCACGGCGGCCTGGAATTACCTGCAGGCCAATCCCTCGCCCGTGACCTATAACGCGGCCGGGATCATCGACGCCAACGCCAACATGGAGGCCAGTTGGGAGGCCCAGGCACGGGTGGCGGCCGCGGCCGAGCTGTTCGCCCTGACCGGCAACAGCGCCTACCAAAGCTACTTCGACGCCAACTACAACTCCCCCGCCTGCGCCGTGGCCGAGGACGGTAATTTCCTTCCGGTCGGGAACCCTCCCGCCGGGAGCGACCACTTCGACCCCTCCCTGGCCGAGCCCCTGCAACTGGCCATGGTGTCCTACTGCCTGGCGCCGGGCGCCACGGCCGCCGTGACCACGGCCGTCGGGAACTCCCTCAGGAACGAGTGCGAGGGCATCCTCGCCTACAATCCCGGGAACAGCACCAACGGCGGCGACCCCTACATGGGTTACATGTTCGACGGCCATTACTGCTGGGGCTCCAACCAGATGAAGGGCTCCTGGGGCAACCAGCTCCTGTTCGCGGCCAAGCTGGGGGTCTACCCGGCCCACACCACGGCCTACCTCAACCAGGCCGAGGAGTACCTGCATTACTTCCACGGCCGCAACCCCCTGGACTTCGTGTTCCTTTCCAACATGGGCGCCAAGGGCGCCAACCTGGGGGCCGTCGCCTCGGTCATGTCCCTCTACCACAGCTGGTTCTATACCGGGACCCCGTACGACGGAAGCACCGGCTTTTCGGCGGTGGGGCCGGCGCCGGGTTTCCTGCCCGGCGGGCCGAACCAGTATTACGCGCCGGATGCCTCTTATAACGGCACCATCTCCCCGCCCCAAAACGAGCCGCCCATGAAGTCCTACAAGGATTGGGGGGTCCCCTGGCCGCAGGATTCCTGGGAAATCAACGAGCCCGACCAGGGTTACCAGGCGAAATACCAGTTCCTGGTCTCGGCCTTCGCGGCCTATGCGGGCCCCACGAACACGCCCACCGTCACCAATACCGCCTCCGCCACGCCCACCGGCACCCTGCCCACCTTCACCCCCTCCCCCACCGCCACCAACACCCCCACCGTCACCCAGACGTTCACCCCCACCCCCACCCTGTGCTGGGCGCTTCTCAACGGCTGTGAGACCCTTGGCAAGAACGGCACCTGGTCCGGAACCAACGATTCATCCTTGACGGTGGTGACCGCGCCCCCGGCGCCCGTCACGGCCGTGACCCAGGGCACCCACTGCCTGGCGGCCGCGGTGACCTTCAACCCTTCCGGGGGATGGAACGAACAGATATTTATCCTGGGCGGATTCACCCCCACCGACTGGTCCCATGCCACCCAGCTGGCGCTGGATATCTATGTTCCGGCCGGCATCATCGGCCCCCAGTGGAACCAGCTATTCCTATCGGCGGATTCGGCGCCCGCCACCTACGACCAGTCTTTCGCCACCAACTACGTGGACCTGGCGGCCGGGGAAAATTTAAACGTCACCTTCAACCTCGACTTTAGCCACGCTTTTTCGCGCGCCATGCCCATCACCAAGCTTCATTTCATCTATAACAGCGACTGTCCCGTGACGGGCACGGGGAATTACGGCACCTTTTACCTGGACAACATCCGCGTGCTCACCTCCTGCGGAGCCGCCCCCAGCCCGACCAGCACCCCCACGCCGACGCCCGCCTTTAGCTTCACCCCCACCTGCACCTGGACCCCGTCCCCGGCACCCACGGCTTCGATGACGCCCACCCTCACGACAACATCTACTTCAACCCCCACATTTACATCCACCTCTACAAATACCCCTACACCGTCCTTGACCTTCACTGCTACGCCTACCGCTTCGCCAACATCCACTCCTACACCCACTCCCACACCCACCCCGACCCCCAGCCCCACGATGTCGCCTTCCTTCACGCCTACTCCCATTGCCGGCAAAGGCCTCTGGCCCAACCCGGTCAAGGCCGGTGAAACCGTAAACCTAACCCTCCCTCTCGGAGGCGATGTCGAGGTGGATTTCTTCACCGTGGCCTACCGAAGGGTGGTCCATAGGCCCTATGGCCACCAGCTTCTGGGCGCGGTGATCGCCCTGGGCCTGATGGACGATTGGGGTGACCCCCTCGCCAATGGGCTTTATTTCGTGGCGGTTAAATCCCGGGGAAACAAGTGGGTGGGGAAACTACTTGTGCTTCGTTGATAGGCAGGGCGTGAAGTTCGCCCAAAATATTAAAGTGCTGTATGTTCAACTGCCACACCCTGCGGAGCGTGTGGCCAGACCCCTAATTTTTTTATTAATTTCGACACGTAGTTTCATCCATCTGTAGACGGACGGCTACTTGGGCCGAAAACACGGAGGGAAGTTTTGAAATTATTATTAACTAAGGTTCTTTATATTGGATTACTCACAAGTTCATTTTTTATTAGCGTAGCATTAGGGTCTGATCTTCCTAAAGTACAACCTCCGTGGTTTTATATATCCTCACTTTTCAAATTCAGGGGAGATATAAAAGTTATGGTAAAAAATTGTGGATATTCTGTCAGTGAACACGGAGTTTTGTTGGGCAAAGAAGGGTATCGTGTTCCTGGAGGAAGAATATTTTTACCAAAAACCGTTACTAAAAAATTAGTTTGCCCAAAGCCAAGTGAAAATCTTTGGATGTTTTGTGACTCTAAGTTAATAGGTATAACGAAAGCCAAAACTTATCAAATCAGCGAAAACGATATTTCGGGTAATTTAATCCCTACCTTTGATATTGACCAAGGTGTGATCCCAATTGGTTTCAAAAATAGTTTGAGGTCACCAATTTATGTTTCAGTGCCATCCAACCTACCGAAGAATCAAAGGCCGCAGGAAGTCAAATCTCAGTCCATATCCAATGAGGAAATTAAAAATATACTAGACCAATTAAAAAATAACGATGTTGAAGATTTTGATGGAAATATACTAATGATAGGCGGCGGTGATATTAAAATTTATAGTAAGGAACGGGTTTCTCACAAACCTGTAACACAGAATACAAAATCCTGGGTTAATAAAGCCCAGGTAGTTTCAGCCGTTTCATTTACTGACTCCACTTTTAGTTTTTTGAATTTGGTAATACCTTACACTAATGGATCGCATAGCGACCAAAAAAAAATATTGATTTGCAAAGTTGGTGGGAAATTATTTATCAAAGAAAATTGTTATTTTGATCAACTTTTTAAAGTAATGAAAAAAAATTATGCCGTATTAAAATATTTATTCCCAAGTAAAACCGGCGGAACAAGCGAAGAGACTTATATTTATCAGATTATAAATAATCATTTTGTCGCATTTTATTGTCCTTGGTGTTGTTAAAACTAATGCGAAAAAGTTGGAACAAATACCGAAATCCCCCGCTATTGCCAACAGTCTCTCCTTGTTAGCGCATTGACAAAAATAGGTTCACCTATGAAAAAGCCTGTCCAAGTGGCTTTGCGGAAAGTGGTTCGATGAATTCACCACAGGTTTCATCTAACCGTTCGACATGTCTCCCCACGGATCTCGCCTGGGCATCCGGTTCCACCCCGCGAATCAACCCAATCCACGGCGAAAAACCCAAAAAGGACAAAATAACGGTCTTTCCAGTATATATTTCCCGGATTCCGACTCTTTTCTCAAAATGAGTCCACAATGGTGGAGGTGACAAGAGAGATTTAAAAGGTGATAAGTCATGGCAACGGTATGGTCGTTTATTCTTTCTTTGGTAGCGTTGTTTGTCTCTTTTTGTGGGTGGGTTTCCCTGAAAATGCGTAACTTGTATAAAAAGGAAAATATCACGAGGGCACAGAGATTTTTCGAGGAAGGCGAGGCCTTCTTCAAAAAAAATAATTACAAAGATGCCAAGTGGAATTACGAAATAGTGAGTGAGTTTTACAGCACGCCCCACACCCCCTGGCTGGAACTTTCGCGGGAAAAGGAATGGATGTGCCGGGCCTATTTGAATGATTGGGCCCCATCCAAAGGATCTTTGGAAGCGGATGTGAGGCGCATGCAACCCAATCTCTACGCGAAATACAAGGATAACCTTGACCAGATCACTCCCGTGCCTCAAACCAAAAAATCAAAAAAAAGTAAAAAAACCTGATTCATTATTTCATAAATAAATGAATCCTAATTTTTTATAAACTACCCCTTCACGCTCACCTGAGAACCATGATCTTAAAGATTTTTCTTTCATAGTTAATATCCACCACCAAGTAATAAAGCCCGTTGGCCAGCGGCACCCCCCATTGGTCCTTCATCACCACCGTTTTTTTATACCCCCCGGGTGGCAAATCGTTAAGAACATAGTCATTCACCTTGCGGAAGGCCACGGTGAAAATCCTAATCCTCACGTTATTGTCATAATCCTTTAAGAAAATAGGCAGGGTCATATCCCCCCCGCCCCAGACCGGGTTGGGATAGGGCGGCCCGATCACAACGCCCGTGGGGGCTGAAGTCGGGGTGATCGTCGGCGTACTCGTGATCGTGGGAGTATCCGTAAGCGTGGATGTATGGGTGACCGTGGGGGTAGGGGTTGCAGTTGAAGTCAAAGTGCATGTCGAAGTACTGGTGGGCGTACCGGAGAATGTGCTGGTCGGGGTGGCCGTCGGGGTTAGGGTCGGCGTGGGCGTGTCCGTCGGGGTCGAAGTGTCGGTGTAAGTATAGGTGGGAGTGCCGGTCGAGGTGGCTGTCGGGGTCGGGGTCGGCGTGGGCGTGTCCGTCGGGGTCGGAGTGTCGGTGTAAGTATAGGTGGGAACGCCCGTCGGCCATGGTGTGGGACTATTGGTGATGGTGGGGGTGTCCGTGGGTGTCGCGGTTGGGGTGTCAGTCGATGTCATCGACGGCGTAGGTGTCGGAGTCCCAGTCGGGGTGTCCGTCGCGGTATTGGTGGAGGTATTGGTGGTAGTGGGGATTAGGGTAATGGTCGGAGTGTTCGTCATCGTTAGGGTCAAGGCTGGTTCCGTGACGCACCCTTGCAGAATCGTCACCGACGCGCCGGTGTCCTCGCTGACGAATATCTTCCCCGCGGCGTCCACCACCACCCCCCAGGGGTTGGAAGGAATCGGGCACTGGCTGGGCGTGTTCCCCAGTCCTGACAGGAATTTATCCAGCTTGCCCGCGCCGCTTTCCGTCACGTAGAAATATCCCGCCAGGTCCGTCCGGATGCCCTTCAGGTCGCTGGCACCGGTATAGATCGTGGCGGGGGCATAGCTGGAACCGGTAAACTCCACCAGGTGCGTCCCATCGTCCACGACATAGACCGTATTTCCCTGTTTGGTGATTCCAGTGGGCACGTTCAACACCGAAGCGCCCCCGAAAGTGGCCGCCGCGGCGAAAGCCCCGCCTGAAATGCTGTCGTACCGGTAAACACTGTCATTCTGGGAAGTGATATAGACCGAAGTCGTGACTCCCTGATTGTCCACCCAAACACCCCTCGGATAACTAATCGCGCTCACCGCGATGGAAGCCGTCCAGGAATAGTTGGCGTTACTGAACTCGTAAACCGCCAGCCCGTTGTAGTCCGCCACAAAGACGTTGCCCTGGTTGTCCAGCGCGACGTCCTGGATGGTATTAAAGTTTCCGCCCGGCCAGGTCGAGAAATGGGTGACGGGACTGCCGGCGGTCGTGAAAACATAGAGACTCTTGGTGCTACCCCGGTCCGACACGTAGATCAGGTTCCGGGTATAGTCAATGGCCATCCCTCCGGGAACTCCAAGCCCGGTGATGGATGTCACCCCTTGGCAGCAATTGGGAATGGGCGTGGAGGTTGGCGTCAGGGTGGGCGTGGACGTGTACCAGGTGCCCGAGGGAGTCGGAGTCGGTGTGCCCGTAATGGTCGGAGTGGGCGTGATCGTGGGGGTCAAGGTCAGGGTGATTGTCGGTGTGTTCGTGGGCGTCAGGGTTGGGGTTTTCGTCGGCGTGGGGGTGGGAGAGTACCAGGTGCCGGTGGGAGTGGGTGTCGGCACGACCGTGCAGGCCGGGCAGGGAGCGATGCCGTTGACTTGGTCATCCGACAAATCGCCTACATACCAATTGCCCGCCGAATCCACCGCCACGCCCTGGGTGCTGATGAAACCGCCGGACGCGGCCGAAACCACCGACCCGTAAGGATTGCCATGGGTATCAAACACGCCCACTTCCCCAAAACCGTCCGTCACGTAAACCAAGCAATTCTTGTAAACCGCGATGGACTGGGCCGCCAAAAGGTCCGTCCCTTGGGTCACATCCCACTGGTATTGCCAGGCCCCTTGGGGGTCAAAAACCTGCACCAAATTGGTGTCCCAATCGGCCACATAAACGTTTCCGGCGCCGTCCAGGGCCACACCGGTGGGATAGTCGAAGGTTCCATTCCCGGTATTGCCCGGCCCGCCCCAAGGGGGCATGAGGACCCCGCCAGTGCCGTTAAAGACCTCGATTTGATCGGTGTTCATGTCCGCGATGTAAACACTGGTGGCCGCGGAATTCACGGCGATCCCCACCGGCGCCTCCAGGACGTGGGTACTGCTCGCGGCGCTGACCCAACTGGCCGCGATGGAGCCAGGGTTGGCGCTGTTGATGCCGTTGAAAACATCCACCCGGTATTGGGCCGTGCCATATGTGTAACTGCTTTGAATCCCGTCGGTCACATAAACCATTCCCTGCCCGTCCACCGCCACTCCCACGGGCGATGTTAAATAACCCACACCGATGGAGGAGGTCGGGGACATGGGGGCGCCGCTGGGATAAAAGATATCGATCCGTTTAGCCGAATCATCGGCCACATAGACGTTGCCCGCCGAATCGACGGCAATTCCGTTAGGCTGGGGGACGGACCAGTTATGGGAGGATCCGCAGGCCAGGACAGCCCCCGGCGTGGGGGTGGGGGTGAGGGTCGGCGAGTTGGTGGCGGTGTTCGCCGGGATATTGGTCGGCGTGGGGGTGGGCGTCTGGGTCCCTATCGAAAAGGGCTGGTAGTAAACCAGGATGCGGTCGCGGTTGAGGTCCATGGCGTAAAGGTTGTTGTTGCCGTCGAAATTCACCGAGAAGGACTGGGGGCCGTAGTCCCTCAAATGGCCGTAAATATTGTCCCCCGCCCCCGGCACGTCGGGTGTCCCCGCCGGCATGATGCCGTTGCGGGGGTTTTGGAGGATGACCGGGGGATAGCCCGAGTTCACCTGGCTGTTCGTACCCGCCACCATGAAACTGTCGTCGGAGGTGAAAGCCATTTCCCAAAAGGCGCTGTCATACTGGGTGGTGCCTGGGGAGGTGAAACTCCCCCCGGTCCCATAGACGCCGTCGGCCGGGATGGCGAAGACACAGGCGGCCGGATTGGCGGGAATGCTCTTGGCGTCGAAACGCAGCATCCGGTTGTTTCCGATGAATTCAAGCCAATCGTCCGAAACGTAAAGGTCGCCGTGGTGGTCGAATTTCAGGAAACTCGGGTTCTCAAAGGTGGCCGCGCTCAAGCCCGAACCCGTATTGGTCGTGTTGGTTTGCCCGAGGATGATATCGACCACCGGGACCGTCAGCGGGTTGCGGACCCGCATCACCCGGTTTTTCGTCTCATCGGCAAGCCACAGGTTTCCCGCGGCATCCATCGTCAATCCGGAGATGACCGTGAAAGTGGCCTGGGTGGTTTGCCCCAAAACCGAGAGGGGCGAGGACACCGTCACCACGGGATTCACTTCCGGGATTTTGGACAGGGGGAGGGAGAAAGCGTCGGCCCTGTTGGCGTTATCCAACTGGTCGATGACCCACAGGTAATTTCCGGTGGGATCCTGGGCCATTTGTCCGTAACCCTGCCTCAGGTAGACGTCAAAAACGTATGGATTGCTGGTCCCCGCGTAGCCGTCCTCGGGCTGGCCGTTGTTTAAACCCGAGGGCCCCGAGTCCGGCATGTTCCAGAAATGAATGCGGAAACAGTCCGCGCCGATGATTTGCGTGACCCCGGAGGCGGACACGGCCACGAGGGCCCCATTCGGTTCCCTAAAGCCGACATCCCCCGGCATATTCCCGGGGCCGTTGTATCCCGTGGTTTGAAATAAATATAAATTCGGCGATGTGGCCCCCGCGGGAAAATGGTCGACAGTGTCATTGCGGTACTCCCCCACGTAAAGGTCCCCGTTGGAAGCCACCCCGGGTGAGGCCTGGTATTCCTCCGTTGAAAAACTTTGCAGGATTGTCACGGTGAAGGTAGGCCAGGTAACCTTGTAATGGTAAATGAGCCCGGCCAAATGGTCGACCGACCAAAGCCCCACCTGGGTGGAAGTGTCCAGGTTGGGGTCCAGCTCCATCCCCATGGGTTCGCCGGTGCCGTAGCTAGTGCCCCCGTTCATTTCCAGGATCATTTGGGACGCCGTCTCCCCCAGGGTATAGGTGGGAACGCCCGAACCGGTGGCGCCGGTCGGCTTGAATATGGAAATCCGGCCGTAACCCCCATACCCGCTGCACTCCATCACGTAGACGTTTCCCGAAACATCCACCCGCACCGCCTGCGGTTCCCGGAGGATGGGGAAAGCGGTGAGGTTGTTGTAACTTCCCGCACCATTGGCGCCATTGGCCGAAAAACTATTCTGCCCCAGGACCACGTCCGCCGTGGTCGAGGGAACGCCCGAACCCGTGTTGGGAAAGCGCAGGACACGGTTGTTTTGGGAGTCGGCCACCCATAAATTGCCCCAGGAATCGACGGCCACCCCGGCCCCATACTCGGGCAAAAAACCATCGGTGTGTTCAATTTGGCTGGTGGGGAAAAAATTTAAATTCGTGCTGGTGGGATAGGACGGGACGTTGTTTCCGACGTTGTTGGCCGCTTGAAAATCGAAATGCGGGGTTCCCGAACCATCGATCTGGCCCCAGACATACGATGCCGGTTCGTTGGTATAAACCGGGTAATTAAAACGTAAGACGCGGTTATTCCCGTAGTCGGGCACGTAAAGATCGCCCTGGGAGTCCACGGCCATATTGGCCTGGGACCCGGCTTCCTCGGTGGATTGGAGGTTATAGGATTGACCCATCAGGGTATAGGCGGTCGGCAAAACGGGGGGGCTGTAAAAAGCGCTGGGCGAGACGGATAAATTAAAAGTCTGCCAGTTGGAATCGTGGTTGCTCCCGCCGTGCACGAAATCTTCCTGGCCCAAAACAATATCCGCGCCCTGGCCGTTCGCCGCGTTGCTAAAGTTCGAGACCCCCAGGACGCGGCTGTTGGCGGAATCCCAGACATAGAGGATATTATGGAGGTTATCGACAATGACGCTCTCGTCGTGGAACAGGGTCTTGGCGGTCACTTCGTCTTCGTGGGTTTGCGAGAAATCGGTTTGGCCCAGGATTTTGTCGGCCCAAAGATCACCAGTTACCCCGCGAGTGGCAACCGGAACCTGGCCTGAAACCCACCTTGGCGCCAAAAAGAGAAATACCGGCAGAAAAACAAGCGCACACTTGGGGGCCAACAGTTGAAACCGTTTCGGATATCTCATTTTTCAACCAATGATAGGTTTTAAACCGGAATATAAGGGAGGACCTTTCCCTGAACGTCGCCAGTTATATGGTATTTATTATATCGCTCCCCCTCCCTTTATCCACTCCATGGCCGGTCGAACCTGCCGATGACCGGGAAGGTCAACTCCCGAAAAGCAAAACAGGGGCATTCTGGTTGATTTTTTCTACTACCGGTGATGGGTACGCGCCTTTATCGCTTCTTACCTTGTCCAATCCTCCCGCCCATCGCTGTGCCGATTCTCTATAAAACTAGGCTATTATTTTTAAACTTTAATGGGGAGTCCTCTTTCGCCGGGCTTTGAGGTTGGCCGTTTTCCCTTGGATGAAAATCCGTTTCTTTCTTAAAAAAACATATTGGATGCCGACCTAGTTAATGGGGCAGAGAACATGGATTGACCAGAAGGGGCTAAAACAATCGCGGCGGGGGAGGTTTAATCTTCCAATTTATAGTCTTGTCTTCCAATTTTATGCGAACCGAATAAAATTGGAAGAATAGGGGTGGAAATAGCCCTCATGTTCTTAAATTCAAACCTATTGGAAGATAAAAAACACACCTGGAGGAAATCATGAATATCGCGTTATGGGTCATCCAAAGCTTGCTGGCGGCCGCGTTTTTAATGGCCGCCAAAATGAAGATTTTTTCATATGAAAAATTCAAGGTCCAGGAGGGACCCGATGTTCCCTCCCAGGAATTGGCCTTCATCATCGGCCTGAGCGAGACTGCGGGGGCCCTGGGTTTGATCCTTCCATGGGCCACCGGGAGACACATGATCCTAACCCCCATTGCGGCCTCCTGCCTGGTGATCGTGATGCTCTTGGCCCTGGGTTTTCACTCCCGGCACAAACACCCTTTCGGGAAATACGTTCCAGCCTTAGTGCTTTTAATCCTCTGTGCTTTCGTGGCCTGGGAGCGGTTTACTTCCTAAGAAGCGAGATTGAGAAAGCCTATTCTTCCAATTTTTAATTTTTTCTTCCAATTTGCCGGAAATAGCCCTAAAAGGTATCATTAAACCCTTTTTCCCCGGAGACCAACCATGACAGAACCTCGCCGAAACTTACCCGGTTTAAAACCAAACAGCCAGCCCCTCCGGGATTCCAGCCCCGCCCCAAAGCAATCGCCCAAGAACAGGGGAAGAATAATCTCCGGGGCGACAAACGAAAATATGAAATTGCTTTTTCATTGCATTCAACTCCGGGGAAAGGCCAAACCCGGGGACCTGGCCAAAGAACTGCATTGGACCCGAAGCACCCTGGCTTACAACCTGAAAAAACTTCAGGGCCAAAAGCGCATTGAGCGGATGGGAAGCGGACAAGGCGTCCGTTATCAGGTGTTGTCAAAAAGTGGGGAAAAGACTCCGGTGCCAACCCCGGGTAAGACGATAGAGAACCCTCCTTTGAATTTAGAGATTGTGTCGAACGAGCCTGTGGTGAGCGACCCAAGGGAGTCGAATCCATCAAATGGACTGACCTGGCGGTCTTCGCACGACGCGACGAAAAGCCGGGAAAATCAGAGGGGCAAATCTAAAATCCGACCCATCGTAATTTCTTTGGAGTTATTGGTATTGATTCTCTGGTGGGTATACCAGTTTTTAAAATACCGGCCTTAACCGGGCCTGGCCTATATTCCCTCATGATTTTCAATTCCCTGTTTCCTAAAGGATTTTCCCCATGAAACAAATTTGGATCACCCGCCACGGCGGGCCGGAAGCCCTGGAGGTAAAAGAAACCCCCCTGCCCCCTCCGGGGCCGGGGGAAATGACTGTTGCGGTGAAGGCCGCAGGTTTTAACTTTGCCGACTTGTTGGCAACGAAGGGTCTTTATCCCGACGCCCCCACGCCTCCCTGTGTGTTGGGATATGAAATCGCCGGCACTGTGGAAACCGTGGGCGCCGGAGTGGATCCCCGCTGGTTGGGAAAGGATGTCTTCGCCTTTACGCGTTTTGGGGGTTATTCCGGGAAAATCAACCTTCCTGTAGGCCAGGTCTTTGAGAAACCCGAAAATTTGACCCTGGAAGAAGCGGCCGCCGTTCCTGTGAATTACATCACCGCATACCAACTGGTGGTGGCCATGGGCGGATTAAGCAAAGGCGAAACCATTCTCATTCATAACGCCGGAGGAGGGGTGGGGTTGGCCGCGCTCCAATTCGCCCGCAAGATCGGGGCGGTCATCCTGGGAACGGCCAGCGCGGGCAAACACGCCTTCTTGAAAAAGCAGGGACTGCAACAGGCCATCGACTACCGGAACCGAGATTGGGTCAGCGAGGTCCGCAAACTTACCGGAGGAAAGGGGGTTGATTTGATCCTGGACCCCCTGGGGGGCGCCTCCTGGAAGAAAAATTACAGATTGCTTCGTCCTACCGGACGATTGGGGGTTTACGGCATATCCAGCATGTCCGAAACCAAGGGGCCCAAACTTCTGGCGCTCCTGAAACTCCTCTACCACATGCCCTTGTTCAACCCGGTTTCCCTCATGAACGGGAACCGGGGGGTTTTCGGAGCGAACCTGGGGCATCTTTGGGGCGAGGTGGAAAAAGTCCAGGGTTGGTTTTCGGAAATCCTGAAGGGCGTTCGGGAGGGCTGGCTCAAGCCGCACGTGGACCGGACTTTTACATTTGCCGAGGCCGTCGAAGCCTTCCATTACGTGGAGGCGCGACGTAACATCGGCAAAATCCTCCTGGTTCCGTGACCGGCGCGGCAGTCAAATCAGCTTCGATTAAAATCCAAAAGGCCTTTAAATTCCCCGGGCCGTTACCATAAGGATTAAAATCGAGTCCGAAAACTCCCGCAAGGGATGAAACACTTAAGGGAACCTCTAAAAATTCATTTAAGCCCTCGCCACTTGAGGGAGAGAGTAGGGTGAGGGGTAAAAAACCTCGCTATTTCCACCCTCATCCCATCCTTCTACCCTCTAGGGAGAAGGGGAACAGCAATTTATAGGGGTACCTTAATATATTCAAAAACTAATACCGGCTTTTTTTCAGAGGTTCCGATTGTTCAATACGAAAAGCTTCCTCATGGGCCCCCTGGTTTTCCTGGCCGCTTTTGAATGCGCCCTGCTGGGAGTCAATCCCAGTTTTTACACGGATGACAGCCCCGAAATTATCACCGCCGCCGCCACGTTGGGAGTAGCCCATCCTCCCGGTTATCCCCTTTATATGTTGGCGGGCCGTCTCATGTCACTTCTGCCGCTTCCAGTATGCTTCAGCGTCAACCTGTTCTCTGTCCTCCTGGCTTCCCTGATTTGTCTGCTGACCTTTTTCCTGTTGCACCGAAGGTTCGAGATCCCCGTTTTCATCAGTATGGCCTTCGCGTTCCTCTGGATGGCGGGCGCCTCCTCCTACCCCTCGGCCTTATGCGCCAAAAGGGGCATTTACGAGCTCGCGGGGGTTTTCGTGCTGGCCATCCTGGCCAGCCTGCTGGGCGGGCGCCTGAAGCTGGCCGCCTTCCTTTACGGCCTTTCCCTGGGGGGCCACTGGATGACCATGGCGGTTTACGGCCCCGGCCTGATTATTCTCGCCTATGAAATTTCCCGGCAAAAACCATGGAACACCCGATACCTGTTGGAACCCGCCCTTTTCTTTCTGATGGGTTCATCCCTTTACCTTTACCTTCCCTTGCGCGCGATGAACGAACCGGTGGTGAATTGGGGTTATCCCGCCAACCTGGGCCTTTTCCTAAAACATTTCAGCCGCCACGTCGACAAGGGGCGGGACTTCACCACGGATGCCGGCCAATGGATCCATGCCTTGGTCCTGTATCTCCAGATGGCCTTTTCGGAATTCTCGGGGCTGGGATTGCTGGCCCTGGCGGGATTGTTTTTCGAATGGAAAAAAAACCACCTGAGGGCCTTGGGCTTGTTGGCGGCTTGGGCGGGTCTGGTGGCCTCCATCAGCGTTTTTTCCAATTTTTCCGGTAAAAGGCCTCCTCTCTTGGAGGATTATTCCGTTTCTTCCTGGGTTTTGCTCGTGCTTCTCTCGGGCCTCGGCGCTTGGGGGCTTTTCCGCCTTTGGGGAAAATCCCAGACCCGCGCTACCGCCTTCGGAGCGGCGCTTCTGGCCCTTTCCCTCACGGGGGCAGGTTACAGGGTGGCAAACAGCGGGCAGGCTCATTACACCTGTATCTACGATTACACCCTCAACGCCTGGAAACCCCTGCCCTTAAACGCCTTTTTCTTTTGCGCAGGGGACGAACTGCAATTTCCCAGCTGGTATTTCCAGTTTGTGGAAGGCAGGAGGCCCGACCTATGCGTGCTGGGGTCCAGCCTATCCATGGATTGGAACCGCATCCAACTGGCCCGCTCCCACCCGGGCCTGAAGGTCCCATATCCGCTCCACGATCCGGACAAGGTCTATGACTTCGACCCGCTATTCCCGTGGATGGTTCGGAACAATCCCCAGCGGCGTTTCTATTTTTCATTCCCCCCCAAGGAAGCGGGCCTAGAGGACCTGAACCTGGCTCCTTTAGGACTCGCCCAGGAAGGAACCCCTCCTCCCCAAAAACCCGTTTTCGATGAAAGAAGCAACGATACTTTTTGGTCGAACGCGCGGCTGAGGCATCTGGAAAAGCCATATTCCTCGGTGGATCTACGCTCCTGGAACTCCATATTGCAGGATTACGGGGGGAAGCGCAAATTATTGGCCTTGTATGAAATGAACCTGGCCGCCGCCTTGGAAGCTGGCTCCGGGGGAAAATCCCCCGCCTCCCTTTCGCGAAAAGCACGGGAATGGTACGAGAAAAGCCTGGCCAACTTGATGTCGATTCAGGATTGGAACCCGAAGAGTTCTCAAAATGTCCTTGACCGCGGGCCCGAGTACCTTGGTTTAGGGCCTCTTTTGCACGCCGTCGTCTTTCACCAGAGCATTCTTATCGACATCGGGGTCGACTATTTTCATTTGGGGGATCTGGATCAGGCGGGGCTCTGGATCCAAAAGGCCATTCTCATGGTGCCTCGGGACACGGATCTCTATTACTACGCGGGACTGATGTCCTACCAGGCAGGCAACTACCCCGAGGCCAGAAAGTGGCTCCAAAAGGCTCTTCATTCGGATCCCAACTACGCCCGGGCCGGCCAGCTCCTTCAATACATGAGCCGGTGACGCGGTGCCGGTTCCCAAAGGCCGGGGACGCCTTACATGGAAAGGAAATTTGTAATGAATAAAAAAAAGATCCATGGAAAGGCTATTTTCCAGGCCGTGACGACTTGTATAGTTGTCGCTGGATTGTTGCTCGGGTCGGCGGGCACGTTCCATTGGTTGAACGCATGGTTATTCCTTCTCGCGTATTTCACCCTGGTGGTTTCGTTAACCGGGTTTTTCTCAAAATCGCCGGATCTGGTTAAGGAACGCGTGACCGCCCAGAAAAAGGCGAAACCGTGGGACAAGTTTCTTTTCATGATGATCTCGGCTGTCCTGCCGTTACTTTGCATTGTCCTGGCGGGGCTTGATAAAAGGTTCGGCTGGACCGCTCCCCTCCCCTTCTATGTAGTGATCCTGACTTTTCTCGTGATGGTCCTTTCCAACAGCCTCACCTTTTGGGCCATGCGGGTGAACACCTTTTTTTCCAGCCATGTCCGCATCCAAAAAGACCGGGGACATAAAGTGGTAAGCCATGGGCCCTATCGTTTTGTCCGGCATCCGGGTTATACAGGTGCCATTCTCTACAACCTGGCCTCCCCGATCGTGTTGGGTTCCTTTGTCGCGTTTTGGTGCGGTATCGGGGTTTTAATATTGTTTATGGTGCGCACCATCCTGGAGGACAAGACGCTTCAGAAAGAATTGAAGGGATACCGGCAATACACCCAGAAGGTTCATTACAAGTTGGTTCCCTATATTTGGTGAGATTTAAAAGAATACCCGGATTTCATGAATTTATTGGCCAGGAAGGCTTTGAAGAACCTGGAGGGCCACGGAATTGACGGGGTTGTCTTCCAGGACCCTTTGCATGCACAGCCTGGCCTCGTTGTAGCGTTGGGTGGAGTTGTACAAGAGCCCCAGGCTGTAATACAAATCGCCGTATCTTCCTCCGGAACGGCGGATGGCCTCCAGCAAGTACGCCTCCCCCGCCCGTAAACGGCCCTCGAGCAAGAGAAAGGACCCGGCCCAAAAAATACCGGTGGGCATGGAGGCACGCCGGTAAAAACCCTCCAAATAGGTTTGCCAGGCCGGGGTCGCGGGAATCCCGAGAAGTTCCGGGGTCTGGCCCAGAATGTCCGCGGGAACACCACTTTCCTCCAGGAACCGTGCATCCTCCATCTCCGGCACCCAGGGGGCGTAGCCGTTGCGGAGATAAATCGCGGTGAATCCGTCAAGGTAAACAAGCCTCCAATTCCGGTTATTGGGAAGATCGGCGATCCAGTGGGTGAAAAGGCTGGGATTGATGAAGAGAATGTCGACCCCGTATTTTTTGGCTAAGGGGTCCAGCCCCCCGGTTTTCTGGGATAAGAGGTACTCGGCGAATAATGCATCCCCAATCACTTCCAGCCGTCCGTCCATGAAAACTTTCTGGGGACCCTTCCAATCCAGCCAGCCGCCCGAATTCAAAGTGTTCAAGATCCTGCCGTCCAGGCGGTTCTTGACCAGGAACTCGGCAGCCCGCACCGGCTGGCTTTCCTCGCTCACCCCGAGTCCGAAACGCTCATAGCGGTGGCCGTCGACGTAATAGGCGCCGGTGACAACCCTCAAGCCGAAGCCCAGGACCAGAACCGTGAAAATCCGGGCGGCCCAAGGCCCGGAAAGGAATTTATCCTGGAATTTGCGGAGCCAGACCCAATCCAGGTCTTTCCAGCAGGCGGCCGCGATGGGCAGGCAGGCCAGCGTGAAAAGCGGTATGTTCCGGTTGGCCGCGGCGGATAAAAATAAGAAAGCGGCGGCCAGGAACAGTTCATGGGCCTTCCTGCGCTTGAAAGTCGCCAGGAGCAGAAAGAGAAAGAAAAAACAGAACAGTTTGTAAATGAAGAGAGGCCCTTCGGGGATGGGGGAATTCTGGGACAGGTTCCATGGCGACAGGAGCTCCCGGATATTGGGCCGGAAGAGTTCCGAGTTGAGAATCTTCCAATTGGAGTAAGGGTAAGCCACTCCCTGAAGGAAATAAGGGTTGAGAAAACACGCAGTCAGGGCCAGGCAACTCCATCTCAGCATTTTCCAGTCGATCCGGCGGTCATGGATGACACTGGAGACCAGGAACACCGCCATCACGCCCCAGCCCAGGGCGAAGAGCCCCTCGACATTGGCCCAGATGATTTGGATCAGGGGCAGGAGAAAAAGCAAGTCCTTCCGTTTCCCCGCCCTTTCTTCCAGCACCCACAGCATCATTCCCAGGAGCACCCAGCTGATAATTTCCGGCCTGACCTGGAAGCGGATTTCGCAGACCCAGGCGGCCGCCCCCATCAGCAAGACACCCATCCAGGCGGGAACCCCGTTCTCCCTCAGGCGGATCCAGGCCAGTGCAAAAGCCGCGGTAATCAGGAAGATATTGCAGAGGGTCAGGAGGGAGTAACCGCCTACCAGGTACACCAGGTAAAGCAGGACCTGGTAAAGCCAATGGATGTCCAGGTATTGGTGGTCCGGGACCGTGTAGGTATAGGCGTCTTTTGAAGGAACCCAGTGGTTTTGCAGGATCCATTGGCCGCCCCTCAAATGGAAGCCCAGGTCCAGGTCCGTGATGAAGCGCGCGGCCAAAAGGGCGGTTAAAAGGAAACAGGAAAGAAGAGGCCAGAACCAGGAACCAGAGAAGAGGCTTCTTCTGGGGGCAGCCTCCCCGGAGGAAGGATCGGATGGATGGGATTGCATGGAAAGGATTATAGCAAATGCGCTTGTCCGACTAACGCCGTGGCATCAAACCGTACGGAATACTTTTTAGAATCTGGAGAGCCACGTCGTTGCTGGGGTCATTTTGAAGGACCCTCTGCATGCACAACCGGGCCTCGGTGTAGCGTTTGGTGGTGTTGTAAAATATCCCCACGCTGTAATACAACTCGCCGTACCTGCCGCCGGAACGGCGGATGGCGTCCAGAAAAAAAGCCTCCGCCGCCTGGAAATGGCCGTCGTGAAAAAGGAAATTTCCGGTCCAGAAAATCCCGGTGGGAATTGAGGCGCGCTTGTAAAAACCCTCCCCAAAAAACCGCCAAGCCGGAATTCCGGGTATTCCCAGCAATTCCGGGGCCTGCTTCAGGATGTCGGCAGGCACACCGTTTTCCTCCAGGAGCCGGCCATCCTCCATCTCCGGTACCCAGGGGGCGTATCCCTTTCTGAGGTAAATCACGTTGGATCCGTCCAGGTAAACGCGCCTCCAATTCCGGTTGTAAGGCAGTTCGATGATCCAATGGGTGAAGAGGCTGGGGTTGATGAAGAGGATGTCGGCGCCGTATTTGTTTGCCAGCGGATCCAGCCCTCCGGGATTCATGGACGTGAGGTACTCAGAGAATAATTCCGCGCCCATGACTTCCAGGCGTCCATCCAAAAAAACCTTCCGGGGGCCCTTCCAGTCCAGCCAGCCGCCGGAATTCAAAGTGTTCAAGACCCTGCCGGTAAGGTGGTTCTTTACCAGGAACTCGGCGGCCCTCACCGGCTGGCTTTCCTCGCTCACCCCGAGTCCGAAACGCTCATAGCGGTGGCCGTCGGCGTAATAAGCGCCGGTGATGATCCGCAAAGCGAAGCCCAGGACCAGAACCATAAAAACCCGGGCGGCCCAGGGACCGGAAAGGAATTTATCCTGGAATTTCCGGAGCCAGGCCCAATCCAGGTCTTTCCAGCAGGCGGCCGCGATGGGCAGGCAGGCGAGCGTAAAAAGCGGTATGTTCCGGTTGGCCGCGGCGGATAAAAATAAGAAAGCGGCGGCTAGGAGCAGTTCATGGGCCTTCCTGCGCTTGAAAGTCGCCAGGAGCAGGAAGAACAGGAAGAAACAGGAAAGTCTGTAAACCAATAGCGGCCATTCGGGGACAGGAGGGTTATGGAAAAGGTTCCAAGACGGCACCAAGTCACGGATATTATGGTGAAAGGGGTCCGAGCTGAGCGTCTTCCAAAGGGAAAATGGGAAAACCACGCCCTTCAGGAAATAGGGGTTGAGGAAACATACGGCCAGGGCCAGGCTGCTCCAACTCAGCATTTTCCGGTCGATCCGGCGGTCATGGATAAAGATGGAAACCAGGAACACCGCCATCACGCCCCAGCCCAGGACGAAGAACCCTTCGACATTGGCCCAGATGAACTGAATCAAGGGCAACAGGAAAAGCAGGTCCTTCCGTTTCCCCGCCCTTTCTTCCAGCACCCACAGCATGATTCCCAGGAGAACCCAGCTGATTATTTCCGGCCGGACTTGGAACCAGATTTCGCAAACCCAGGCGGCCATCCCCATCAGCAGGACGCCCATCCAAGAGGATGCCCCGTTTGATCGGAGACGTATCCAGGCCAGGGAGAAAGCCGCGGCGATCATGGCGATATTGAAGAGACTCAGGAGGGAATAACCTCCTGCCAGGTACACTAAGTAAAGCAGGACCTGATAAAACCAATGGATGTCCAGGTAATCGTGGTTCGGGACCGTATAAGTGTAAGTTTCCTTTGAAGGAACCCAGTGGTTTTGCAGGATCCACTGGCCTCCCCTTAAATGCAGGCCCAGGTCCAGGTCCGTGATGCAGCGCGCCGCCAAAAGGGCGGTTAAAAGGAAACAGGAAAGAAGGGGCCAGAACCAGGGATCGGTGTAGAGACTCCTGCAGGGAGCGGCCTCCGCGGCGTGGGGATCGGATGGATTTGAAAGCATATAAGGGATTATAGCAAACGGGCTTGATCGACTCGTGCCGAGGATTTCATTCGAGGTACGAACTTCGATGATTTTTATCGTCCTCGGGTCATAAGCCTAACGGGTGAATGTGCCGGTTCCATAGGGGAACCGGCCCGGCATGCGCCCCCCTTTCCTGCAGTTCTTCTTTTTATACACGTCAATCCCGTGGTTCTCAGCATCTTGTTGCGCAGCAATAATGGCAACCATCACAGCCGGGGTCGCAGACGCCTGGGGGGGCCGGACCCGGCCCGAAGCTTTCTGGATTTATCCTTCTTTCACTTTTATACTACCTGCCGGATCATGAACCCCTCTAGGCGCATACCCCCGAACCAGGTTTCCGGGGGTGGACTGCCAAAACTTGGGAATCCATGAACATAAAAAGCCGTATTCTCGGATCTCCTTGGGTTTTCTTTGCCGGTTTCCTCGCCTTCAACATCCTTCTGTCGTCTTCCACCCTCCCCATAACCATAAAACTTTGGATCGGAGCGGGTTGGCTTTTATCCCTCGTTATCGGATGGGAGACTGCAGGGAAGGGTCCCGTTTTTTGGCCGGTATCCGGCCGTGAAACGGCCCTCCCATCCATTCCCTTTTGGCCAGCGCTTTTTATTCTGGCCGCTGGATTGTTCTGCCGCTTTGCGAAACTCACGACCCTATCCACTTGGCCTTACCCCGACGAATCCAGTTTCGCTTTCATTGCTCTCCAAGCCCTCCGGCGCCAAGACTGGCGTTTTTTTTACGCCCAAAGCCAGCACCTTTTCCCGTATTTTTGGGGAACAGGCCTATGGCTCAGGTTCTGGAAACCTTCCCTCGCTTCCCTCTGGTCTTTTCCAGCGACATTGTCAGTCTTGGCTGTCCCCTTGGCTTATTTGGCCTCACGCCGTTTTTTTTCCAGGAACCTTTCTTATTTACTCACATTCCTTTTTACTTTCTCCTTTTGGAACCTGATGGCGGGCCGGATAGCCTTGTCCACCGCCACGATCCCCCTCGCCGAACTTTTTTTTCTCTATGTTTTCGGCGGTTTTCTAGTTTCCCGGGGGAAAGCCGGCGCGGTCCTGACAGGTTTGGCCGAAGCGGCCGTTTTTTACGTTTACCCACTAGCCTGGCTTCCCCTGGCCGCGCTTTTCAGCGGCACCGTCCTTTATCTACTCCTGAAAAAGCCCAAGGGGCAATGGGTTTGCCTTTGGCTTTTCCTGGTGTCTTTCCTCGCCAGCCTTTTACCCTTTGCCGCCGCTGTCCATCCTGCCCATTACGGAAGCTACCTTGCCACACTCGTACCCCGTCCCGGGGGAACCCGGGACATTCAGCACCAACTCCTTGTTTCCGCTTCCTATGTTACCGGTTTATTTTGGGGAAAAATGGATGGCGATTATTATGGTCCTCCTCACGGTGGATTCTTGGATCCCGTTTCCGGCGCGCTTTTCTTCACCGGTTTACTGGCCTTGCGCCGGTCCCCGGAAAAAGGGCGAACTTGCTTTCTCCTGGCTGCCATCGTATTTTCCCTTCTTCCCGGCGTGGCCTCGTCGAACCTGGAATTTTTCAGAATTTACTTCGTTCTTCCCTTCCTCTTGGTGGTAATCGGGTTCGGCCTTGAGTGGATCCTTGGAGGCCTTCCACAACGAGTGAGGCCGGCCGTCACGGCCGGCCTTTGCACCTTGATCTTCTTGCTGAACCTTCAGCAGCTTTTCGGCCCCTACCAAAACCGCTGGAACCATCCGGGACCCGATTGGGGCATCTACAAATCCGCCGAATTCGCTCGGGCCTCCGGAATATTGTCCGATATCTCGTCCCGGCAGGGGCCGGGCATGGTTTTTACCGCTTTCCAACCCGACATGGCTGATCAAGGATTGGCCCTTTCCACTTATGCCTTCAACGTGGTTCAAAATCCGTTCTTGGCAGGCTCCTCACCCGGTTGGTTTGCCCTCGTCACGAATTCCAATTACCGGCCCTTTCTTTCCGGCCGGTTTCCTAAGGGACAGTGGGTGGATCTTTCCGGGGAATCAAACCGCCCCGACGGCGGCTTATGCCTTGGAGTCTTTCCCTTGGATTCGAGGGATTCCTCACTTTTAAATTCCTGGAAGGAGGCCGATTCTGCTTTCCAGGATGTGGCTTATGCCTTTTTGAACCGTCCAACGGGAACCAGTTATGACGGAGTCATCCGGTCCCTTCTCTCCAAACATCCCCAGGTCGAAGGAGACCGTTTTTTGGAGTCCTGTTTTTGGGAAAAACTTTATTATCTTTTCCTTCAAAACGGGGCCTTCGGGGACAAGCGGGAACGGGAGGATTTCACCTCCTCCCTCCATGCCCTCCAGGAAGCCCTGGGCCGGGGCTATCCCGCCGCCCACCTGTTGAACGAATACGGAACCTGCCTGATGCTGATGGGCGATCGGGCCGGAGCCCTGCAGGCTTTTCAAAAAGCCGTCCAAATCAACCCCGGTTTCGGACCAGCCCTGGAAAACCAAAAGATTCTTTCACGGTTTAAAGCTGGAAAAAAACCGGATCCCTAATCTTCGCTTGATTCTCCCTTCCTTCACTAATACTGCCCCCCATCGAGACATGAAACCCAGGGGCCTAGCCCCGAAAGACTTCGCCGCCATGAATCCCTAAGGTCCTCGCTAAATCGGGGAAATCCAGTCTTGATAACTCCCAAGTTTCGAAGCCGGGTCTAATACAAAGATTGTTCATTCACCAGTTTTAACAAGCAATAAAAATGCTCTGGTTGCAGGAGCTTTATATTTATGACCTCGAATCTCACGTTATAAATGAATTTTTGGGCTACCACATCTTAGCGCCCTTTAGCTTCCGCAAGAGCTTTTGCTTTCGCAAAGCTTTCCGCAGCCAAGCCGCCCTGTCCCATCTTTTCATAAGTCAAGCCGAGTTTTTGATAAATGCCAGGATTGCCCGGTTGAAGATCCGCGGCCCTTTGGAGTAAATCAACCGCATTCTGGTACTTACCTGTTTGAAAATAAATGTAACCCAGGTTGAGATAGTAAATCATTTTGCGGGGATTAACCGCGATCCCCTGTTGGTAAAGGCCGACAGCTTCATCGTATTTCCCCCCTTGAGCGTATAAATTGGCCAAATTGATCAAATAGCTTTGGTTGTCCGGATCCAGTGAAATGGCTTTTTGATAGGCTTCGAAACTTTTTCCCGGCTGTTTTAAATACCAGTAACTGGCGCCCAAATTGTTGTAGGCCGAAGCCAATCCCGGATCAAATTGGACGGCCTTCCCTGCTTCCGCCAGGGCTTCTTCGTACTTCCCCATCTGTTGATAGGCCTTGCTGAGGTTAGAGTGGGGAATGGCGTTTCGGGGTTCCTTTCCGATCGCGGCCTGGAACAGCTTGGCGGCTTCCTCCACGAAACCTTTCGTATAAAGGCAGGTGCCTTTGGAATCGTAAGGAGCGGAAGGGAGGGGATCCAACGCGATGGCTTGGTCATAGGCCCTGATTGCGTCGTCCAAGCGTCCCGCATCCTGGTAAGCGTTTCCCAGTTCCGAATAGGTAATGACGGAAACATCTGGGCAGACTTTCACTGCGTTTTCCCAAAGGGTAATGGAATCTTTCCAGGTGGCACATTGACGGAGGGTTCTGTACCCCAGGCTGACCGCCAGTCCAGCCGCCAGGAGGATGAACACCCAGCGGCGGTTCGAGAAAAAAAACGCAACCAGGGATGAGAAAAGCAAAAATGGGCCGAGGCTCGGGAGATACGCGAAACGGTCCGCGGCGGTCTGGGAGCCGGATTGGAACAGACCCAACACGGGGGCCAGGGTTAATAAGTAATAAAGGCTTCCTGCCATCAAATAAGGCCGCTTCTTTCGCCAATAAATGCAGAGCCCAAACCAAGAAAAGACCAAAACAATACAGGATAGATATTCAAGGGAAACGACTTTTGTTTTTTCAGTAATGGGATAAAAAGCTGCCAAGCCCGCCGGAAAAATCATTTTTTCTACATAAAAGGCAAGGGAGTGGAAAGCGTTTAGGACTCGGGCCGGCACGGGTAAAACCTGCGCAGCCAATAACGCTTCGGCTTTGGATTGGGACAGAATCGTCAACCACGCTCCCAATAGGCTGGCGATAAAAAACGGAATTTTTTCCATGAAAACCTTTGCGCGGTCCCTCGAAAACCTCCCCAAGGGCCACGCGTCAAGAAGAAGTAAAACCAAGGGAAGGGTGACGGCCATGGGTTTGGACATCAGGGCCAGGAGGAACAGGCCCAGGCTGGCGGTCAGTTTCCAGGCTTTTCGCGAATGGGAAGAGGCGTAGTCCAGATAAAACAGAAGAACCAACAGGTAAAAGAAACCGAAAAGGACGTCTTTTCTTTCCGTGGCCCAAGCCACGGATTCCACGTGGATGGGGTGGAGTCCGAACAGGATAGCCGTCAAGAATGCCCCGGAGAGGGTCCATTCCCCCCGCCACCCTTCCCTCTCCAAAATGCCATTTTTCCGGACAAGGGTCAAAATCCGGAAACTCAACAGGAAGACCAGCGCCGTGTTTAAACAGTGGAGGACCAAGTTATCGAGGTGGTAAACCCTCGGGTTCAAGCCCCCCAAGCGGTAGTCCGAAGCCAGGGAAAGCCACGTCAGGGGCATATAAAAGCCATTTAAAAAATGCGAGAACATCCATTGGATGGAAGGAAAAGCAAGGCTGCGGATATGGAGGTTATTTTGAATATAACCCAGGTCATCCCAATTGACCAAGTGGTTGTCCAGCGAAGGCAGGTAAGCCAGGAAAGTGAGGAGAACCGCGAGTGCCAGGAGCCACCCATAACGGGGCCAGCTCTGCTCAAGGACCGATCCGGCGGCGGATAACGTGTCTCCTGCTTTGGACTTCTCAATGATTTTACGGACCTGCCGTGGACTCAGGCCGGTTTGACTCGACAATTCTTCCAAAGGGAGAAACAGGTTGTTAAGGACAAACTCTCTTTTTTCCCTTTTTGACAATGCGAATCCCCGTTATTTTTACCGATTCCTGCCTCATTATGAGAGGCAACAATATTTTCTAAAAAAATTATGCGAGGGAACTGCTGGATCCAGGCCCGAATCTCATTTCCATTTTCTCCAGGGCCAATTCTTTTTCCATCGGGGCCTGGAATTTCTTCTTGTCGTTCGCCTTCAAGTAAGCCTGCCGGGCGCTGATCTTGCCTGCCTGGTAAAAATTTATCAGGCAATGGTCCATCGTCAGCATGCCCTGCTGGCCGCTCATCTCGATGAGGGAGTTGATGCCGGAAATCTTTCCGGTACGGATCAGGTTCGGGAGGCTTTTATCGTAAGTGAGCACTTCCACGGCGGCACAGCGCCCCTTGCCGTCCTTGGTGGGGCAAAGTTGTTGCGCCACGATGCCCTTGAGGGTCGCGGCCAGGGCGTCGCGGGCCTTGTCCCGCTCGTCGGCCGGGTAGACGTTGATGATGCGATCCACCGTCTTGGAGGTGGAATTGGTGTGGAGAGTGGCCAGGACCAGGATTCCCATCTCGGCCGCCGCGATGACGAGCGAGATGGTCTCATAATCCCGCATTTCCCCCACCAGGATGATGTCCGGATCCTGGCGCATGGACGACCTCAGGGCCGCCTTGAAGGAATGGGTGTCGTGGTGCACCTCGCGCTGGGTGATCTTGCATTTCTTCATGATAGTGCACGAATTCGATGGGGTCCTCGATGGTGAGGATATTGGCCTCGCGTGTGTTGTTGATTTCGTCGATCATGGCGGCCAGGGTGGTGCTCTTGCCGCTGCCGGTGGGGCCGGTGATCAGGATGAGGCCGCGTTTCACCTTGCACATTTCCCTCATCACCGGGGGCATGCCGAGTTCCTCCAAGGAGAGGATCTTGGTGGGGATGGTGCGGAACACCGCGGCGATTCCCTGCTGGTTGAAAAAGACGTTCGCCCGGTAGCGGGCCACGTCCGGCACCTCGTAGGCGTAATCATAGTCGAGCTTTTGCCAGCACAATTCCCATTGTTCCGGTTTCATGGTCTCGTAAATCAGGGCCATGATCTCGTCCTCGGTGATGACCGTGTCGTTGAGAGGGGTGAGGTCGCCCCGTACGCGGATGAGGGGCGGGTTGCCGATGGTGAGGTGCATGTCGGACGCGCCGCGATCCACCATGGTCTTGCAAAGTTCGGGCATGGTGGGCATTAGGATTCCTCCGCTAGGATATCATCAGCCGCGGTTTGCGTGATTTTCTTGGCCGTTACCAAGGCCTTGAGGGACGCTTCCATGGTCTGCATGCCTTGCAAAACCCCGGTGGCGATGACGGAAGGAATCTTGAAAAATTCCCCTTCCCGGATGACGTTGGCGACAGCCGTGATGTTGGCCAGAATCTCGAAGGCCGCCACCATGCCGGAACCCTCGGCGTTGACCAGAAGACGCTGGGAGACGATGCCCACGAGGTTCTCGGCGAGGCTGACAATGGCCTGTGGTTGTTCCCCCGCCGGGAAAAGGCTGACGACGCGGGAAATCGTGGAAGTCGCCGAACCGGTATGCAGGGTTCCGATAACCAGGTGTCCGGTTTCGGCAGCGGTGAGTGCAAGGCTCATGGTCTCGTGGTCGCGCATCTCCCCCACCATGATGATATCCGGGTCCTCACGCAAAGCGCTTCGAAGGGCGCTCGTGAAACTGGCCGTGTGCGTACCCACACCGCGCTGGTTGACTACGGACTTCTTCCGGTGGTGGATGTACTCGATGGGATCCTCGATGGTGATAATGTTTTCCTCGGTGGTTTCGTTCAGGTAGTCGACCAATGCCGCGCAAGTGGTGGACTTACCGCATCTTCCCGGCCCGGTGATGAGAATGATGCCCTGGTTGGCGTCGGCGAATTTCTTGAGTATGGGCGGCAATGCCAATTCATCGATGGTGCGAACCTTGGAGCTGAAATGACGGAACACCGCGTCCCATCCCCGGCGCTGGCGGAAGGCGTTGAGGCGGAATCGCTCTCCGCTGGCGAGGGTATAAGTCGTGTCGATTTCCCACTCTTCCTTCAGGCGGCCGAGGGCATTTTGGTCCAAGATCTCGAAAATCATCTCCTCGCACTCCTGGGCGGGGAGGGGTTGCTGCGTGATGGGCAAGAGTCTTCCCAAGCGGCGCACGCAAGCCAGGGATTCCGAGGCAATATGAAGGTCGGAACCTTTCTGGTCGATGCAGTTTTGCAGGTAGGAGTCAACTTTGGGCATGGTCTATTCTTTAAAGTGGGATAACAACTTTCAGGGCCCTGATTGTAAGGTTAAAGATTTTGCCCGTGACAATCAATCTTAATATAAAAGGACAAAGTGGCCACCTAGAAAATCTTATTGACTGACGCAAAAAGGATATCCATGTTGCAGAATCGTTTTCTCCGACATTCTGAAGCAGTGCTATGGTGTAGATCCTTGCCAGACTCGATACATTGCAGGATAAAGGGTTTCAGAACGCGGGGCGAAATGGCATGAGCCCTTGAATACCACACTTATCACCCTATTCTTCCCGCTTTTAAAGGCTCTGTTTTTATATCACTTCTCAAACCAAAGATTTTTCGAATAAATTGATTGGCGGGCACTTCAAAGAATTGATAGGAAATCGCAGCGATAGTTGTAGAAATAACCACAAAAATCAAAAAGGCAATAAAAATATGTTTACCGACCAAAAACGGGAAAAGGTAGTAGTAAACCAAGACATGTAAAAGATAATTTCCATAACTATATTTCCCCGGCCAAGTCAAAAACGTTAAATATTTTGATTCCAAAAAGGGCAAATGAAGCCCGCCCAATAAGAAGAAAAAAGAACCCAGTGCGATGAAAGTTGGCGCATAAATGAGATCTACCCGGTCAGCAACAGCAGTATTTAAAAAAGTCACTATTACAATCAGGGCTCCTGCGGCACAAATAAGCGCGCTGGTCCTTATATGGTTCGTAAGATAGTGGCCATAATTCCGGGCGATTAAATAAAGCAGCGCTCCAAATGCGATTTGATCGAAGGCGCCAAAAGAGGCTTTCAGCGATAAGGTCGCCCCTTCCACGCCCGCCAAATAAACGCTTAGCCGCCAAAGAAAGCCAAAAGCAATCACAAGGATCATTGAAACGGTGAAACGTTTTTCACTACCTAGTCTTTTTAAAAAAGGCGGGTACAAAATGTAAAACTGCTCTTCCACCGACAACGACCAAAGCATGATCCAGTGAAGCGCCGGATAATTGTAAAAAAACACCTGGAACCAATTGTTCAAAAAGGCACACAACGATAACCAAAATAAAAAATCAAATTTCATCTCAATCGTCCTGAAACAATAAAAAAATAAATAGGTTTTTTCCAAACGAAAGAAAGTGATATAAATTCCCAATCCAACGGCCAAAAACAGCAGTGGAATAATTCTTGCCGCGCGCCTGACATAAAATTCCTTGAATCGCGGCCGAAGAAACCCTTCTTTTTTAGCGTCAAGAAGTCGGGTAATTAAAAAACCGGATATAACAAAAAACATACATACCCCATAAGTTCCATTTCCACTGATATGGGTCCACAATTGCCGGAATCCGGGGCCAGGTAAGGCGATGCCATTCATGTGCGCGGACATGACTGCCAGAATGGAAAAAGTCCGGGCTAGATCAATAACTTGAAGCTTCTTTGAGGAAGAAATAGGCTGCACCTTTCGTTGGTAGTTACGATTGAACGCGAAAAGATAAAATTGTTTTACACTCTTTCCTCTATCAAATGAATCCCTGGATGAAGAAAACCAACCGATCAGGCAGAATCCCATGCTCACGAACCAAAAAGGTTTGTAGCGAGTCAGGAACGAGATGGCCCCGATGGCGATGGCCACCGGGAATAAGGTGACGCTGTGAGCCAGGGCCTTCCTTAACGGATCGGATATAAATGATCAATTTCGCTGCGGGGCCCAAATGATTTAAACCAGGTCGATTCCGCCAAACATCTTATAGATAAACAATCTTTTGACTATGCACAAGCCGTTTTTCTGCCTTATGATGAAAAGTGTTTTATTTACCCGATCCTCAATAAAATCAACTGAAACCCGTTTATGACATTCAAAGAAACCCGAAGGCTAACATGACCGAACTTCAACAAG
This sequence comes from candidate division FCPU426 bacterium, assembly GCA_963847625.1. GTDB lineage: Bacteria > Oederibacteriota > Muellerivitia > Muellerivitales > Muellerivitaceae > CAWCKJ01. The sequence goes on along the minus strand of CAWKAR010000024.1, from coordinate 7,773 downwards.
CTACCCCCCACGTTAAGAAAAATCTCCTCCTGATCCGCTCACTCTTAGCCATTACCTTGTACTGTTTCGCTTTTCTATTCCTCCAGGCTCATCCCGACCAAAAAAGCCTGGTTTTGTCCTACGTTTTGTTTTTCGCGTTCACATTTATTCCCTTTTATTACATCGGAGAGAAAAAATGGGAGATGGTCCATTATCAATTCATCGTCTTTTCCTTGGATTTTGTTTTCTTGATGGGGGCGGTTTACCTTTTCGACCTTTTCGAGACTAACCTGCTCATCATTATATTCCTGACTTTTTTCATTTCCGCCCTAAGCCAATCCGTGGGTAGGAGTATTTTGGTGGGCGTCGCCGTGATCGGCCTTTATGTGTACCTCAATTTCCTGAAGTCCAACTCCTTGAACTTTATAGATCCGATGTTACTTATTTCCTGCTGCCTTCTTTTTGTCGTTTCAATCCATTCCGGCTACCTGGCCTTCAGAACCGTGCAAGAAGAAAAGGAAATCATGGATTTGGCCAAAAAGGCTAAATTATTAAGCGAAAAGGTCCGGGAAGGCGACCAGGCGTCCCTGGAATACGCCGCCACCCTTAAAAACGTGTTGGATACATTGCCGATCGGAGCCATTGCCGTTTCCCCACAAGGTTTCATCCTTTTTGTGAACAACACCGTGGGAAAAGTCCTGGACATGAATCCTAAAAGCCTAGTGAATCTTTATTTGTTCAACAAGGAAACGGTTTTGGCGGAAATTGGCGAAACGATGGCCCAATCCTTAAAGGACCGGCGCGAACTCAAACGGGAGTACCTGGATATTCACTGGAAGGGATTTGCCAAGCGCTTCCGGCTGGACAGTTCCTCGGGGACCGGCCCCACGGGAAAGCTTTGGGGTACCTTGTTCCTGATCCAGGAAGCCATCAAGCCGTCTTCCCAAGACAAACCTTAACCGATGGCCGTTTTAGGCCCTAAAGCCAGCCCCCAATTCTTCTGGTTAAGTCAGAGGGCTTTTTAAAAAGCTGCGAAGGCTTTTTTCACTCCTAATCACATTCTGCCTTTTCCCAGCATCTTCGACATCAAAAGAATGTCCTCGTATTTTCCCTTGTGTTTCCTGGCCTTTTTACGAAGTCCATCCACCTGGAAGCCGAAATTCCGATACAGCCGAATGGCCCTCTTGTTCGAAGCGTACACTTCCAGTTGAATGCTCTCAAAACCCCGGACGCATTCGGCGTGCTCCAAACTGGTTTCTAGAAGCTTGGCCCCGATCCCCCTGTTCCTGTATTCGCGCAAGACACCCATGTATAAAAGCCCGACATGGCCCGTACCGGTGCGGATATCGGGCCTGATATTGCACCAACCAATGACCTTTTTCCCATCCAAAGCCAGAAAGAAGATCTCCCGCCCTTTTATCTTCTGAAGGACGGTTTTCCTGACTTCTTTTAAAGGGGGAGCCTTCAGGACCAGAAGCCATTTAATCTCCCTGGCCACCCGGTCCCAGCAACGCCTATAACCGGCAATATGCCTTACTCTTATCGGAATAACGTTGATCTTTACATCGTTTTGTTTCATGTGACGGTCCAACACAATAAATTTTTGGTGATGCCCAAGATTGAATGTATCAAATTTACCCGTTTCACAAGTGACTATTGGCCTATTTTATGCGCAAAAAATCGATCGGACTAATATCGATTTTACTTGCAAAGGAACCTAGGTGGGTTAAATATAGAGATGGCCGCACAGTCCATCAGATACGGGCCACTAACCAATTTGAACAGTCGTGGTGAGCCCCTGATCTCCGGATTACCGGAGCGTGCGGCTTTTTTATTGCCGAATTCACCCTTCTTTTAATTAAAAACACCCAATGGCTTAAACCAATTGGGTGTTTTTTGTTTTCAGGAATGCTGGATTGGTTCCGATTCAACTTTGTTAAAAAAAGCTTTATAAAATTGAGCGTCATAGGAAAGCAGCCCGAGCCCGACCTACAAGGACTCCAGCCACCACTAATCCTGACCCCGGAACCTTTCGCACCCTTTGATTCTGGACGCCAGAACCCCTATTTGGTTTTCGATTCTGCAAATGCTAAATGAGGGGGTGACCGCCTGGCCTTTCACCATTTTAAATTGGAGCTGTGTCCGGGTTCGGCCTTGTCGTTCGGGTTGATGAAGTTCTTGGCGAAGTTGACGGCCGTAGCGCCCTCGGCGAAACCTGTTGCGATAAGATCCAGTTTCCCGGAGTGTGTAACGATATCCCCGGCGGCATAGATGCCCGGAATGTTCGTCTCCATTCGCTGATTCACGGGTATCTTGTTTTTCTCAAGGGTCAACCCCCAATCCTTGAGGAAGGAAAGGCTGGCCTGGAAACCGAAATTCATGACTACAAAATCCACGGGGAGGGTTTCTTCCTTTTTGGTGTGGTTCTCGTATATGACCGCCTCTTCCACTTTCCCGTTTCCATGGACGGTTCTCAGCTCGTGCCAGAGTTTGACGTCGACTTTGGAGGCGTGGAGTTTGTTGACAGAGGATTCATGGGCCCGGAACTCGTCGCGACGGTGGATGAGGGTGACTTGGGAGGCCAGGGGTTCCAGCATCAGGGCCCAATCCACGGCTGAGTCCCCTCCCCCCACGATGAGGATTTTTCTTCCGCGGAAGGGTTCCAGGGACAGGACGCCGTACTGGACACCTTTTCCCTCGTAACGGGATAATTCCGGATTGGGATGTTTTTTCGGGGTAAAAGAACCCATTCCCAGCGTCAGAACAACTGTCTTGGAATGGTATTTTTGCCCCTTGTCGGTAGTGAGCTCAAAGACGCCGTCGGAGCGTTTGACGAGGCTTTTCACTTTCTGCCCCAGGGCGAGGGGTGGGTTGAAGCGCATCATTTGTCCTACCAAGTCCTTGACCAACTGTTTGCCCATGACCCGGGGATAACCCGCTACGTCGAAGATGTCTTTCTCAGGATACATGGCGGCCACCTGGCCGCCCAAGGCCTCCAAGGAATCGATCAGCATGAATTTCATCCCGCGAAGCCCCGCGTAAAAACCCCCGAACAAACCGGTTGGGCCTGCGCCGATAATGATGACATCGAATACTTCCTCAGGCATCACATTCCTCCATTTTTAGGCATTCATTTAAGACTGGATCGATAAACGACTGACCCTTAAATCCCTTCAACCTGACCCGAATTTAAGCAAAAGGCCCCTAAAAGAAAAGGTCATTTTTAAGGCTTGCGCTTCAATCCACAAGGTTTTTATATGGAATTGACTTTTTCTTTTTACCGTTCCGTTAAAATCATCTTTTGGCAGGACCCATCACTTAAAAAATCGCTTTTATCATGTGCCGGCAATCCTTCTTCGGCCCTGTTTTCCTTGTATCCTTCACACATACTCTTCAATCAGCTTTTTGCGCTGTTCCGGGTCAAGGCCGAGCTTTAATTGATGAGCCAGGGCCGCACCTTGCAGGGCTGGATCCGCCGCGTCGATGGAAGGCTGGGGGTTGGGATTCCGGTAAAGAACCCCGATCGGGATTTTCTCCCCCCACTCCTTAGCCCGGCTCATCGCCGCGTTCCAATCGCTTGGGTCATGGCCCGATTCTTCCAGCTTGTAGACGCGTTCCTTGAACCACCCGAAAGTATTCTGCTTATTGAAGGTCACACAGGGTGAAAACACGTCGATATGGGCGAATCCAGGATATTGGATGGCTTGGATGTAAAGACTTTTCAGATGGTTGATGTCGCCCGAGAAGCCCCTGGCCACGAAACCACAACCCGCCGCCAGGGACATGACTATGGGGTTCAACTGGCCCTCGGGATTTCCGAAGGGGGTGGATTTGGTCTTCATGCCCGTTTCGGAAGTGGGGGAAGCCTGTCCGGTAGTAAGTCCGTAGATTTCGTTATCCATGACGATGTAGGTCAAGTTGATGTTGCGGCGGATGGAATGCACGAAATGGCCCTGGCCGATGCCGTAGCCGTCACCGTCCCCCCCACAAGCGATCACCGTCATCTCATGGTTGGCCTGTTTACAACCGGTTGCCACCGGAAGGGCCCGGCCGTGCAGGGAATGCATTCCGTAGGCTTTGAAAAATCCGGGAAGGTTGGAAGAGCAGCCGATTCCCGAGACGATCATGATCCGTTCATTAGGAATCCCCAACTCGGCCACCGCCTTCTGCAGGACGCTTAGGACGCCGTAATCCCCGCACCCCGGGCACCAATCGGGCGGGATTTCCGGTTTGTAATGTTTAGCTTCCCGGGCTATCGGCTCGGTTAAGTTCGGCATGAATTGCTCCTCAATAAAGTTCACAATATGCCGCTCGGAAGCGGCTTTAGAGCGCTTAATGGACAGAAGTGGTGGTCAGCACCCCAGGCCCCGGAGGGTGAGGCGATTGCCACCCCGGCTCGATGGACTGGACTTCAACCAGGTTCTTCCCTTTCAACACTTCCTTCACGGCTTCCACCACGTGCTTGGGTTCGAAAGGCTCCCCATCGTATTTGCGGATGTCCGCGTGAGCTACGATTCCGGTCTCCGCCCTCAAGTGCCTCGAAAACTGCCCGCTTTTGTTCATTTCCACTACGCATATTTTCCTGGCTTTTCCCAAAATTTCCCTGGCCTCCCGGACTTGGAACGGAATCATGTATTTGAAAGTCAGGAGATTGGTTTTGATTCCTTCCCCGTTCAACCTTTCAACCGCCTCCGTGGCCACGCCCCAAGTGGAGCCAAAAGTCACCAGGGTGATGTCCGCCTCCTGGGGTCCTTCCAGTTTCAAGGGAACTGCGTAATCCTGAGTGACTCCCTCCATTTTGCGGGTCCTTTTGTCCACCATCTTCTTGCGGATGAGGGGATTGGTGTAAACATCCGAAATCAGGACGCCGTCCTCGTCATGCTCGTCGGAGGCCGCCACGTACAAGTGGTTGGGAAGGCCAGGAATGGCCCGTGGGGATATCCCCGAGGGTGTATCCTGGTATCGAAGGTAGGTCTTGGGTTTTCCGTCGTCCTGGAAAATCATTTCGCCTCGGTCGATTTTGAATTCCCGGTCGAGGAAAGAGGTTTCCAGGGTCATGTGCCCCTCGCTCATCAGCAGGTCGGACAGGATCACCACGGGGCACTGGTATTTTTCGGCCAAGTTGAAGGCTTCCTCCATGGTGGTATAGCAGTCCGCGATCGAGGTGGGTGCGATAATGATTCGGGGAAAATCGCCTTGGGAGGCCCCGACGGCTTGGGTCAGGTCCCCCTGTTCCTGCTTGGTGGGAAGGCCGGTGGAGGGACCACCCCGCATGACATTGACCATGACGACGGGGGTTTCCGTTATTCCCGCCAGGCCAAGTGCCTCGGTCATGAGGGCGAATCCACCCCCAGAAGTGGCGCACATGGCCCGTACGCCCATGTGTCCCGCGCCGATGGCCATATTGGCCACGCCGATCTCGTCTTCCACCTGCCGGACGCAGACACCCACGTCTTTTCCATGGGCTCCCATCCAATGCAGGATTCCGGTAGCCGGGCTCATGGGATATGCGCAATAAAACTTGCAGCCGGCGTTGACCGCGCCCATGGCGATGATGTTGTTTCCGCCCACCATGGCCAGCTTTGCATCGGTACGGGCCAAGGGATTGGAAACGGCTTTGTAGGTCTTGCCCGCGAAATCATAACCCTCCCGGGCCGCGTCCACGTTGGCCTTGACCACTTGCGGTTTTTTCTTAAAGGTGTACTCGAAAACCGAGGAGAGGGCTTCAAAATCCAGGCCGATCAGGCGGGTCAAGGCACCCAATGCCGCGGTGTTTTGCATGATGGGAAGGGCATCCCTGCCGACCAACTCGAAGACTGGAAGGGGACAAAGCTGCACCCCTGGGGGTACTTTCCCGGGCTTGACCTTATCGCTGTTGTAAACGCAAAGTCCTCCCGATTTAAGCTCCTGCAGATGGCGGTCCATGGCGTCCTGGTTCAAGGCGATCATGCATTGGACTTGGTCGCCCATGTTGAAAGGTTTTCGGGGGGAAATACGAAGGCGCACCCAGGAATGGCCGCCCCGGATGAGGGATTGATAGCTGGTATAAACATAAACATGAAGCCCCTGGCGGGCACAGGCCAGGGCCAGGTTATCCGCCGTGGAGGCACCTCCGTCACCAGCCGCGCCGCCAATACCGGCAACTATTTCATTGTCCACTTAAACATCCTCCCCTTTTTTAAAACACATGACGCGAATTGGGTCTTTCCCTAAAACCTCTCTTGTCTTTCGCCAATAAGTCTTTCAGAACGGAAAGGTCTGTCCATCATGATTCAATAAACTAATAGTAAGAAAGCTCCATCAAAACAAGGGAATATGCCTCAATTTGGTAGCGTCAAGGTAAGCATAATACTCATAGAAACTGTAAAATCTCAACCACCGGACATTGGATTCACCAATAATTCTTGAAATACCAACAGTAGTGGTTTCTTCAGGTAAGAAACCCTTTTTAAACTCCATCCGCATTTGCGGGTCTAGGGGTTCCGAAAAAGAGGGGCTGATTTCCCGATTCCCTCCGTTTTGATGTAAGCATAGGACTTGGAACGGATCAATTTGCCATTGGGATCGTAGAACCCGCTGAGGATCAATCCAATTCCCTTGGCGTAATAACGGCGAACGGTTGAGATTAACTTTCCTTTTTTATAATCTTTTTCCACAACCAAGACACAATCGGGGTAATTTCGACGGCCGATTTTTGTTTTTCCAAATATGGCTTTGCAGGATTGTAAGATTCCACCCTTCATTTTATTTTTCCATCGGGTCCAGTGGCCTTTTTTAGGCAGCTTGATGAAACAAGCTTCCGCTTTTTTCTTTTTTTCGTTTGAGGTTTGCGCCGCCTTTGTGGCGTAAAGGATGATTTTTTGCGGCACCTTAGAAAGCCCTTCGATGATGTTATATTTCCCCAGGACAGCCTGGCCCCCCATCCGCCGGCATTCCAGGCATTCCACAAGTCGGGTTTTCTTGATTCTTTCCCCGGGAGTCGGCGCTAAATACTCATAAGTCACCTTCGAACCTGGAGCCATGGGGAAATAATCTTCTTGGGTGATTCCCGGTTCTTTAGCCGCTCTTTCTTTCTTGGTGGCACGGGTCGTGATGACGGTTGGAACAACAAGGGGTGGAGCGCTGGAATTTTTCCCAGGAAAAGCGGAAGGGGAGGTGCTTTTCCATTCCGGCAGGGCTATTTTTGGCGGTTTAATGATTACACTTTTATCGCTGGGGACGGGGCTTTCAAGGACCTTTCCAGGTCCCGGAGTGAGGAGAAGTTGGCTCTCGGGCCAAACGGGAGAGGCGGATAGGAATAGGGCCAAGAGGAGTTTTTTGTATTTCATGAAGATCCATGGGGGAAGGTTTTGGGTTAATTTCATCGATTGGACCACCCGGTCCCGGCGAAATTATATTCCCCGCTTTGGAAAATGTCACTTTTAACAAACCCTTCGCGCGAAAACAGCGTTTTATCTTTTAGTCCATTTTAATAAAAAGCCGCGCACTCAACCTGGATTGACCCGGGTGGCCGCGGCTCATACATAAAGATGGGGTTTAATCCACCCGTTTCATCCTCACGCCGAAATCCACGTTGTCCTTCAGCCAATGAAAAAACTTATCCTGCTTTTCCATCGGCTGGTCCGGCAGGAATATCTTGGGGTCTTTCCAGGTTTCCATGACCGTGGCGTCCTGCGTCCAAATCTTGACCCTGCGCCGGGGTATCTGGCTTTCCCACTTCTGCCCCACCGTCGGATTGGTGTAAAGAAGCCGGAGGGTGATATTGCGGGAAATCTTTTCCATCGGGTACAGGTC
>CAWKAR010000023.1:0-89289 GCA_963847625.1 candidate division FCPU426 bacterium | reverse complement strand
CCCCCAATGTTTGATCCAAATTTAAGTTAGTTAAGGCCCAACTTTTCGGCCTTTGCTTCCATTGGGGTTTTTCCCCCCAAACTGCTGTGCGGTCTCTGCCAGTTATACACCTGCCTCCACCAATCCACGACTACCTGGGCCTCCGCTTTTGAAAGAAAAATTTCTTGGTTCAGGCACTCATCCCTAAACTTTCCGTTGAAACTTTCGATGAATCCATTCTGCCATGGACTCCCTGGTTCGATATATAGCACCTCTACGCCCTTCTCCTCAAGCCAGTTCCTCAGTTCTTTCGCCACGAACTCTGGCCCGTTGTCCACCCGCAGGCACTTTGGTGTCCCGTACTCCGTCATCAACTCGTCCAGCGTCTCCAGCACGTCCCGGCTTCTCATTCGCTTCTCCGCCCGGATCTTCCAAGCATTCCCTAAATCCTTCATCCAACACCGTCAAAAACTTCACCTTTCCCCCGAACCATGTCAGGTCATGCACGAAGTCCATCGTCCACACCTCGTTGGAACCCAAAGCCGGGTGGGGCCTTCTCCATTCCGTCGGAACCCTCTTCTTCCTGGGTCTCCTGCGCGGTAATTGAAGCCCTGCTACCTGGTAGAGCCTCTCCACCCGCTTGTGATTCACATCAAGGCCTCTGCGTTCCAACATCCACAACATCCGAGGGCTTCCGAAACGTCGGTTTCTTTGCGCTAACTTAACCATTTCCTGCAGGATCACCTGGTTCAACGGATCTTCTGGCTGGGCCTCATATCGAAAACTCGATCGATTTACCCCAAGAACATCACAGGCTCGTCTTTCCGGTACTTCCTGAGCCTTCAGGGCTTCCACCATGCCTTTTTGCTCCTCGATCAATACCCCTTTTTTTTATGTGCTCTTGGAGAACCTGAATAGCCAGGGCCTGATCACCCGCTAACTGCTTGAGTTTCCGGTTTTCTTCTTCCAGCTGTTTGATGCGGTGGACTTCGGAAACTCCAAGGCTTCCGTACATGCGTTTCCAGCGGTAGTAAGTCTGCTCGGAAATGCCATGCTTTCGGAGAACTTCCTCAACGGCGGGAGCTTTCTCCGCCTCGCGGAGAATAGCCACTATCTGCTCAGATAAAAACCGTTTCTTTGCCATCTTTCCCCTCCCGATCTATAATCCAAAACTAACATATTTTTGGATCAGTTTTCGGGGGAAAGGTCAATGGTGATTATGTGGTAAAAATGTGGACACTCTTTTAATGGAGGGAACTATGTCTTCAATCTTTTCAACAATACCGGACAAGGACTACTTGGGTTTTGACTTAGGGACCACCATGGACTACCAGAAAGTGGTGAAATTTACTGAACTTGAAAAAAAAGATGTTTCCAGGGCCACTGGCATTCCTGTTTCATCCATCCGCTATGAAGACGAGAAAATGCCCAAGGAATTAAAAGACCGGCTCACGGAATGGGCGAACTTATTCAATTTAGTGGCTGGTTATTTCCAGGGGGATGCCCGCAAAACCGCCTTGTGGTTCAAGATGGCCAATCCCCTTCTGGGAAACATCCCCCCACGGGATATGATCCGATTTGGCCGCTATAAGAAGCTTATTTCCTTTGTTTTTAACTCTTTAAACGAAAATTCCCAGGCGAAGTAAACCTTGGAAACCTCATCGCAGAACACTCATGTTGGATGAAAAAAATACAGGCTACTGGTCTAATCCAATGTACTCTTAAAATAACCGGATGGTTGTTACTCTATGATGTTTTTCAATCACCCCAAAGTCCGTAAATTTCTTTTGAAACATAAGGAAGTTTACACCCTTCGCGAGAAAAAACGCCGGGAGGGCAGGGATTCGTTAGTGTCTGGTAAGCTTTTTAAAACAAAGAAATTTGGTATTGGGAATGTTATGTTGGTCAAAATATTTCATCGGTTGAATGCCGACAAACTCAAACCGTACGTTAAGAAATCAGGCTTTCAAAAGCCAGGGGAATGGATTGAGGCCCTGATGTATTTCACGAAAGGTCAAGGGACAACCCTTCGGGTCGCCACTTGGGCGGGGCATGGAACCCCGCCCAAGTACACGGCTAGGCCCCCGGGCAAGCCCGGGGCCTTGGCAGCGGGTAAAATGCCTAAATCCGTGAATTTATACCACGTGGATACCCGAGTTCCATAAGTAAGTGCAACACTTAGTGTCTGAAGAAGGCCGCATGAATAGGATATGCGGCTATGAAAAAGAAATACAAGCATTTAAGCGTTGAAGAAAGAGATCATTTATCCGTCTTGAAAGGAAAGGGTCTTAGCCTTCGAGCAATTTCACGCGCCTTGAAGAGGTCTCCTTCCACCCTCTCCAGGGAACTCAAGCGCAATGCTCCCCCTATCCGTTCTGGTTATTATCTTTCTCATCGAGCCCATCAACGGTATGTTGACCGCAACCAACAACGAGCACGCCGTTTACGCCTGAAAACAAAACGAATTCGTGCCTACGTCCGTCGTCAATTGAAACGAGGCTGGTCTCCAGAACTCATTTCAGGTCGATTAGGTCACCTACGGCCTAAGCAAACCATTGGTCCTGAAGCTATCTATCAGTGGGTTTATGCTGAAGCCACTGAGCTGATTCCTTGCCTAGTTCGACACCACCGGCGACGATTCTCATTTGGCCATAGCCGTAAGCACGCCAAAAACCATATCCCAGGCCGTGTTTCCATCGATAAGCGCTCCGAGATCGCCAATCAACGCAAGCAATTCGGCCATTGGGAAACCGACACCATGGTCTCTCGTCAGAGTAAAGTTGCTATGCGGGCTCTCGTCGAGCGTCAAAGCCGTTTTTCCAAGTTGGGAAAGCTCAAACGAAAGACCGCTCGCCAAATGAGTCATAGCCTCAACCGCGCTTTATGCCGCTTCCCTCAAGACGCCCGCCTGAGTCTGACCTATGACAACGGAACCGAAAACACCAACCACTTGGAAACCAACCACGTGCTTGGTACAAAATCCTTTTTCTGCGCCCCTTTCCACAGTTGGGAAAAAGGTACGGTGGAAAATACTATCGGTCTTGTCCGCCGCCATTTGCCTAAAAAGACTGATCTTGCTAAAGTGTCCTTCAAAGAATTCAGGACCATAGAAAGATGGCTCAATAACAGGCCCAGGAAATGTTTGGGCTTTAAAACTCCGGCGGAAGTCTTCCGGCGAAGTGTTGCACTTACTCCGTGAATTCGGCATATCGTTTAAAAATAATCCGAAGAGATAGGAAGCATAAGTCGAGATTGGAGTATGAGCCGTCATGATCCTGCCCCTTTCCATCGAGTCCCGCCAAAACCTGAAGCCTCCGCTGGCGCTCATCACCCTGATCGCCGTCAATATCTGGTTTCAGGCATTTTTCACCTTTGTCCACACTTTCCACCTGATGGAGTTCAAAACTTTTCTGGATTGGTTCGCCTTCGACCCGGACAAGCCCACCGTTTCCGGGATTTTCCTTTCCATGTTCACCCACGCGGGCTGGTGGCACCTGATCTCCAACATGGTCTTCCTCTGGATATTTGGATGGATCTTGGAGGACCGGCTGGGTTGGAAAAAATTCGCCCTTCTTTATCTGGGATGCGGGCTGGCGGGCAATCTGATCGAATTGGGCATCTATTGGGCGGCCTACGCACTCGCCCCAGGCCGTGTCAGCATGCCGGGGATCGGGGCCTCCGGGTGCGTGATGGCGATTGTCGGCATCACCCTGACCCGCTATTTCAACTTGAAGGTCCGGATCTTGAACCCCTTCGTGGCCCCGCTCATCGTTTGGTTCCTGTTGATGGTCTTCATGCCGTCCTGGCGGAGTTGGCTTGGAACCTATTTTCTTTTTTACCTGCCGCTCTGTTACATGCTTCCCTATACCGCGCGCAAAATGATTTACCGGGTCCCCCTCTGGTCGATGGCCCTTTATTTTTTCGTGAGCGACTATTTCATGGTGGTCAAGGGCGAGGACGACGGAGTCAACCATTTGATCCATGCCTTCTGTTTTATTTCCGGTTTTGGCGCGGGGTGGCTGATGTACCTGCCGCAGGAAAACGTGGACGAGCGGCTCCTAGAAAGGGCCCAAGAGGACGCGCGAAACGGGTTTACCAATGCCGCCGTTTCGGAATATGTGGAGTACCTGGAAAAGTACCCCGAGAACTCCGATGCCCGGTGCGAGCTGGCGGATTTCTACCTTCAAATGGAAGACCGCACCCGCTTCCGCAGGCAGGGTTACAAGGACAAGGCTTTCTTGCAATACCAATGGGTGCTGGAGCTTTGGCTGAAGGAGGGCAGAGAATTGGACGCGGTCAAGTTGTTCCGGTCGCTTCGCGGGACCTTCCGGGACGAGGAATACAAACCGCAACTTTTAGCCGGGATCATGAAACTGGGGGATAAGGACAAAACCCTTTCCATGAAAGCCCCCGACCGGCGGGCGGCGCTGGAGGAGGAAGTGGGGCGCCTCTATGGCAACCGCCAATACCCGGCGGCCCTGGCCGCCTTGGGGGAATGGTGGAAGCTGGGAAACATTGAAGACGCGGACCCGGCATTCTTAAGCCTGGCCGCCGATGTTTTCCACCGGCTCGGGGACGGGGGGAAGGAAGAATTAATCCTGGAGTATCTGACCAACCACGGCACGCAGATCCAAGCCGCGCGGGCCCTTCACCTGCTCTACAAACTTTGGATGGGAACTCCCAAACAAATTCAATTGAAGGTGGTTTTCAGACACGCCCTGGACCGTTTGCCGGACTTACGGCTGGACCACCAGCTCATGGAACTGGAAACGAAAATCGAATAAAGGGATTGCCTGATTTGGCATGTTTTACTCCAACACCGTAGGATCGCAATCTCGCTCAGGGTGGGCCCCCGCACCACAGCAAGGGCAGGGGATTTCAACAGGCTATAAGAAACTTTCTGGAAAAGTTTGAAATTACCCCTCGAATTCCCTTGGAAAACCTCTAATATTTGACATTTGTCCCAAATAGGAATAGGATTAACTTGAATGGTTTAACATTAAACCTCAAGGTGATCTATGGATCGGTTGAATCAAATCAACCAAATCCTGGATTCCTGTCTGACAACAGAAACATTAAACCAGGTCAATCCTTCCGGCATCCCATCGGAAGATATGCGCATCAATACTTCCTCAATACAGGAACAACACCGACAGGTGCAAATCGCCCTATTGGAAAAGGTGGGTTTGCGGATTGAGTCCGAACTCGAAGATACCCTAAAAGACCAAGAGGTCGCCCTTGTGTGCCAGAGGATCGACCAATTCCTCATCAAGCGGGGATTTTTTATCCGCCCCGTTCTTTAAAACCCAGCGCTTAAAAATCCTCTCCATTCTTTCTAAATACTTCGTTTCCACTTTTCCCCATTCGGTTTCGTATCTCCCGCTTATAAAACATGATCAGGCGCTGATTAAAATCAGTCAATCAATTTCACCCTGTCACTTCCCCGCGAGGGGGCATCAGCTTTGAAACAAAATTTTTAACAGGTAAAATTTTTTTGAGAGAACGGAAGGAAAAAGAAACGGGGCTTAATTACTGAATTGCGCCTTGATGGTAAGGATCTTCTCCAAGTTGTTGTTGAAGGCTTGGGCCACGTTAGGGTCAAAATGATGTCCCGTGCTGTCCTTAATGATCTTCAAGGAATCCCCGAGGGAAAAAGCCGGTTTATAACAGCGCTTCGTGGTCAGGGCGTCGAAAACATCCGCCAGCGCCACGATTCGGCCGAAAAGGGGGATGGCCTCGCCTTTCAATCCCCTCGGATACCCGGACCCGTCCCATTTCTCGTGGTGTGACAGCGCGATGACCTCGGAAACCTTCAACAACTCGGCCTTGGCATTTTCCAAAATTTTTCCGCCGAAAACAGTGTGTTTTTGCATTTCCTTGAACTCGTCGGGAGTAAGTTTCCCGGGTTTCATCAGGATGGCATCCGGAACCCCCAATTTCCCGATGTCATGCATGGGCGAGGCGTAACGGATATTCTCCACCTCGTGGAATGACAACCCCAATCCCTCGGCCAGGACCGCCGAGTAACGGCTCATCCGATGGATATGGGCGGCCGTGTCGTCGTCCTTGTATTCCGCCGCTACTGACAAGCGGAAAATGGTGTCCAAATAAGCCTCTTTCAGTTCCTGGGTCAACCGGGCGTTCCCGATGGCGATAGCGGCCTGGCTGGCCAGGGACAGCACCAAATTCTCAAAATGCTTGTGAAAAGGAACAACGGATTTTCCTTTTCGGGCGTTAATGAGTTGGATGACACCCACCACTTTTCCAGAGGGATCCTTCATGGGCACCATCAGCATGCTCGTGGTGTGATAGTTGTTTTTCAAATCGAAGGAGGGATTGTGCTTGTATTCCCGGTTCTTGGGGATTTTATAGGAATCCGGGATGTTCAGAACCTTGCCGGTAACGCCCACGTAACCCGCCAGGGAACTCTTATCCAAGGAAACGTAAAATCCCGTGAATGTCGAGGGGACCACATCCACGGGTTTTTTCTGGGATTTGATCTCGGCCTTCCTGCGCGCATCCATAACATCGTTCTGGCTCACGGAAAAACGAAGCTGGGCCCCTTCCCGAACGTAAAGGCTTCCGGCTTCCGCATTGGTAAACTGCCGGCTTTCGGTGAGAATGAGGGTCAGGAGCTGGTTTATATCCTGTTCTTTGGTGAGGGCGATGCCGATGCGGTTGAGGGACATCAATTGTTCTTGGAGACCGCTCGCGCTGATTTTGCCGGGCATTAAATATTTCCTTGGAAAAAGATCCAACCAATAACTAAAAATACCCCTGAAATGGCCAAATAACAAGGGGTTTGCCTTCAGATGTCCTTAATTCCCCCCTCCTAAAGCTTCCTACGAATCGTAGCGGGAATGGGAGTAGGTTTAAACTTGCTGTCAATAAAGACCATAACCTGTCTGGCATCCACAATCAATTTCCCCGAACCTTTCATGCGGAATTCATAGGCCATGGTGAGCGAGGTCTTTCCGATTTTCTCCACCCAGCCCGTCCCCAAAAGGATGTCCTCAAAGAAAGCCGGGGCGCGGTAGTTGATCTCCACCCGGGCCATAACAACCCAAACCTTGGCGTTGCGCACCTGCTTGAAGGAAAAACCGTATTTCTTGCCGAGCGCGTAACGGACCCGTTCGATATACCGGAGAAATTCAGTATTGTTGACCACGCCCAGGAAATCGGTCTCAAAGGACAAGACAGGCAGTTCGACCGTTACCCTATGCTTGGAATGGCCAGGCTTTTGCATGGAAAAAGTATACCCCCGCCGGCGATTCAACGGCAACAAACGGTCTTTTGTTCCGGATAGGACCGCTATTCAATAGCTTTTCATCCCTTTTATCCCTGCTTGTGTGATAAAAACCTCGTTCTTCCTCATGAACCGGAAAGTGGATTTTTTTCACCACTCCACCGGGCATTTCACAATTTCCCCGGATTGCTTGTGCGCGAAAAGGACGTGGCCCTTTTCCTTCCCGAACTTCCAAAGGTCATGGGTGAGTTTCACATCCTGCCGGCAATAGTCGATCACTTGCTCGTACTTCCCCTCCCGCCACCACTGGACCGCGAGCAATCCGTCGGCGGATTTCTCCGCGCCGCCCAGGGTGTGTTGGGCCAGGTGGGCGAGGGATAACCTGTGTTTCAGCTTTTTCTGCAGGTCCGCCATGAGGTCCAGGGTCGGCAGGCTTTGTAGGGGGAAGGAGGTATAACCCTGTATCACGCCGTAGTCAAAGCGAAGAGAATTGAACCCGACCACGAGGCTGGAGGCCCGCAAGTGAGTGATCAAGTCGTTCACATTTTCTTCCACATACGTGAAATACTTGTCTTGGTCGACATCATAAACCACCGCGCAGGAAAGCCGCATGCCGGGTAAATTGTTCCAGCCGCCAGGGACTTCCGCGGAAAGGAACTGGGTTTCAATGTCAAACACAACTGGCCCGGTTTTCCCGGGAGGCGGTTCGAAAGCGATTTTTGTGCCCGGGCCTGAAACGGGCGCTTCCCGGGAAACGTACCGCGCAGGGTATTTCTCTTGGGAAGGCTTAAACCGTTCCGGGGTATCCCCTGGTCCGTCCTCCATGTTGAATGGTTCCCCCGGGAGGGAAAAAACAGGTTGTGCCCCCCTGGCGGCCGGTTTCCAGTCCTCCCTGCCCAGGATATGGCCCAGGATCAAAAGCGCGCCTTTCTTATCCAAGGGGTGGTTCCCGCTTCCGCATTTGGGCGATTGAACGCAGGAGGGGCACCCTTCCTCGCACTCGCAGTCCCGGATCATCTCGAAGGTAGTGGTCAACAATTCCTCCATGGTCTCAAACGCTTTTTCGGAGAGCCCGACGCCTCCCGGATAACCGTCGTAGATGAAGATGACGGGCTGGGGCACCTGGGGATGGGCGGGTGTGGAGATGCCGCCCAAGTCCCACCGGTCGCAGACCACATGAAGGGGCATCATGGCGATGGTCCCATGTTCGGCCGCGTGCAGGCCCCCCATAAAGTGGATCTTCCGGTCCGCCAGGTTTCTCTGAAGATAATCCGGGAGGGACATCCAAAGGGCCCTGGTTTCAAAAGTCTGCGGGGGAAGCGTGAGGGGATAGGTGGAAACCAGCGACCGGTCCACGATGCGGTGGATTTCGTAATTGATGAACCTTTGGGTGATCTTGACTCTTCCCCACCGGATTTCGCAATGGGAGGCGCCTTTTCCCAGGGGCCTGCGCTTTTGCTCCTCCAAGATCGTCGTTTCCTCCTCGTAATTGACTTGCGTGTAATAATCCACCGGCTCGTCGGAAACCAGGATCTTGTGCTGTTCCCATTGCAGGTCTTTCACCACGTACTGCACCCCTTGGTGAAGGTAAACCGCGCCCGGATGGCAGTCCCGGAAGGCCCGCATGCCGTCAATGGTTCCGATCATCTCCCCAGTTTCCCGGAAAATGATCTGGTAACCCTCCCCCATGTCCCGGATATTGATTCCCCGTTGGGGGTTTTTGTCCGTGACCAGCCATTTTTCGCCACTGACCGCTTCAAGGACGCTTCCTTCCTTCACCATGGGTGTTAGGAGCTCCCAGAGCAACTTCCCGTAAAATTCCTCGTCATCGCGGGTAATGGGGATTTCAGCCGCCGCGCAACGCAAGTGCGCCTTCGCGATGTTCTCGTTCTTAAAACCCACCATCAGGGATTCAGGCTTCATCGTGAAGAATTTGGCGGGATGTTTCATCCAGTACTGGTCCATGGCGTCGGCCATGCCCACGAGGAAAACCGCCGAGGGCGCCGATCCCCTGCCCACGCGGCCCGAACGCTGCCAGGTGGAAATCATGGTCCCCGGATAACCCACCAGGATGCAGGCGTCCAATCCACCCACGTCAATGCCCACTTCCAAGGCCGAGGTGGAGATGACCGCCTTGAGCTTGTCCTTGAACAGGAGCGTCTCGATCTCGCGTCTTTCCTCGGGGAGATACCCCGCCCGGTAGCTTTTGATCTGGGAGGCCCACTCCGGATGGGCTTGGGTGATCCAAAGGCTGATCAGTTCCGTTATTTTCCTGGCTTTGGTGAAAACGATGGTTTTCATTCCGGCCTTGAGGCATTCCGACAAGAGCGTCACGGCCTCGGTATAGGGCGAAGTGGTATCGGGATTCCATAAAACAAATGTTTTCCCGTTCTGGGGGGCGCCGGATTCGTCGATAATTTCAAAGTCCAGCCCGGTTAAATCCCCCAGGAATTCCCCGGGGTTTCCAAGGGTGGCCGAGCAGGAGATGAACTGGGGTTGGGAACCGTAATACCGGCAGGCACGGCGAAGCCTCCTCAGGACATGGGCCACATGGGCGCCAAAAATACCCCGATAGCTATGGGTTTCGTCCACCACCACGTATTTCAAGTTCTTGAAGAATTCCACCCAACCGTCATGGAACGCCAGAATCCCCAGGTGAAGCATGTCGGGATTGGAAAGGATAATCTGGGGAGGGCTCTTGCGGATACGGGTCCTCATCCCTGTGGCGGTATCGCCGTCATAGATCTCGGCCTTGAATACCGGAAGCTTGGCCGCCTTGAGCAGGCTCATCCATTCCTGGAGGGTTTTTAACTGGTCCCGGGCCAAGGCTTTCATGGGGTAAAGGTATAGGGCCCGGGATTGTTGGTCTTGGAGGAAGGACTGCAGGACTGGCAGGTTAAAACAGAGGGTTTTTCCAGAGGCTGTGGGTGTCGTTACCGCGACGTTCTTACCATTCAACAAGAAATCCACCGCTTGAGTCTGATGGGTCCAAAGCCTCTCGATTCTGGATTTTTCCAGGATTCTTATGATATCCGGCGACAAGGCCTTTGGAAAATCGCTGAATTGAGCCGGCCGGGATTCCATCTTTTCCACATGCTTGATGCGTTCTTTTAAATCCTCACTGGTTTTCAACCGGTTAAGCAATTGGTACAGCGAGGCTATGGGGGGCGGGTTTTTTAAAGCCATAAAAAGATTGTAGGTCTTAAAAAGTTGATTTCAATGACCCTGTCGCTCAATATTTTGTTTTAATCGCGACCGAGCCTATATGAACGGTTGCTCTTTTACCCATATAAAACCCAGAAAAATAAAAACGATGGCAGGAATATAAAAGAAAACGAGTATGGAAATAAAAAAGGCCCGGAGTTTGGTTGCCTCCGGGCCTTGGGTCCGATAGCGAATGGACGCCTTTAGACCCTCATGGGCATGATGACGCACAGGTAATCCGCGTCTCCTTTGGGCCGAATCACGCCAGGGCTTAAAGGTTGGGTTAACTCCAACAGAACCGTTGCAGTACTTATGTTTTTTAAAACATCCAAGACATACCTGGAATTGTAAGCGATGCTGATTTCATCCCCCTTGTAAGCCACCTCCATTTCCTCCTGGGCCTCGCCCATATCCGGGGTTTTGGAGGATATCGAGATTTTTCCTTCCCTGGCTTGGTATCGGATGGAATTGGATTTTTCAGAGGTAAGAACAGCGACACGGCGGGTAGCAGCCGAAAGTTCCGAGGTGGAGGCTTCTATTTTCTTGTCGGCCTCTTTGGGAATGACTTGATCGTAATTGGGGAATTGACCGTCGATCAACCTCGATACGATCTCAACTTCATTCACATTGAATTTTATTTGGTTATCCGTTGCGATAACTTCGACATTAATCTCATTTTCCTTGCCCTTGCCCACATCGGAAATCACTTTGGATAATTCGTTCAAGGTTTTGGTTGGAATGATGACGCTGTAATTTTCATCCGATTTGCCTTCTATTTTTTTTTGTATGAAAGCCAACCGGTGTCCGTCGGTGGCTACCATTTTTATTTTTTCATTCTCAACCTGGAAGTATACGCCATTGAGAACGTAACGGGTCTCATCCGTTGACACGGCAAATATGGTTTTGCGGATCATGTCTTGCAAAAGGGATCCGTTTACTTTTAAAACCTTGTCTTTTTTGACTTCCGGCAGGATGGGAAAATCATCTTTTGGCAATCCATGAATTTTAAAATTGGATTTTTGGCAAACCAATATCATCTTATGGTTATCGTCAATTTCAAAATCAACAGATGCTTCCGGCAACTCCCGTACAATATCCGAAAGTTTTTTGGCATTTATCGTGATACTGCCTTTTTCAACTACTTCCGCTGGAACACTACAACGAATACCCATATCCAAATCTGTTGCAACAAACTCCAGTTTTTTATCCCGGGCTTCCAATAGAACATTTGCCAAAATCGGCATGGTATTCTTGGTCGCAACAGCGTTTTGAACTGTATTGATCCCCTTTAAAAGATCAGATCTAGTCAGAACCACTTTCATTTAAAACTCCTTCGACTATAAAAATTTGATTTAAAAAAATAATAGAATTAGTAGTAGGCATGGAGGATATGTGTATAAGTCATCAAAAAACGTTTATTTGTTAAGGTTCACAACGTTTTTTGTTGGTGTACAAACTGGGGGTATTATAGAACAAATCCACAACCCCGCAACCATTTTGGTTTTTCCTTTCCTTTACTCACAGGTTCTACAATCTGGTTGTCTTTTTTTGTGGAGATCTGGTTGTATTTTTATTTTCGGCGGTTAAAAAATTGGTGATATCTGGATAAAGAGTGAGGTTTTTGGGGATAAATAAGAGTAACCAGCGCCCGAGTACCCTCTCGGAATCGCGGTGAAAAATATGTTTCGAAAAAAGAAATATTTTTGGATGAAGAAGGGAACATTTTGAAGATTCAAGAATTATAAGGAGTAGTCGCCTTCCGTCAGTTGTTTTTTCAGGCTGTTGGTTTCAGACAACAAGGTGAGGTCGGATAGAAGCATTTCCTCGATTTTCTCATAGGCATGAATAATGGTCGTGTGATCCTTGCCCCCGAAAGCGGCGCCTATTTCAGTCAAAGAATGGGCCGTCAATTCCCTTGAAAGAAACATGGCGATTTGCCTGGGAAAAGCAATTTGTTTTGTGCGTTTTTTTGATTTCATATCAGAATATTTACAGTTATAACGCTCCGCAACCACCCGTTGAATAGCTTCCACAGATATTCTTTTTTCTTCCCTTGGAAAAGTGTCCTTGAGGATTTCCTTCACCATCTCCAAGGTTATTTCCTGGCGGGTGAGAGAGGCGAAGGCGATCACCCGAAGCATGGAACCTTCCAATTCACGAATATTGGCCTTGGCGTGGTTGGCAATGAAGACAGTTACTTCATTAGGAACCAAAATTCCTTCGCTCGCGGCTTTTTTTCGGAGGATGGCGATGCGGGTCTCTAAATCCGGCTCTTGAATGTCGGTGATTAATCCCATTTCAAAACGGTTTTTAAGCCTCTCTTCCAGCTTAATTTCCTTGGGATGGCTGTCCGAGGTTGCCACAATTTGTTTTTGAGCTTCATATAAAACATTGAATGTATGAAAGAACTCCTCTTGGGTGGCATCCTTTCCTTCCCAAAATTGGATATCGTCGATTAAAAGTACATCTATTGTTCTGTATTTATTGCGGAAATCCTGTTGCCGGCCCGATTGAATGGATTGGATGAAATCATTCATGAATTTCTCGGATGAAATATAGAGAACTTTGATATTGGGATTTTGTTCCATGACAAAATTGCCGATGGCTTGCAATAAGTGGGTTTTTCCCAAACCAACGCCCCCATAAATAAACAAGGGATTGTAGGACCTGGCAGGAGATTCCGCTACAGCTAGACAGGCGGCATGAGCGAAACGATTACTGTTTCCAACTACGAAACTCTCAAAATTAAATCTTGAATTAAGAATAAATTCCGCATCGGAAGAGCTCTTGCCAGTCGTCGGCATGGTTAAAAGAGGTTTTTGGACTACTTCTACGGTGTTTGGGACTTCTGATTTGTCAGTCAAAACGTTACTGGAAGGTTCGGTCTTTGGTTTCACCCAATTATTGGGGGTTTCAACGACAAATTGAATTTCCAATTGCTCTGGATAGATGGTTTTTAATGCTTTTTGAATCTGAGGTTGGTAATGGTCGCGGATCCAATCCCGATAAAACTCATTAGGAACTTGAACACTAATAATATTACTGTCATTTAAGATGGAAGCTTTTGTCGGTTTGAACCAAGTCTCAAAACTTTGGCGATTTAACTCATTTTTAAGGTTTTCCAGGCAACGATCCCAGATATCCAGATAAACAGTCATCCACAAACCTCCCATGAGATAAAACACGTAAAAAAACCCATAAAAATAGGGTAAAAGCGATACCTCAAAGGAATTATCCCCTGTTTATCCCCATATATAGAAAGCGAAATTATTTAATCTATTTTTGCCTGGAATACAACACTTATCCACATTTGTATACAGAGCTGTGGATAACTTTAAGAACCAATATTCCTTATTAATCAACGAAACTCTAAAAGCTGAAAGTTCTTTCCAGCGACAAATTTTAATGCATCTAATTTTGACACTTCTAATCAACCCAAAACAAACACTACTTACGGTGTTTTATAAACAAGAACGAAATCTGTTCACAACATATCCACCGTGATTCACATCATTCCCAAAAAACTCCCGGACAAAAATTCCTTTGAATCAATTCAAAATGAATTGAAAACTAAAAAAAGAAAAGTTTTCAAGAAATTAACTTGCATTAATCCTTTTAAAACTTTTTCAATTTAAGTCAAGAAAATTTTAAGTAAAAGGAAAAAAATATTTAAGGGGATGAAATCTTTTGTTTCAAGGCCTTTATAACACCCTTGAGGAATGTTTTCGGTAGCAATAAAAAAATATTTTTTTATTTAAACCTTCGCGGGGAAAAAAATTGTTTCGGTTGGGGAATGAAAGACTTGACATTTTTTTATTTCCTCTTCTTGAAATAATGCGCGATGTTTTTGGAAATTCCAAAGGAAGAATGATTTAGTAGCTGAGCGAATCCAGTTTTACCTTTCCCCTAAAGACCCAGTAAATACTCGTGGTGTAAGCAATCACGAGGGGCATGCCCACGGCCGCTATGAATGTCATGATTTTGAGGGTCTTGATGGAGGAAGCTGCGTTGTAAATCGTCAAGCTGTTCTCGGGAGAAGGATTTGAAAAAACAAGGTTAGGGTACATGCCGATCCCGAAAAGAGCCATCAGACTAACCAGCGCGGCACAGGAAGAAAGGAAAGCCCTGAAGCCCAAACCTTTGATGACGTTACGGGGTATGTTTGCGATAGCCAGGACGCATACAAGCGGAATAGCGAAGAGAGAAGGATGACTGCGGATGGTTTCTATCATATGGGGAACATAAAACAAGGTCGTCATGGTCGTGACCACGTAACAAAGGATAAAGAAGATCATGACGTTTTTAATCCAGCCTTTCAACCGCTCCTGGAGAGGGCCCTCGGTTTTCAGGACAAGATAAATGGAACCATGCATGACGAATAAGGCCAACGTTGTAACTCCCAATAATAAGGGATATGGTTTTAACAGGCCCAGGAAGGTGCCTGCATATTCGCGGTCAGTGCCCAAGGGAATGCCCCACGCGATGTTTCCCATGGCAATCCCCACCAGCAGGCTCGAAGTGATACTGGAGAGGCTGAAGGAAATGTCCCAAAAATTCCTCCACGCGGGGATGGAAAGTTTGCCCCTGAATTCAATGGCCACCGCGCGAAAAATGAGGGCCACCAGAAGCAACATGAAAGCCAAGTAAAAACCGGAGAAGACGGTGGCATAAACCTCGGGAAACGCGGCGAAGAGGGCGCCGCCTCCCGTGACCAACCAAACTTCGTTCCCATCCCAAATGGGGCCGATCGCGTTGAAGAAAATGCGCCGGTCCCGGTCTTCCTTCACGAAAAGATGCAAGGCGCCCACTCCCAAATCGAATCCGTCTAAAACCGCGTAACCTGTGAAAAGAACCCCCACCAGAATGAACCAAAGTGTCTGCCAATCGCAGTTCATGCGCGATGTCCTTCCTCGACCTTCATGTAGAGGCCGCTTTGGATTTTATCGTTCAGGAGATAGATGAAGAGGATGAATAAAAGTAGGTAAATGAATGAAAAAAGAATGAGGGACGTCTCAATTTCAATCGGTTTGACTATTTTGGAAAGGCCCTCGGATGTCCTCATGAGGTTGTAAACGATATAGGGTTGGCGGCCCACTTCGGCGGAAAACCAACCCAACTGGTTTGCGGCCTGGGGCAAAAGAACCGACCAGACTAATAGAGTTAAATACCATCGGGTATCGTAAAGCCGGCCCCGCCACCAAAGTAGAAGCCCGCCCCAAGCCAGGAGGATCAGGGCAATCCCGATGGCCACCATTAAATGGTAGGTTTGGAAAACGAAATTGACGGGGGGTCTTTTATCGGGGGCGAATGATTTCAATCCTGTAACAGGAGCGTTGAAATCACCGGTGACGAGATAACTCAAAAGCCCCGGAATCGCCAGACCATTGGTTTGCTCTTTTTCATCGTTCACCCACCCGAAGAGATAAGCGGGCGCGGGAGAGAGAGCGTCGTAATGCCCCTCATAAGCCGCCAATTTCGCCGGTTGGTAGGCGGCAACTAATTTTGCGCTATGATGGCCCGAGACCAGTTGGAGCAAGGAAGCCCCAGCCGCTACCAACAAGGCAATATTCATACAAGATTTAGCGAAGGCTTCATTCTTTTTCTTTAAAAGGTAATAAGCGCAAACGCTTAAAACCGCAAAAGCTCCGGCCTGCCAGGCGCCCATAAAAACATGGAAAATCCGATCCAGGGAGGAAGGATTCAGGACCAGGCCCCAAAAGTCGGTAATTTCCGCCCGGACGGAGGCCTCTTCTCCCACCAAGTGGAAGCCTGCGGGTGTTTGTTGCCAGGAATTAGCCACCACGATCCAGATGGCGCTGAAATGGGCCCCCAGGCAAACCATGAGGGTGGAAAAAAGGTGCATCCCACGGCTGATCTTGTTCCATCCGAAGAGAAGCAGAGCAAAGAAACCCGACTCCAAGAAAAAGGCGAAAACCCCCTCTGCTGCCAAGGCGCTACCGAAAACGTCACCCACGAAACGGGAATAGGTGGACCAGTTAGTACCGAATTGGAACTCCATTACGACGCCGGTGGCGACCCCAAGGGAGAAAATAAGCCCGAAAATCCTGGTCCAAAACTTGGCCATTTCAAGGAAGAGGGTTTTCTTGGAAAAAAAGAAAGTACTTTCCAGGATAACGAGGATGAGGGAAAGACCGATACTCAAGGGGGGAAATATGTAATGAAACGCGATCGTCAAGCCGAACTGCGCGCGGGCGAGGGAAAGTGCGTCCATAGAACCTCCTGCGTCGGGATGAATAGATAGACTAAACCTGGGATAAACCGGGTTCAAGAAAAGAATCGACGAATTGGGAATCCTTTGTTTTTTGCGCAACGTTTTAATTTGGCGGTGAACTGGAAAAAAATAAGATATTGCCTTTTCATTGTTTCCGCCCATTTCAGGATAGACTTTCCACCACGCTTAAATCTGACCGGGTTTATTGCAGAACGTTGACGCTTTTCAGAAACCTTCTTAAACTGGCTTCTGTTTTAATTCTTGAATTACCCGGGAAACCCATGTCTTTAGTTGAGACTCAAAATGTTTCATTCTACTATCCAGCTCATTCTAAATTTCAACTCCATCCAACCGATCTTTCCATTCAAAAAGGGGAATTAGTCGGTCTGCTGGGTTCCAACGGTGCTGGAAAATCAACTCTGCTGAAACTCATGGTTGGGCTTCTTTTACCCGTGGAGGGCCAGGTTTTATTCAATGGGAAACCACTTCGGGAAATACCTTTCCGAGTGCGCGGCAAAAAAATGGCTTACGTCCCACAAGCCACTCACTTCACTTTTCCTTTAAGTGTTTGGGAGGTGGTGGAGATGGGAAGGCATCCTTACTTGGGCCGGTTCCAGCCCATGGGCCAGGAAGACCGGGCCATTTGCGATAAAGCCCTTGGACTTTGCGATGCTTTGGAATTTAAAGGCCGTGCCTATGATGAACTTTCCGGGGGTGAGAAACAGCGTATCCTGTTGGCTTCGGCCCTCGCTCAAACCCCCGAGATTCTTTTATTGGATGAGCCTACCCTTTCCTTGGACCTTTCACATCAAATCCTCTTTTTCAAGATTATTCAAAAGCTGCATCGGGAAGAGAACCTGACTGTGGTGGTGGCCACCCACGAGTTGAACCTGGCGGGAAGATTTTTAAAACGGTTGATCTTGGTGAAGTCCGGTTATGTGGAGGCCGATGGGGTTCCCAGGAGGGTTTTATCTTCCTTAAATATTAAAAGGATATTAAACGTAGACGTGGAAAAGATTGGCCACAAGGGTGAATTTCCTTATTTTGTCCCGAAGAAGGGGGAGTAACGCGATGAAAAGCGCCTCCACTAAAATTCTTGTCTTGATTGGAACAATCCTTCTATTTTTAGTGGTATTGGTAAGTTGTCCTTTTATTGGACCCACCCACATATCCTATGACATGGTTTTTAAATCTCTCTCGCCGGTATCCAGTAACCAGGACGCCCAGATTTTTTTCAATGTTCGACTTCCCCGGAACTTCCTAGCCGCGTTAACCGGCGCGTCCATGGCCCTGGCGGGGGTGGTTTTTCAAGCTGTCTTGAGGAATCCGTTGGCTTGCCCCTTTACGCTGGGAGTGGCGGGGGGGAGTTCCTTTGGAGCGGCCTTGGCCATGTTGCTTGGCCTTACGGTTGCCTATCATGGTTTTTCATGCGTGACCCTATTTTCTTTTTTAGGAGCCCTTCTTTCCCTTGTTCTGGTCTACCTGTTGGCCACATTCCTGAATTCTTTTTCAGCCACCACGCTCTTGCTGGCGGGTATAGCGATCAGTTTTTTCTTCAATGCACTGGTGCTTTTGGCGTATTACATCGCGGACTTTACCCAATCCTACGCCATGATTCATTGGATGATCGGAAGCCTGGATGTGATCGACATGGTGACAGTGGAAAAACTGGCGATGGGGATCGCGTTGGGGTTCTTTTTATTGTCTTGGCTGGGGCGGGAACTGAACTTGCTTTCAGCGGGGGAAGAACTGGCCAAGGTCAAGGGGGTCCATACTTCCAGGGTCATCGCTCTTTCCATCGTAACCGCTTCCTTGATGACCAGCATGGTAGTGGCCCTGACCGGCCCCATTGCCTTCGTGGGGCTCATTATTCCCCATATTTACAGGCTTTTAATAGGAAACGACCACAGGTTTCTTCTTCCCCTAAGCGCGTTGGGGGGCGCGGCTTTCCTTATGATTTGCGATACGGTGGCCCGTTCCTTTTTCGGTCCGGTTGAACTTCCGGTTGGTATTTTAACGGCATTGTTGGGAGTTCCAGTATTGCTTTGGTTGCTGTTCCGAAGAAAGAATTACCTCTCCTCCTAATTATTCCTCGAGGATTAAAGGGCAGGATTTAAAAATATGTTTTTTCAACCGAGATATCAGCGTATTAAAAGTATCTTCCTGTTTACTTTTTCACTTTTAATAACTGGAAATCGTCTTCAGGCACAAGAAGCCACCCCGGTTTACCACCGTGTCATATCAATGGCGCCTAATCTCACTGAGATCGTGTATGACATTGGAGCGGATGGACAGTTAATTGGCGTAACCGACTATTGCAAATTTCCCCCGGAGGCCCGGTTAAAAACCCCAATTGGGGGTTGGATTAACCCGAATTATGAGATGATTCTTTCGCTGAAGCCGGATCTGATTCTGGCCTTGAAATTCCACGGTCAAACCGTTGAACACCTCCGAAAACTTCATCTTCCGGTTCTGGTATTGGACTGCCAGAAGGTCCGGGATGTCCTGGACGCTTATCAGGTCCTTGGGAAGGCATTAGGGAAAGAGAAAGAGGCGGACCGCGCTAGAAGGCGGTTGGAGCGTAGGCTGGCGCGGGCTAAACGGGAATCTTTAGGTCACAAGCCTATTTCAGTCCTTTTTATTATTGGCCGCAACCCGGGAACCTTGGATCAACTTTATGGCGCCGGGTCAGGGACTTTCGTGGATGAGGTGATCACCTGGGCGGGGGGAAAAAATATTCTCTCGGACGCGACAGGGGCCTATCCCATGGTCTCCAAGGAACAACTGATAAAACGGGATCCGAATATCATCATTGATTCCATTCCCTCAAGCGAGGCAAATCCCAAACAACTTGAAGCGGAGAAGGAATCCTGGAAGAAATTCCCGACATTGAAAGCGGTGCAACAGGGCCATGTTTTTATCCTGACCCGGGACGATTATCTCATTCCTGGTCCCACCCTTGCGGGACTAGTGGAATATCTTTCCGGTTTATTCAATAAGATGGATAGGAATTAAAAACGTTTCTTCGATATAGATGATAAAAATTTATCTTGGATCTTCGATTTATTTTATTAATTGACTTTTCCCAGGAGGAAGAGTAATTACATTCCATAACTCAAGGTGCTCGGGAAATCGGTGAAAAACCGATGCGGACCCGCCACTGTAAGGGGCCTAGTTTTCTTCCGTAAGCCACTGTCTTAATAGACGGGAAGGCCCGGAAGGTTGCCCCATAGCCAGGAGACCGGCCTTGAGATAAATTTTCGACGGCTTCTTCGGGAATAAGAAGCGGAGAAAAAACCTTCCTTCCGGTTTTCCTCCCTTTCCTTCCTTTGAAGTCCTCGGCCTCGGGAGTAGGCGTATGCAAAGGACTTTTTGGCGGATGCCAGGTTATCTTTTTGGCCTTGTTTTCCTGATCATTCCCGCTTTTCTTTGGGCGGATCCTCCCCTTCTGGAACCTTCCACCAACACACTGGCCGCTAAATCCAATGTCTATTTATCCCCGGAGCAGCCCCCGATCACATTGCCGGAAGTGGTCGTGACCGCCAACCGCGTGGATATGCCTCTCAGCCAGGTGGCCAATTCCATGTCGGTGATTACGTCCAAAGACATTGAGCAAAAGCAGGCTGATACCGCTTTGAGCGCCCTGCAGGGGGTACCGGGATTAACCCTTTTGCAAAATGGTGCGGCAGGAGAGATCTCCGGCATTTTCGTACGCGGCGCCGATGCGGGCCACACGCTCGTTCTTTTGAACGGCGTTCCTCTGAATAACCCTATCTCGACCGACCGCGCGTTTAGCGATTTCGACCAGCTTTACGTGGACGACATCAACCAAATGGAAGTGCTTCGGGGGCCCTTAAGCACCCTCTACGGCACCAATGCCACGGCAGGTGTGGTGAATATCATCACACAAAAAGGAGAGGGAGCGCCTAAGGGTTCGTTCCTGTTTGAAGGCGGTGCCTATAACAGCTTTCGTGAGGCGGCTAGCGCTTCCGCGGGAAATGATGCTGGAAATATCGCCTTGTCCGTCTCCCGGTTCGACACGCAGGGTTTTCCCTCGGCGGATAAATCTTTCGGCAATACCATTGACAATGCGGATGGGAACACCACTGCTTCCCTTCGTTTCGGGTTTTCCTCACGTTCTAACTTAAGTAACTTTGATAACAATATCTTCATGCGCTTTGTCAATTCACGCACTAATGTGGACGCGCAAGGTGGGGCTAATGGCGACGACCCGAATTATTTCGTCGATGAACGCCAATGGGTGACGGGAAGCCAAATGAAATGGAATCTTTTGGGAAGCGGTTGGGAACAAGTTTTGGGGATTTCCTATACCGATGATTTTCAAAAATATACTGATGATTTCAGTTCTTATCCCAATTCCCATTATGAGCGCGGGGCTTTTGAGGGCCAGAGCGCCCAGTTAAATTGGCAGAATAACATCGACCTTTGGAAAGGAGAAACTCTGGTAGCCGGAATTCAGGGCCAAAAGGAATGGGGTCGGGAGGATGACACTTATGGGTACATCGCGGAATATTTAAGTCCCCCTCAGACCATCATTGGCCCTCCTACCTTTATTAATCAAACAACCACCACAGGAAGTTATTTTCTCGAAAGTCAAACCGGCCTATTGAACCGGCTTTTCGCCACCTTGGGTGGCCGGATAGACGCCGTCAGTTCCTTTGGTAGTCAACTCACTTACCGGGGCGCGGTAGCTTATTTTGTTCCCGAGTTTGGGACGAAGTTGAATGTTACTTATGGCACGGGTTTCAAGGCCCCTTCGATTTACCAGCTCTATTCCCCTTACGGCAATAACAGCTTGCAAGCCGAGACGAGCGAGGGATGGGATGCCGGGTTTGAGCAACCTTTTGTGGGGGGCGACCTCAAGGCCGGGGCGACTTATTTTCAAAATGACTTTTCCAATTTAATAGACTTCGAGTCCAGCGCAACGCCACCTTATGGCCGGTATATCAATATCGGTAATGCCCGAACCGAAGGTTGGGAAACTTTTGCTTCCGCGAAACCCATTCGAAATTTGGAATTAAAAGCTGACTATACCTATACTTGGGCTTTTGACGTTCAAACCGGCCAACAGCTTCAACGGCGGCCCCAGAACCAGGCGGACTACAGCACTTCCTACCAGTGGGGCGATGCCAATCTTGGGTGTAGTTTACTTTATGTTGGAGAACGGCCCGATTTATCCTTCGTGAACTACACAGCCACACCGATTGCATTGCCCGCTTACGCGCTGGTAAACCTTGTAGCTTCCTACCAGTTGGATAAGCATCTCAAGTTATTCGGCCGAATCAATAACCTCTTCAATACTTCCTATGAAGAAATTTACGGCTATGGCACTCCTGGGTTTTCAGTTTATTTTGGGACTCGAATTTCACTTTGATCCAACTTTAGCCATTGGGAAAAAATCAGGAAAAATGGAAAAAGAAACCGGATGGAATTAAAACGAGGGAAAATTGTAAGGAAAGATCATTAACGGCTTTTTTGAAGAAGCTTTGCCCGATAGCGAGGGGAATGAATTTCTCTGAAAGTGGGCTTGAGGGAAGAAAGCCAAAAGCCATCCCGCGCCTTAGTGTTCAGAACTTGACTTAAAAGTCTAGCCCTGTGGCGGTAGGAATAGTCCAATTTTTTTTGGACCCATTCCCGGGATTTTCCAGCCCGTATCGCCCAGAGAAGATAATGGGGAACCAAGGTTTTGAAGGAAAACTTGATTTGCCATAAACCGACAAGTCCCGCGTTTTCATCCGGGGAAAAACGGGGATTTTTTCCGAACTGTTGAAAGAACTTTGCAAAATTATTTTCAAAAGAAAATTTTGGAAATTTAACTTTAATTTTTTGCCAGGCATGCCGGAGTTTTACGGATTTTTTCGAATAGCCAAGGGTTAAAAAGTGTCCTTGAATGGTGTTTCGATGAATTTGAAGAGCGTCGGCTGTCTTGAGGATATTTCCGGAATAAACTACAAACCAATGAAGGAAATAATGACGCTCTAAATCTTTTGGGAATAAACCTCTTTTCCACAAACGATTTAAGGTGTTTAAACCTTTCTTCAACTTAGCGTTGGGTACGGATGAGGGTATTTTAAAAGGCACTTTTTTCTCTTCCACTGCACAATTTGTAACCGATAATAATTAATTAGGTTAAGTTTCCAACGATTTGTGTGTTTTTTCAAGCTTTGTAACGAAAATTATTTTAGGTTTTCTTATATGCAGAATAAGTTGAGTGGCAAGATTTATGTATTAGGTTATTTAAACTTTTTAAATAGAACTTGTTTTCTTAGAATTTATATTTTTTAAAAGCTGGGATCTTAACCCCAAGGAATAAATTCACTTAAATAAATAAACCTTGAGATTTCCGTCCGCATATAAATCTTTTTACACTCTAAATTTTAATAACGGCAACATTTATATACACCCGAGTTCCATAAGTAAGTGCAACACTTAGTGTCTGAAGAAGGCCGCATGAATAGGATATGCGGCTATGAAAAAGAAATACAAGCATTTAAGCGTTGAAGAAAGAGATCATTTATCCGTCTTGAAAGGAAAGGGTCTTAGCCTTCGAGCAATTTCACGCGCCTTGAAGAGGTCTCCTTCCACCCTCTCCAGGGAACTCAAGCGCAATGCTCCCCCTATCCGTTCTGGTTATTATCTTTCTCATCGAGCCCATCAACGGTATGTTGACCGCAACCAACAACGAGCACGCCGTTTACGCCTGAAAACAAAACGAATTCGTGCCTACGTCCGTCGTCAATTGAAACGAGGCTGGTCTCCAGAACTCATTTCAGGTCGATTAGGTCACCTACGGCCTAAGCAAACCATTGGTCCTGAAGCTATCTATCAGTGGGTTTATGCTGAAGCCACTGAGCTGATTCCTTGCCTAGTTCGACACCACCGGCGACGATTCTCATTTGGCCATAGCCGTAAGCACGCCAAAAACCATATCCCAGGCCGTGTTTCCATCGATAAGCGCTCCGAGATCGCCAATCAACGCAAGCAATTCGGCCATTGGGAAACCGACACCATGGTCTCTCGTCAGAGTAAAGTGGCTATGCGGGCTCTCGTCGAGCGTCAAAGCCGTTTTTCCAAGTTGGGAAAGCTCAAACGAAAGACCGCTCGCCAAATGAGTCATAGCCTCAACCGCGCTTTATGCCGCTTCCCTCAAGACGCCCGCCTGAGTCTGACCTATGACAACGGAACCGAAAACACCAACCACTTGGAAACCAACCACGTGCTTGGTACAAAATCCTTTTTCTGCGCCCCTTTCCACAGTTGGGAAAAAGGTACGGTGGAAAATACTATCGGTCTTGTCCGCCGCCATTTGCCTAAAAAGACTGATCTTGCTAAAGTG
Organism: candidate division FCPU426 bacterium; assembly: GCA_963847625.1. Lineage (GTDB taxonomy): Bacteria > Oederibacteriota > Muellerivitia > Muellerivitales > Muellerivitaceae > CAWCKJ01. The sequence continues at coordinate 65,271 of CAWKAR010000023.1, read as the reverse complement.
TCCTTCAAAGAATTCAGGACCATAGAAAGATGGCTCAATAACAGGCCCAGGAAATGTTTGGGCTTTAAAACTCCGGCGGAAGTCTTCCGGCGAAGTGTTGCACTTACTCCGTGAATTCGGCACACTTACTTTGGAACAGCTTTAGCATTACTAAAAACCTTCTTTTGCGCGTTTTATGAAAAATAAAGTTTTTATCCGTGAAATTGATTACCCACATCTATTCGCATATTTTTTTTCTTATTGATATCCTTTAAATTTCAATCTCCTTTACCCACTGGAGTGCATTTAAAATTCCGCAGAGGGTAGAATAGGCCCGTATTCCTTTATTTCTATTGGCGCTATTGGCATAAATTGGGAAGGATTCATTGACGTTTTCGCTGTCAGTACGTTACAATGTCGCTCTTTTCGGACTGCTATATGAAGTTGTTGGTTTTTCCGAAAAGACTATTATCAAATGAGGAAAAATTAGGCTTTTATGAAAAGGACCTTTCAACCTAATCGGCGTAAACGCCAAAAAGTCCACGGTTTTCGAAGCAGGATGAAGACAACTGGTGGCCGTCGCGTGTTAAGTTCGCGGCGCAAGAAGGGACGTTTGCGGGTCAGTGTACAGTAAGCTTGGAAAATATTAAATTATGCCCCGTTTTATAAAGGCGGAGCGGCTGAAGAAGTCAAAGGAATTTAAAGCGGTATTTCAGCAATGCCGCAAATTGGAAGATAGTAATTTTGCGTTTTATGTTCAATTCAGCGAAGACAAGGGCTTAAGAAAATTCGGCGTTTCGTTGGGACGGACCTTTGGAAAGGCCCACCAACGCAACCAACTCAAGCGGCGTCTTCGGGAAATTTACCGGGTGGAAAAAGAACATTTCCGCGGGGGCTATCAGATTATTCTGCTACCCCAGCGTGGAAGCTCAGGCCGCACCTTTGAAGAGTTGAGAAAATCCTTTCTCTCACTCTCGAAAAGGGCGGGCCTCCTCCCCGGATGAGAAACCTGGGATTTAAAAATGGACAAGCTTTTGAAGCAGGGGTTTTTAATTTTATTAAAAGGGTATCAATTAATGGTTTCGCCTTATTTACCCTCCGCCTGTCGATTTACGCCCTCCTGCTCGGAATATACCCGCCAAGCCGTCGAAAAATATGGTGCATTTAAAGGCTTTGCTATGGGTTTAAAGCGTTTGAGCCGTTGCCATCCCGCCTCATCCGGAGGATTCCACCCCGTTACTTAATATTTCGCGGGGGAATCATTTGGAAAACCAAGGACGTCTCGTATTATTCCTAGTCCTATCCATGCTTATTTTGTTTGCCTCGTCTTATTTTATGCCGACTCCTCCCCCACCTGTACCAAAAGCCGCGACAACTCAGGCTAACCCCATCAAAGAAACACCTTCATTGAGCACAAATAAAGTTGTGGTTAAAAAAGCAACTAAAATTCCGGCGGGTGCAAAAATACCTCAAATGCAAGAAACATCCGTCACGATTGAGACCGACGATTACATAGCCACATTCTCAAACCGAGGCGCGGTTTTGGAAGGATTCCAGCTAAAAAAATACCTGAACAGACAAACTCACCGACCGATCCAATTGGTAAATCCGGATCCCGACCGCCCAAAACCCTTCTCGATAGAGTACTCGCCCCTGCCAACAGTAAATCAAACCCTTTTTCAGATAGAAGGATCCTCTAAACGTCTGGCGAAAACAGATGAAAAAGCGGTTTTGGTTTTTCGGACCGCAAACGGGCAAGGTCTTGTTTTACAGAAAACATTTAGTTTTAAAAACAGCAGTTATTTGATCGACTTTGATATGGCCGTAAACCAAACAAGTCGCACCCAAGTAGCTGCTTCTGATCTGGTGGTGGAATGGCCGGATACACTGGGTCCGGAGGAAAACACAGGAGGAACCAGTTCAAGAACCGGAGGTTACCGGGTAGCCACTTTTGCTAGTGGCCAGTTTGATTCCCAAAACGTTAAAAAAACACAGGACATCAATCAAATATCGTCCCCTGTTGCCTGGACCGCTTTAGCCAACCAATTTTTCGTAGCGGCAATGATTCCTGACCCTTCCTCCGGTGGCGCCTCGGCCAAAATAATCCGGGATTACAACGCCTATAAACCACCTAGTGATGAAAATCCTAATCCAGGTATCGATTCAAAATTTTTCGACCCACGCCCTCTCTTGGTTTTCTCTGGTCAGAATCTACAATCCGGGGAAAGCTTTGAACGTAAGGGCGAGGTTTATTTCGGACCTCAAGATTATTCTCTTTTAAAAAGCTTACACCTAGGGTTGGAAAAGGTTGTGGATTTTGGCATGTTTGGCTTCATCAGTGTTTATATGTTGGATCTTCTAAAATGGTTTTTTACCTGGTGTCGAAACTGGGGCTTGGCGATCCTGCTTTTATCTATCGCCGTGAAACTGATTCTCTGGTTCCCTACCCAATCCAGCTATAAAAACATGTACCTCATGTCGCAGAAAACCAGGGAAATTCAACCCAAACTCGAAGCTATCAAACGCAAGTACGCGGATGACAAGCAGAAACAGCAGCAGGAAACAATGGCCCTTTACCAGCAGGCCGGAATCAATCCATTGGGCGGTTGTCTGCCCATGCTCCTTCAAACCCCAGTCTTTATCGCGCTATATTCCACCCTGTCCCACAGTATCGAACTAAGAGGCGCGCCTTTTCTGTGGATTGGAGACCTAACCCTCAAGGATCCAATTTATCTGCTTCCCCTTCTCATGGGAGCCTCAATGATTTTTTCACAAAGAATGTCCGGCCAGATGACTACCCAGGCGGCTGGACAACAAAAAATGATGATGTGGATGATGCCGGTCATGTTGACGTTCTTCTCTTTCCAGTGGCCATCCGGACTCTTGGTTTACTGGGTAGTGACGAACATTCTTTCAATGATTCAACAAAAAGTTGTGAACATTGAAGTTCAGAAAGCTAAAAAGAAAGCGGAGGCGTAATAATATGAGAAATTATTCAAATCAAAATAGTGGCCGACCTTCTCCGGGTTACAACCGTACCCCTGGTGATCGGGGAGGCTATAACAGGCAAAGTAAACCTGGGGGATACCGTAAACCCTATCATTCCGACCGGGAAGAATATCGAGGTGAACACCGGTCCCCCGGAAGCCAAAGTCGGCCTTATCAACCATCCTCCCGTGGACCGGTCCGAAACGAACGCCCTGTGAAGACAGAGTATCGGCCTACATCCCGGAGTGAGGGTGGCTGGTTGGAAGTGACGGGAAAGACGGTCGAGGAGGCGGTAGAGCAAGCCGCAAAAAGGTTTAATGTTGGCCGAGATGACCTGAAGACCGAGGTTGTGGACGAAGGGAAGAAAGGATTTTTAGGAATTGGATCTAAGGAGGCTAGGGTTAAGATCATCTTGAAATCTGCAGTCGTTCCTGCTTTTTCAGAGGGTGTTCTGTCAAAAATCCTTCATGACATGAACCTTCCGGATAGGGTGAAAATCCAAAAAGATTCAGATGAAAATACGGTCCTGAACATCCAGGGGCCTTCCAGCGGCACCTTGATTGGCCGTCATGGCCATACATTAGAAGCCCTTCAATACATTGTTTCAAAAATCATTCAACGTATGACGGGTGATGAGAGAACCATCGTTATAGTGGATGTGGAAAATTACCTAGATCGTCAGAAGGAAAAGCTAAAGGAACTGGCCCTCAACCTTGCCCAAAAAGCCAAAGAAACAGGGGTGGAAATACCGATGCGCCCCATGAGTTCCAAGGACCGCAGAGTGGTTCACTTGGCTTTAAAAGAGCACGAGCATGTTACAACCGAAAGCCGCGGCGAAGGACTTAGGCGCAAAGTTGTTATCGTTCCTAAAGTGAAAGCTACCGAGGCGACGATTACAGGTCAACCTTTGAGCGGGGAAGAAACGCAAAAGCAGGATTTGCAACCTGAAGCAAATCCCATTAACGGGCAGGAGAGTATTGAGGCGTCACCAGAAGGTCCTATTTCTCCTATAGAAGATTTGCCGACTTCCACTCCCGCTTCATTGGAGCCGGGGAATTCTATTGGAAACGATACATCGCAAATTATGGACGACGATATCGGGAACCATTAAAAACTCTAATAATTTTTCTGCAATAGTTATCGGTTGAAAAGTTATGTATCAATTAGAAGACACCATTGCAGCTATTGCCACTCCCGCTGGTATCGGGGGTATTGGGGTTATTAGAGTTTCTGGATCTAAAGCCCTGGATATCATCCGTTTATTTCTCCCTGCTTTTAAAAACCTAGAAAGAAAAAGACAAATTTCTTTTGTAAAAATTAGAGATCCCCGATCGGAGGAATTCCTAGATGAAGGCCTAATTTTAGTTATGCCAGGCCCTCAAAGTTACACCACTGAAGATGTAGTGGAATTTCATCTTCATGGCAGCCCACAGCTTCTCTCCAAAATCATGGAAATTCTTGTGTCCTTAAGGGTCCGGCCTGCCGATCCAGGAGAATTTACTTATAGAGCTTTCATAAACGGACGCTTGGATTTGACCCAAGCCGAGGCGGTGGAAGCCCTAGTTTCATCTCAAGGGGATGCGGGCAGGCGGCAGGCTTTCAGCCAAATGACAGGTTCCTTATCCCACCACTTGGAACCTTTGGAGGAATCCCTCAAATCTCTCTATGTAAAAATTGAAGCCCGCCTTGAATTTGCCGATGATGGAATTCCACATTTGGATATAACTCAATTCAAGAATGAAGTGGTAGAAGTCGAGGGAAAGCTAAGGAAGTTATTAGAAAGTTATAATCAGGGTAAAATTCTACGGGAGGGGATTAAAGTAGCTTTGGTGGGTCCTCCAAATGTTGGAAAGTCGAGTCTCTTAAATATCATTTTAGGAGCTGAAAAGGCGATAGTAACACCCTTGGCTGGTACTACTCGCGATATTGTCGAAGGTGAATTTTATTTAAAAGGTGTTAAGGTCCGACTTTTTGATACGGCTGGTATTCGGGAAGTTTCGAATATAGTTGAATCTGAAGGAGTCCGCCGTAGCCGTCAAGTGATCGAGGAAGCCGACGTGGTTTTTTGGTTAGTGGACGCCTCGAATCCTAGGGAATCATTAGAAGGACTTCGAGATATTTCCCTTCCCTTAGAAAGAACTTATTATTTATTTAATAAAATGGATCTTATCCAGGATGAAAAACTTCCAAAATTTAACGATTCTTTTCTTTTATCTGATGACCGTTGCTTTAAACTTTCTTGTTATACCCGACAAGGGTTGGATAAAGTGTTCCGGTTAATAGAAAATTTGCTGCAAACCTCAATAACAAGCGAAAACGTGGTATTAATCTCGTTGAGGCATCAACAGGAAGCGGCCAAAGCTTGCAAGGCCTTGGGAAACCTTTTGGATCATATGGCCTCCAAACAACCCTATGAACTTTGGGCCGAAGAGTTGAGGGAATCCACCCTTGCAGTAGGCCGAATACGTGGACGCAATCTTACTAGCGATGCTTTCGAGGAAATTTTTAGTCGTTTCTGCATAGGGAAATAAAAGGTTTATTTGTTGTTTTTTACAGAGGAAGAAAAACTTTTATTTACTTCAAAATAAATAAGACCTTTCTCGCTATCACTGCCGAATTCACGGAGTAAGTGCAACACTTCGCCGGAAGACTTCCGCCGGAGTTTTAAAGCCCAAACATTTCCTGGGCCTGTTATTGAGCCATCTTTCTATGGTCCTGAATTCTTTGAAGGACACTTTAGCAAGATCAGTCTTTTTAGGCAAATGGCGGCGGACAAGACCGATAGTATTTTCCACCGTACCTTTTTCCCAACTGTGGAAAGGGGCGCAGAAAAAGGATTTTGTACCAAGCACGTGGTTGGTTTCCAAGTGGTTGGTGTTTTCGGTTCCGTTGTCATAGGTCAGACTCAGGCGGGCGTCTTGAGGGAAGCGGCATAAAGCGCGGTTGAGGCTATGACTCATTTGGCGAGCGGTCTTTCGTTTGAGCTTTCCCAACTTGGAAAAACGGCTTTGACGCTCGACGAGAGCCCGCATAGCCACTTTACTCTGACGAGAGACCATGGTGTCGGTTTCCCAATGGCCGAATTGCTTGCGTTGATTGGCGATCTCGGAGCGCTTATCGATGGAAACACGGCCTGGGATATGGTTTTTGGCGTGCTTACGGCTATGGCCAAATGAGAATCGTCGCCGGTGGTGTCGAACTAGGCAAGGAATCAGCTCAGTGGCTTCAGCATAAACCCACTGATAGATAGCTTCAGGACCAATGGTTTGCTTAGGCCGTAGGTGACCTAATCGACCTGAAATGAGTTCTGGAGACCAGCCTCGTTTCAATTGACGACGGACGTAGGCACGAATTCGTTTTGTTTTCAGGCGTAAACGGCGTGCTCGTTGTTGGTTGCGGTCAACATACCGTTGATGGGCTCGATGAGAAAGATAATAACCAGAACGGATAGGGGGAGCATTGCGCTTGAGTTCCCTGGAGAGGGTGGAAGGAGACCTCTTCAAGGCGCGTGAAATGGCTCGAAGGCTAAGACCCTTTCCTTTCAAGACGGATAAATGATCTCTTTCTTCAACGCTTAAATGCTTGTATTTCTTTTTCATAGCCGCATATCCTATTCATGCGGCCTTCTTCAGACACTAAGTGTTGCACTTACTTATGGAACTCGGGACTCCTTTTTTTAATCTAAAGGCTTCAAACATCTTGCAAAAATGTATACAATTGTATTCTTTTCGTTAAGAGATTTCAATAAGCTTGTGGCTGATGAAGATAAAGAAAACCTCCCGGAAAATCACTGCACGAAAAAATCTTTTCATAAAAGCTAAAAAATTTTTCTTTTTAAAGGACAAATATTAGGCAAGATATCTATGAAATTAAAGGTTTGTATTTGTAATCTTCCCGCCATCATTTTCTAATTCTCATATAGAGTTTCTGGTAGCACTCCTCTGTTTTTCGCGATGCGAAGTCAGATGGATCCTTGCGGATGTCACGCAGGAATTTCTGTTTGAATTTTTTATTCTTCCACGTGGAACGAATGAAAAGATTCAAGCCGCATTGTGTCGCAATGCCGCTTGTGTTATAAAAACGCCTAGAATCATTTTCTTGAGGGGTTTGCGTGGATAACGTTTCTTCCAATTTTGATGTGGTGGTGGTTGGCGCAGGACATGCCGGATGTGAGGCCGCACTGGCGTGCTCCCGGATGGGTATGGAAACAGCCCTGATCACTATGAATCCCGAGACGATCGCCAAAATGAGCTGTAACCCCGCCATCGGAGGTTTGGCCAAGGGACATTTGGTCCGCGAAATTGACGCCTTGGGTGGCGAAATGGGGAAAGCCACGGATGAAACTTCCATCCAATCCCGTATCTTAAATAAAACCCAAGGACCAGCAGTATGGGGTTTGAGAGCCCAATGTGACAAGGAACTCTACATTCAAAGAATGAAACAAACGGTTTTTCACCAAGCCCGACTGACGGTGGTGAAAGCGATGGTTGAGCGCCTTTTGGTAGCGAGAGACCAAGTAGAGGGGGTTCGGATCCAATCGGGTGAAGAAATCAAAGCCAAGGCAGTCATTATCACCACCGGTACTTTCCTCAACGGTTTAATGCATATCGGCGAAAAGAAAATAGAAGGTGGTCGAACGGGAGAATTGGCGGCCAAGGGCCTCTCGGAACATTTAAAGGAACTGGGTTTTGAGGTGGGACGGTTAAAAACCGGCACCAATCCAAGAGTGTACCGAGAATCCATTGATTTTAAAAAAACAGAAGAGCAGAAAGGGGATGATTCTCCCCTTCCCTTTTCCCATTTCACCTCTTCTTTTCCATTACAACCCCAGGTTTCCTGTTATATCACCTACACCAATAATCAAACCCACCAGATCATCCGGGATAACATGGCCCGATCCCCTCTTTATTCGGGGACGATCAAGGGAATTGGTCCACGGTATTGCCCATCGATTGAAGATAAAGTTGTGAAATTTCCCGACAAAATCCGGCATCAAATTTTTTTAGAGCCAGAGGGTCTTTCCACGAATGAGTTTTACTTGAATGGTCTATCCACTTCCCTTCCGCTGGATGTTCAATATGCCTTTCTACACACCATTCCAGGGCTTGAAGGGGCTGAAATTGTGCGGCCGGGATACGCTGTTGAGTATGATTTTATTCCGCCCACCCAAGTATCCCATTCCTTGGAGACCTATCGTTTAAAGAATCTCTTTTTAGCCGGGCAAATCAATGGAACTTCAGGTTATGAAGAGGCCGCCGCCCAAGGTCTTTTAGTTGGGATTAATGCTAGTTTAGCCATTCAAGGTTTAAAACCCTTGGTGCTGTCCCGAACTGAAGCTTATATGGGTGTCTTGGTAGACGATTTAGTGACCAAAGGCACGGAAGAACCCTACCGGCTTTTTACTTCAAAAGCTGAATACCGACTTCTATTAAGACCCGACAATGCTGATTTACGCCTGATGGAAAAAGGATTTGAATTAGGCTTGATCCCGGCGAAAGCCAAAGATAATGTCGTTGTAAAAAGATCAAAAATTGAGAAAGGTTTGAAAGAATTTAAAACCCGGCTTTTACCTGCTAAAGCGGCTCCCAATGAATCCCTTCAAATTTCAATCCATGATCGAGTTTTACGATTGGAAGAAATTATTCGCCGTCCTTGGATGAGTTATAAAGCCCTTAGCCCGTTTTTGCCTGAAGATCTTCAGTTGGAACCAGAAGTGGCTTTTCAAGTCGAGGTGGAACTTAAATATGAAGGTTATTTAAAAAAACAACGCCTGGAAATACAACGGCAAAGCCGCAATGAAAACCTCGTGATTCCTCACCTATTTTCTTATCAAGATATTCTGGGTTTAACAAGGGAGGCCAAGGAAAAACTTAACCGGATTCGACCTGAAACATTCGGTCAAGCTTCAAGAATTCAGGGTGTAACCCATGCTGATTTAGCAGTTTTGCTTTTAGCCATTAGCCGATTCTCGAAACAACAACTTTCCAATCAGGTTTTATCAACTTCATAGGAAGCCCAAGGTTGAGTATAAAATCAACAGATATTGAGCAATCCCTCAAAGAAGCTGGTGTTTTTAACCTTTTTACCTCTTCATCCCTCTTGCCCACCATCCGATATATCCAAAAAATGCTTGAAATCAATAAAACGATGAATCTTACAAAATGGACAAAAGATGAAGATATTCTTAAGTATCACTTACTAGATTCGGCTTTTTGTCTTTCCATTCTTCAAAGTTTGTCAGAAGGCCGAAAAAGCCCACAAACTTGGCTCGATTTAGGCACAGGTTGCGGGTTTCCAGGTGTTGTTGTGTTGGCGGCTTTCCCTGATTGGGAGATTACTTTCATGGATTCAGTGGGAAAGAAAATGAAGGCCCTGCAAGATTGCCTAGATGCCGCAGAATGGAAAGCTAAAACTTTAACAGGAAGAGCTGAAGAAATCGGTCAAAATATAATTTATCGAGAAAGTTGGGATGGAGCCCTGACTCGTGCGGTCGCTGATTTTCCTGTTGTTTTAGAATATGTAATTCCCCTCATAAAAATCGGCGGATATCTTGTGGATTGGAGGACCCAAGAACAATTGAAAGTTGTGGAAAAGTCACAGAATGCATTGAAGTTACTTAACGCAAGGGTAAGTAAATTAGCGCCTTATTTCCTACCTGGAACCCATCAACAACGATGGTTGGTTGTTGTGGAAAAGTTGGGGAAAACTCATCCAAAATATCCGCGGCCAATAGGTCGACCTAATAAGAATCCTCTTTGAGGACCTAAAAGATAATTTTAAGTTAACACCTCTTATTCAATGGGAATTGGTTTCTGTAGGTTATGTTCCATGTGGAACAATTGAGATTAGGGACTGAGGATGACTAAAATGGTATATAAATAATTTGTATAATATATTGTGCTATTTTTAAGATAGGCCCTTTTTTTTCGTTTAAAATACAGGTATTTCAAGCCCCCAGCGATTATAATAACCTTACTTTTTAGGGTTTTTTAAAGCCCCACATGTAGGTAAAACCGTGATTAAGAGGATTCATAAAGAAGAGAATGTTATTTAAATTAAGGCCTTAAATTAAACATTGCCAGTGGTTAAAGACCCAAACTAAGTTGTTTTATTGGGCAAAACCTATCAGAAATAGGTTTTACCGAACAGATTTGCTCTAGAACGATGAATTTAAGATTAACGTATTTTGGAGCCTAAAAAGATTCATTGAGGAATTATTTTTCTAATTGAGGTAGATGGGTGCATGTTGACTCTTTACGACTCTTTCACTTTCGTAATTACGAATCTTTGGAGGTGTCATTTCACCCGCACTTAAATCTCCTGTTGGGGGCAAATGCCCAGGGAAAAACCAACATCCTTGAAGCTCTTTATTTTCTTTCTACCGCTCGTTCCTTTCGGGTAGCTGACGACGAACAGGTGGTTCAATTGAACCAGGAAGAAGGATCTGTAGAGGGAACTCTATACCGGGAGGAAGGTCAAGAGCAAATAAGACTGGAAATTAGAAAGGGAAAAAATAAAACCCTTTTTCTTAACGGAAAAAAACAACAAAGGCTTTCATCTCTCCTGGGGCGGCTCCCTTCTGTTGTTTTTTCGCCGGATGATTTGCTTTTGGTGAAGGGCGGGTCCGCTTCCCGCCGTAGATACTTGGATATGGCGATTTTACAGCTTGACCAAGCCTATCGGGTCCACTTGCAAAAATATGAAAGGGCATTGAAACAACGTAATTCCCTCTTGCGGCAGAGGGTTCCCCGGTTGGAAAACCAATTAACAGCTTGGGATGAGCCTTTGGCGGAGCATGGCGCGGTATTGATGGAAAAGAGGGCGGAAGTGGCAAGCCGATTGTCCTTTTTTGCCCAACAAGCCCTTAAGGATTTAACAGGCGGTTCAGAACATTTCGAAATATGTTATGAACCCTGTCTTGAGATGGAAGGATCAAGAGAACTTTTGAACGAAAAAATCGCTAAAGCTCTTCTTGAAGCCAGAAGAGAAGATATAGCGAGGGGTTTAACCATAGCGGGTCCCCATCGGGATGATTTGGGTTTTTGGTTGAACGGGCATTCCCTGGCGCGATACGGCAGCCAAGGACAACAACGTACCGGGGCTCTTGCCTTAAAGCTTTCGCAATTATCCGTCCTAGCGGAAGGTTGCCATACGGCGCCTTTGATTTTGTTTGATGATGTCATGGCGGAGTTGGATCAAAAAAGACAGGAATTTTTTTTAAACCGTCTTTTACAAGAAGGACAAGCTATTTTAACTGGAACATCACCGAATGATTTCAGGATGGCTATAAACATTGCTCGGATTTTCAGTGTAGAGGGCGGCAAGGTTGATTTAAAGAAAGTCGGATCTTAGAAAAGAAAAAAGCATAGTCAAGAAATTTTGTAAGAAAACGTAATACCGTGAAACTCGCAAAGGGAAAGTTTTAATGGCAAATTCATTTATCTTAGAATGACGTAATAAGGAATCAAATCGGTTAGTAAAAACCGGTTTCCGACTCCAACACAAGAAAGGTTTAAGATGAGGCGCCGGAAAAAATCTCGGCAAGGCTTGGTTGAAATCAGCGAGCTTTTAGAAGGCGCTCTTCAACAACTTGGGGTGAAAGGCGATTACGAAAGGCACAAATTGGAAAACAAGTGTCGGGAACTGCTAGGAGCGGCTTTTTCTAAAGGTTTTATCCGAGCGATCTTAAAGGGTTCAACCGTTCAAATGGAATTTACCCATTCCATCTGGATGAACGAATTAAGTTTCCGAAAAACGGAGTTTCTTCAGGAACTACAAAAAAACTTACCATCCATGGGCATCAAGAATCTTTCTTTGATTTTAGCCAATCGTAAATTAAATTGATTTTTCAATAAAAAAACGGAAGAAATATGGCAAAAAAAGCAACTCAGAAGCGAAAGTCTGTAATCAAACTACGAAAAGGCAAAGGATCCAAAACCGAACCGGAAAAGACTTTTAAAAATACCGGGGATTATTCTGCGGGCAACATAACGGTTTTGGAAGGCCTGGAAGCAGTTCGCAAGCGTCCGGCTATGTATATCGGCTCCACTTCGGCGTCCGGTTTGCATCACCTCGTTTATGAAGTCGTGGACAATTCCATTGACGAGACACTCGCGGGTCATTGTGACTCCATTGAGGCCGTCATCCATTCGGACAACTCTGTTTCTGTATCCGACAATGGCCGCGGTATTCCAGCGGACATTCATCCCATAGAGAAAGTTTCGGCCCTTGAAGTGGTCATGACTAAACTTCACGCTGGGGGCAAGTTTGACCACGATAGCTACAAAGTATCTGGGGGCTTGCATGGGGTGGGGGTTTCGGTGGTGAACGCCCTTTCGGAATGGTTGGAAGTGGAAGTCCGCCGCGATGGGAAAATCTGGTATCAATCCTATAAGCGCGGTAAACCGGACGCCAAGGTTAAGTCCACCGGAGAGGCAAAAAAGACTGGAACCAAAGTTACGTTTCTGGCCGACAGGACTATCTTTACCGAAACCGTTTATTCCTTCGATATCCTGGCCAAGCGCCTGAGAGAATTGGCATTTCTTAACAAGGGTGTTTACATCAAACTCATCGACGAGAGGGGAAAAGGCAAGGAAGCAATCTTCCAGTACAACGGCGGCATCATCCAGTTCGTCAAACACTTGAACGAAACCAAGGAAATACTCTTCGCGACGCCTGTTTATTTTGAGAAGGATAAAGATAAAGTAGTTGTGGAAGTGGCTCTCCAATACAACGAATCCTATGCCGAGAACATTTTTTCCTTCGTTAACAATATCAACACCATCGAAGGCGGCACCCACCTTCAGGGATTTCGATCGGCCTTGACCCGAACGATCAATGATTACGCAAAGAAAAATACCATGGTCAAGGACACTGATCCACCCATCTCAGGCGACGACGTTCGGGAAGGTTTGACCGCGGTCATTTCAGTCAAGGTACCGGACCCGCAGTTTGAGGGGCAGACCAAGACCAAATTGGGAAACAGTGAAGTCGAAGGCATTACCAGACAAATTTGCAACGACGGTTTAGGGACATATTTTGAGCAGAATCCAACGGTAGCGCGGAAGGTCGTCAATAAATGCTTGATGGCGGCAAAGGCCAGGGAAGCAGCCAGGAAAGCCAGGGACTTAACCCGACGGAAAGGCGCCTTGGAAATTTCATCCCTTCCCGGAAAGTTGGCTGACTGCCAAGAGGAAGATCCCGCCAAGAGCGAAATTTATCTCGTGGAGGGTGACTCGGCCGGCGGAAGCGCTAAACAGGGAAGGAACCGAAAATTCCAGGCCATCCTTCCACTGAAGGGAAAGGTTTTAAACGTCGAAAAGGCACGAATCGACAAAATCCTTAACAACGAAGAAATTCGAACTCTTATCACTGCTATGGGAACGGGAATCGGCGAAGACGATTTTAACGTGGAAAAGGCTCGCTACCATCGCATCATCATCATGACGGATGCGGATGTGGACGGTTCCCACATTCGAACGCTTCTTTTGACCTTTTTTTACCGCCAAATGAAACCCCTTCTGGAAAAGGGCTACATTTATATCGCCCAGCCGCCCTTATACAAAGTCAAACGCGGTAAAAAGGAAATATACCTTCAAAATGACGCTGAAATGACCCGCTTTCTTCTTCAGGAAGGCATGGATGGGGCCCGCCTGTTCCGCCTGGGTCGGGGAAAATCCCGCACCGAGTTTCCACAGGAGAAACTCAAGGACTTGGTATCGGACCTGGTAAGACTTGAATCCATTGGACATTCCCTGAAACGTGCGGGGTTGAATCTTCGTGAATTCCTGGAAGCCTCAGAAGGGAAGAAGAAGAAGCCTCTTTATGAAATTGAAAGCCCGCTGGGGATTGATCACGCCTACACCGAGGGCGAAAAAGAGGAAAAGGTCGACAAGATGAAACAAAAGCTGAAAGACATGAAAAAAGCCGCCGAAAAAGGAAAACAAATCGACGAAGGTATGGATTTCGTTTACGACACTAGCCGTGAAGTAAAAGATATGGTCAAAGTCAAGGATATCCGGGACATGGCCGAAGGAAAGCAATTGGATGAAATCCTCAAGCGCATGACTACTCGAGCCGTGGAAATTTCTGAGCTTTTCCCGAAGGAAGAGGAAAAACAAGAATCGACTGAAAAGGCAAAGGCAATAAAACCGAATTACGCTATCGCTCATGGAGGGCATGAATATTTTTTGGAGTCGATGTATGAGGTAGTGGAAAAAGTGAAAGACTTCGGCAAAGAAGGCATGGCTATCCAGCGCTATAAAGGTCTCGGGGAGATGAATCCCGAGCAACTATGGGAAACGACGATGGATCCTGATCGCCGCACGCTCCTGCAGGTCAAACTGGAAGACACGGTGTTGGCTGACAAGACATTCGACATATTAATGGGGGACCAGGTTGAACCCCGGCGAAACTTCATCCAGACCTATGCGAAGCAAGTCAGGAATTTGGACATCTAATAAACTAATTGAAGCGGGGAGTTTGAAATAAAGAACTCCTGGTTTTCAACCATAAATTTTTATTTTTAAAGGAAAGAAATGGCCAGGCCTCGGAAGAAAAAAGAAAGTAAAACCCAGGAACCTGAACTATTCGACGAAAACGCCAATGAACCGGTCATCCCGGTGGAAAAACCTCCCCTGGCGCCAACCCGGGGGGGTGATGACGCCAACCGGGGACGTGTGCATCCGACGGAAATCGAAGAAGAGATGGAGAATTCCTACCTCGATTATGCCATGAGCGTTATTGTTGGACGCGCCCTTCCGGATGTTCGCGATGGCTTAAAACCTGTTCACCGGCGTGTCTTCATGGGCATGCACGACCTGGGACTGACTTCTCGAAAACCTTACCGTAAATCCGCTAAAGTCACTGGCGATGTCACCGGTAATTACCATCCTCACGGCACCGCGTCCGTATACGACACGATCGTGCGTCTCGCGCAGGATTTCTCTATGCGCTATCCCCTTGTAGATGGGCAGGGAAATTTTGGCTCCATTGACGGGGATCCTCCGGCAGCCGAGCGTTACACCGAAGTACGCATGTCACCCTTGGCCGAGGAACTTCTTAAGGACATCGACAAAGACACCGTCAATTTCGTGCCCAACTACGATAACACCCGCATGGAACCCGTTGTTCTCCCTTGCGCTTTCCCGAACTTCCTGGTGAATGGGAGCCAAGGCATCGCCGTCGGGATGGCCACCAACGTTCCTCCTCACAACCTGGGGGAAGTGATCGACGGCCTCATCCATTTGATCGAGAACCCGGAAGCCACCGTTAAGGAATTAATCCACTTCATCAAAGGGCCGGACTTCCCAACGGGAGGCTATATCCTGGGCCGCGAAGGCCTTGTGGAAGCCTATACCACCGGGAGGGGAAGCATCCACCTACAGGCCAAGGCTGGGATCGAAACGGGAAAGAAAGACCGGGAGAGAATCATCATCAGCGAGATACCCTACCAGGTTAACAAAGCCCAACTCATTGAGAGAATCGCGGAGATGGTCCGGGATAAAAAGATCGAGGGAATTTCAGATCTTCGTGACGAATCCGACCGGGATGGCATGCGCATCGTCATGGAAATTTCTAAAAGCGTCAATTCCCAGGTGCTTCTGAACAACCTACTCACCCAAACTTCCTTAAGAACCTCTTTCGGCGTCATCATGCTGGCTTTGGTCAACGGCCAGCCGCGGGTTTTGAACCTCAAGGGCCTCCTGCATCATTACCTGGAACACCGCAAAGACGTCGTCGTGCGCCGGACCCGCTTTGAGCTGGATAAGGCGGAAAAGCGCGCGCACATCCTGGAAGGGCTTCGCATCGCGGTCGACAATCTTGACAAAGTCATTAAAACTATCCGGGCCTCAAAATCTGCTGAGGACGCCAAAACCGCCCTCATCAAGAATTTCGACCTTTCACCCATCCAGGCCCAGGCCATCCTAGAGATGCAATTGCGGCAGTTGACCAATCTTGAAATCAAGAAAATCGAGGATGAATACAAGGAAATCATCAAGACCATCGAGGTATTGAAGGGAATACTCTCCTCTGAAAAGAAACTTTGGCAGGTCATCAAAGATGAATTAATTGAGATCAAAACCAAGTATGCCGATCCGCGCCGTTCTGAAATCATCGGAAAGGCTGAGGACATGAAGATTGAGGATTTGATCGAAGACGAGAAGTCCGTCATCACCTTATCCCACACAGGCTACATCAAGCGCATGCCGGTGGATACTTACCAAAAACAACGTCGCGGAGGGAAGGGAATCACAGGCTCCACCATGAAGGAAGAGGATTTCATCGAGCGTATGTACGCCGCCTCAACCCACGAATTTCTCCTCATCTTCACCAACTTCGGCAAGGTGCACTGGTTAAAGGTTTATGAGATACCTGAGGCGTCCCGTTACGCCAAGGGGACCGCTCTGGCTAATGTCTTGAAGCTTGGGGAGAACGAGAAGATCGCCACGGTGCTTCCGGTAAAGGAATTCAACGAGAAAAACGCCGTGCTGATGGCCACGGCCCAGGGCCTCATTAAAAACACCTCTCTTTCCGCCTTTGATAAACCCAGGGCCGGGGGTATTATCGCCATTACGCTCTCCAAGGGTGACAGCTTGGTATCTGCCGAGATTACCGACGGCAAAAAGGAAATCCTTTTGGCAACCCGACAGGGTAAAAGCATCCGTTTTCATGAAAAAGAGGTCCGGGAAGTGGGCCGAGCGGGCAAGGGAGTCAAGGGAATACGGCTTGGGAAAAACGACCTGGTGATCAGCATGGAAGTGATGAAAGAAGGAATGTCTCTCTTGACCGCCACAGAAAGGGGTTTCGGGAAGAGGACCAAACTTTCCGCCTACCGCCGCCAGGGAAGGGGCGGGAAAGGCATCCTGAACATCAAAACTACGGCCAAAAACGGCTTGGCGATTGGGACCCTCACGGTCGGTGACGAGGACGAAATTATCGCCATGACGGCCTCGGGCAAGGTGATTCGTCAAAGAGTCAAGGAAATCAAGACAACGGGAAGGTTGGCGCAGGGCGTCCGTTTGATTAAAATGACCGAGGACGACCGTCTGGTTTCCGTTGTGAACGTGCCCAAAGAGGAAGAAGAAGGAGAAGAAGCCGGTGAAAAGTAAGTATTGGCTGACCCTTATCTTTATCGGCATCCTGCCGGTTTTTGCTTTGGCGGGTTTTTATCTTTGGACGCTTTTTAACCAGGGCCCTTCCCAGATACCTCAGACCCCTTCTGTCAACAGCCCCGCGGTTCAAACCACCATCAATTCGCTTCAGGCCGAAGTCCAAACCATCGCTTCATCTTTATTCAACGGAATTAAGAAAACCCACGACGACATCGGAAGTTTGGCCGTCCACAGTTCGGATGCCGACCTGTCCACTTTCAAAACTTCTCATCCGGGGGTCATGGGAATCGTGGTGATGTCGCCCTCGGGCGTGGTGCAAAAAAGCCTTCCCGCGAACCCAGCCTTGGTTGATTCCAATTTCGGCAGTTCCGACGAATTCAAGAATATTCTTGAGAGGTTTAAGAGCAAGCCCGGGGAAACCTACCAGTTTTATACCCAACGGCTCGGCTACCCGGCGTTTATTTTCGCGCTTCCGCTTCCTTCAAACTCGGTCCTGGTCGTTGTCTTTAACTTAGGGACTTTTTTCAGGGACATGGACACCAAGAGCGGGGAAATCTTTCTCTTGGACGCGGGATCGGGGCGGTATTTTTACCATTCCAACCCTTCCAAACTTTCCGAGACTTTTAATAGCAACCAAGAGTCTTGGCTGAACAAGGTTTTGTCCGAGCTAAGCGACGGCAAGTCCGGCGCCTCCTTGAACCCTCCCCTGGCCGCGGCGGTTTACGCGCCAATGGGATTTGGAAAATTCGGCATCGTCCACACAGTCCCATTTACCGTCTTACAACCCCCCGAGCCGGCAGCCAAGCCCTCTGCCCAACCTTCCTTGGAAAACCTTCCGCAATTTTTCCAGTCGCCCGCGGGAATGGGGTTGGTGATCGCCATGGCCGTCCTCCTGGGATGGATTTTCATCGTTGGAGCACTTTGTTTTGGTTTGATCTTGAAACCCCTGAGAAAAGCCTCCGGCCTCATCCTGAACGCCTCCCAGGGGAGCGGGGTACTCTCTGCCGAATCGGTGAAGTCTTTCGGAAACGATGAGGTGGGGCAGATCGTCCAATCCGCCTCCCTTTTGATGGTGAAGTCGGAAAAGGAAAAAAGTCAAATCAACCAGGAAAAGGAAGAAGCCCTTCACAGAGCGCGCGTCCAAGTGGATGAGAAAACCAAGGAGGCTGCATCCCAAGTAGCGACGGCCCAGCAGCAAGCCCAATCGACTCGCAATGAACTCAACGAAAAAAACCAGCAACTGAGCGATAAATTGAAGGAACTCGACGCCTTGAAGAATATGTCCGAGGGCCTTCGCAACCAGGTCGAGCAAACCAAGAACGACAACTCGAAATTCAAGGGCCAAATCGCCTCGGCCGAGCAGGAAAAAACAGAACTTCAGAAAAAGATCACTGACTCGCAGGCCAAACTCAATGAAATGGAGGCCAAGCTTCTGCAGGCGGTTTCGGTTTCCTCCGCCATCCAAGTTTCACAAGTAAGGGCGGCCGCCATCCGAACCATGTCCGAGGAATTCAAAACCACCCTGGGTATTATCAAAGGTTATGTTTCCTCCGCCCTGGGATCTCCCCAGGGAGGAATCAGCGAGAAGCAACAAGAATTCCTCGGCATGGTCATCAACCGGTCCGCTCGCCTGGAAAAATTTATCAACGATCTATTAGACGTATACCAAGTCGAGGTGGAAATGGAGGATGCCAAAAGGGAAGAAGTCAACTTGGCCGCTGAAATCGAGAGTCTGGCCTTCAATTTCCAGGCCCAGGCTGAAGTGAAGAACCTCAAGCTGAGGGTGGAGGCCAAACCCAACCTCCCCAATGTCCCGATCGTACGCAGGCGCTTTAACCAGCTTTGGAATATCCTTTATCTGCAAGTTATTAAAGACGCTCCCAGGGGATCGGTTATTCCCATTACGGTGGAATCCATCGGGGATAACATGAAGGTCACCTTTCCCGATCCGGGTTTGATCGTTGCCCCGGATAAGCTGCCGAAACTCTTTGACGAATTTTACGATCCGAAACACCCGGCCTCGGCCCAACTGGCCGGGACGGGCCTGAAATTCGCTCTGGTTAAAACCATTCTCGGAGCTCATGGCGGCGGGGCGGTTGCTGAAAAAGGCGATCCTGGAACCCGCCTCATCCTGACTTTTCCCACCAAGATTAAAAAAACCGGCGAGACCCCTGTTTCAGCCCCTTTTACATCCCCTCCAACCGCAAAACCTTCCAGCGCGGCCCCCGCCGTGACTCCCAAGTCGCCCATGGGTCCAGGAATGGGAGTAACCCGGCCAGGGGCAATTTTCCCATCCCTTGCCGCGTCAAGACCTCCGGCTTCCACGGGTGCTGTACCTGGATCTCCGGCGATTATTCCCAAACCAGCGGGTGGCGGAACCATGGAATCTTTTTTAGCAGGAAAAACGCCGCTAGTGACAGCCCAACCCCAAAAACCGGCTGGCGTCCCCCCTAAAGAAGAAAGTTCGGGGCTTTCCGACATATTTGCAGGGATTGGAAAGGTTTCCCCGCCAACTGTCTCGATTCCAAAACCAACGCCGGCGTCTTCTCCTATGAGTCCGCCATCGGTTCAGCCCCCTGCAACTCCCAAGCCGTCTCCACCCCCGGTCGCCCCGGTTTCGGCTCCCCTAGGAATCGCAAAGCCCCCGGCGGGTCCAGGCCTTACCCCGCCCAAACCTCCTTCAAGCATCTCGAATGTTTTGGACTCTCTTTTGGGAAATAAAGGCATATCCCCACAGGCCGGCAGATCCAGTACCCCACCCCCGGCCGCTCCCAAGCCTGTTCCACCGCCTCCCCCGCCCAATGTGGTTCCAACGGATTTAAAGACAACGACTCCCCCTAAAGGTATTTTAGATATGGATACGGTTGATTCCGTTAAGTTGGATACGGCTCCCTCTCCTCCCAAACTCCCTATGCCCCCGGGGGGGTTAAATGCCAATAAGCCGATCGTGAAGGATTTAAACAAGGAAGGCGATGGGGATTTGATTGAATAATTCCCTGATTCTCATTTGATTTTAAAACTGAAACCCTGATCCAACAGGGTTTTTTTATTTGTAGTTAGTGTGCTTAAAAACGAAGGAATGAAGTGAGCCAACCCAACCGAAAATTTTTGGTAGTTCTGTCTCTTTTTGTTGCGGGCATCATGGTTCTGGGACTCGTCACGGCTATTTTCAGCGATTTTCCAAAACTCGTGGCGGTTTTCCATGCGATTAAAATGGAGCCACTTCTTTTTTCACTGCTTTGCACCTTTACCGCTTACCTGGCTTTCACACTTTCCTTCAGCAGCCTTTTCGAGATGACGCCTTACCGGGTGCCGTTCGGAAGATTTTTTTCCATCATGTTCATTTCCGCGACCATCAATTTCATCATTTCCTCCGGCGGCTGGGCGGGCATCGCCCTGCGTTCCTTCCTGTTGAAACAGCATAAGATCCCGTTTTCCGTCACAGTCCCCCTGTCTTTCGCGCAAAACATGATTTTTAACCTGGTGCTTTCCGGTGTTTGTTTCGGCGGACTCTTATTTCTCCGGCAACATCCAGAGTTTATCGGGGGCTCCCGGGAATACATCATCCTATTGTTCATGCTGGGACTTGTTCTGCTGGTGGGGACCATGATCCTCATCTTCGTCAACGGGACCTTCCGCAGGTGGTTCCTGCGCCAAGTGCTTCGGATCGGCCATTGGATCAACCACAGGATTCTCCGGCGCGAATCGAACAACCAGAGGCTCGTTGAAATCAGGAACAACCTGGACGCCACCATCCGATATTTCCACCGGGGGAAACTCCAACTTTTGGTGGTTCTTTTCTGGGTTTCGATGGACTGGTGTTTCACGGCACTGGTCCTTTACTTCTGCTTCCGGGCCGTGGGGGTGGATCTGCCTCTAGGTCTGCTCATGGTGGGGTTCACCATTTTTTTCCTGACCTCCAACATCAACCCCGTACCGGCGGGTCTGGGAATCAGCGAGGTCGCCCTCGCCGGGGCTTTCTCCCTGCTGGGAGTGGGATTTGAGAAGGCGATGGTGGCCGCCCTGCTGTTCCGGTTCGTTTTTTTTCTGCTCCCCTTGGCCGTTTCCACTGCCCTGTATCTGGACACCATGAGAAGTTTTTTAATGAACCAAACTAAAGAATCATGATCGTTCTTGATGCACCATTAACCCGTCTCGCCTAAAAGATCATTTCCAAGCGGCCGGAATACTCCCTTCAACCGTCGGCACCTTCAGTCAATAAAGCCGTCAAAACCCACATAAATAAGCCGTTTTCAAATACCTGGCATCTTGATAATGGTCCTGTCCTAATTCACTCTAATGAATATCGTTAAACCTAAAAATTCCCTTTAAATCAGCCTCATTAGTAAAATATGAATTTGCTCTTTGCGGTAATTGTATTAACGTTTTTCCTTTAGAGCCGTTCAACCCCTCCTTTTTCATACCTAAATACATGCAAAATACTCAATGCTTTGTAGGACAAAAATCATCTAAAACCATTGAAAACAAAGAGAAATTAGATAATTCACGCTTTGCTTTTGTATGACAAGAGATTGTACAAGAGAAAGGCATACAAAAACCATTGTGTAAGCCATTGGGTAAATAAATCGCACTAATTACATTTTTGGCTTGTATCATCTCTGAACATAATAGTAAAATTAGTTTAATCACTCGAAGGATGTGTAACATGAAGTTTAAAGACGATTATTCCAAACTACTGAATGATCTATACCAAAAATATAACGTTCAAGAACTAAACTCCAAAATTCAAAATCTAAATGAACTTTTTGATAAGGACAGAAAAGATTTTATTATTCCGATGCCTGAATTTGTTTTTTTAAAAAAGGGCGCAAATCACCCAAAAAACGGAAGAGAACACGGAGAGATCAAGGAAATCATTAAAAAAACCGTTAAAAATATGGGTATTGTGAGGATTACTAAGATAAACGTTCATGATGCACTTTTAAAAAATGGACATGAAGTGAGGATGGGAACCATCGCCGGAACTTTAAAAAGATGGGCTAAAGAAAAAGACCCAAATGGAATTAAAAGAACAAAAAAAGGAAAAGGATCACACACTACAATTTATAAAAATTTAGGGATAGTTGAAAAATAAAAAAGCGGAATGTGCGTAAACACATTCCGCTTAATGTACTTGTGGGGGTTGGCCGAGGTCCAAACTCGGTTCGTCCCGTGGGTTGAATACGGGAAACAAAATTGCGGTGGCTCGCAAGGGGAGTTTTAAAGCTCCCCACCCCTACTACCTTGATAAACTCGGAGGATGAACCACAGAGAGGCTGTGGGCTCAGGCTGTACATCCTGGGTACATCGTGCTAGAGACACGATTCGGATTCGATGCCGTCGTCCTCCGCCATTTCTTGTGCGCACAGAATATACTTGTCAAGAATTTTTGTCAAGCGTCTTTCTAATCCATTCAGATAGGCCTATTCCCGCCTTTTGAGCCGCTTGCTCATATTTCGCTTTAGTTTCCTCATTTAACCGCAAATAAAGGCGTTTTGCCTTCTTTATATTATCGGGGAGTTTTTTCCGACCTTTGGTCATAGCTTTATTTTTTGTACGTACGTTTTTTATTGACATAAGAATTAATGTGCGTACAATAATACATGTAAGTAAGAAATGCAAGGAGAAAATGTATGGCTAACAACCTGGATGACCAAACAAAATTAAGGCTTCTATCCGGCTTAGTGGAAGATTCTAGTATTCGCTCATTGGAGCGTCAAACTGGTGTTCATCGGGATACGATTATGCGCCTTGGCCTTCGTGTGGGAATGGCTTGTGACATGATAGCGGATAGGGAAATGGTCGATCTAACCTGTGACAAAATCCAGATTGATGAGATTTATGGATTCATTAAAAAGAAACCAGCTTACGGGCGTAAAAAGATTCAAGCCGCCGAAACAGGGGAGGGCGAGATTTATACTTTTATGACTTTGGATAAAGACACTCGTTTGGTTCCTAATTACAAAGTCGGTTCTAGGTCTCCTGAAACGGCTATTGAATTAGCTGTTGATTTATCCAAACGTTTAAAAAACAAACCAAGGATTCACACGGACGCTTATAAAGGTTTTTTAGCGGCCATAGATATAGCCTTTGGCCGAAATGCCGATTATGGACAAATAGTAAAAACCTACTCGTCTCTTGTGGATTTTAAGGGTAAGTACAATCCTCCAGAATTAACTTCCTTAACTCCGAAAGTGATAAGTGGAAATCCGGGTTATATTTCCACATCGTATATCGAGCGGCAAAACCTGACGATAAGGATGCATTGCCGTAGGTTGGCAAGATTAACAAATGCTTTCAGCAAAAAGCTGGAAAATTTTAAAGCGGCAGTTGCCTTACATTTCGCTTATTATAATTTCGTTAAAATTCATTCTTCGATCAAAACGGCTCCTGCTGTGGCCGCTGGTGTGATAAAAGCCCCCTGGACGTTGTTTGATCTACTGGAAAGGGCTGAAGGCGAGTGGAATATATAGAAGCAATTCAAGACGCAATCGGTAAAGGCTACCATTGCAAAGCTAAACACATTAAGACCGTTCCCGTTTATTTAAAACACGAAGGACAAACTATGTGGGAAGGTGAAGTTGAAATTTTTGAAGTAACAGGACATCCAACGGCTAAAAAGTGTTATGGGTGGGGATTTGAAGATAAACCTGGACACACAGAATTTGTAACTGTTTTAGAATTGTCACCAGTTAAAAGTCCAGAAACGGCAGTTAAAGCTTATTTAATTAGCCAAGATAAAAATAAATAATTTTAAGATTTAACTTCGGGGTTGGCGGGTGGTGAAGGATTCCAAGTCCATTCAATGGGACATTCAAGTTGAGGTTTTTCTGGAATAATTAATGGATTTTCAAACATCGAATCTTTTAAAATCTCTTCCGAAATTGCCCCATGAATATGAGCTATGCGTTTTAAAGCCCCATTCTCTCTTCCCATTGGACTAATAACACCAATTATTTTGTCTGAAAATAAAAGTTTTATTTCTGCTAAAACGGGGGCAAGGTCGGTGTCACCAGAAACCAAATAACATTTATCAAATCTATTTTTAAAAGCGGCACCCATAATTCTTACAGCTATATTAACATCAGTCTTTTTCTCGACTGGAAATACACTTTCAAAATTGCAATTTTTACAACGTTTGATTTTCTTTTTAAATTTTCCGAGAATTAGTTTGACGCCACTATTTTGCAAAGCTTGTAAATATATTTTATGTCTTCTTGCTCTTTCAACTTCCCACTCTGTAATAGCAGAAAAAAAATAAACATCAGTTAAAGTATCTTCTGATGGCATGAATCTTTTAATAAGTTTGATAACATTAAGCCATTTGTATTGGGTGAAATGAGGGAGGGGAATTATTTGATCATCAATTGAATGATAAAGATTAAACCCATCTATAAAACCAGTAACTCTTGCCATAAATTTGCTCCATAAATAAAAAACCCCAGGACCGTTACGTACCTAGGGGGGCGCTGACTCGTAAGAGCCAACGGGATGTTAAATTAATTTTAACCTTAACCTCGAAAGAATCAAGGCAATACGGGTTAAAATTTAAACCCTATAATTTACTCTCATACCGTTTTATGTCAATGAGGGATGACAATTTACCCACTAAGGATAGATGGTTAAATAAAATAAAGTGTTATTTTGTGATAACACCCCCCTCCCCTGGGGGTGGGGAGGGTAGGGGGAGAGGGGGGAGAGGGGGGTGTATAATATATCTATCGTGACAACATTATACTGTTCACCTAACCGTCGAAAAAGCTGTTTAGACTGACAACACCTTCAATATATAAGCCCGTCAAAACAGCAATAAATAAGGTATATTTCAAATTAGGACAGCACCTTGATAATAAATTTCATTTGACATGATACGTATTGGCTCATATAATCTGTATTGTAGTAGGAAGTAAATCTGACAATAAATTATTTACTTGGGGAGAAAGTCATGGATAGAACAACATTCGTCAGCGAAGAAAAATCAGTCGGGACCTATTTAAAAGAAATAGCCCGCATTCCTCTGTTGACTCCAGAGGAAGAAAAAGCCGTCAGCCGCAGCGCCCGAAAAGGCGATGACGCGGCCATGAACAGGCTTGTGGAGTCCAATTTGAGGTTCGTGGTTTCGGTCGCCAAGGGCTTCCGCAACCGGGGCCTTTCCTTTCTGGACCTCATTAACGAGGGAAATTTGGGCTTGATCAAAGCCGCCAAAACCTTCGACCCTGAAAGGGGCGTGAGGTTCGTTTCCTACGCCGTATGGTGGATCCGCCAATCCATCCTGGCGGCCATATTGGACAAGGGGAACATGGTGCGGATCCCGCAAAGCCAGTCCAAAAAGATCCGCAAAATCAACAAGCAGGTCGAGGCGATGAAGCAAAAAGCCAAGAGGCCGGTTTCGGATCTGGACGTCATGAAAAAAACGGGCATTGACCGCAAAACTTTGACCGAGGTCCAAGAGTTCGCCTACGGTTACATGAGCCTGGATACGACCCATATCGGCGATAGCGAGAGGCCGATTATCGAGTTCCTGAAGGACCCCAAGGACCAGGAGTCTTTTGAACGGGAACTCATGGACAAGGATCTCTCGGAAAAGCTCTGGAAAGCCCTCCGGGTTTTAGACAAACGCGACGGCCAAATCCTGGTCTGGCGCTATGGCCTGGACGGCCGGGGATCCAAAACCCTGGACGAGATCGGCCAACGGTTGAAGATTTCCAAGGAAAGGGTCCGGCAGATCGAGGAAAGGGCCATGCGAAGGGTCCGCGGCTCGAAGGAAGCCAACCATTTGAGGGACTATTTTTCTTGAGATTAAATAAACGTAAAAAACAATGAACGTTCCTCCCGAACATCCCCTTTACACGATCAGCGTGGTGGCCGAGCTGTTGGGCCTCCACGAACAGACCATCCGCCAATACGAACGGTTAGGACTGATTTGTCCTTGCCGGACAATCCGGAAAACCAGACTTTATTCCCAGTTGGACGTGGAACGGCTCGAAAGCATCACGTATCTCGTCAAAACCTGCGGGGTAAACCTTTCGGGTGTCAAGATCGTCATAAACTTGTCGTCCAATCACCCTGATATAGATGAGTTGCTGAGAAGAAAATCCTTTAACGCCCGGGACGAGCAAGAGACCGGGCCTGAAACAAAACCGGAGGAAAAAAATGCGAAACCGAAAAGACGGAAAAAATAAACCGGGCTGCCGCAAAGCCGCGGTCCTAGCCGTCCTGCTGTTCCTGTGTTCCATCCTTCCTTTTAAAGCGGGATCGGCGACCCTGCGCCTGGGGCAAGGGGAGGCTCCGGTGCAGTTGGCGCCCAACAACCCGGCAGTGGCACTCCAGAACGCCTTCATCGACGTGGCCGCCGCCATCAGCCCCGCGGTGGTCAACATCAGCTCCGAGTGGACCGAGGACATCCGGGGGTTCAACGATTTCGGCAATATGGACAATTTCTTCAATTACTTCTTCTACGGGCCCCAGGGCGGGCCCCGCCAGAAGATTTTCAAACAAAAGCAGCGAAGCCTGGGATCGGGTTTCATCGTCACAGAGGACGGCTACATCATGACCAACGCCCACGTCGTGGGTAAAGCCGAGAAAGTGACGGTTACTTTCGAGGACGGGACCACTTATCCGGCCAAGATCATCGGCAAGGACGAGAAAATCGACATCGCCGTCGTGAAAATCACCGCTTCGGACAAGAAATTCCCGCACGTGGTCCTGGGCAACTCCGACGCCCTCAAGGTGGGGGAGTGGGCCATCGCGGTGGGCAATCCCTTCGCTTTGGACCACACCGTCACGACCGGCGTCATCTCGGCCAAGGGCAGAAGCGTCGAAATCAGCCAGGACCAGGGCATGCAAAACTACATCCAAACTGACGCTTCCATCAACCCTGGCAACTCGGGCGGCCCGCTTTGCAACATCAAGGGGGAAGTCATCGGCATCAACAGCGCCATCTACAGCCAATCGGGGGGCTCCATCGGCATTGGGTTTGCCATACCCTCCAACATTGCCCGGAAGGCTGCCGAGGACCTGGTCAATACGGGAAAGATCCTCCGCGCCGGCTTGGGGGCCATGATCCAGTCCCTCAATGCGAAAATGGCGAAGAGTTTCGGTTTATCCTCGACCGAGGGGGCGCTCATTTCCAGCGTCAATCCGGGCAGCGCCGCCGAGAAGGCGGGATTGAAACCCGGCGACATCATCCTGAAGGTCAACGGCGCCCAGGTGGCGAATATGGGGGATTTGGTGGCCAAGCTTTACACCTTCCAACCGGGCCAAACCGTCCAACTGACGGTCTTGCGCAACGGGGTGAAATCTGAAATTCCCGTAACTTTGCAACAATTGGACGAAGCCAGCTTAAAACGCGGTTCCAGCAAGCCGGACCAGGGGGAAACCAACCCGGGCACGGGCCAAAACGACAACCTGGGCCTGACTTTCCAGGACCAGACCGCGGACATCAAGGGCCAGCTACCGGGAAACGCCCCCAAGGGTCCGGTTATCACCCAAGTGGACCCGCAAAGCCCCGCGGCCGCGGCGGGTTTACAGCCCGGGGACATCGTCTTGAACCTGGAAAACAAGCCGATTTATTCGGCGAGCCAGTTGTCGGTACTGTTGAAAAAGAGTGATTTGAAAAACGGCGTGCGTCTTTTTATTTGGCGCGAAGGCATGACCCTCTATGCCTTGCTGCAATCGGAGGATGAATAATTAAAGGTTCTTTAAGAAATTTCTGATTAAAAAGGCCCCAGGATTTCGGGGCCTTTTTTTATTTCTAATTCATGGCCTTCCAAAATCTTCAAAGATATCCCGATTGAAGGGTAGAATATTCCCTGTTTATGAATTCCAATACCTCGTGAAGGATGAAAAATGCCGACCTTTCAGGACGATTTAGAATTCCTGCGAAACCATACGGAAATACATCTTTTATCCGATGGCCGGGGCCATGAGGCGGCCGTTGCCCCCAAACTCCAAGGCCGGGTATTTACCAGCACCTTGGACGGTTCCAAGGGCATGAGTTACGGTTGGATCAACCGGGAACTTATCGCATCGGGGAAATCCATGCCCCATTTCAACTCCTATGGCGGGGAAGACCGGTTCTGGTTGGGGCCGGAGGGGGGTCAATTCGCCCTGTTTTTCGCGCCAGGGACCGCTTTTGATTTGGAGCATTCCTACGTTCCCGCTCCCATTGACAAGGAGCCTTTCGAGGCCGTGGAAAAAGATTCTCTAAGCATCCGGTTCCAGAAAGGGATGAAACTTCACAATTACGCGGGCTTTACTTTCAATTTAGAGTTGGATCGTCGAATCAGCCTATTAGGCGACGATCGCATTTTTACCGATTTGGGTTTGGAGCCGGCGGGGTTATCCAACGTGGGGTTTGAGTCGGTCAATCGCTTGAAAAACATTGGGAGGGAAGCGTGGCGGAGGGAAAAGGGGCTGGTTTCGGTTTGGATCCTGGGCATGTTCCAGCCCTCGGTCCATTCACGCGTGGTGATTCCTTTTAAGGAAGGCGGGGAGGATGAACTAGGCCCCGCCGTGAACGATTCCTATTTCGGAAAGGTTCCGGGGGACCGGATCCAGGTGGGAAAGAACGTGGTTTATTTCAGCGGGGACGGGCTTTGCCGGAGCAAGATCGGAATATCCCCGCGAAGGGCCAAACCGGTACTGGGGTCCTGGGACTCTCGGAACGGCGTCCTCACGGTGGTCCAATACACCTTGCCGCACCCGCCGGGTATTTACGTGAATTCCATGTGGGAAATCCAAAAGGACCCTTACGGCGGGGACGTCGTGAATAGTTATAACGACGGACCGCCGGAGCCGTGGAAGAAACCCGAGGGGCCTTTCTTCGAATTGGAGACATCCTCCTCCGCCGCGGCCCTGGCCCCCGGGGAAAGCCTCGAGCATATCCACAAGACGTTCCATTTCACCGGCGGCCGGAAGTCCTTGGACCAGGCTGCGAAACGTTTATTCGGCGCCGGCTTGGATGAAATCGAGAAAGCCCTTCCGGCCAAGTAAATTCCAGGGCCGGATGGTTTTCAAGACTGACCGGCTTGATTTCCCCTCATCATGGGCTCCATCATGATCCAAAGGCAAACAGTCGTATTAATGAAAGGATGTAATGATGAAACACTCGGAACGCCTTGAGAAGATCAAGGAATACGGAAACTTCTCCCGGGATTTGCCGGAGATCCTCGCGAAATTCCCGAGATCCATGTGGAATTACAAACCCGATCCGGGACGCTGGTGTGTGCATGAAATCATCTTCCACCTTTTGGACACCGAGGCCAGCCTCTACGTGCGTTACCGCGCCGCCCTGGCCGAGCCCGGAAAAACGATCATGACTTTTGACCAGGACCGCTGGTCCAGAGAATTGGATTACAAAAGCAAGGACGTGGAATTCGCTATTGTTGGTTTAAGATGGCTCATTCGGGCCAACGCGGACTTGCTTTTAGCACAAAGTGAAGAGGCTTTTGAGCGAACCGTCACCCACCCGGAACGGGGGGTCTTGGCCTTAGACCGAATGTTAGAAACCTACCTGGGCCATATTCCCTACCATATCGGGCAGATGCAAAAACGGCTGGGGGAATGGAAGGCCTTGGGGAATTAATTTGAAATAATTTCTTTTAAGTTGTCATCGTGAGCACATGCGCCAATCGGCGCGGTTATGTGCGTGGCGACCCCAGTTTGCTGTTAGTTTTTGTCCTGTTGTGGATTTAGGTTTTTACGACGTATCATAGTTACGTGATCCGGAAAACCAGCCTCAGCATCCTCGTTTTTACCTATCTCTTTTTAGGGATATATCATTTCACCCGCTTTGACTATTTCCTGAACCTGGTACCCCATTTCCTTCCCGCCCGAACAGCGTTCACGGCATTCACAGGGTCTTTCGATATTTTAGCGGCGGTATTGCTTCCATTCCGCCCAACCCGGCGGGCGGCCTGCTACGGGCTGCTTCTATTACTGGTCTTTGTTTTTCCCTTCAATCTTTACATTATTTTTTCGGGCGGGGCGGGGATTCCACTTCCACAATGGGAATTGGTGGCCCGGATACCCTTCCAACTTTTGTTGATGGCTTGGATTTATTGGCAGAGCCGGGGTGAGGCGATTTCTAAAAGAAGATGAAGTTTTAAGCGCCTTCTTGAAGTTCAAGCTTGGATATTTCGGAAAAGAGTTCCAGGGTCCTGGCGGCCTCTTCCTCGTCCAGCTTGCTCAGCGCGATGCCCACGTGCACGATCACGTACTCGCCCACCTTGGCGTCCGGCAGGCAGGCCAGGGAAACATCCTTGAGCACTCCTCCGAAATCGACCTTGGCGCGCAGGCCCAGGTTGTCCTGGCCCTGGATGCTGACTATTTTTCCCGGCATGGCAAGACACATGGTTTCAACCTTTCCACAGCGTGTAAGCGGCCTGGCCCAGGGCGATTCCCCCGTCGTTGGGGGGTGTTTGCCGGTGCCAGAAGGGCGTGAAGCCTTTCCGTTTCAGCCCCTGGATTACCCGGGTTGAGAGGTATTTATTCTGGAAACAGCCGCCGGATAGGACCACCTGCTCCAAACCCTCGCGGCGGGCTGCCTTCACAATACCCTCCGCCAGGCCGTTATGGAAGCCCGTCGAGAGTTCCGGAACCGGAATATTTGAGGCGGCTTCCTTGAGAAGCTGTTGGATCAAGGGGCGCCAATCCAATTCCCAGAACTTATCGGCTTCCCGGAATTCCAGGGGATAAGTCCTGGGTCCCGGATCGGCGGGCAGGGCGAATTCCATCTTCATGGCGGCCTGGCCCTCGAAGCGGGAAACCTGGCATAGGCCGGTCAAGGAAGCCGCCGCGTCGAACAACCGCCCGGCGCTGGAGGTCCTGGGGGTATTGAGCCCCTTTTCGGCCATGGATTTCAAGAGCTTCCTTTCCGTCGCCGTAAAAAAGCCCAAGGACGGAAGGTCTTCCTTATCAAATACGTCCTTTCCGAAGATTTCATAAAGCACGCCCAGAGCGGAACGCCGGGGTTCCAGGGCGGCCATGTCGCCACCCAAAAGAAGGAAGGGAAGAAACCTCCCCACCCGTTTTACCTGCGATTTTTCCACGCGGAAAAATTCACCACCCCAAATGGTGTTATCCTCGCCCAGTCCCGCCCCATCCCAAGCCACACCCAGGAAAGGGGAGGCCACCTGGTTCTCGGCCGCGCAGGCGAAGATGTGGGCCACGTGGTGCTGGACCCTTTGGACGATCTTGCCGGTTTTTTCGGCCATCCGGGTGGAGGCGTAATCGGGATGCAGGTCGCAGACCACCCGGGAGGGGTCCACTTCGTAGAGGCGGGGAAGGTCCGCCACGACGCGGTTGAAATGGGACAGGGCCTCGGGGGTGTCCAGGTCGCCGATGTGCTGGCTCAGGAAAACCTTGCCGTTCTCGTAAAGTGCCACGGTGTTTTTCAAGTGGGCGCCGAAGGCCATAAGAGGCCGGCCGGTAAAAGCTATTTCCACCGGCAAGGGGGCGTAGCCCCTGGCCCGGCGAAGGACCTGGGGTTCTCCCGCCAGAAGGCGGCAGACTGAGTCGTCCACGGGCCGGGCGATGGGCCGGTTGTGGGCCAGGAAGTAATCCGCGATGCCGCCGAGCCGCTCGAACGCTTCCTTTTCGTCGATGCAGATGGGCTCGTCCGACAGGTTGCCGCTGGTGGCCACTACAGGAAATCCCAGGTCTTTCAACAGCAGATGGTGAAGGGGGGCGTAGGGAAGCATGATGCCCAGGGTGGGGTTGTCCGGGGCCACGGACTCCGCCACATCGGTTTCAGCGCGGCGCCTCAGCAGGACGATTGGCGACTGGGGCGAAACCAGCAGTTTTTCCTCTTCCGGGGAAACCTCGCAGGCTTTTTTGACCCATTCCAGGCTGGGCGCCATGAGGGCCAGGGGTTTTTCCTCCCGTTTTTTGCGGCGCCGGAGTTCTTTCACGGCCCGTTCGTTCCGGGCGTCGCACCAAAGGTGGTAACCTCCCAGCCCCTTGACCGCCAGTATTTTCCCTTCTTTTAAGGCCTGAACGGCATATTGGAGGGCTTCTTCCTTCTCTTCCAGGGTTGAACCTTCATTACTATTTATAGAAGCCCGGGGCCCGCATTGGGGGCAGGCAGTAGGTTGGGCATGGAACCTACGGTTCTTAGGATCTTCGTACTCCCGGCGGCACTCGTCACAGAGGGGAAAAACCTTCATCGTGGTGCGGGGGCGGTCGTAGGGAAGGCTTTCGATAATGGAAAAACGGGGCCCGCAATGGGTGCAATTGAGGAAGGGATACCGGTAACGCCGGTCCTTCGGGTCGAACAGCTCCGCCAGGCATTCCGGGCAGGTAGCCAGGTCGGGGAGAATCCAGGCTTCCTTGCCGCCTTCCACCAGGCTTTGGAGAATTTCAAAGCCCGCGAAATCCTTGGGCTTGCCCCATCGGACTTCCAGGTCCTTGAGAATAGCACCGGGCGGGGCCTCCTGCTGGAGGGCTAGCAGGAAAGCTTCCAGGTCCGTACCCGCCCCTTCCACTTCCAACTCGGCGCCCTGGGGCGAATTCTTCACCCAGCCGGTCAGGTGGAAACGCTCCGCCAGGCGGTACACGAAGGGGCGGAAACCCACACCCTGTACCACACCCTTGACTGTAACGGAAAGGGAGCTTTTTTCGGAGCCATGGGTTTTCATGCCGACTCTCCATATTTATTAAAAGGCACGGATTGTTTTTGGAATCAACGATTCTCAGGGATTATACGGGTAGTTTCAAGGACCGGTTGGCGGCCTTGAAAGGGAAAATCATTCGAATGCCTGTAAAAAAGAACTTGGAAAACAGCCATTATCAAGGCATTTCCGCCATGGAAACTGTTATTGCCCTTGAAGCAACCCGGAAAAGTACATATAAGTTATGGGTTGCATGCCAATCTTCCATAAAGCTTATAAAGAGATTGGTATCGTACCGATCTCAATATATTTTTAAAGATGATCGGCACATGCCGGTTCCCTGAAACGGCAACAAATCAAAATGGAGAGGTGGAAAAGATGAAAAAGATTCTGTTTTTTGCTTTTGCCTTGGCATTGACTGCCTCGATTTCGTTTGCCGCAGAGGCCAGCAAAGCCAGCAACACCGGTAGTTCGGATGGGAAAGTAATTCTACAGTTGCAGGGTGGAATCGTAATTCCCATGAGCAGTCAAGCTGCTTCCATGTTCGACATGGGTGGCGGCGGGGAAATTCAGGTTGGATACGCTTTTTCCAAGGATTTTTCTTTGAGCTTGGAGGGCGGTTATGAAATGACGCCGGTTAAAAGTTCCATGCTACAATCCGGATTTACATCGATGAGTGTTGGGCATGTGCCCATTGAGCTCGTCGGACAGTATAACATCGTCATGGACGGCGGCGTTTCCCCCTATATCGTGTTGGGAGTGGGCATCGCGATGGATTCAGTGAGTTCTTCGCCCGCGATTCCAGCGGGATGGACCACGAGCTGGACCAATCCCGAGATTGATCCGGGCATCGGGGTCGCTTTCAAGGCCGGGGACAACATGAATATCTTCGTCCAGGCGAAATATTGCATGGATATGGAGACGACGACCGGAGACAAGGCTCAGGGGAATGATAGCCCGCTTGCCTCTATCCCCATCCAGATCGGCTTGAATTATTTATTCCAGTAATATTGATTTAACGTTCGTTTTAAAACCCCGTCCCACTCCCGTGGGGCGGGGTTTTTTTTGTTTTAGGAGCTTGCGATGGGAAGGATTTATTGGTTGAATCATTCTGAAAAAGTGCATATAAACAATGGGTTACATGCCGGTTCCCTGAAACGGCAACAAATCAAGTTAGAGAGGTGGAAAAGATGAAAAAGATTCTGTTTTTTGCTTTTGCCTTGGTAATGACTGCCTCGATTTCGTTTGCCGCAGAGGCCAGCACTGCTAGCACCAACAGTTCAAAAGGGAATGTGGTTTTACAGTTGGAGGGTGGAATTGCCCTTCCCATTAGTAGTGATATGTCGAACTATTTCGACATGGGATTCGGCGGAGAGATCATGGTGGGATATGCTGTCTCACCTGAGTTTACTTTGGGCGTGGAAGGCGGTTATACGGCCATGAATTATAGCTTGACTAAAATAATGACACAGTATTTGGGTTTTCCCCCGCCTGCCGGCCTGACCGCCACAATTCCGCCTTTGAACCATATACCGGTTGAATTGGTCGGCCAATACAATATCAATACCGGCGACGGTTCGGTAAAACCCTATTTTCTATTGGGAGTCGGCTTGGCCATGGATTCGATCGGTGGCACCGTCACCGCGACTTACCAGGGTCATTCCGGAACTTATACCATCCCCAACGAGAGCTGGACCAATCTTGAGGTGGATCCGGGTTTCGGAGTCGCCTTCAAGGCCGGGGATAGCATGAATATTTTCGTGCAAGGCAAATTGGCGATGGATTTCGCCCCGAATGTCGCAAGCGGTTCAACCAAGCCTGAGACTACAAACGACAGCCCAATCATGCTCCTGCCGATCCAGGCTGGTATCAATTTTTCTTTCCAGTGATATTGATTTAACGTTCGTTTTAAGACCTCGCCCCACGGTTAGTGGGGCGGGGTTTTTTTATTTAGGGGGTTCATTCAACGTATTTTTTTGGGGATTGGGATAGCCGTTTTACTTTTGTAAATTCTAGTGAAATCGTTTTTTTGTTTTTAACAGGGGGTTGCAAGCAACGGCGAAGAAAGGCAATAATACTCTCCCACTTTCAGCCAGATATTTTTAGAGGAACCATGCCTAATATCACAGTCACCGCTTCGGCGCATCCCCAGCACAAGGACATCACCCTGCTCTCGGTCAAGGGGTTCATCGACACGACGACCGCGCCGGAATTCGAGAAGACCTTCCAGTCGGTCCTGGCCAAGAAAAGGTTCAACCTGATCATCGACCTGAAAGAGGTCAACTACATCTCCAGCGCGGGTTGGGGCATTTTCATCGCCGAGCTCAAGCGCATCCGGAATCAAAAAGGAAACCTGTTTCTCACCTCCATGTGCCAAGAAGTGACGGATACGTACTATCTTTTGGAATTCCACACCATTCTAAAATCCTTCCCGGACGTGGAACAGGCTGTCCAGCAGGGGTTTGGAAAAATCCGGGCGGTCAAGGGAAGAGGGAAACGCCGGACGAGTAAGAGCCTTGAGGTACCCCGGGCGGAAGCGGGTCTTGAGGAACCCCGGGTGGATCAGGGCCTTGCGGATACCCTAAAAGTCAAAGAACCCGGGAAATCACGGTGGTTCGTCAGGATGCTAAAACCATGGACGTGGCTCTAACCTCCAGGCTCGGCTTTTAATATCAAGGAAGAGGCCCCATGGCTTTTTTAAACCAACTTTTCGGGAAGAACAACAATTTCTCGGCCCAATACAAGCGGTTTAAGACCGCCATCCAGAACAACCCCCGCGACCACGCCCTTAAAACCCAATTCATCAATTTCTGCCTGTTGAACCGCTTTGCGAATCCTAAGAACCAGGAAAACCATATCGTCGAAGCCCTGAAAATGTTTGAAACCCTCTCCCCTGACGACGTCTTCGACCTCCAGTGCCATTACTTGGTGGGTAAGTATTACCAGGAAGAAAAGGAATACCGGACGGCCTACGGGGTTTACCTCGATGCCATCAAGCTTTTCAACCGTAATATAGGGGACCAACCCAATCTTAAGTTCGATAACGCGGAACTGGCCTATTCCATCGCGTTGAACCTCATGACCCTCCAGTCGGACCCCGTCGATCCGGAAATAAAACAATGCTTCAAGACCCTCAAAAAATCCTACCCTCTTCACGTTAAACGCATCGAGCTGGAAAATGAGATGGGGAAGCCGGCGCCCGACCCCATGCGCATCGAGCAATTGACCGGGGAAATCCGCCGTCTCAAGGCCGATGAGGACTTGATCACTTTGGTGTCCACGAAGGGGAAGACCGTGGAACCATCCAGCTCCAAGCCGAAGGAACGGGAGGTTGGTGTTTCTACTCCCGCAGTAGGCCATATTCCTGAAACCGAGAAGTTGTCCGTGTCGATGAAAACGGATATTCAATCGCTGATCCTGC
The DNA here is from genome assembly GCA_963847625.1 of candidate division FCPU426 bacterium. GTDB lineage: Bacteria > Oederibacteriota > Muellerivitia > Muellerivitales > Muellerivitaceae > CAWCKJ01. The sequence goes on along the minus strand of CAWKAR010000023.1, from coordinate 29,158 downwards.
CGGAGGAAGGGAAAAAAGAGGGATTCTTCAAGTTATCCGCGGCTTCCGAGCATTCCGATAACGGGTCCGCCTTCATGGTTTACCGCAACGACAATTGGGAAGGCCCCTACACGCCCTCGCAACTGCGCTCGAAGGGATTTTTACAACCCGCCACCTGGGTTTGCCGCTCCGGAAGCCAGCACGTGATCCAGGCCTACGAAGTGCCCGACCTTCTGCCCTTGAATTAGGAACAAGTCCTCTTACAATTTCCAATAAATCCCGCTAGTCACCCGTTTAACCTGTTTTTTTTCAATTTTGTTGGAAACTGGATAATATACCTCTCGTTGCAGGGGAGCGGTAAAGCCGAAGCCTTCAGGCGCAGGCTATCCGGAAATTATTTTTATTTCGGGAGGCTCCCTATGCGCCGATACACAATAAAAACTGAGATGGAAATCGGTGCTATACCGACAACCTTGAAAGCTTCAAGGAGGGTCGGCAAGTTCAACAAATCCATTTGGTTTGTCTTCCTGATCCTCGCATCGATAATCGGCCTGACCGGCGCCTGCAGTTCCAGCAATAATCCCTCATCCCCCCCCGGCTCAAAAAAACCGACCGCCACGCCCACCATCACGTCCACCTCTACCGCGATCAATACTAAAACTAGCCTCCCCACGGACACACCCACCCCCACGGGCACCCCCACCTTCACGGGGACCCCCACCTCCACGGCCACCCCCACAGCCACCGTCACGTCCACCGCCTCGGTGGTCAATATCCCGGACCCGAACCTTTTGCACGCGGTTCAAACCGTATTGATCAATAACGGGATCATCGCGAACTCGTCGGTCCCCATCACGCCCGCCGACATGGCCACCATCACTTCTTTAAATGCCACTTACGTCACGATCGGGGACCTGACCGGCCTGGAATATTGCGCCGGAGTGACCGCCCTGGACCTGGCAGGCAACAGCTTTACCGACCTCACCCCCATATTAGGCCTCACCGGATTGTGGGCTCTGAACCTTAATCACGACGCGGGAATCACTAACATCGCGGCGGTATCCGTTCTGACGAACCTCCAATACCTTGAATTAGAGTATGTTAACATCACGGACATTTCCTTCCTGTCCGGCATGACGCAATTGACCGATATAGACCTTTCGCATGACCCAAGCACGATCAGCAACCTCTCGGTCCTGTCCGGTTTGACAAGCCTCTGGAGCATTTATTTGGAGGGCGATTCCATCTCGAGCCTATCCTTCCTGTCCGGGTTGAACCTGACTGACCTGAACCTCATGAACAACCTGGTCAGTGACATCTCGATCCTGTCCGGGATGACGAATTTGCAGTACCTGGACCTTTCGTACAACCCGCTCAGCACCTACACGACGGTCATATCCGGTTTGACGAACCTCCAGGACCTATCATTAGATGGAGATTCCATCACAGATATATCCTTCTTGTCCGGGTTGAACCTGTATTCCCTAGACCTCTACAACAACACGGTCAGCACCATCACGGTCCTGACCGGGATGACGAATTTGTATAGACTGAACCTTGATTACAACAACATTTCGGATATTTCCGTTTTGTCGACCGACGCAAACCTGGTGTACCTCTATCTGGATCAAAACTCCATCGCCATCCTGTCGAGTTTAACGGGACTGGTGAAACTAAGTAATCTGTACCTGGAAAACAACCAAATCCAGGATTTGGCGGCCCTGGTGAGCAACACGCATCTGGGCGCCAATGTAGCCAGTATTTACATCACGGGCAACCCCCTGACGAACGTGAACGTGCCGACCGAAATATCAACGCTCACAGGAGCGGGATGTACTGTGACCAATTAGGAATGGTTCCAATCGAACGGTGTAATTCAGGAAAAACAGTAGTCTAGTTTCAACCTCATTTAAGGAGTTAAAAACATGAAAAAAATCCTATTGGCGGCAGTCATCCTGTTCGCGGCGTCAGCGGGGACGGTATCCTGGGCGGCACCTATCCAGAAAAAGGAAAAACCCCAGTGGGTCCTGGAGCATGAGAAGGACCATGCCATGGGCCGCCATTTGAAAAAGGCAAAGCCTGTCCGCAAGGTGGGTGGGACGGCCCAACGGGGAGCGAAGCAGGTTTCGCCCCTGGTGTTGCCTAAGAATAAATAAAAGTTTTTCGCCGGGTAAGATCGTTTGGGAAATTAAGGGAAATAGATTTTATATCCGAAAAGGAGGCGATATGAAAAAGGCCTTTGGGAAATTGGTTTTTTTAAGGATTTTGATGGTCATGGCGGTTCTTTTGTTACCCCTTGCCGGGAACGCGCAGAATATCAAGGTGATCAAACAAAGGGGAAAGAAAGCCGTTAAGGAAGGAAGCACCAAGATTGTTTTTCAAACCCCGAACGATCAATTAGTCGGTATTTATGAACTGCTCGGCGAATCAAACGCTTATATAGTGGGGTACGGGGGTTCTGCCAGCGGCCATGAAGTCGACTTGAAGCAAATCTGCGATGCCCCCGCGGAACTTAAACTGGAAAACGGTTATTATCACTTTCATGTCACGAATAACGCGATGTTAGGCGCTAAATTTACAGTGTCGGCTGAGGGCGGGACGCAATACTGGCAAGTTAAAAACGCCAATCCGGGGGAGGCTTTAGGGGGAGTCATTCTGTTTTCGCTGGGTATTGCTGCGAGTATTGTGGGGTTTTTAATATATGCCATGGGTAATACAACCTACGATGACTACGGCAATGCGACTACGACCAATGATACGGGAATGCTGGCACTTGGAATTGGCGGAGTTGCGGGCGCGGTGGGAGGCTACTTCCTGATCGTGGAAGGCGCCTTTCCTTACGCAAAGCTTAAACGCGGGGAAAAGTTTCCCCTGATTCTGGCGAACCTCACCTTTCCGGTGCTCAAGAAAATTATTTCTTCCCTGAAAAGCCGCCTGAAAAAAGGCGGGCGGCTGTGGATGTCCGGCATCCACGGATTTTCAGAGGCGCGGGAAGCCTCTTTATGCTGCCGCAAGGCGGGCTTGAGGGTCACATGGCGAAAGAAGTCGGGAAAATGGCACTTCTTGGAAGCGCGCTGATCCTGGCCTGTCTTTGCCTAGCGCCGGGTGATTCCGCCCGGGCGACCTCCACCTACACCGGCGAGCCCCAAATGGAGTCGTTAAGGTTGTGGGAGAAGACCGAGCATTACCTCAGGGACGGCTCCATCGAGCCCAAGGCCGCCCGCGCCATCTTCAAGAAGCTCTGGCCCCAGGTGCGCGTGGACGAGGTGCCCTCCCCCCGCCAGGGGCGGTGGCAGTGGGTCTTTCCGGTGGCCGGCGGCACCAAGAAAAGCTTCAAATCCAACAGCTACCGGGCCGCGGGCTACCGTTTCTACGACGGGCACAAGCGCAAGGGGCACCCCGGGGTGAACATCTACATCCATGACAAGGAGCGGGACGGCCTGGACGACAAGACAAAAAAGAAAGTGGCCGTGCTTTCGGCCATGGACGGCCTGGTGGTCTCCACCCAGCCCTACTGGAAGCCTGGCGACATCAATAAGGAAGGCGTTTATGTTTGCGTCCTGGACCAGGAGGACGGCCGCCTTTTCATCTATTCCCGCCTGGCCAAGCTGAAGGTGGGCCTGGGCCAGGTGGTCAGCAAGGGCCAAGTCATCGGCTGGGTGGGCCGCACGGGCGAGGACGTGCATGAAAAGCGCGTTTCCACCCACCTGTTTTTCGAGGTCCACGACTACGCCGACGCCAATTTCTACCCCTTCAACCCCAGCCGGGCGCTGTGGCTGGCCAAGTACATGCCGTGGCCTTTGAAGGAACCGGATTATTCCGAGCGGCCCGGACACCACAAGCACAAGGAGAAGCGCAAACCGTGAAATATCTGCTACCCTGGGTCATGACCATCGTCCTTTTGGCCGCCGCCCCCGCGCCGGCCAAAAAGAAAGAGGTGGAACCGGCAAAGGCCAAGACCGTCAGCCTGAAGCCCCAGACCCTGGAACAGGCCCTGGCGCTATGGCAGAGCACCGAGCGCATGATCCGCGACCGCCGCATCGTCCGCAAGGACGCCCGGCAGCGCTTCATCTGGGCCTATAACCTCATCCGGGAGCGCTGCGAGGTCACCACCACCACCAAGACCTGGGCCTTCCCCCTGGCGGGCTTAAGCACGGGCAAGTACTACCGGGGCTCCTACCAGCCCAAGGGATTCGACTTTTACGCCGGGTCGGGCAAGGGCTCGCGCCACCCGGCCGTGGACATCTTCGTCAAGGACAGGCGCCAGCGGGCCATCGACGACGCCACGGGCAAGCCGGTGCACGTCATTTCGGCCTTCGACGGCATCGTGGTGGCGGCCCAGCCCGGCTGGAAGGTCAAGGACCAGACCCGGGGCGGGGTTTACACCTACGTCCTGCTTCCGGCCACCGGCCATATCGCCTACTACGCCCACTTCAAGGAGCTCAACGTGGTGCTGGGGCAGGTGGTCCGGCGGGGCCAGGTCATCGGCATCGTGGGCCGCACGGGCAAGAACGCGCGCAAGAAACGGTCAGAGACCCACCTGCACTACATGCTCATGAAGTTTGACAAGGGCAATTTCTACATTCTCAACCCTCTCAAGCGCCTGGCGGTATCGAAGCGCCTCCCTGACCCTGAAGACAGGCAGGCCTTGAAAGGCAATTGACTTTTTCAAAACCCCCTTGCCAAATCCCAAAAAACATTGAAAATAGGCCTCTCGTTTTTCCAATCCAGGAGACCAAATGGAGTTCAAGACCCGTCCCGAAAATAGTGGTGGATACCGTCAAGGTCTTAAGCGCCGAGGCCGTGGAGAAAGCCAAGTCCGGGCATCCCGGCACCGCCATGGGAGCCGCCGAAGCGGCCCTGGTGCTGTGGGGAAGCGCCCTGCGCTTCAACCCCAAACACACGGACTGGCCGGGCCGCGACCGCTTCATCCTTTCCGCCGGCCACGCCAGCATGCTGCTTTACTCCCTGCTGCACCTCTTTGAATACGACCTGCCCCTGGAGGAGCTCAAGAAATTCCGCCAGTGGGCTTCGCAGACGCCGGGGCACCCCGAGTACCACTACACCCCGGGCGTGGAAGTCACCACCGGCCCGCTGGCCCAGGGGCTGGCCCACGGGGTGGGCATGGCCCTGGGCCAGGCCATGCTTTCCGCCCGCGTCGGGGGGGGCGATTTCAACCCGGCCTCGGGCCGGGTTTACGTCATGACCGGCGACGGCTGCATGATGGAGGGCCTGAGCTACGAGGCCGGCTCCCTGGCCGGGCACCTGGGATTGGGCAACCTTTGCGTCATCTACGACCGCAACAAGATCACCATCGAGGGCAGCACGGACCTGGCCTTCACCGAGGACGTGGGCGGCCGCTTCAAGTCCATGGACTGGCAGGTTCTGGAAGTGGACGGCTACGACCAGAAGGGAATTTTTGCCGCGCTCCAGGCCGCTGAAAAAGAGGCCAGGCGCCCCACCCTCATCATCTCCAGAAGCGTCATCGGCCAAGGCGCGCCCACCAAGGCCGGCACCAAGAGCACCCACGGAGAGCCGCTAGGCGCCGAGGAGCTCAAGAAGTTCAAGGAATCCCTTGCCTGGCCGGCCGGGGAATTCCAGGTGCCGCCGGAGACCCGCCAGTGGTGCCAGGCCAGGGTCAGGGAGAAGAAAATAGAGCACGAGGAATGGGCGGCCAAGATGGCGGCCTGGCGCAAGGCCAGCCCGGAAAAGGCATCAGCCTGGGACCAGCTGATGGATTTCAAGATCCCCGAAGACCTGGACAAAAAAGTGCTCGACGGCCTGGACCTTTCCGCCGCGGCCACGCGGGTCCATTCCGGCCGCAGCCTCAACAAGATCGCGGCAATGGTGCCGAAGTTCATCGGCGGCTCGGCCGATCTTAACGTGTCCAACAATTCCGACATCAAGGGCGGCGGTGACGTGGGTCTGGCCATCAACGGCGACATGGCCGCAAGCCTCAAGGGCCGCATTTTGCACTTCGGCATACGCGAGCACGCCATGGCGGCCGTGGTCAACGGGCTGAACCTGCACGGCGCCTGGAGGGCCTTCGGCGCCACGTTCCTTCAATTCGCCGACTACTGCCGGCCCAGCCTGCGCTTGGCGGCCTTCATGCGCCTGCCTTCCGTGTTTCTTTTCACCCACGATTCCGTGTTTCTGGGCGAGGACGGCCCCACCCACCAGGCCGTGGAGCATTTGGCCTCGCTCGGGTGATGCCCTGCATGACCGTGTGGCGGCCCGCGGACGGGCTGGAGACGGCCATGGCCTGGTGCTGGTCCATGCTTAAGGCCGAGGGGCCGGTGTCCATGGCCCTGACCCGGCAGAAGGTGGAGCCCTTGGTTTACCCGGAAGGGTTTGAAGCGCGCCAGGTCTGGAAGGGCGGCTACGTGCTGCGCGAAGCCAAAGACGCCAAGGCCACGCTCATAGGCACGGGGTCAGAAACCGCGCTGTGCCTTGAAGCCGCCAAGCTCCTTGAAGCCAAGGGCCTCAAGGTCCGGGTGGTGTCCATGCCATGTGTGGAAGTGTTCATGGCCCAGGACGATTCCTACAAGTCCGCCGTCTTCGGTTCCGCCCCCTTGGCCGCAGTAGAGGCCGGGGTGACCCACCTGTGGAAGGGAATGGTGGGACCTGAGGGCCTGGTGATTGGCATCGACCGCTTCGGCGTTTCAGCTCCCACGGCGGTGCTCGCCGAAAAGTTCGGGTTCACGCCCCCGCAAGTGGCGGCGAAAGTTGAGAAGTGGCTGGCCTCCCCCCCATATTTGGCTTGACCCTGTTTTCCACCCCGTTTTATACTCCAGCACAACAATAGTAGTTTATGGAAGAACAGGTTGTTCTTCCTCTATTATATACAACCATGGAACCCTTCCGCCCGGAAACAAGGTAAGCCAGAGAAGGTCCGAAGCGCGAGGGGGCAGACATGTCCAACGAGAAGAAAAGAGCACTGGATCTGGCGCTGGCCGAGATCGAGAAGCAGTTCGGCAAGGGCGCCATCATGAAGCTGGGCGACGCGCCGGTTCAGGACGTGCGCACCATCCCCACGGGGGCCCTGGCCCTGGACTTGGCCATCGGCGTGGGCGGCCTGCCCCGCGGCAGGGTCGTCGAAATCTACGGGCCGGAAAGCTCGGGCAAGACCACCCTGTGCCTTTCGGTGGTGGCCCAGGCCCAGAAAGCTCGGCGGCATCGCGGCCTACGTGGACGCCGAGCACGCCATGGACCCGGAATACGCCAAGAAGGTGGGCGTGGACATCGACAACCTGCTCATCTCCCAGCCCGAGTCCGGGGAACAGGCCCTGCAGATCGTGGAGACCCTGGTCCGCTCGGCGGCCCTGGACGTCATCGTGATCGATTCCGTGGCCGCCCTGGTGCCCCGCTCCGAGATCGACGGCGACATGGGCGACCCCCAGATGGGCATGCAGGCCCGGCTGATGTCCCAGGCTTTGCGCAAGCTGACGGCCGTCATGTCCAAGACCAACACCTGCGTCATTTTCATCAACCAGCTGCGCGAGAAAATCGGCGTGATGTTCGGCAACCCCGAGACCACGCCCGGCGGCAAGGCCCTGAAGTTCTACGCCTCGGTGCGAATCGACATCAGGCGGGTGGAGGCCCTGAAGAACGCCACCGAAGTTTACGGGAACCGGGTCAAGGCCAAAGTCGTCAAGAACAAGGTGGCCCCGCCCTTCCGCGAAGGCCAGTTCGACATCCTCTTCGGCGAGGGCATCAACCGGGAAGGCTCCATCCTGGACATGGGCGTGGACCATGGCGTGGTGGAAAAGACCGGCACTTGGTTCGCTTACCAGGGCAACCGCATCGGCCAGGGCAAGGACGCGGTCAAGGTCTTCCTCAAGGAAAACCCGCAGATCTGCGACGAGATCGAGAAAAAGGTGCGCGAAAAAGTATTCGCCAAGCCGGCGCCCAAGGTTGAAGAAAAGCCCAAGGAAGCGGCCAAAGAGCCCGTGAAAGAAACCGCCAAGGAATCAGTAAAAGAAACGGCAAAGTCAGGCAAGGGTAAGCAATAAAGGGAGGGACGAATGGGAATAGATCAAGTGGCTGTCAAGCACGAGGACGGGCTGAGGTATTTGTCCAAGCAGGACTACCTGAGAATTCCGGTGGTGGAGAGAATCCAGCTGATCTTGCAGCACAAGGTGGAGTTCATCGTGGACGGCAAGAGTATTCCCACGAGGCAGGCCCTGGAGATACTCCGCTCCGAACGAAATGTTGGCTGAAAAAAGAGCTTGGCCACCCAGACCAGCGCCCCTTTTTTGGGGCGCTGGGGGGAAGCGGGTGGAATAAATGAGCCGATGGTGGTTTTCGGCTTTTTGCTTTTTAGGGGGAAATATGGCGGCGAAAGAAGGTAAGACGGCACTTTGGAAGAAACTGGTTCTGGTGGCGGCCGGCCTGGTGGTTCTCTTTTTCCTGGCCGCCCTGATCGCGCCCATGTTCATCCCCTGGGAAAAGGTCCGGGTGGAGGCCTGCAAGACCCTTTCCACCCAGCTGAAGCATGAAGTCAAGGTGGATTCGGTCTCCTTCAGCATTTTCTCCGGCGTGCGGCTGAAGAACGTCCGCGTCGGCAACGCGGCCGGGTTTTCCGCTGACCCCCTGTTTTCCAACCAGGACGCCCAGGTGAAGTACAGCCTTCTGGGATCCCTGCTGGCGCGCAAGGCCGTCATCACCATCAAGTTCATCGCCCCCAATATTCTCATCGAGAAGAACGCCCAAGGGGTCTACAACTTCAGCGACATGACCGGCGCGCCCAAGGCCGCCACTCCCGCGGCCCCGGCCGCCCCGGCCGCAAAGACCGGCCCGGTGGGGGAACTGCCGGTGGCCATCAACTCCCTGGTCATTTCCAAGGCTAATTTCGTCTACAAGGACTACAAGAAGGGAACCACCAACGCCGTCAAGGACCTCAACTTCGAGCTGACCGGTTTTTCCCTTTCCGGCGGCGGCGATTCGCGCCTTAAACTGGACTTGGTGGCCCAGACCGAAGGCAAGAAGATCCCGGTGGATCTGTCCATGCGCTTCAAGCTGGACCTGGGCAAGGACATCCTTTACCTGAAAGACATGCTGCTGAAGCTTCCCAGCGTCCAGGTCTCCTGCCAGGGGCAGGTGGAGTCGCTCATGGGCTCCCCCAAGGTGGACGTAAACGCCGAAGTGGACGTGAAACTGGCGTCCATCCTCGACGACCTGGTGCCGCCTTCGATGCTCAAGACCTTGCCCAAGGGCATCAAGGCCAAGGGAGAGGTGAAGCTTAACGCCCAGGCCCAGGGGGCCGTGGCCGATCCGGTGAATCTCAAGGCCCTGGTGAAGCTGGCCTTCAGTTCCGTGGGCGTGACCTACGGAACCTATCCGGCCCTGGAAGGATTGAACGGCTCCATTGAAGCCGGCCCCACCCTGGTCCAGGCCAAGGACCTTAAGTTCAGCATGGGCGGCTCGCCGGTCAACATCGAGCTGAAAGTTTCCGATTACACCCTGGCCAACCTGAGGGGACCCCTGGCGGGCATAAAGGCCAAGGTCCTCTACAAGATCACCTCGCCCAAGCTGGTGCTGGATCCCGTCGCGGCCCTGGCGGGGTTGGACGAGGAGACCCCGGATCCGACCGAGGCCGAGCTGGCCAAGGCGGCCGCGGCCCCCGAGCCGCCGCCCCTGAACCTGGCCAAGTCGATCCCGGCGGGGGTGAGCGTGGACGGGGCGATCGGGGTGGATTCCATCCAGATGTATAAGCTGGCCACGGGCAAGCTGGTCCAGACCCTCAAGCTGGCCAATCAGAAGGCCGTGGTTGATCTCAACCTGGACGTTTTCCGCGGCTCCCTGGCGGCCCACGTGGAGGCCAACCTGGTTCCGCCGGGAGCATCCTACGCCTTCAACGCCGCGCTGAAAGGCCTGAAGGCCGAGGACGCGGTCAACGGCTACGCGGATTCCTACCCCAAGAAGGCCTCGCTGCAGGCCCTGCGCAACAAGGTCTTCGGCACGCTTTCCTTCGAGGCCAAGGGCACGGGCAAGGGCCTCAACGGCAAGGCCATCAAGCGCAACCTTGATATGAAGGGGCATTTCAAGCTGGCGCAGGGCAAGTTCGCCCACCTGGACATGCAGGAGAAGCTGGCCAGCGTCATCCCCCACGAGCCCACCAAGAAGGCCATCACCATGGACATCACCTTCGACCGCACCGAGTCGGATTTCGCCATGTCCGGCGGCAAGGCCAGCTGGAGCGACTTCATCACGGACACCGGGGCCGACGGCCGGGGAGGCAACCTGATGATCCAGTCCAACGGATGGATGAAGCCGGGGGCGGACGTGGATTTCCACGTCATCCCGCACTTCAACCCCGCTATGGTGAACCTGGGCGCGCTCCAGGACGCCTTCGGCGACGACAAGGGCTGGGCTACCTATGACGTCGAGATGAGCGGCCCCACCATGGCCAAGGCCAGGCCCGATTTCCTCCAGGGGGCCAAGAAGGCCGCCACCAAGGTCATCAACAAGAAGATTGACGAGGCCAAGCAGAAGGCCGTGGAAGAGGGAACGAAAAAGGCCCAGGATCTCCTCAAGGACAAGGGAGGGGACATGCTCAAGGGCCTGTTCGGGAAGTGAAAGAGCCCGGTATCGCGATAAGGCGCCCTGAACAAGGGCGCCTTTTATTTGTACGCCCGGCATGGGCGAAGACTAAGGGGTGAAAGTCCCCCGCGGACCTGGTCGAGGAACCGCTAGCAGAACCCAAGGGTGTCCAGGGCGACCTGGAATCCGAAGGAAGGGGGAAGCAAAATTCCGAGCCGACGAACAGAAACCGGATATAAGGCGGCGCGATCCGGGCGAGTGGCCATGTATCCACAAAGCCCAGCTAAACCCAAAGGAGTGCGACGTAGATCCGGCGGTTGCGGAATGAAAGTCTTCGTTCTTATCCGGGGAGACCTCGCCTAAAGCCCGAAAGGGCAAGGTTAACCGACCGAAGCGAGGAGTCAGCAGAAGCCATAGTACCCGCCATGACGGGGGGAAGGGCTGAACCAAGGAAGGGAAGGAGCCACCAACCTCATGAGCGCCAAGCGACACAAGTTTGGAGAAAATCCGAAGCGCGAGGGAACGGATAGGGCTGGAAGCCCGAAAGGAGCCCTGCGTGTCGAAGCGCGAAAGGCGGTGGTGGAACCAACTGACCCGGCCTGGCGGCACAACCTCATGGAGGCTTGTGTCGCAACCCGGAACATGCAAGACGCGTGGAAACGGGTGAAAGAGAACGACGGCGCACCAGGCGTTGATGGATTGACTATCGAGAAAACCAAGGAACATTTGCGCCAACACTGGGTGGCTATTAAGGCGGCTCTTCTAGAGGGCCGCTATATGCCGCAAGCGGTGCGAGGCGTGGAAATTCCAAAGGCGAGCGGTGGGGTGCGACAATTGGGCATCCCAACGGTTGTCGACCGGTTGATCCAGCAAGCCCTGCTTCAAGTTCTGCAACCCATTCTCGACCCGACGTTCCATCCGAACAGCTACGGCTTCCGCCCTGGGAAAAGCGCCCATCAGGCCGTCAAACAGGCCAGGAGCTTTGTCCAGGAAGGCCGCAGGTGGGTGGTGGATGTCGACCTCGAGAAGTTTTTCGACAGAGTGAACCACGACATCCTCATGGATAGAGTGGCGAAACGAATCGAAGACAACCGGGTGCGGAGGCTGATTCGGCGGTACTTGAACGCCGGAATCATGAAGGAGGGAATCCGGCAGGAACGGGAAGAAGGCACGCCGCAAGGCGGGCCGCTTTCCCCGTTGTTGGCCAATCTGCTCTTGAACGAAGTGGACTGGGCGTTAGCCAAACGTGGGCTGGCCTTCTGCCGCTACGCCGACGACTGCAACGTGTACGTGCGGTCAAAGGCGGCGGCTGAAAAGGCCATGCAGACTATGCAGAAGCTCATGGGAAAGCTGAAGCTCAGGATCAACGAGCAAAAGAGCGCGGTCGCCAGGGCTTCCCAAAGGAAGTTCCTGGGCTTTCAATTCTGGTACGCAAAAGGCCAGGTGAAACTCAAAGTGGCGGATCAAGCTCTCAAGCGGTTCAAGGACAGAATCAGGGAAGCTACCAGGAGGAACTGCGGAAGAAACGTGAAACAGGTGATCGAAGGGATGCGGTCGTATTTGCTGGGTTGGAAGAACTACTTCAAACTGGCGGAAACGCCGAAAATCTTCGGTGAACTGGATGCGTGGATTCGCAGGAAACTTCGGGTACTGATCCTGAAACAGTGGAAGACGAGAAAGGCCGTATATAAGAACTTGGTGGCGAGGGGGCTAGCTCCCGATACCGCCAGGACGATGGCCAATCACCGTCGCCACAGGTGGGCCACTACTGCCGGGGCCGGAATGAACGTCGCGGTTCCAATTACCTATTTCAACGCCCTTGGTCTACCGAGGCTAACGGCATAACCAAGGAACCGCCGGATGCGGACCCGCACGTCCGGTGGTGTGGGAGGACGGGGGAGCTCACGCTCCCCCTCCTACCCGATCCAATGCCTCATCGAGACGAGGGTCTGCGTCCGGCCAGCCCATCTTGACGCCTGCAATTCTATGGTTTTGATAACGAATCCATCCCAGAGAGCATCTTGAACACCTCCCCGCAAACGAATAAGCGGCCCCGCTGCTTTCCGGTCGACTCGCGCAGGAAACCTTGCTTGACTAGGTGGGTGATTCCTTTCATGACGGAAGGGTAGCTCATGTTCCACCGCTTGGCCAAGGCGGCCGCTGAGACGACTGGGTTCTCGAACACGTGGTCCGCCAGGCGCAAAGCCGCCGCGGGGATGCGCTTGCCGCGGACGGCTTCCTGGATTCGCGCGCGAAGGGCTAGGAGGCGCTTGGTTCCTAGAAGGGCTTCCCGTGACTGCTCCGCCAGGCCCCGGAGGAAGAATTCAAGCCAGGCATGCCAGGCCCCTTTCTGGCTGACCGCGAGAAGGCGGTCGTAGTAGGCCTGCCGATGCCGTTCAAAGTAGGCGGAAAGATAGAGCAAAGGCGAGGGTAAAATACCCCGTTCGCACAGAAAAAGGGTGGTCAACAGCCGGCCGACGCGCCCGTTGCCGTCAATAAAGGGGTGAATGGCTTCAAATTGGTAATGCACCAGGGCGCATTGGATCAGGGGCGGCACCCCGGCGTCACGGTGCAGGTATTTTTCCAGGTCCGACATGGCCTGATGCATCAGCTCCACCGGGGGCGGCACGAAAGCGGCGCTGTTCAAGGTGCATCCGGCAGGACCGATCCAATTCTGCGTTTTGCGGAATTGGCCGGGCGCGGCGGCGCCACCCCGGACGCCCCGCATCAGGTGTTCGTGGATCTCCCGCACCAGGCGTCCGCTTAACGGCAGGCGCTTCAGGCTGGCCAGGCCGTGTTCAAGCGCGCGGACATAGTTCGCCACCTCCCGCACGTCGCCGGGCCGGTTTTCTGGCGGGGCGCCGGCCTCGAAATAAAAAAGGTCGCTCAGGCTTGCCTGCGTGCCTTCGATCCGTGAACTTAACACGGCCTCGCGGCGGATGGCCGGCTGGATGAGCAAATGGGGGTTGGGGAGAATTTGGCCCACGCCCGCCAGTTCGCTCAAGGCCCGGTCGGCTTGCGACAACAGGCCGGTCAGCCCCCAGGTCGCCTGTATTTTGGGCGGCAAGGGGTTCGGGACGAAGGCCCAATATCCCTGGGGTGTCTTGAGACAGCGCCCGGAATCCGAGGATTGGAAGTCTTTAGGGTTCATGGAAGCACTATACTTTCTTATTAAATCGAATTCAAGTTCGTTTTAATTATAATTTTGTTGTTAAAGTTGCCTTGCATAAGGAAAACACCTGTCCCGCGGATATCCACCTCCCCCGGCCTCTCCTGGCCAAACGCTGGCAGGCGTGGCCAGGAGGGGTGAGTGAAAGGATGCAAAAAGGCCGGGTCCGCTTTGCGGGCCCGGCCTTTTTTATAAACGAAGAGTTCACGTACGGTTTGACGAGTGGGCTGGAAACGGGGCTCAACTACCGCGCCTGCCCCCTACTCTACCCACCACAGCTATGAAAGGCAGGGGAGGGGAAGTGCTTAGGGTTGAGTGATGGGAAAAAGATGTTGCAGGCAGGGATCAGTAACCGGTTATTGGGTCTGCTTGTTTTTTTGGGGCTCCCATTAATATCACGGGAGAAGAAAACCATCCCGCTAAGACAAATTTTAAATAAACTCCGGAAGCATCAACCGTAAGATTTGAATCGTCAGCATTTTGTTCCGGACTCGTCGAGGGATGAATTTCGAAATATCCCGTTCCATCGCTATTTTGAATGTTATGGAATTGCAGCCAATCATATCCACATTCGATCGAAACACTAAAATGGTCTCCGAACATTTCAGTATACCGATACATGATTCCAGCGCAATTCCCAACGGACCCTTGTTTATAACCGCCCGCATAAATGCCGCCATAATTATTTGAAATTTGGGTAGTTCCATCCATATAACTAGAACCAATTTTTAGCCCCAGCGTGTGCATGGTTGAATGCAAGCCGTCAGGGAAAATATTGTTATAACTGGCAAAATTCAAGGTAGGCATTAAGTAAATATAGGAAGCGTCCCATTCCGTAATATTTGTGATTGTTTTTGGTCCCATTATAAAATCCGCCTGATAAACCCTGTCAGGTCCCCCATTGACGCCGCCTTCCAAACCAAAATGATTATTAAAATTATAACCCAAACCTAATCCTGCAATTCGGCAGAATGCCTGAGGATAATTTCCACCGGACGAGACAAAATAGTGGTTTGCGTCATCACTGGTGTTATAAATATTCCCAAAACTTCCATTTATATAAAACGCACTGCTGTTTGTTGCCTCAATCCCTGCCTTTGCCATTGTGGGAACTAAGATAAGTCCCGCAATTACAAACAACAATTTGGCCCTGTGCATTGAGACCCCCATTTTCGTCATGTACAAGAAAATAATAGCAACATTTTAAAGCCGGGCACAAGTGCTCTGACTTCCCCCCGGCACAACCCATTATAGCATTAAACCAAGGGCAGGGAACTACCGCACTTCCTCTCACCCCCCTCTAACGGGACTTGGACGTAGCCATCCAGGATGAATCCTCGTCGGGCTTATCAAGCCCACCGTGGGCAAGGAGGGAAAAATGGAAGAGCCGCAGTCCACCTTCCCCCGTCCCCCCCTCGACTTCGCTCGGGGCAGGCTTTCCAAGGGAAGGGGTGAGTGTAAAATTCTTTTAAGCACACACCCCTCCATCGGGAGGGGTGGCCGTGTTATTCAACGGGGGTGGAAGATATGATGCTAGCGCAGGGCCGCCAGGACGGCGGAGAAAAAGGCGATTTTCAAGGTTCTGAAGCGATTCAAATGTAATTTGCGTACACTAATTCCCACGTTTTCCTTCGATCAATTCTGGTCAAAATGGCGATTTTCTCCGGCTCATGCTGGGTCAGCAGGGGCTCCATGTCGTCCACCTGCTTGGCGGCATGGAAGGTGTCGGTGGAAACCAGCAGCAGCGGGATGTTGCGCTCCGTGGCACGGGCCAGCACCTGGGGGGAAGGCAGGATGTTGTTGGTCAGCAGTATGCCGGAAGTTCCGCCCTCCAGGGCCGCCAGCATGATGTCGTTGCGGTCGCCGCTGGTGATGACCAGTTTCTTGTCCTTGTTGAAGGGCGTCTCCCGCAGCGCCGACCCCACGGACATGGCCGCCACCACGATGTGCTCCACCACGTTGCCCAATCCTCCCTCGCCAGCGATGGTCTTGGAGAAGAGGATCTCGGTGAGAAAGCCCATGGTGACATGGGTCAGCTCGGCCCGGTAGGGGAGGATTCCCAGGATAGGCAGGCCCTGGGCCTTGAGCGCCGGCAGGTGGGCGGTCTTGAAATCCTCCGGGTCGTGGACCTTGTTGATCAGGACGCCCTTGAACTTGACGCCCTTGAGGTCGCAGTGCTTCTTGATGAACACCAGGTCGTCGGCGATGGCGCCTTCCGGGCCGCTGACCACGAATATCAGCTCGCCATCCAGGTCGCGGGCCACGGAAACGGCGTCCAGGAAGACCGAGATGCCATAGCCCAGGTGCTTGCCGCCCTCCACGAAAAGGATTTCCTTGCCGGCGCCGGCGCGGGCGGCCACCTCGCGCAGCTTTTCCGCGGTCAGTGCGGCGTCGTACTTGTACCTGAGCTTGGCGTGCTCGAAGCCGATGGAAATGTCCTCGGGGCTCTCCTGGAGCTTCCACAGGCGCGTCACCAGGGCGGAATCGTAATCCCACAGCCTCTTTTTCTGGTAGATCAGCCGGTCGCCGATGGGCTTCATGTAGCCGGCAGTTTTCCCCAGGGCGGCGGCCAGGCCCACGATCAGGCTGGTTTTCCCGGAATTCTTGCTGGTCGATGCGACGACAATGGTTTTCATTTGGCGGCAACCCTTTCAGAAAGTATCACCCGGACATCCACGGCTTTGACGCCGCTGCCCGTGATCGTACACCACCAGGGGATTGACCTCAATGTCGGAAATCCCCTGGCAATTTCTCACCAACGACCCCAGCTTGACGATCGTGTCCATCACGCCGTCGAGGTCCTTCTTGTTTCTCCCCCCTCACCCCCAGCAGCAGGGGGTAGAGCGGTTGCCTTGATCATTTCCAGTGAGCTCCGTCTGGGAGCAGGGCACGCGCCCGGAAGGCCACGTCCTTCATGACCTCCACGTATATGCCCGCCCATGCCGCACATGACGATCGGCCCGAAGGACCTGTCCCGCCGGGCGCCCACGATGGTCTCCGTGCCGCGACGCACCATCTCCGAGACCTCCACGCCCTCGATGACGGCGTCGGGGTATGCGCTCGCGGCAGTTGTGCATGATGGCCTGGTAGGCGTCCATCACCTCCTTCGCGTTGTCCAGGTCCAGCGCCACGCCGCCCACGTCGCTCTTATGGAGGATGTCCCGGGAAACGACCTTCATGACCACGGGGATAGCCGATCTCTTCCGCGGCCTTGACGGCCTCGTCCAGGTTGCGGGCCACGGCGCTTTTGGGAACGGGCACGCCGCCAGCTCCATCAGCTGCGGCCTTCGTGGGCCAGCAGGAAGGTGCGGCCTTCTCCCCGGGCCTGCTCAGGACGGCCTCCACTCGCCTGGTCGGATACCGGGGCATCCAGCGACGTCCTCCGGGGGCACAAGGGAATGGCGGTACTGGGAGAGCGCGCCCAGGCAGGACACCGCCTGGTAGACGTCCGCGAACACCGGGGCGTTCTGCCCGCTGGAGTGAAAGCAGGGCGCTCCTCGGTCTTCTCGCCGCCGAAGATGGAGAAAACGACGGCTTGCCGCCCTGGCGGTAACTCTCCGTGTTGCTTCTGGATCATCTTGGCCAGGCTTTCGGCGTCGAAAACCGCGGTCTCGCAGTACAGGCGCGATCACCGCGTGGATGCTATCCTGCTTCAGCGCGGCGTCCAGGGCCGCGTTGTAGTCCTCGGACGGGCCTGGCCGGTGAGGTCGACCGGGTTCTTGGTGGAGCCGAAATCCGGGGTCACCTTGGAAAACGCCGCTTTCAGGATCTCGCAGGTCGTCGTAGAGCGTTGCACCTCGTATTTCTCGCAGGCGTCCGTGGCCATCACGCCGATGCCGCCGCCGTTGGTGATGATCACCGTGTTCTCGCCCTGGGCGTCGGGCGCTGCGGGCGAGGAACTTGCACCAGTTGAAGGCGTCCTCCAGGCTCTCGGCCCGCAGCACGCCGCACTGCCTGCATGATCGCTCAAAGATCTCGTCCGAGCCGGCCAGGGAGCCGGTGTGCGAGGCCGCCGCCATGGCGCCGCGCTTGGAGCGCCCGGACTTGATCACCACCACGGGCTTCTTGCTCGTCAGCCGTGCTTGAGCGGCTCGATGAGCCGCTCGCCGTCGCGTGACGCCCTCGATGTACATCATGATCACCCTGGTCGCGCGTCTGCCGACCAGGTATTCCAGCAGGTCGGCCTCGTCGATGGTCGGCCTTGTTGCCGACGGAAACCATGGCCGAAAGGCCGATGTTCTCCACGGCGGTCTTGCCGATCATGGCGATCCCCAGCGCGCCGCTTTGGGTGATGATGGCCACGTTGCCGCGGCAGTATGTCCTTGGGCCCGAAGGTGGCGTTCAAGCCGGCGCATTGGCCGAATAGATGCCGAAGATGTTGGGCCCCAGGACGCGCATGCCGTGCTCGCGGGCGAAGGCGACGATGCTTGTCTCCTCGTCGATGTTGCCCACCTCGGAAAACCCGGAGGAGATGATGGGCAGGAACTTCACGCCTTTTGCCGGCGCATTGCCTGACCGCGTCGAAGACGACCTTGGCGGGCACCGCGATGGCAGGCCACGTCCATCTCGCCGCCGGATCTCGTCCAGGCTTGGGAGAATGGGCAGGCCCAGGATTTCTCCGCCCTTGGGATTGACGGGATAAATCTTGCCCTGGTACCCGCCGGCGACGATGTTCTCGCACGATCTTGTAGCCGATCTTGCCGGGCTGGCGGAGGCGCCGATGACGGCGACGGAGCGCGGCTCGAAACAGATATTTTATGTCGGAGTCTCAGCGTCCATCCTTGCCTCCCTTGAACGCCATCTTCAGCTCGTACACACGCCCGCCGTCCGGTCCGTTTTCGCATGTCAAACCCCATCTTCTCGAACACGTGCAGCATGGCCGTGTTCTCCACCAGCACCTCGGCGGTGAAGCCCGAGCAGGCCCTGCTTCTTGGCCAGAAGCGTCAGGTAGGCCAGCAGCTCGGTGCCGATGCCCTTGTTCTGGTAGTCGTCCCGCACCACGAAGGCCACCTCCGCGGTGTGCGTCGTTCTCGTCGATGCCGTACTGGCCCACGCCCGACGATCTCCTCGCTCTTTCCTGCTGGAGCCGTGACCGCCAGGATGACCATCTCCTTGGTGTAGTCGATGACGACGAACTCCTGCAGCCGCTCGTGGGGCATGTCCTTGCGCACGCGAGATGAACCGGCGGTACATGCTCTTGTCCGACAGCGAGTAGAAGAAGTCCTTGAGCAGCGGCTCGTCGCTGATCTTCACCGGCCGGAAGCAGGATCTCGACGCCCGTCTTCGGTGGTGCGGTAGGTCTCCAGGTCCTCCGGGTACTCGCCCCTCTTGCCGGGGATGAACGCCTGGTCGCGGTAGATCAGGTTGAGCTTCTTGGCCTCCTCGATCAGCCAGGGCCGGAACTTGGGATGGGCGATGGCGATCAGCTCCATGGCCCGCTCGCGGATGTTCTTGCCGTGCAGGTAGGCGATGCCGTACTCGGTGACCACGTAATGGATGTCGCCGCGGGTCAGCGTCACGCCCGCGCCCTCCTGGAGGAACGGCACGATCCGCGAGACCGTCGCCGTTCTCGGCCGTCGACTGCATGGCCAGGATGGTCTTGCCGCCCGGGGCCAGGACCGCGCCGCGCATGAAGTCCGCCTGGCCGCCGATGCCGCTGTAGAAGATCTTGCCGATCGACTCGGCGGTGGCCTGGCCGGTCAGGTCGATCTCCAGGGCGCTGTTGATGGCGGTCATGTTGTCGTTGCTGCGCGATGACCAGCGGGTTGTTGGTGTAGTCGATCGTCCGGAACTCGATGGCTGGGGTTGTCGTGGATGAACTCGTAGGTCGTCCGGCGTGCCCATGCAGAAGGTGGCCACGGTCTTGCCGCGGTCGATGCGTCTTGCGCGAGTTGTCGATGACGCCCTGCTTCATCAGCTCGACGATGCCGTCGGTGAGCAGCTCGGTGTGCACGCCCAGGTGCTTCTTGTCCGTCGAGGTTGGCCAGGATGGCGTTGGGGATGCTGCCGTAGCCGACCTGGATGGTGTCGCCGTCCTCGACGATGCGCGCCACGTACTTGCCGATGCGCTGGGCGATCTCGTCGGACGACCGTCGGGCTCGTACTCCAGCAGCGGCTCGTCGTAGGGCACGATGAAGTCCACGTCGCTCGATGTGGATGAAGCGTGTCGCCGTGCACGCGCGGCATGTGCGGGTTGACCTGGGCGATGACCAGCCGGCGCGCTCTCCACGGCCGCCTTGACGATGTCCACGCTGACGCCCAGGCTCATGTAGCCGTGCTCGTCGGGCAGGCGAGGTCTGGATCAGCGCCACGTCGATCGGGACGAACCCGCGGTCGAAGAGGTCCGGGCACCTGCGAGAGGAAGATCGGGCGTGTAGTCCGCCAGGCCCGGTTGACCGCCTCGCGGGTGTTGTCGCCGATGAAGAACGAGTTGTGGCGGAAGTTCTGCTTGAACTTCTCGTCGGCGTAGGGGGCGACGCCCAGGGTCCAGACGTGCAGCACCTCGGCGTCGAAGAACGCCTTGGGGTGCGACTTCGACGTACTCGATCAGGGCCTGCACCAGGTACTGCGGCTCGCCGCAGCCGGTGCCGATGAAGATGCGGTCGCCGGGATGGATATGACTGAAGACCTGCGCTTCCGAGACGAACTTTTCAGGGTACTGTTTTTTCAGTTCTTCCATAAAAGGTTCTTTCTCTTTCCGCGTTCAGGTTAGCTTTTTTTCGGCGGAATCACGGTCAGGGCGACCACAGCCGCCGCCAAACAGGCGACTCCATCGAGAAGGAATTTGGCGTCTCCTTGAAGAATAAAGGCGTCAACAAGGAATTCGGCCATTCGGAAATGATTGGTCTTGACCACGTTTACGACAGCGTCGAGGAATTAGACAACGATATGATGGTGCATATGCACCTCAACAGCCAGGGTTATAACGACGGCATTATCCTCGGCGGGCCAGGTAAATACGATATCGACCACGGCACACGCATTAACGGGATGAATATCGCGATTGCCGGTCTTCTTCAGCAGGCGGGATATGCCCGCTGGAAGGGTCACGATATGCAGACGCGGGCTTATGATAACGCTGAGCAGGGAATCGACAGGGTAATAAGAAGCGTGTTGAGCTGGGAGGCCTGTGCAAAGGCCGCCGCTGAGCTGGATACCAAAGCCCTGATGGCGGTTCTTGCCAAACGTGAAACAGCCAAGGCCGAGGATATGATGCGGGCCGCGGTTGTGGCTGCCCAGAAGTCGTTTGATGAGATGTATAAATAAGCGACCTTGACATCCGTTGACAAGTTAACGGCCGGCTAGTATTATTTTGGCTTAAAAAAGGGCTTCAGGGACGTTTGGGGCGCCATAAGCATGAACCTGTATAAACCCACGCGCGTATATGTCGTCTGCTTATTTTTTTGCGCTCGAAATCAGGAAAAAGCCATAAAACAAACGGTTATTCCCAGAACTAAGGAGATATTGAATGTCAAAGGCAGGCAGCTTGAAAATTAACGACGTTTTTACAATTTCAGGGACACAGATATCCGAGATTTACGTTAAGAATAAAATGACGGTCCACTTTCAGGGGATGTCCAAAACCCTGCAGTTCCCCCATACGATTTTTTTACAGGGGGCTCCTACCTGCTCAATAGGCATATCTCCAGAAGGTTTATATAACCGGCTAAATAATGCCGGACGGCTGATTTTATTAAATCAAAATGCCATTCAATTCGCCTCGGCCCCGTTTATTCGCGTTGATGATAAATCTGTTATGCTCACCGCGAAGAATCCAACGAAGGCGGAAGGCCCTGATGATGTGCCCGCATTGAAAAACTATTATCATCCTCCGATATCCGAAAAGCAGGTTTCGCTTTCTCTCGCTACGCCTTTAGCACTGATTTCTTACAAATTAGATAACGTAACCGTAACAAGAAAGCTGATTTCTCCGTTTTTGTCCGGCGACAAACAGGCCCTTATGCCCATTGGTGTTGAGGAGTTCGAGGTAACCAATACATCGAAAAAAGAGCATCAAATTACCCTCGTCATACCGAGGCCGTCGCTGGTAAATCTTCAGGAAAAGGAATTAAAGCCCACCGACCAGGACACCGTTTATATATGTGCAACGCCGGTAAAGGGCCACATTCATAAAGATTTCAGTTCGGCTGGAATAAGAGGCGTGGTTATGGCAAGCGCCGAATGTGAAGACAGAATGGTTATTGCTGTGCCTGAAATGGCCGGCGTCAAAATAGATACGCACCCCTCTTTTTGCCTGAACCGTCTTAAACAGGACTTGCTGCTGAATGACGACGGCAGTTTTTACGAAAGAGAGCGCCGATTCTCAATCAGGATTATGGCGCAGCCATCGGCGTTTCCTTTACACTAGAACCAAAGGAAACAAAAACAATTCCGTTTGTCGCCGCTTTGGACTTCCCGCAGCAGCGATATATTGACGGCAAACTATTCGAACGCAAATATGTCAAATATTTCAAAAACAAAGAGACCCGCGCCATTGATATGGCCAAACTCGCTCTCGACAATTACCCCCAATGGCTAAGCAAAACTGAAACAATACAAAACAGAATATTCGAACAGATACAAAAAAGCCCATCCTATAAAGGGGATAAGACCGGTGCGTTACGGCTGACGAGGCTGATTTTTAACGAATTCAGTTTCCCCTTGTCAAACGCCGCCGTGTGGGTTGAAGACCAAAATGGCAACGATACCGCCCGCTTCCTTGAATGTTTCGATTATGCCTATATTGACCCCTCGGATGTCGATTGGTATTCGATGGTTCTAATGGTGCTGTTTCCTAATATAGAAAAGGAACTTTGCCAGCGGTTCATTAACTCGATTCTGGCGGAGGACCCCACAAAGCGTTACTATCATTACCACGCCTCTTTTGTTGAAGCGAGAAAGCATTTTGAAGAGCATCCGGAAGAATACGAGAACGTGTCGCTGACCCAGATAAGAGATGCTTTTAAGGTCAAGGGCAGCGTCGCTCATGATGTAGGCGCTTTGCCGAAAGGTCATGCTCTGCGTAACGTAAGCGATTATGCGTGGTACAACAATAATTACTGGGTTGACCTTTTCCCGAAGCTGGTTTTAAGGGTACTGCGCAACGTAAAATTCCTAAATGACAAGGATTTCCTCAAGAAAAACTGGGAGACGCTGAAATTCGGATTCGAGCATTCGATGGATCTCGATATAGACAAAGACGGCATACCCGAAGGCAATCCCGAAGAGGTTAAGAACACTTTCGATAACCTGGTCCTGTTCGGGGCAGACGCTTACGATACCACCACGTTCCTTGCCAGCTGTCAGGCAATGTCCCGAATGGCGGAGATGATGAATGACAATCAGGCCAAAAAACGATATGAGGACTGCTTCCAAAAGGCCTCGGTTACCTTTGAGAAACTATGGCAGGACAAGAAAAACAAAAAAGGCCGGAGAATGCAGTATTATATCACCTGCTACGACCCCCTGACTAGCAAAACAAACACCGACGTCTGGACTAATCAGCTCGACAGCCTATGGTATCTGATTGCTATGGGAGAAGAGCCGTTTATCCCTGCCGAAAGGGCAAAGCAGATTCTTAAAACAATTTACAACAATAACAAGACCACCATGGGCTGGGCTATGTGTCGGACAAAGGATGGCGGGCAGGTAAAATCGGAACAAGGTCAGGACGTATATACAACGTCCAATTACGTTTTTGCGCAGCTCCTTGACTATTATGGAATGCTCAAGGAAAGCAAGGAAGTATATAAGGCAATGGACAAGGTCGTCTTCCAATACGCCAATTCCTTAATAACGCCTGACAACCTCAGGGCCGAGATGGAAAAGGAAGAGGGGGAATCGAAGCCCGGCCCCCATTATATTGTAGCCGCTTATCCGAGGCCCGGCGCCGTATTGACGCAGATAGTGATGCAGTTTATTAAAGAAACTCAACAAAAGACGGGAGCCAAAACAATTGACTCTCAGCAATTGAAGTCGTTTGCGACCGCCTTAATGAAGTAAAAAGAAAAGCCCCCGCGTTTCCGACCGAACGTTCGGATATTCCGGAATCGCGACGGCGCTTTATCGATTTACTTTTCAACTACTCAAACAACTGAATTAGCGTTTCCTGCGAATCAGAGCCAGGCCGCCCAGACCAAGCAGAACCATTGTTGCCGGCTCGGGAATGATCTGGATACCATCGAGGTAAGTGGTATCGGCATTGCTGTTGCCGGTAACGCCGTTACCACCGAAACCCCAAGCATAGATGTTACCGCTACTGTCCGCGGTTAACGTGAACACGGCTGGTGCCTGCCTAGCCCCGCTACCTGTCCACGTGATGGTTTGCTCATCTGATGGGGCTACAAAACCGGTGATGTCGGTATATCCGCCTGAGTTATACGGAGCTATCGCTGTCCAGTTCATTGAGTGGCTACCGGTCGAGTCGTAGGCATACAGCGCAATCTGGTATGTACTACCCGGATTCAGTCCGCTGGCCTCGACTTCCATATAGTTGGTGCCCTGCGTGTTGCTGCCGCTGCCGCCCACAAAGAGAAAGTCACGGAACATATCGTTGTCGGCAGTGTAATCGGGGGATGGATATCCACGGTCTCGCGAATTGAGCATTGCCGAGGCATAGTTGGAGGCACTGCCGGGTAGGCTAACTGTCAACGTCACAGGGTTAACAGAGCCAAAGGCCTTCGAAATGCTCGTGACACCGGTACCCGATGGCAAAACGGTCCCATCGCCGTAGGCGTTGGTCGGGCCGCCCCATGGCTGCCACGTCACACCGTAGGGGTCCGCGCTAAATGACGGGGAGCTATACGAACCGTTCCAGCCCTCAGTAGGACAGCCTTGCCCGGATGTACCACCGTTGAGGTCCACCGACAGCAATGCGTGTGTTTGAGGCCCTGTAAATGCCCCTGTGGACGCCGAAGCCGTCAACGCTAACGAAAGAACAAGACATGCTGAAATAATAATTATCTTTTTGCTCATACTTCTCCTCCTTGTAAAAAATGTTAATATTCAAACTACCCTTCTCGTTAATACTTTATTTCAATTTTTAACTGTTGAACCTTGTGAGATATTTGTACCCGTGCGATATGCGTACAAACTCTGACCGCATTTGGCGCATATCGCTGGAATGTCATCGGAATTGCTCTATCCTCTCGTAAAATCGCCTTCGTACCCTTCTCCATTACAAGGCCTATAATATCCGGCGAATCCCGCCGGACTCTCTTGCTATTATAAGTCGCCACGTAAACGCTTACTTACAAAATACCATTCAAGCAATGGTAAGTCAAGATTTTTTTGCTTTTCTTTCAAAAAACCTTGCTTTGCAGCAAAAAACCGGGCCTTTAACCCCATTTCTTCAAAATAACAGGGGTGTTGCGGCTTTGAATGCTGTAAAAATTAACGTGCTTTAAGTAAATCGCTCTAAACATGGGCCGGAAAAAATGGTATCGGTCAAAATAACACCTTACACGTGATGCCCCGATGGGCAATGGCCAGTCAGAAGTAAAAGAAAAGCGCCCCGCGTTTCCGACCGAACGTTCGGATATTCCGGAATCGCGACGGCGCTTTATCGATTTACTTTTCAACTATTCAAGCTGTTAAACTTAGCGTTTCCTGCGAATCAAAGCAAGGCCGCCAAGTCCAAGCAGTGCCATTGTTGCCGGCTCGGGAGTAAGCCGTGCATTGTCAAAATACATATCCGCTGGTGCTCCACCGCCTGTATTGGTCGTAATGACTATCTGAACCCAGCTGCTTTCTGTCATTGCCGCTTTGAAAGCGGTGTAATTTACGCTCAGTGTCGTTGTCCGCGCACCGGCGCTGCCCCACCAGTAATAAGTGATGGGGTTGCCTGAAACTAAAGTCGTATATCCGGGACCTCCGGCGTTCATAGCAACGGAATCTATCTCGCTATAGCCGGATGTATAAACACCATTACTCGCTGCAACCGACACATCGATTTGAAACGTCGTGTTGCCAAGAAAAGCTGCCACCTGGGACCCGCCCATGCTTATAGCAAGACTCTGTTTCCAGCCTGACCCTGCCACATCCAAACTACTGCTCCCAAGAGTAACGCCAACTGTGCCTTGAGAATAGGTAACGCTGTTCGACAAAGTGATGGGCAACGGATTAGCGGCTACCACGTTGCTGCTTATCCATCCACCCCACCCATCGCCAGTGTTAGTTTCCCAGTTACCTATAACCAAAGGGGTATAGGCATAACTTGTGGAAGCTAAAAGCAAAGAAACGCAAATAGTAATCAATATTCTACTCATACTCTACTCCTCCTTCAAAAAATGTTAATATCTAAACTACCCTTCTTGTTAATATCCGTCCCGACTTTCAACCAGTAAACCTTGCGAGATATTCGTATCCGTGCGATATGCGTACAAACTCTGACCGCATCTGACGCATATCTCAGAATTGTCTCCAGAAATGCTCTATCCTCTCGTAAACTCATCTTCACACCCTTCTCCATTACAAGACCCATAATATCCGGCGAATCCGCCGAACTCTCTTACTATTATAAGTCGAACAAGTAATCGTTTACTTATAAGATACCCTTTGAGCAAAGGCAAGTCAAGGATTTTTTGCTTTTTTTTTTAAAAACTTTGCTTTTCAAGCAAATCGCACCTCTGACCTGCAAAATCAGGCAAAAAACAAGGTTCCGGCAGGTAAAAAACCTCCTCCCTATTCTTATGCCCGTCTGGGGGATTTCAGAAATCGCTTGCGAAGCCAAATCCTCTTTTATATAGGTGCTATTGGGGCCGCCAGATTCGAAATTCGCCACTGCAATGAAGCATTGCAAACATATAAAGCATCCCGTCATAGTAACGCCACTGCCCGGCTGGGACAGACGCATTCCACAACGCTTCGATAAATTGTTTTGTGCGCGGATTGGCAGCAGCAAGGCCAGCGACAGCATTGGCCGCCACTAATCCAACAGAGTGGTCCGAGCCGACCTGATTGCCGTCGAGTGTAAACTGGTTTCCGTAGGCAGACATCCCTTTTGACTCAAAAAACGCCTGTAATCGGTCGCTCAATTGTCTTTCGCGTGCATCCTTCCCCCACCATGCCCAGTCCACCGACCAGTTCATAACAGTGCGCCATGAGTCAAACTGAAAATTAGCGGAATCGCTGTTCCAGGGACTTGCCCATGGCGTTCCGTCGAAATTAGCATAGTCAGGAGCAAGGCCTGTAACAGGGTTTGTTGTCTTCTGGAAAAAGTCCCGGCTTTCTGAAGCAGCTTGCATCCAGAAAGTTCTGTCTGCCTCAGGCCCCCATCTCGCCCAAAGCTCGTAGAACGCGGGCAAATGATAAGATGGGTCTGTATGCTCGATATGTGTAACATCGGAAGTGAAGCGAACCATTTTGTGTTCGATATTGAAAAGCCCTTTGGCCGTCATTGTGCCTCTTATAGTCGGACCCGTGATACTTACGCGGTTTTTCATATCGCTTAAAAGCCGGTCGGCCTCGGCCTTGTAATTATAAATGCCACGGCCGTTACCCCAGCGATTCGAGGCAAAATAAAGCGACATCACGAAATATTCCTCTCCGTCAGGTGCAGGCAATTCATCATTCGGCACACCGCTCGTTTTAACCGACCACGAAAAGAAACCATAAGAAGGATGATTCGGTGAATCGTGATACATATATGTCTTTGCCCAATTCCATAAGGCGTCAAACTCCGCTTTTTTGTCCAACTGCACGGCAATCATCATTCCGTAAGACATACCTTCGGAGACTACATCACCGTTGCCTACGTCCAATATATAGGCGAGCGGGCCGTTTGCATTTTTGCCGGCGGGAAAATATATTGCCTGCGTGCAGGGGTCGCCGTGAAATAACTGCTGAAAAGCAGAATTTATCTTCTCTCCAATTTTATCCGAGGGGTATCCCGCTTCAGCAAACAGATTACGATAATTCCCCGTCGCAAAAGCGCCGCCATCCGCGTTGTTTTCAGCGTTTTTCGATTTATCATCGGTTAATGTATTACGATAACTCTCGGGCGGGCCTAAGTAACTTGGCCTTATGCCGCCTGTATTAACCATAATTTTCTCCAACACAATACCAGGGTCAACCATCCACACTTTCAGTGTATGATAACCCGTATTAGACAGCAAGTGTTCGCTTTTAACTATACGGGCATTATTTCTAACAGATTCCTGCCAATCCTCGTTTGAGTAAGCGACGATATAATTCTTCGGCACAATGGTTATGATTTGCGGCGGCTGGTCATCAAACGATACAGCATAACGCAGGTCCCTGTCGGGAACGAAATTCAGTGTCGGAGACATAACCGTCTCAACCTCAACCCTGCCTTTAGAAAACATATACATCTTATATTCAAGGCATGGTGAATCTTTAGGTGGCGTAACGCTTTGAGCGGTAACAGGAAAAATCGACATAGCAGAATCAGTCCGGCCATAATCCGGGATTTTCTCCCAGCGAACCTCGCCCGCATCAATTTTATTTGTGTAATGCTCCGCTTCCATCGAAACATACCCGTCAGCTTCAACAAAGCCCTCTGAGGAATCCTTTTTGGGTTCTGCAGGGTTAAATGAACTAATTTTGATGTTTACCTCGTTAGCATCCGAGCCTAAAATCTTCACAAAACCGTTAGCGTCGCCTGCAGGCGCTTTGCCGTAGTCGATGCTCACCCATAGGCGCGTTTCTTTCTCAACAGTCCCTTTCGTTGAAGAAAGAACAACCCAGTCAGCGCTTGGTTTAGCCGAGAACTCAAACGGTGTTTGTCCGCGATTAAATACGTCGATATATCGACGTTGCTCGCCAAACACGCTAAATCCAGGCAGAACCGCTTCATCAGAAGAACCGGGCCAAGCGGACCTTGAACCTTCAATCGCAACGCCAATGTTCGGCTCGGCAGGAACGTTAATTTCCTCAACCCCTGGCATATTATTTTTTGGCGGCGGATTCCAGGATGTATATCCGATATGCGACGTGTCCGCCATGTGGTCCCATTTGCCGTTGGCCAGATGATTGTAATATTGAGACACATCGTCATCGGCTTTAAATAACTTCCGAACCTTCGCAGCGAGGTCATTAGCCACAGCCCTTCCCTGTGAGACATATAAGCGGTTCTTAGCGGCGGTAACGTAAAGCTCCGTAACTATTGCGCTTGCCTTGGTCGGATAAAGAACAAGCTCAAAAAACGCATCCTTGGCATTATCAGGCAACGCGGTATAGATTTGCTCTGCCTTGACCGTTATAGCGTTCCAATCGGCAACGACATTATCCGCTTCATTGTAATTTACAATACTGAAAGTATCAGCATCAACGAGTTCCGGCTTTCGCCTAGCATTATACTTTGTGTATTTCGCAACTATATCCGCAATCTCATCGGCGTACCTCGGGCCGAACTCACGCTTTGCCCACAATTTTGTAAACTCCGATACCTTCTCCTTCGGCCATCTTTGCGGATCCCAGGCAAAGGTCATAAAAAATTCGATGGGACTC